>JAUNMR010000026.1:3641-56644 GCA_030537455.1 Planctomycetia bacterium | reverse complement strand
TCATAATGAGAATTATCCCTACGGTAAATCACGCTTTCGTGCTTGTCCTTCTTAAGCTTCCCGGCTTTTATAAGCGCCTGCTTCTCAGCGCGAATACGGTCTAGCAGTACGCTAGTGGGCTCGTCGGTTTCGTCTTGGGGGACGAGCTTGCCCATGACCGCTTGCTGAAGGATCGATTTCTTGAGTAACGCTGGAAATTCTGCATTAAGTGCAAAGAGCGCTTGCTCATTGGCGTCATATTTTGCTATGAACGGTTCGAGAGTTTTAATTATGTCAACAATGCGAATTTGTTCGTTCAATGGCGGAACAGGCATAAGAGTGTTTACAATTTTTTCTTTCGATATATTAGGTTGAGCTCCCCCCTCACCGCGTTTTATGAAAGCTTGCTTTTGAGACATCAAGAAATAAAACAAATATTCGTTATATATACCTATAAATGGCAAACATGCACAGCAGGCTTGATTTGTTGTAATCGGAATACAAGCAATCCCAAGTTTTCCAATGGTAGCGCCATACATCGCAATCAAAACTGAACCTGCAGGGTTTAGACGCATAGACGTCTTCTCCAAGGCAAGTTTGCTTATATACTCTGGAACACTATGAATATAACCGTCATTCAAATCTCCTGTTTTTAACCAAGGAAAATCACGGGAGCTAAAGTATTCGGGATTAGTTCTGCTGGGCGTTGAACCAGAACCCCAGTCCCCAACGTTTCCAAGCCTCACCCACGCCCAACTTTCCGGAATCTCAAACGGCACGTCCTCGGCGATGCACACGGGCGGGTTATTACCGATCTTCTCATAAGGCAAATTATCCTCACCGCGAAATCCGTCGTCGCGCTAAACACAAGCCCCCTACTCCGCGTTCAAGTCGTTCAAGGTTCGTCCCATTCGCCTATAAAACTAAAATAGCCATGCCCCCAACGCAGAGACATGGCTATTAAAACGTTAAAACGCTAACCGGGCGAAAGTATGAAACTTACGCGAGGTCGCGGTCTTCGAACAGTGTCAGGGACAGGAGCATTGCAACGCAGGCAAAGAGCAAGGAGTAGACGCCCGCGGTGGCGATATATCCTACGCTAATCGAGCGATTCATAGCAATCGCCGTCTCCATATTGAAGTGGTCGAGAATCGGTAGGAACGCGCAAACTAAGTTGGCAAAGAATTTTATAATCGCATTATCGGCAACCGCTTGCGTCGCGACAATCATCGGGGCAACGTGACCCAGGACGTAGATCGTCAAGCAGATCGTCAAGTTCGGCAGGAGGGACAGTCGCGTGGAGATGGCAATTGCAATCGCCGCCAAAACAATCGTTTCAAAATACGCCAACGCCAGACCCGGCGCAACCGCCTTAACGTAAGCCAAGCATTCCACCGCAGTCGGTAATTCCTTGGCAGATTCGCGCGCGTCGTACACGAGCTTATAGGAGACAGTGTTCAGGAAGAAGATACCCAGCAATAGAAAGAGGGTCGTCACGGCGATCATTACGCCAAGGTACTTGCCAAAGACAAAGCTCTGACGACGAACCGGCTTCGCAAGAATCATGAGCGCCGTCTTGCCTTCGATTTCATCGGAGATCGAGGAGCTGGCCGTCCAGATCGCTAAGAAGACGCACGCGAGTTTCACCAGCGTTAAGCCCTGCGAGACGACGATCTTGACGTCTTCGCCCAAGGTGTGGTACGGCAGGAAGGGGAAAATAAACAGACCGAAAATACCAACAAGACTGAGAATCAGGAACAACGGTTGAAGGAGCGTTTCCTTCGCGGTGACCCACGCGATCGCGCCGCTCTTCGGCAGAATCATGCGAAGAAGGAAAACAATGACAAGGAACGCGACAACAACGCCTAACGCGACCAAGTCAACGTTAGAAGACGCTTTCATCCAGGCCGGAATACCAAACAAGGGCACGCAATCAAGCGCAGACAAGTGGGAAAAAAATAAAGATTCCGACATTACTAAGTAAACTCCTTACGAGCGATCGAATCTATCTATTCAGCGACGTCTAACCGTCCACAACGCGACCGCGCGCGTCCCGGTAGACCCCAACTGTCTCTATTTTAACATAAAGGATTCGTTTTTACAACAAGCCAAGCGCGCTAACGTTGCAAAACCACGAAAAAGTTTTATAATTCGTTCGGTTTATATGACGCAAAAACGTGTCAATCGTTTCACGCTCCTGCGTTAAAAACTCCCTATTTTACAACCGCCTAACCGCGCACAATCGCTACGTGCGACGCATACCACGCCATGAAGCCTGAACTAAGACTGCAACTCCTTGAAATCCTCAATGGAAACAATAAGGGCGTCTTAGCCGAAGTCTATCGCACGTTGACGCTCCCGGTCGCGACGCCGTACGCTGCGGTTGTTTCCCTGCGTAATCGCCTCTACGACTGGCAAATACTTGCCTCCCACGCGGCGCAACGTCCGGTTATCGCCATAGGCAATCTAACGCTCGGCGGCGTTGGGAAATCCCCCCTCGTCGCCTGGATCGTCGATTATCTTATAAAGCAGAAGCTTTCCCCTGCGGTCGTGAGCAGGGGGTATCACGCCAAACGGCAAGCCAACCTCTATGACCAGCCGCTAACCTCCGACGCCGCCGAACCTTCCCCCGGGCAAGACGCGTTCAAAGAATACAAATTCATGAACGACGAAGCGCAGGAGTTTGCCCTAAAATTCCCTCAAGTCCCCTATTTTCTCGGCTCCGATCGCGTCGCCGTGTGCAATGCGCTCACGCAAAGCCACCCGCAAGTCGACGTCATTCTCCTCGACGACGCCTACCAGCACCGTCGTATCAGGCGCAACTGTAATATTCTGGTCATTGACGCCCTTAACCCGTTCGGTGGCGATCTGGTCTTTCCCTCCGGTTTTCTGCGCGAACCGCTCGAAGGAATTCGACGCGCCGATCTGATCGTGCTCAATCGCGGCGACCTTGTCAACAACGCCGCGCGCGACGCCATACGCTCCAAAATCAAGCGCTTTAACCCAACGGCCGGCTGGATCGTCGTTGCGCAACAACCGGTTGAAATCTTTCAGTATGTCAACCCTCAAGACTCGTCAACGCCAAACGTCGCTACGCCACAGTCGTTACCCTACCATGTATGGCGTGAACAAAACGTTAACTTGTGCGCCGCCGCGTTTTGTGGTCTGGGCGCGCCGCGTGGATTTGAAAAAACGCTCACAGCAGAACAGATCCGCCTTGCCGCCTTTCTCCCCTTCCCCGACCATTTCGCGTACGACCTCGCGACCGTTGAATATCTAAACGACCAGGCGGAAAAATGCCGCGCCGATTACTTTCTCACGACAATGAAGGACTTTGTTAAGCTCAAAAAACTAGCGAACAAACTCTCGCGCCCCCTCTTTGCCCTGAAAATTGGAGTCGAATTCCTGCAAGGAGAGAAAATATTTTGCCAAACGATCCTGACTAGTCTCCAGAGCGCTCCCTCGGTCTAGTTTCTCCATTTATACGTTGCCTTTACGCCTGCTTCCTGTATCCTGTGGTTTCATTCTGTGCAACCGGCTTGTCTATCGTTTAGTCAAAAGCGCTATTGTCTTTACTTCAAGATATCATTAGATTAGCGTCGCCCCTCGTTTTATAGTCGACGGGTCGCTAACGCGCTGATCGTCGTACGTCTGCGCATAAGGAGTAAGACGCTAAATTCGATCTAACGCTTTTTACTAAACGACGTTAACCCACCGCCACGACATGAAGATCAAGATGAAACAGCCTCGAGTTAAGAAATTCACACGACCTCAGGCGATTGTATTCACGATATCGCTCTTGACGTCGTGCGTGTGCCTCGCGTACACTCCCAATGATTTCCCAACGCTAACGGTAGACGTCCCTGCGACTTCCGACGCGAACGCCACGCCCCTGACCGCCGAGGCGCCCGCCGTACCGCTCGCGGAAACTAAGAGCGACGTCTCGCCCGTGATTCTGTCCGTTTCGATCGCCGAATTACAGCAGATGGCGATTTTGAATCACCCCGATAAGAAACTCGCTGAGTGTCTCATTGAAAGCGAAAACGCAACGAAACAGCAAGCCGCGATACGACCTAACCCGACCCTGCATTATCGCGGCGAAGAAATCGGTCACGACGGCTCCGGCGGAAAACAGGGCATGGCGATAAGTCAAGAGTTTCTAAGCGCTGAGAAAAGACGACTGCAATTACTCGCTATCGACAAGAACGTCTCGGTCTTAGACTGGAAAAAACAGGCGACGCTCCTGGCTATCCACAACGACGTGCGCGCCCTAGCGTACCAACTACTCCTGGCGCAATACCGCGTTGAACGACTCCAAGAGATCTATACGATAACGCAAAGCGTAGAGGAGAGCGCTCGCGCCGCCGTAAATTCCGGTTCCGGCGAAATATCAGCGCTCAAGTTAATTCAGCTTCAAAACCAAACGCGTCAGGCAAAGATCAAATATACCCAGCAGGTTTACGCTAAGGAGGCGATTGAAAAGAAGCTCCTACTGCTCATCAACCGTCCGACGGATCGCATCGGGGCGATTACGGACAATCTTTTTGAAGTCACGCGCGACGCTCCGCAGACCGAGGAAGAATTTCTCGACGACGTACTAACTAATAGTCCGGTTTTAGCAATGCGACGCGCTGTCATTGCACAGCGCAATGCCGAGCTAGCCTATGAACGCGCGCCGAAACGTCAATTCACAGTCGAAGGAGGCGTGCTCTATGACTTTAGCTCCAATCAGACGATCGCCAGCGCCGGTCTAGCGGTACCGCTACGCGTCAACGATCGCAATCAGGGCAAAATTCGTAGCGCCACCGCTGATTACCTCGCCGCTCAGCGTGAATTAGAAAGCGTTGAATTACATCTACGCGAGTTAGTCGCAGAATATTTTGCGGAATATCGCGCCGCCCAAGAGGAGGTCGTGTCCTATCAGCGTGAAATTCTGCCCGACATGGAACGATACACGCGACTGTGCCAAAATGCATATGAGCACGGCGAGTTGAATATGGAAGAAAAGACCAGGGCGCAGGTCGAATACCTGGAAGCGTCCCTCCTGTATTTCGACGCCTATGAGCGTCTGGTCAATGCGCTCGTCAAATTACAAGGCGTATGTGTGGACGTAACCCTTGGTGAAAAATAACGCGTCGATTCGGCGTGATCTAGAACGCGCCGTAGGGACAAAACCTGTCTAGACGTCGACGCAAAAAATATGTACTCTACCCCCGGGCTGGTTTTGTGCACGAGGCAAAAACCGCTCGAAGGCGCTCTTCATGCGTGTGTAACTCGCAGCTTTCTCACGCGTGAAAGAGCGGTATTTGTATCTTTCGATTCGAAATGTGAACTGGTAAGGACATGAAACATTCGATTATATTCGGTCTTGGCGTAGCGTTACTTTCGTTAGGCTTGGCTGGCGGCGGCTATCTCATCGGTATGCGCGAGTCCAGCGAGCAGTCGTACCACAAGGCGTCTGAGGTTCTACCCGTCTTCGCGTCCGCTTCCAGTCAAGGGGACGGCGTCGTCCTGGCAACCGGCTCCTTTAGTAACAACGTGGAAGCGATGTACTATTTGGATTCCCAGAGTGGTCGTCTCTCCGCCGCGTTGATCTCGCGAACCGCCCCGGTCTTCCAGAAGACCTATACGCGAAACTTAAAGAACGACCTGGTCGAAGCGACTCAAAACCTCCAGATCCCTATGCCCGCGTCGCCGAGATTCCTCATGGTCACCGGTGAAGCGGACGTGCGCAACGTTGGCGCGGTCTCGAACCTCTCCCGTGCGTTCGTCTACGTCGCAGAAATCAATAGCGGCGTAGTACTCGTCTACGCTCTGCCGGGCACAAACGATCGCGACCTACTGGTGACCGACGGCGAAATCACGCTCTGGACCTTTGCGCGTCTCAACGACGGTCTGCAAGTTGGTTCTGTGAGCGCGCAACCGGCTGTTGAGCGAGAATCGTCCGATCCGCGTCTCATCGATTCCGGTTTCTACCGTACGCGATAATCCTTTATAGATCATAACGTTCGGCAACCGTCGCTAACATTAGACTTAGACGTGGCGTTCCTGTGCGTCGTAGGGACATGACATATCATGAACGCCGTTACTATCTCCAGAGGTGTGAAATGAGTTCAACGCCTTCTTTCCTCAACTTACGCCTATCCGTCGACTTTCTCGTCAAGGCGCGAGCGCTGACCTGTGCCGTTTGCGCCGCACTCGCGCTAAGTCACGTAGACAATCTCTTTGCACAAAATAACTACGCCGACTACCCCGTCGCGCGTCAGAACGCTCCGGTCGTTGCGCAGTATCCCTACGGTTACTATGTGTACGACGCCGACGCTATGACCATGGCGCCCGCGGAAGCATCCGGTCTGTACGCTGACGTACAGGAAGACACGACGACTCTAAGCGCCTCGGAGATCTGGTCTGCGCTCTTCTTCGGCGCTAAACGACACAATGTCGCCAAGCCCAAATTCGCCTTCTCCGGGCTGTTTCCCGTAGACCCCGAGAAGACGTCAGACGATACGAACGCTAACCAAGCGCCGCCACAAGCGCCAAACCAAGTTCAGAATCCCACGCCGAACTTACCACAAAATCGACAAAGAGTCGCGCAATCTACCCGCGCCACCGGCGTTGGCGTCCCGCGACAACGCGCGCCACAGCAGAACCTTCCAGTGGTCGACTCCGACGTCGAAATCGACGCCCCAGCGGAAAATACAAATGCTCAATCGCGCACGCGCCAGGCACGTCAGGCGCGTCTGCAAGAGCTCGACGCCATTCTCGCACAACGACGACCGCAAGAGTATGATCAACGCCTCGGCGTACGTGAGGAATACAGAAACTTCGACGTCGCGCGCGCTAATCGCAGTAAGATTCGTCAAACCAGCGCGGAAGAACCACAGGAGCTTCCGGTCGAGAGCCTGCCAATGCGCCCGCTGGCGTTGCAAATCTCGCCCAGTTCCTACGTTTCCACGCGTATTGCCCCGTTACCGCCGTCGGCGTCGCTAGCGCCCACGCCGACAAAGAAAGGGCAAAACGCCATTGCACAAACCAACGCTCAGCAACGACGTCGCGCTCAAGCTCCTGGTGCGCAACAAGTTACCGTCGCGCCGCAACAAGCGCCACGCCCCGAGGCAAAGCCGACGCGACTGCCGACTTATCGTTCCGATTCCGTCAAGCCTCAACCTCAAAGGAACGCCAGACCAACGGAGCAACACGCCAGTAGCGAACAGCAAGACGCACAATGGGAAAGCCAAGACGCCGAACCAGACGTCGAGGTCATTCCGGTCGTTGAGCCAGAACAACTGCAAGTTGCGCCCGATAGGACGCCGAATACCTCCTCAACGATTCGTCGCTCCAACGCGCAATTCCTCGATCCGAAAACGCTCTAATCCTTGGCGTTCAAACAATAGTTAAATTATGCCGTTTCAATAGTTGTCGCACTGATATTCAATGTGCAAAACGTTGAAACGGCTTTTTATTTTCTCAACCAGACCAAAAGCGCCGACGGTTGGTTCTGCTTCGTTAACAGTAGACTATCGCGCGCGTCCTGTCGGCATACGCCATTACAACAAAAACGCATGCGACTACGCCACGATACTTTGGCGCAATCACATGCGTTTCTTTTCGTTACGCCTCAATAGAATAATCATTCCTTTCGCGTGAGTTCACAGAAGTTATACACGCCAATGGGGACAAATATTATTGAAGAGCCCCAAACGCCAAGCGCAACGTTGGAAAACTGCTCCCCGACGAAGTTGCATGTAAAGACGCTCCCGACGCACACGAGCGCCAAAACAAAGCCGTACATTATAGAAACAAAGAGTTTACGCTTCTGATCAAAGAACAAAAAGGGCGCGCCAAGGAACATTGGCAAGAGGTCTGCTAACGGTCGTAGCATTCGTGCGCCGGAGTTAATAGCCAGTTCACAGGAATCGCGCGCAAACGCCGGATCAAACGCCGCTTGCCAAAGGTCTTTTAAGGGACCAATTCGACGCCAATTGTCCCCGATAACAAGGTGGTCGGGCGTAATCGCAGTGACAATAAAAACCTCGTCCTCCTTAAGGTCTGGCGTGTCAGCAGGCGTGTAAATAATAACTTCGTCGAGCGCCTCGTCCTTAACCGATGGAGACGTTAAAATGTCCGCCGGGGAATTCACATGCGACAGGAGCCACCCGCCAGGACGTTCTGCGCTCGGGGGAACGTAAGTCCCTTGTTCGGCAGAGATTTGATTACCATAACGATTCAAGTTATGATTCAGCATGACTTTCGGACGTACGATGACCTTGTCGTAGTAATTCATCTCTTCGCCGTCGAGTGAGAGATACGTACGGAAGTCATGCCGGCGCTTGACGTTCACATGCTCCCCTTTTACAGCGAGATCCTTGACGGTCTGAGTAGCCTCCAAAAGATGATTCGGCACATAGAACTCACGAACGCAGGTAAAGACGCATGAAATCAGCGCGGCGGAGAAAAACATCGGCGCTAAAACTCGCGCGGGGGACACGCCAAGCGCCATGAGCGCACGGATCTCATTGTGTTGCGCCATGATAAAGCCGGTAAAGAACGTCACGATACACAAAAGTACCGGCAATAGCATATCGTTAAGGGAAAACGTATAGCGCGCATAATAGCCCAAAATCACCAGAGCTATCGGAGTATCGGTCTGCAACGATAGGAATTTATTGATATTGAGCGTTATGTCAAAGACCATGATCAAAACGGCAAACGAAACATAACAGAGCACAAAGAACTTAATGAACTGTTTGACTATGTAAACGTCGACAATTTTCATCGTAGGAATCTCCATACCGCTCGCCGTGCGAACGTAGCACGCTCGGGCAAGCCGCCAATCTACGCGCGTTTAGGACTTCTTACCGCCGCGACGTGGCGCGCGAATATTGAACAGACCAAAAACGTCGTCCTGACTCAATCCGACCGAGCTATTGAGACCTTTTGCGCCCGAGAGAATCACCTCAGACAACATGCGTTTCTCCGTTAAGATCCGGTCGATCTTCTCTTCAATTGTATCGACCGCAACGAATCGCGTCACGGTGACCGGACCGGTCGCGCCAATACGGTGCGCACGATTGATCGCTTGATCCTCCACCGCCGGATTCCACCACCGGTCAAATAAAAAGACGTACTCGGCGAATTGCAAGTTCAGTCCTACGCTTCCCGCGCCGTAACTCATGAGAATCACGTGTCTTTCGGGGTTATTTCTGAACTCCTCAATCACGGCGTCGCGTTCTTTATTGTTGGTCTGACCATGATATTCTAACGGGTTAAAATCCTTCAGTCTGGCATGCAGTTCACGGAGCGTTTGCACCCATTGACTGAAGACAATCGCTTTACGACCGCTTGCGCTAATTTCCTCCATATCGGCGACGAGTTGTTCGACCTTAGCGCTCTGCCCCGTCGCGGGATCGAAATTACAGATCTGCTTTAGGCGCAGAATCAGTTCAAACGCATGCTGAAGCGTTACGGAGTCGCCCATTTCGTTCAGACGAATCTCGCCCTCCTCCTGAGCAATACGGTAAGTCTCGTACTGTTCTGGCGTTAGTTCGATATGCGCGTCGCGAATAAGCTTAGGAGGAAGATCTTTGAGCACTTTGTCTTTGGTGCGGCGCAGAATGTGGTCGCCGACCAACTGACGAATATGCGACGTCGTCAGACCGGAGGAAAGATACCCAGGAGAGAGGAACTCAAAGATTCCAACCAGGTCTTCAGCAGAGTTTTCCACCGGCGTGCCCGTGAGAGCCCAGCTACGACGCCGTGGGATTGCTTGTGCGGCCTGCGACGTCACATTCGATTTGTTCTTAATACGTTGTGATTCGTCCAGTACGACCAAATCAAAGAGAACCTCCGCCCCGCCCTGGGGATCGTAAAACTCACGGTCACGACCGAGAAGCTCATAATTCGCAATACGAAGCGGAATATTCTTCTGACGCCACAACCACTTACGACGCTCGCTCTTGCCCTCGATAATACAAACGGGAATCTCCGGCGCCCATAGTTCAAATTCACGTTTCCAGTTGGTGACTAAGGGTTTAGGACAAATCAATAAGACGCGCGAACATTCGCCGCTACGGAAAAGCAAACGAATCGTTGTGATCGCCTGCATTGTCTTACCGAGCCCCATTTCGTCCGCCAGAATCGCAAACTGCTCCCCGTAAAGAAAGGCTACGCCTTGCTTTTGATACGGAAACGGCTCAAATGGCGTCTCAAGTTGCCGACGACCCAGCCACGTTTCAATTGGAGGTTGCAGGAGGTAATTCAGACGATCCTCAATCTTAACGACGTCGGACGGCACGCGCAAACGCGTCGGGTCGTCTGGCGATTCGAAATAATCCTCCTGTGGCTGTGGCGACGCGCCCTCGTCAACTTTGGGGCGCTTAGATTTGAGAAAATCGGGTTCCTCGTGGGGACTGAAATAAAAGCTCTCAATATGCGTCGTTGCCTTGAGTCGACCTTCAATCGGAATATTAAAGGCGTGAACGTCAGCGCCGCGCGCGCCCAAACGCATCGAGTGTGTTTTAATATTCAAACGTTTGCCATGTTCGTCCAGAAGCGCGTTAGGACACAGCACGCTCAGGGTACGCGGCTTCGACACATGACGATTCCAAGAGCGCACGCTAATGAGCAGAGACTCTCGCTTACTCTGATCGTCGTAATCTCCGAACCTCGTCGCGTCTGACATACCCTTTGCGTCCCCAGGTCTGTATTAAAAAAACGTAAAAATGGCGCCGAGTCAGTCTCGGCGTCACAGGTCAATATGACTTTTGCGCCTCTTCCACTGCAAGTTTGATTCTTTCAAATGGTTCGACGCTATCAATCGCCTTAAAGAACGGCTCGATCGCCGTAAGGATCTCATCGTAAGTCTCATGACGTTCCGCCGTCGAGAAAACGCGCGGAAGCGCCAGACGGTTCTTTCCAATCGACGCTTCGCGCCACAGGGAAAAATCCACCCCCGGCATAAAGGGAATGGTCGTCAGAGATTCATGAAACAATTCGGCACAGTCCAAAGAATCCTTGGGCGTTTCACAAGCAGAAGTCTCCGCGACCACCCCCGTAGCCACAATTCCATCGCTCTTAACGCTGTCGCTGTGCCGATCCCAAACAGCGTAGCGATCAGACTCCGCCGACTTTTCTCCACGAGCGTGTTGAAAGACCAGACACACCGGCGCATTCGCAAATGGGGACGCGGTCAACATGCTCGGTAAATTTGTGAAAATTGCTACCAAATCGGTCTTTACGCGTCCTATAAGCGCTGGAGCGATCTGCTCGCCATAAACAAAGCACTCCAGTGTATTCCCAAAGAGAATCTCCTGAGCACGATTCGGGCGCACCGGCGCGGTACAATGAAATTCCGTGGGGCGCCCTACAAGATTAAGCACAAGGAAACCGCCGATCACCCCTTGGGCACAATCTCCTAGCGCTGTTAAAAATCCTACGCGCGCCGTTTTATTATGTTCGTTTGGACTCACTTTTCAGCCATTTTCCACTGTGAATTCGCGCGCATCGCTCCACCGGAGCAAATCCATTGCCTCATGCACGCGAAAAAGTCGTTTAAAACCGCGTAATTCTAATGTCAAAGTAAAAATAATTCAAGACCGATTTCCACAATCTGACCGTGAAATACGCAAGAAGCCGAGTATAGGAGAAATTACTAAAAGACCAATAAAAAAAGATTTCAATCGTTGACGCGCGGCGCTCTTTTGTTTAAAATAGAAAAGAGCGACTGGAAAACGCCTATGCAGGAGTCTTGCTTCGTGCGTAGTGCGCCGGTAATTCGCGGGTTCTTCCCATTTGCCTCGCCAGTCCATTGAATACAAACATACGAAACAAACGACCAACGAACGTTCCAGTTCACCTGCTTCGCGCGCGTTGGTTATATCGGTTTGAGAGGATAATACATTATGAGTCCGAGTCCTGTTCAACTTGTTATCATCCTGGTCATTGCGTTCTTGCTTTTCGGCAACCGTCTTCCTTCCGTCATGCGTTCGCTCGGTCGTAGCGTCACGGAATTTAAGAAGGGCGTTAACGGTATTGACACTGAAGTCAACGATACGGTTAAATCCGCCGATATTAAAGCTTCTGTGAGCGATAAAAGCGAAGAATAAAAATTCGACGCCCTGGGACGTTCGAGGAGCGACCACAAACGATTAGCACGACACGACGCGGTTCCGGTTCTGTCACTGGCGCCGCGTCTTTTTTTACATGAACAGTACTCTTGTGATGGCGCCAAGAATCTCACAAATCCGTGATTTCTTTGCAATAAAGCGTGGAAAAACCGCTTAGCGCCTTAAATTGCTCTATTATAAAAGCCTCAGGTGTGTTATAATCACGCAAGCGTCCTTGCATCGCGCACAATGCGTGTACAATCGACTTTTTAGAGGATTATATGGCCAACTTTTACACTGACAATAAAGATATTCAATTCCTGTTTGACTACTTCAACCTAGAGGAAATTGCCACGCTCCAAGAGCGTGAAACTCCCAATGGCGACGCCGATTATCTTCCGCGCAGTATCGCGGACGTAATCGACAATTACAAACAGGTTCTCACGATCGTCGGTCAAATTTCCGGTGATGAACTTGCCAAAAATGCTGAAACGGTCGACCGCGAGGGCAATACGCTCAACGAAGATCAAACGGTCACGTTGCATCCTTTGGTTCAAAAGAACCTCGACCTCATGGCGCGCGCTGATCTTCAAGGCTTTACGCTTCCTCGTAAATACGGGGGTATCAACTGTCCGACGCTCGTGTATACCATGGCGACGGAAATCGTTGCGCGCGGCGATTGCTCTTTTATGAATATGTTCGGTCTTCAAGGTATCGCCGAAACGATCTACGCCTTCGCCTCAGAAGAAATTAAAGACGAATACCTCCCGAAATTCGCTACCGGAGAGGTTTCCGGCGCTATGGTGCTCACCGAGCCCGACGCGGGTTCCGACCTTCAAGCGGTGCGTCTGCGCGCTGATCAGGACGAGAATGGCAATTGGCGCCTCAATGGCGTTAAGCGCTTTATCACCAATGGTTGTGGCGAAGTACTCCTGGTTCTGGCGCGCTCGGAACATCAGATTTCCGACGGTCGCGGTCTGAGCCTCTTCGTTTGTGACCGCGGTCCGACCGTTAAGGTTCGCCACCTGGAATCGAAACTCGGTATCCACGGCTCCCCCACTTGCGAATTGGTCTTTAAAGACACGCCCTGCCGTCTGATCGGCGAACGTCAACGCGGTCTGATTACCTACGTTATGTCGCTCATGAACGGCGCGCGTTTGGGCATTGCCGCGCAATCGCTCGGTGTGGCAGAAGCGGCGCAACGTCTGGCGCGTCAATATGCAAACTCTCGCGAACAGTTCGGCTCGCCGATTGAGCAGTTGCCCGCGGTCGCGGAAATGGTCGCCGATATGCGTGTGCGTATCGAAGCGGCGCGTGCGCTCGCCTATGAAACCGCGCGCGTTTGCGATTATGAAAATAACGCCAATCGTCTGCTGGAACGTAACGCCGACGCGCTCACCGACGAAGAAAAGAAAGCGTTCAAACAGCAATCTCGTTACTGCAAAAAGCTTAACGCCATGCTCACGCCTATGAGCAAGTACTACTGCAGTGAAATGAGTATTAGCGTCGCCACCGATACGATTCAGGTTATGGGCGGTAGCGGATATATGAAGGACTACGCTGCGGAACGTTACTATCGTGACGCGCGTATTACCACGATCTATGAAGGCACCTCGCAACTGCAAGTTGTCGCCGCAATCCGTGGCTTGACCTCCGGCGTCTTCCAAAACTACGTCGCCGAATTTGAAGGCAAGGAATATCAGGACGAACTCTTGAACTCCTTGAAAGACAAGCTCGTCTCCGCTCACGCTAAACTTGAAGACGCTATTGCACAAACCAAAGCTAAAGGCGCGTCGTATGTTGAGTTGCGCGCGCGTAAATTGCTCGACGTCGCCATCGCGATCCTCATCGGTCACTACTTCCTCGGACATGCGACGAAGTGCGATCGTAAAAAGAAAATCGCTGAATACTTTATCACCAAAGAACTTGCCAATATGGAAGGCGTCCTCGCTCTGGTCGCCTCCGGTTCCACTCACGTCTTGGACTCCTATCTCGAGATCGTTGGTCCGGTCGCTGAATAGCGTTCGTCATTGACTAACTGGCAAATACCAAGATAGAGCGTTCGCGTCACTCACCTCGCGCGTGCGCTCTTTTTTACTTACGCTAAAAGCGACTCAATTGCCGTCGTTAGGTCAAAATCGCGCAAACGATAAATTACGCCGTTGCGTGGGGATTGAGTCTATTGCTATAAAAAGAAAGCGTTCAAGAAACAAAAAAAGGCGATCAACAGACCGCCTTAAAGTGGAGAGTAAGGGAGTCGAACCCTCGACCTCGACATTGCGAACGTCGCGCTCTCCCAACTGAGCTAACTCCCCGAAGGAGAAGTCCAACTCAACCAATCGATTACGTTGAGTCAAACAACGCGATTGATTTTACACGATATTCACCGTCTGTCAAGTAACTTTTTTTATTTTTTATTTAAACTAAAAAAGTTACTTGCGCCAGTGTAATATCAGATAGAATAAGTCATGGGTTGGGAAGATTGTTCATTTTACCCTTAAGATAATCATTGGAGTGACAATGCTTCATTATCGGAAAAAAGTCTTGCGTAGATTAATCATTGCGACGCTGGTAACTTGGGCTGGCTTAACTCTTTTGTCCTGCACACAAGCGCAAAATACCGACGCGACGCCGTCTCGACCCGCGCCCAATTTGATCACCGACCGTTCGCTTGGACTCACGTCCTATCAGCAAGCGGCCGGTTACGACCCGCGCTACGACCTAAAGACCGACGTGGTCATGGTCTATGGCGTCGGAGACGCGGTCGTGAATTCCCTGCCCGAATGGCGTGAAAAAAGCGGATCAAAAGTCGCCATTATGACAGGAATTGCCTGGGGCGGTTACGGCGAATTCCTCAACGGCAATATCGACGGTATTGACCACTGGGACGACGCACAGGTTCGTGCCGACGGCACGCGCGTTATGCACGATCCCTCCACGCCCTACCTCGTTCCGAGCGTTGCCTTTACCGATTACCTCGACGGTCAACTCCGTAAGCTCGTCGACGCTGGCGTGGACGAGTTCTACCTGGAAGAACCTGAACTCTGGGCTTTTGCCGGTTTCGGTGAGTCGTTCCAGCGAGAATGGAAGATCTTCTATAAAGAAGATTGGATTCGCCCGGACTCCACCTGCGACGCGCAATACCGCGCCTCCAAACTCAAGCAATACCTCTATCGTCGCGCGATCGATCGCGTTGCCTCCGGTTTGAAGGAATATTCGCTCAAGAAGTACAATCGACCTGTGAAGGTCTACGTTGCCACTCACAGCCTTGTGAGTTATGCTCAGATCCAAATGGTCAGTCCCGAGGCAACCTTGCTTGACCTGCCGGGCGTCGACGGTCTGATCGCACAGATCTGGACCGGCACCTCGCGCTTTAAGAACATCTACAATGGCGTCGAGAAAGAGCGTACCTTTGAATCGGCGCTCATGGAATATGGCGTCATGCAAGAGATGGCGCGCGGAACCGGTCAACGTATTTATTACTTGAACGATCCGGTCGAAGACAATCCGAATTACGACTGGGACGACTATCGTACGAATTACCTATGTACTCTGGTCGCCTCGCTCATGCGCTCCGCGTCGAGCCACTATGAAGTCGCGCCCTGGCCCTGGCGAATCATGCTAGGACTTTACCCCGCCGGGAAGCCTGAGGAAGCAAAACCCATTCCCGCCGATTACGCTTCGATACTAACGTTGATCTTCAATCAACTGCGCGATATGGAAGGCCTCGACGCTCAATGGCTCGACGCCGTTGACGCCGGATACGCTACCGGCGAAGCGCTACCGGCTCCTACCGAGGAGATCGGCGCGCTCATCTCCGACTCCGCGATGTTCCAACGCTCTGAGCCGACCGTGCGCGATAGCGCCGTGCCGGAATCAAACGATCCCCTTCGCCCCACGAAGGAAGAGATTAAATCGCTCGGCGACTTTTTCGGTCTGACCATGCCCCTGATTAAGCGCGGCGTGCCCGTGGAGGCGCCGGTACTGGATCTGACCTTGAAATTCCCAGGTTACCTCGACCCGTACAAGGTTCTGATCCTCAGTTACGACTACCAGAAGCCGTCCTCCGCTGGCATTCACGCTGTCATCGCCGACTGGGTCGCGCACGGCGGTTCGCTCATTTTCGTCGATTCCCAAGTCGACCCCTATAATGACGCAAAGGACTGGTGGAATAGCTCCGCCCCCTCGTTCAAATCGCCTGGCGATCATCTTATGACTTGCGTGGGGCTGCAACCCGGTCAAGAGGCTGGAAAATACGACTTCGGCTCCGGTAAAGTTTACGTTGTGCGCAAACGCCCCGCGTATTTCAATCGTGCGCAAGAAAACGGCGAGGAACTGTGCAAAATTGTCGCAGAAGCCTTCGCCGACGCCAATGGAAAGTATAGCCAGCATAATTACTTCCTGAAGAAACGCGGTCCGTACCTCTTGGCGTCGGTTCTGAACGAATCGATTTCCGAGGAACCGCTCAAACTTCACGGCTCCTTTGTGAACCTCTTCGACGCCAATCTCGAATTGACAAGAGACGTCACGCTCGAACCGGCACAACGCGCGTGGTTGCTCGACCTAGATCAAGTCACCGCCCCCGCGCCTTGCGTCTTGGCGTCAAGCGCGCGCATTGAATCGCTCACTCCTCAGGAAAACGGATCGATTCAAATCGTTACGACCTGTACCTCGGAAATTGACGCCGTCATGCTCCTGAAACTTGAACGTCAACCCAAGAACGTTCAGGTCAACGGCGCGGATCCCCTCACGACGCGATGGAGCGACGAAACCAAAACATTCTATATTAAGTTTAGATCCACTGGCGCTGAGAATATTACGCTTGAATACTGATCGAACTACTAGTAATGTATTAACCTTTGCTAACAGTTGAATGTTAGCGTTTTAACTTTCTACAACAACGTGCGAAGTCTTTTGAAGGGGAATTGGCTTCGCGCGTTGTTAAGAGATGATTTATATATGGGAAAAAACCATGTCAAAGTATACCTATGTCTCCACTGGCGAAGCGACCGGTAAAATTCTTATTGACGGCAAAAAGCCTATTCGTCTGTTTGGCGATGACGCTATTCGCGAAACGATTAGCGACGTGACCCTTGATCAGGCCTACGTGGCCGCAACGGCTCCTGGCGTTGAAGACGTGGTTCTAACGCCCGACGCGCACGAAGGTTACGGGTTTCCGATCGGATGTGTTATGACGTCTGATTCCTGTATTTACCCCAGTCCTGTAGGCGTCGACATTAACTGTTCCATGAGTCTCTTGCAAACGGACTTGCCCGAGGAGGCGATAGCCGAGAAACCGGTACGACGCGCGATTATTCGAGCAATTGAAGAGAGAATTCCTACCTTCGGGCGCGAGAGAGCCGCGCATAAGCGTCCTAATTATCTGATCCAGCAGATTGAAGACGCGATTGTCCTGGGCGCTACGCCGGAAGTCGCCGAAAGTCTAGACTTTCCAGTCGAATGGACGCAACGTTGCGAACAAGCAAGTTTTACCGGTCACAACGGCACGCCTGAATCCTTGCTGGAACGCCTGGAGAAGATTAAGGCGCCAGAGTCGGATATTATTCGCAACTATGGATCTAAGCTTTTCCAATTAGGAAGTTACGGCGGCGGTAATCACTTTGCGGAATGTGAAGTCGTTCGTCTGGCAGATTCACAGAAGAACCGCACGACGAAAATCGATGGTCAGACGACCGCGGAGGTCTTCGGTCTGCTCGACGGTAAAGTTGCGTTTCTTTCCCACTGTGGTTCGCGTGGTTTTGGTCATTCCGTGGCAACGGCGCAATTTAAGAAATTACGCGAGAAGTTTGAACTTTGGCACATTCCTTTCCCGGGCGGTATCCCGGAACTGGTCTATGCGCCACTGGGCACGCAAGAGGCCAATGACTATATCGACGATATGAACATGTGCGCAAATTACGCGGTTGTCAACCATATGGTGATTAACTCGCTGATTTTAAAGGCATTCCAAGAGGTCATTCCCGGTACGACCGGTCGCTTGGTCTACCACATCAGCCACAATATTGCGCGCCGTGAGTACATCGACAATCGTCCAGTCTGGGTGCACCGTAAAGGTTCGACTCGTGCGTTCCCGGCAGGTCATTTCGCGCTCAAGTCGACGCCTTTTGCACACACGGGTCATCCGATCCTCCTTCCAGGCAATCCGCTCCAGGGTTCTTCGGTCATGGTCGCCTGTGAAAATGCAAAAGAAAGCTTCTACAGCGTCAATCACGGCGCAGGTCGCGCAATGAGTCGTCAAGAGACGTTGCGCACGCTGGTACAACGTGACGTCGATCGTGAATTCGAACAGGCCGACATTTTAATCAACGCACGCCAGTATCCATTGGACGAGGCGCCTAAGGCCTATAAAGATTTCAACGAAGTGTTGCGTAGCGTTGAACTTGCCGGTCTTGCACGCGAAGTCGCACGACTGGACGCGCGCTTCGTGATTAAGGACTCCAAGTAGTATGCGCGCGCCCTTGCGCACAACGTTCCATAAGAAAACGCTCGTACGGTTGGTTTCGCCATAACGTACGAGCGTTTTTGTTTTATTTAACCAGCGTCGATTATGGATTTATCGAACCCACAGGACATTTTCGGGTTTTCGCGGCGCGGCCTGTTTCGGTTCTGTCGCGGCATATCCGAGCGCGCAGTGACCGATACCGACGTAATCATCGGAAACGCCCCATTTCTGAAGTAACGCGCGACCACGTGGATCTGAAAAGACTTCGCGCGCGCGGTGAACCCAGCATGACCCAACGCCGAAGGAATGAGCCGCGACCATCATGTTGCCGATAGCAAGCGCGCCGTCCTCGATATAGGTGGAACTATTCTTGTCTGCGACGACCGCAACGATCGTCGGCGCGCCAAAGAATGGATCGAAATCCGCTTTGAGGTATTCCGCATTCAGTTGCGACAAAAGCGCGCGCGTTTCCGGATCCTGAACGACGATAAGCTTAGCCGATTGCAATCCACGACCAGATGCGGCGTAAACGCCCGCCTCAATGATTAAATTTAAAACGTCGTCGGGAATCTGCTCCGTACGATAGCCGCGAATACTGCGTCGCGTCTTCATGCAGTTCAAAACTGTCAAATCCATATTATTCTCCTTCGTATCATGCAAGGCGTTCACAAAGAAAGAACCGATCTTCTTTGTTATTCTTCTTTTCTCTTGTCCTGACGCAACGCGCGAACCCGATTTAACAGCGGAGTCTGATTCACCGGAGCTTTGCTCTGGGAAGCGTTCGACATTGACTTTGTCTGTTCACGCTGGCGATGAAGACGCTCTTCGCGATCGCCATATTGCTTCTCAAGTTCGTTCTCTTCCTCAAGTATATTCACGTCGAGTAACTCTGAAACGTATTTGAGCAGACTGTCGGGTCGCGCCTTACCGTCGCGTTCGAATAAATCACGTGGAATATGCACATAACCTTTTAAAAGTCCTTTTTGGGAATCGGCAAAATTCATTATGACGCCACGACTCTTAAGACTATCGTGCATACGAAACATGAGGTCGGGAGCACGAAAGGTCAATTCCAAAATGGGACGTTCCATATCCATGCGTATCAGACTCACTGTCCTAATGCGCAAATTGAACGCCAAGACACGGATCTTGGACAGTTCGACTAACCGTCGCGCCTCAACCGGCAATTTGCCAAAACGGTCGACCATTTCCGCTTGAACGTCAAGGATTTCCTCCTGTGTGCGCACACGGTCAAATCGACGATAAAAATTAATCTTGGCAGAGGAATCTGCGATGTAGGAGTCCGGAAGAATAACGTTGATCGGAAGATCGACGTCGACGTCCATGATCATTTTCTGAGGTTGACGTTTGAGCATACGTACGGCGGCTTCAAGGAAATCGCAATACATTTCGTATCCGATTTCCGCAATGTGACCGCTCTGCTTACGACCGACAATATTACCAGCGCCACGAATCTCCAGATCCTTCATGGCAATCTGATAGCCGGATCCGAGTTTATCATACTCCTTTATGGCTTGCAAACGTTTTTGTGCACGCAAGGTTATGGGTCTACCTGCGTCGACAAGCAGGTAACAATAGGCTTGTCGCTTTTCACGACCAACACGTCCACGCAACTGGTGCAATTCCGCCAACCCCAGTTGATCAGCGTTGCAGATGAATATCGTATTGGCGTTGGGAATATCCAAACCGTTCTCGACAATGGTCGTGCTCACAAGAACGTTGAACTTCTTGAGGATAAAATTACGCATGACATTCTGTAGCGCCTCGTCAGGCATTTGCGCGTGTGCAAATTGAATCGACGCTTCAGGCACAATTTGTCTCAAATAACTCGTCTCCCTTTCGATCGTCGCCACACGATTATAGAGATAATAGACCTGCCCGCCGCGGTTAATCTCACGCAAAATCGCATTGCGCACAACGTCCGGGTGAGAGCGATCAAAGGATATGACTTTGGTTTGAACCGGTAAACGATCGACCGGTGGCGTCGTTAACGTTGAAATATCACGTACGCCCATGAGCGAAAGATGCAAGGTTCGCGGAATAGGCGTGGCGCTCATCGTCAAGACGTCGACCATCTTATAAAGGCTCTTAAGTCTCTCCTTATCGCCCACGCCAAATTTCTGCTCCTCGTCAATGACAAGTAGCCCTAGTTTTTTAAAGACGACGCTCTTTTGTACGATACTATGCGTGCCAATGACAATATCGACACGACCCTCCTTAAGGTCGTCAAGGATTCTGGCCTTCTCCTTCGCGGAACAATAGCGCGATAAAGCGGCTAGTTTAATGCCTAGCGTACGCATACGCTCTGAAAAAGTGTGGTAATGCTGTTCCGCCAAAACGGTCGTCGGCGCCAAAACCGCTACTTGATAGCCTGCCTCGATCGCTTTAAAGGCCGCGCGTATCGCGACTTCGGTCTTGCCAAAGCCGACGTCGCCACAAAGCAGACGATCCATTGGTCGAGGAGACTCCATATCCGCTTTGACCTGTGCAATTGCAACGAGCTGATCGTCGGTTTCCCGATATGGAAAGAATGACTCTAACATGTGTTGAAATTCGCCGTCAGGGGGAAATTCAACGCCTGAAAGCGTTTGACGTTGCGCCTGAGTCTCAATCAAATCGCGCGCGTATTCGAGAATCTCCTTTTGAGCAATTAACTTCTTTTTATTCCAGGACTTACCGTCAATCGACGCCAGCTTAACGTTTCTTGGATCGGAGCCGAAATAGCGTTGGATTTTGCGAATTTGAGACGCCGGCACATAGACATAGGTTCTTTGCGCGAATTCCAGCTTCAAGCAGTCTTCGCGCTGATTCATCTTCTCCTTGGTCTCTACCCCGAGATAACGTGCAATGCCATAATCGACATGCACAACTAGCTCGCCGGGTTTGAGTTCCAAAAACGAATCGACCACTCGATTAACACGCTCGGTCTGTGGCGTACGAGAACGCCGACGTATCGTACGACGCAGAAGTTGATCGGAACCGATCAGAACAACATTCGCTTCTCGCCATTCAAACGCCTCGTGAATTGAACCGATCGGAAAGAATAACCGCCCCTGACGACTCGGAGCGGTCGATTCAAACTCACTTTGCAGTCGCAACGCTTCCGTTTCGCTAGAACAGACCACGACTATGCGCTCAGAGTCCTCGGAGCTATTGAACGCCTCGACAACCTGATTGTAATCGCCGCAAAAGCGTTCGGCGCTTGTGAAATCACAGGACAGCTGCGTATCGGCGACAAACTTAGAAGTAACCAAGCTAGAAGCGCATACGACGCCGCGCTTTAGAAGACTATTAACAATATCGTCGACAGGAAAGTCGGGCGAAGCTTCCCGATATTCCTTAGAGCGAAGAGAAATCTGGTCGAGCGTCTCTTTTAGTACGACGTCAAAATCGAGGAACAGTACAATCGCGTCTTTGGGCAGACGGTCGGTGAATTTCTCCTGAGCGTCTTGCGCGCCGTTTTGATCTATAATGGGGCGCGTAATTTCTACTTGGGTGAGATTCTCAACGGATCGTTGATCTAGGACGTCAAATCGTCGAATCGTTTCGATTTGATCTCCAAAGAATTCAATTCTTACGGGTTGATCCATGTCGACGGCAAAGACGTCGAGCAAGTAGCCTCTTTCGGAGAATTCGCCCGAGAGTTCTACGGCATGCGTACGTGCAAAGCGTCCTTCCAGGAGCCATTGTATCAGTTCCAAACGGTCGTAGGTCATACCGACTTCCAGGCGTATGGAGTTATCGGCGAGTTTATTGCGCGACGGCGTCGGCTGTAGGAGCGCCGCCAATGACGCGACCACCACGGGGGCGGCGACCTTACCGTTAGGATATCGTTGCTTCTCATAAGAATAATTGTCGAGCGCTTTAAAGACTTTCAGACGCGAGCCATAGTCGACGTCTTCAGATAGAATGGCTCGTGAAGATTCCGCCGCAGATTCAAATGACAAGAGCGGGTAAGGCAAAATCGTAGCGTTCGTGAACGACGCAATATCATAGACGACGTTGTCAACCTGACCGACATTAGAAATAACCACAAGTAGCGGTCGGTTTTCATGTTCTATCAGCTGTGACGCCAAGAGCGCATAAGCGCTCCCAACACAACCATTCCAACTCACACTATCATTACGACGAAGCGTCGTTAAGATCTGCTCAAACTCAGAGGAGCGCGAAAATTCCGTGCCTAACTCTCGCAATGCGTCCATGTTAAATCCCTTCAATCGTTTCCCCGTGGAATATGAATGTACTATGAATTACCGCTCCAATCAATCTATCATACTTGAATAGACACAGAAGAGAGTCAAAAAGCAACGCTCTTCGACTCTCTTCCGATTTATACAGTAACAAACGCCTTGAATCGGCGGTAACGGTCTAACTAGCGACCAACGCCCCAGCGATGGAACTTCTTAACGACCAGACCGGCTTTCTTGGCGACTTCGCCACAGGTGGTGTTGGAGTCTTCAATGAAGGCTTGATCGAGCAAGCAGATATCCTTAAGGACGCTCTTAATACGCCCTTCGACGATACGCGCGCGAATCGATTCGGGTTTGTTGGGATTCTGTTCCAGAGTCTGCGCTTCGGCGATTTCGCGTTCTTTCGCAACGATTTCTGGGGAAAGGTCGTCAACGCTTACAGCGCGTGGCGACATCGCGGCGACCTGCATACTCAGCTTATTGGCGACGTCTGTGTTATCGCCTTCAACTTCGACGATCGCACCGATCTTCGCGTCATGATGAACGTAGGCGCCGACAACGCCTTCGACACGGAGAATACGCGGAATCTTGAAGACTTCACGAATCTTGTTCATGAGGTCGTTGTACTGACGGCTCAGATCGCCTTGCGCGAGGAGTTCTTCGGAAGTCGTAGCGCCCGGTCCTTCGGCGAGTTGCTTCGCAAGAGCATTGGCGAGTTCGACAAATTCCGCGGTATTCGCAACCGGGGCGGACTCGCATTGCAGTTCGATCATCGCGGTCGCGTTGGGACCAACGTAGATCGCGATACGACCTTCAGCGGTTTCACGATCGGAACGACTGCTCATTTTCGCCAAGCCGTTCTTACGCAGAATTTCGATAGCCTTTTCTTCATCGCCTTCGGCTTGTTGCAAGGCTTTTTTGCATTCCATCATGGGGAGTTGCGTCTTGTCACGCAACGATTTGACCATAGCGGCGGTAATTTCAGCCATAGTGAATATCCTTAGTTTTGAATCGAAGATTCGATAAGCATTCGAGAACTAATCCAGGTCGACGCAAGACAGATAGCGAATTGCATCGACCACACGTACATTGCGCAATTATTCAGCGTCAGCGGCGGCTTTTTCGTCAGCGGCGGCGTCAGCGGCGGCTTCTTCAGCGTATTTGGCGCTGTCGTAATTTTTCGCTTCGAGGTTCTTCGCGCCGTCGATAATAGCGTCAGCGAGGTACGAAAGGATCAGTTCGATGGAACGGATGGAGTCGTCGTTACCGGGAATCGGGAGATCGACTTCGTCAGGGTCGGAGTCGGTGTCGATCAAAGCAATGGAGATGACGCCGAGTTTATGCGCTTCACGCACAGCGTTCTTTTCTTTGCGAGGGTCGACGACCACCATGGCAACCGGGTAACGGTTCATATCGCGCAGACCGTCCAGATTACGCTTCATTTTGCGATATTCGCGCGCCAGAGAAGCTTGCATCTTCTTGGAGTAGGTCGAGAGCTCTTCACCGGTCATAATGCGATCGAGTTCTTCCAGACGACGCATACGGCTACGAATCGTTTCGAAGTTCGTGAGCGTACCGCCGAGCCAACGTTCGGAGATGTAAGGCATGCCACAACGTTGCGCTTGCAACTTGACCGTTTCGGAAGCCTGACGCTTGGTGCCAACGAACAGGACGAGGTGCCCCTCAGCGGCGACTTGCTTGAGGAACTTACGAGCGCGAAGAACGCCACGAACCGTTTCACGAACGTCGATGATGTGGATCAGCTTACGACGACCGTATACATACGGACGCATCTTGGGGTTCCAAAGACTCGCACGGTGACCAAAGTGGACGCCAGCTTCGATCAAATCTTTAACGGAAATAGGATTGTTGGCCATTGTATCCAAACCTTAATTCGTCGTCGTTCGGCACATTGTTACGAACCCAATTAACGGCTCCATACAACGTTTGGGCGACGAGAAATCACTAGCGTTGCACGACGCGCCAGCACGCCAAGCAACAAAAACCCGGCAAAACACAAGATCACGCGCATAGCCGAATCTGCGCATGAAAAAACAACGCTCCAACAACAAGGAGAGTTTGTTCCATTGTAGCGGCTGTTCTAATTTAGTCAACGCCCTACGCTGATTTTATCATATAAAAAATATTCTCTTGCCAATCGTGAAGAATAATTGCGTCGGCTTCTACGTGGACAAATTCATGAGCGACTTTTTCATGACCATCTGTCGTGATGAACGCCGTCGTAGCGAGAGATAACGCAACGCTGAGACGTTGGGACTATCACGCTCGGCGACGTCTTGGAACGTTCTGCTGTAAGACCGCGTTCAAGCGGACGAGTTCCTGACGAGACGTCAGACTGTATTTATAAACGAAAAAAGGCGTGATCTCATATTTCAGAGATCACGCCTCTTCAAGAATTGTCTCGCGACTAGGTTCGCGACGTTCCTTGCTCTCAACCTACCGACTCAAAGAGCGTCACGGTGGAAATCCCGTCGTAGATCGATATTCGCCGTGTGTCTATGGCGCCATTATTTAAAGTCGCTAACTCGGAGATTGAAGTTCAGCATATTGTAGACCATGTTGAACCACAGTTCGAAGTTGGTGTATTCGACCAAGATGACGTCGTTAGGTTCAACCAAGATTCGTTGCGTGGGGTCGCGTAGCATTTCGCGTTGACGAATCTGAATCGCATACTGACGACCGTCCACTTCGCGCAACACCAGCACGCGGCTTGCCGGTAAGATACTGCCGACTTTACCAACTTGGTTGCCCTGGTTGGAGCCAGCGGCGGCGCCGACGGTACCGCCAGCGGTGGCAATCGCGCCCATAACGTCGAGGTCGTAGTCACGAGGAATCGGGTAAACGCCGCCCTTGATCAGACCGCCCGTGTAGAAGACTTCGGCTTCACGAGACTGGATATAAACCACGTCGCCGTCATAGAGGGTCACGTCTTCGGACGTCAATTGCGGCGGTTTGTCATTCGGACCGATGCGAAGCGGAATACGCAAAACGCCCAATTCAGAATTGAGGTTATTGATTTCACCCGTCTCGTTGTAACGGCGCGCTACTTGGCTTTGCGCGTAACCGGTATCAAGCGAATCCATGTAGTCTTGATCGCTGAACTCGTCGCTGTACGCTTTACGCAGAATAACGACTTCGTTCTTCGCATTCAGACCAGGCAGACCGCCGGTTTGGCTCAACGCTTCCAAAACGTCGTTACGATAGGCCGGCAGTTCCAGCGAGGTCGCGGTGCCACGAGCGATGCCGCCCATGTATGACTCGCCTTTGCTCGTGCCATAAGCGTGACTGGAAGAACGCATATCGTCGCTGGTGACGTCTTCGCGGATGACCGTTACGTGATAAGTACGCGGTTTAATGAGCGAGACCGAAATATTAGCGTCGGTACGTACGATTTCGCGCTTTAAGGTGTAAGCGGCGCGGATCGCTTCTTCCGCCTGAATGAGCGTCATGCCTTCGACGTAAATCGGTTCCGGCAACATTGGCAACGACAGCGTGCCGTCTGCGCGTACCATATACGGATAACCCGATGCAGGGCGTTCCGTTTGAGAACCAATATTGTGAATCGGAGGCGCGTCTTCTTGATTACCGGTAATACCGGCAATATAAATACCCAAGACGTCGTTCGGACCTAGCAGCTCCTCTGCCGGCTTGTCCATGCGTAGCTTAACGAAGTTGATTTGCTCCATCTCGCTACGAGGTCCCGCTTGGCTCTTATTTCTAAAGTACCGCGGCGAAACTGTCTCACGATCAGGAATGCTAACGCAACCTCCCGCAAGCATACAAACCAACAAACACGCTGAGAACGTCTTCATTGCTTTTTTCATGTTATGTATCCTTACATCTTAACCGAACGAACACAGTCGTTTGACCGAGCCAATTCTTTAAAAGACGCACAAGCTCCTATGTCCTCCTAGTAGCCTGCGCGACATGGAAGATCTCGCGACCTTCATCCAGTGGTCTCAAGCGACGTCGGTAAGAACCGCTCGAAACCTGGTTCCTTTCTGTCAGTCTGAACTATCGACAAACAAAAAACCTACCTTTAAAAAAAGCGGTCTTTTGTCGCATTTTTGGCAAATTCCTCCATTAGCCAAACGACGACGCGCCATGTCAGCGCGAAGGATCAGACAAAGCCTCTAATCCTTATTTTCGTTCATTCCACAACCAATCTAAAGGAAAAATCGGAATTAAGTCCATAATGAGAAAAAATAGACGTTCATCCTGATCTCGACCGCCAGAGGACGCGTTGAGCGACGACGCTAGAATCCGATACGATTTTTGTATTTTAACAAATTTCCACATTTTATATAAATTATAAATTTCGCTGTCTCGGGTCGGCAAAAGCTACGCTCTCCTCTTGACGCGCGCGCGTTAGAATTGGTAAACTTACCGCGTAGTCATGCGCGCGTGTCCTCCACTTTGGTTCGACATAGCGTCGCGTCTTTGTCGTTTCATCAAGCTACGCAACGGAAGTTCCATGAAACAAACCGCTTTGAAATGTGTCCTGGCGCTCGCCACGGTTGTCTTAATAGGAGTTTCAATGCCATCGTCCACTCACGCCGGCGACGCCGAAAAGGAATTGGCCGAATTCATGCAAATCTACCAGTCGGACTACCTGCGTATGTACTGCGAAGGTTCCTACACGTGGTGGGACTCTATGATCCTCGGTACAGAAGAATCCTTTGAAAAAGCCGCTGCCGCCACTTTGGCCATGTCGAATTATCATGCCGATCCGGCAAGATACACGCGCATAAAAGAACTGCGCGCTCTGGCGACCGAAGCGACCGACGTCGAAAAACGCGCAGCTTACGTCGCGGAACGTGAATTTGAACAGTCGCAAATTCCGCCTGAACTCAATGAGCGACTCGTAAGCCTCTCATCGGAGATTGAACAGATCTTCCAAACTCAGCGCGCCGTCTATAATGGTCAGGAGTACACCAATAACGAGCTCCTCGCCCTATTGGAAAAAGAAACCGATAGCCAAAAACGCTACGAAATCTGGGACGCGCTCAAACAAGTCGGCGAATTAGTCGCACCGAAGATGATCGAACTGGCGAAGCTACGAAATGAAGCCGCGCGCAAACTTGGATATAAGAACTACTGGGAAATGACCGTTTCTTTCCAAGAGTTTACGCCAGATGAACTTATCGCTATTTTCGAAGAGCTCGAGGAACAAACGCGACCCTACTTTGTCGAAATGAAAGACAAAATGGACGCGGAGCTCAAGGAAAAATTTGGCGTCGATAAGATCATGCCGTGGCACTACGACAACCCGTTCTTCCAACAGGCGCCCCCTTCTGAGAAGATTAACGTAAACGAGTTTTACCAGGGCATTACCGGTGAGGATATCGTTGAAATCTCGAAGCAATATTATGCGAAGCTTGGCTTCGACGTCACGCCGATCCTGGAGAACAGCGACCTTTTCGAAAAGGAAGGAAAATCACAACACGGGTTCTGTAATAATATGAATAAGGAAGGCGACGTTCGCATTCTTTGTAATATTAAGCCGGACGCGGAGTGGATGGACACGCAGCTCCATGAACTCGGTCATGCGATCTACGACTATAACATCGACCGCACGTTGCCCCCCAATATTCGCGACGTCTCTCACATCTTCACGACCGAAGGAATCGCGATGACTTTCGGGGCGAAAGCGCGCGACCCGCAATGGCTCATTGAAAATCGCGGTCTGACTCCAGAGCGAGCAGAACAGGTCAAAGACGCGCTGATCGAACAAAGACTCAGAGAACAATTGATCTTCTGCCGTTGGACCCTCGTAATGACCTTCTTCGAAAAGGCGCTCTACGAAAATCCGGAACAAGATCTCAATACGCTCTGGGGTGAAACGACCGCTAAGTATCAGCTCCTCGATCCATTGGAGGGTCGTGGCAAAGCGGACTGGGCGTCGAAGCCGCACTTTGTCATTGCACCGGTCTACTACCACTGCTACATGCTCGGCGAACTCTTCGGGGCTCAGGTTCGTAATTCCATTGAGCGCGAGGCGCAAGGGGATCTTCTGAAGTTCGGTCAACTGCTCAAAGAACGTGTTTTCGAACCGGGCAATGCGAGACCTTGGGAAGAATTCGTTGAAAACGCCACGGGCGAACCGCTCTCCACACGCGCGTTTATCGAAGAAATCAAGCAAGCGACCGAAGAGCTTCGCTAACGCAATTGCATAACAGATCTTTCAATGTAGGCGATTGTTGACTTTATGCCAATGCTTCACGAACGCACACGACGCTTTTGGACGTCGACGCTGTTTTTACTACTCGGTCCGCTCGCGCTGGGAGTCGTCTGTCTGAGAATATACTGGCAGACGACGACCGGTGCGCTCGTGCCGATGCAGGAGCGTTTTGCCCAAAAGACCCACTGCGACTTGCGCGTGGAAAGCCAGGAGCGTCTCAGACCGTGGGTTCGTCGTCTCAATGGCGTCAGGTTCGTTGCCACAAGGTCAGAAAAAGAGATCTGTTACTGTCCGGAAGTCTATTACATTCGCACAAGCAACCTCGCTTTACTTCATGAATTTGCGCGCGCCTTCGACGAGTTTACCCAAGAGCAGACAACGCTTGCATCGAACCACTGCTGGTCAATGGAGGAGGAACGCCTGCGCGCAAAGGAAACGACGCGACAGTCCCTCGCTGATTTGATCTTTTCTACAACAAAAGACGAATCAAGCGATAATCTTATTCACGCAAATAGCGCTTTGAAACGATTTGACCTCCTGGTCGTTCCCACCGTGATCTGCCAAGACGGTAATCTTCAGGACGCGTTAACCTCGTTGCGCGAGAGCTTTCAGACCGGTCGTCGCGGTGAGCAGCACGGTTCAAAGGACGCCACGCACGCGACTTGTCTACTGATCTCTCAATTGGAAATCGCTTCGGCGTCGGACTATGCGCGACGACAAAGTCAAATCCAGGAGGCGTTTACCACGCGTAAGAGCGTTCCCTATACCAATCGTGAACTACTTGGCGCCTTACGCGCGGCGTCATATACGGTCGCGCCACAAAGCGCGCCAAGTAACTCGGAATCCATTCGGGACGAAGTCATTGTCTTTAACAGCTGCGCGCCGACGGTTCGTGATCTGAGAATACTGCAAGTCGAATCGCGACAAGGCGTTCGTATCGACGCGTTCTTTGAGCTGGCGAACCTACTCACAACGCGTCCCTACTACGCGTCATACGAGACCTTCGCGTCGACCGACTCGCAACGCTTTGAATTTGACGCCACAGACGTGCCAACGCCGTGCGCGTTCCTTCAGCCCTTTTCCCCCTTCTTCCAGATTCTAGGTTCTCAAGGCTGGTTCACAGGGCGATGCGTCGCATACGACGACCCAGACGCCAACGACGAAACGACAAATCTCCGAAACGCCGCCGACAAAGCGTCGGGACGCTCTGCTGACAGGTTTTCCTTGACCTTGCTGAACGATCTTCATTTTAGAAATTGCGACTTGGCGTCCTTAAGCGCTCGTTTCGACCTTCCACGATTTTCAGGAACCATCGCCGATCTATCGATCGAAACCGGCGCAGTTCGCTGTGGCGTCTTCCTTGGTCAGGGCGCTCTTAAAATACAAAATGGCGCAATTCCTGTCGCTACTTTGCGTCGCCTATGCCAAACCGGTCAAATGGAGGTCGCTCCGACAAAAGCGCTGTCGGTACAATTCCTTAATGACGTCATTCCGTTCAACGAGTTAGAATTACTCTTTGAGCTACACGAGGACGGCGTTGTTTTTGATTCTAAATACCGCAATAAGATCGTAGCGTTCTACGACCAAGAGAATACGAAATACGGATTCTTTCTACCGGCGGCGGTAGCGGGTCAACCACGAAACTACGCGCAACCGCTCAGTGCGCTCTTTGAACCGCAAGATCCACGCGCCTTCTGGCTGCCTGTGGTACGCGACGCCTTAAATCACTTGCCAGTTGCGCCACAAGCGACCGCGGCGCGGCAAGACGAGCGAACTTATCGATAACAATGAAAAACGACGCGACAGGGCATTCCCTAACGCGTCGTCTAATCATTGGGGTTCTAAACGTGACAACCGCTAACGTTGAGACGATTCGTTCGCATCGCCTAGACGGTCGGTTAATCGTCGACCTCCTCTTGTGACTTCGAGACATTCAGGGGCGCAAGCGTCCATTTTCGGAAATTATCGTCGTGCAACTTAACTAAGAGCACGCTGTCGTCAGACGTCGAATCTTGATTCATTTCTAGAGGTATTAAAGACTCCCCCAGCGGCGCTTTGTGAAAATTGCCTAGTGGAATTAACCCGTTAACGTCTTTCTTATTAGGGTCGGCGCGATACGACCATGTCTCGCAATACATTGGCGAGTTCGACGACGGAATAGATGACGCTTCCGCATTCTCATCCACAGAATACTCAATCTCTTTGGACAATTCAAAGGAACTATCGAGGGACTTCTGCTCCGTGTAAAAGAAAAACGTCAAGACTACGGCGCAACAGAGGACTACGCCGCCGCGAATTGGGTTCAACGCATTAATTATCATGAAAAAGACAGAGGCGGTCGCAAGAACAATAAAGCCGCTCAGACCAATACGAATGAGCATAAGAGACGACTGGGTCTCGCGTTCACGAAATTCTTGGAGTTTAACGACCGTATTCTGTCGCATTTCACGAACATTGTCAAAGAGTAACGGACGGTTCTGAACGTCGGGAAAAGTAGTCGTCGCCACAACGGCCTGAACCGGTTGTTGTTCCAGCGATTCCAGCGCTTCGTCGACGTCCAACGCCAGAACGGCGTCACGTAGACTCGGCGCGGCGTAAACCTCGAGATTCAACGGGAGTTGATCGCCATTAAGACCGCGCAAACGCTTTTGCTCTTCGGGGGGGAGGGTCGCTTGGACTTTGAGACTCACCGCGCCCTCCTCTGTGTCAGAGTCTAACAGTTGTGCTGTCAATTCAGGCGCGCGCTGGGAATTAACGCGACGAAAGATTGTCGTTTCAGCGACTTTACGCAACGCGTTGCGTTCACACTGATAGACCAAAACGCGCATGAGACCGTGAACGTTAGACGGCAGGTCAACAAACGTGTGCTTTTTAGCATTGGCGCTCAAAAGACTGTTCGTAACGATCACGCCGTTCTTTTCAACAACCAAAAGTAGCGCTACACGGGACTTAGCGTCGAGTCGTAACTCGATCGGATCGTTGGCGTCGAGCACGCGCTGACAAACGGCGCAATAAAGTCCCTGGTTTTCCGTGCAAGGTTCAAAAATCACGCCGCGTGCGTGCGTCGCGTCGAGACTGAAATGGTAATAAGGTTCATTGTAATCGGTAAAGTGAACGACGCTATCTGTATTGTTCTGGCCAAGTTGCGCGGAGTCTTCGCCGGCGTCTTGCGCCTGGACGTCGTCAACAATAGTCGCGCTATCCTCGACGTGAGCAAGCGTTTCCGCGGCGTTATTGTCGACAGTCTCACGCTCGACGTCGCGGGCAAAGGACAGAGTGTAAAGCGCGCGCTCCTGGAAGGTAAATTCAAAGCTCGCGTATCCGTGCGCATCGGTTTCAAAGACAAGAATCTGCTCTTCCCCTTCGCACAGTGCAAAACGCCCTTGGAAAGGTCGACGCTGTTCGTCGCTGGCATAGACGGCGATCTGGTTCGGATAATTCGCAACGAACCGTCCTGTCTCGGGGAACAAAGTCAGCTCAGCGTGTTCACACACAGCTGCGTTTTCGTTTTCAGACTCTCCCTGAGCGTTATCTTCAACGCTAACTTCATGACGCGAAAGAATATCCACAACCTCAGGAAGCAGAGGCATACGCGCGGCGTCCGCGCCATGATACAGACTCGTGAGCAGTCGTTGAACCGTGCCAAAAGATTGGTACTGTGAGTAATCGACAACGTTCAGCGAGGCGGAAAAGGTTTCTTTCTCATTGGCGCCGAGTAAAACGCTCAGACGCACCGCGTCCGGAAAATCTGCGGTATTATGTAGATCGTATTTAATTGTACCGCCGACGTTTCCGCTTTCAGTGTGCGCCAAGAGAAATTCATTTGTCTTGACGTCGGTAAAGTAGAAACTCGCCGGCGTTTTTTTGGGATTGCCGTTCAGACCGGTGGTGGAAACGCAGATCGACTGACGCAGCCCACGAACGAGAGTTTGAGGAATCGCCGTCTGAACATAAAAGTCTTCGCGGAAGAAATGCTTTAAACGTTGCTCCTGAGTCCAAAAGCCAAGAAGCGCAAGCGCGACAAAGAGAAAGAGCGTTGCGATAAAACGCTGAAAAATCGTCATTCTCGCCACGCGACGTTCAACATTGAGCGCGCCGACAATAATGGAACGTACAATGAAATAACGGTTGGAGAACAAGCCCTTAGCCCTTTCAAGGGCGGTTCCCTGACGTTCGTTCTGTGGCAAAACGTAAGCGGGAGCGTTTTCGCGTTTGTTTTTTTTCTGTTTCTTGTCCCGACGCTGACGACTCTTTTTGGAAGAAACTGTTGACTCCGGTTGCGTCGGCACGGTCTCTTCCGACTCCAGAACGCGCGGTTCAACAAAGGGCGCCTTGTCAAAGGAATCAACGGCGGCGTCATAAGCAAAGGTCGACCCGGCGGCGTACGTTTGTTCGACCGCGACATTTTTCTCAACCGGGACGACGTCTATCGATTCTTCGCTGTCGAGTCGTGTGACTAATTGGAGCGACTCGAGTTCGACGCGCACGTCTTCATAGAGTCGTGCCTCAGTCGCGTCATTAGCCAAAAGTTGACGAACCTGCTCCGCCTCGTCCTCGGGGAGCAAACCGAAAAGAAGTTGGTAGTAGACCAGAGCGCGATCGTTCTTATTTGAGGCGGTCATAAGCGCTACTCCTTCACACTGGACGCTTGAACGGCGTCTTCCGAGGACGTGGCAGAAGCGTTCTGCGTAGAATCCTCGACCGTCGACGCGACGGGAGCGAGCGCTTCGGACTCTTTGAAAGACTCCTCCGCAAAGACCACAGCGAGCGCCTCCTTCATGAGGCTCATAACGTCGATTTGACTTAGATGGACAATCTGCGCAATTTGTGAATAAGTCAGCTCGCCGTTAAGTTTCAGCAGAAAGACCGCGCGCGACTGAAAAGGAAGCGATATAATGCGACGACACGCGATTTGAGCGGCGTCGCGACGCTGCTCGGTCAGACGTTCCCAACGACTCGCCAGAACGTTTTCAAGCTGTTCATGAACGTCGACGCCCTTGCGACGTTTTGCACGACCGCCTCTTGTTAAGTCCACGCAAACGCTATACATAACGCGAAAGATAAGCGCGTTGAAATTGGTAATTTCCTCCAACTGCGTATTAGCGTGACAGCGTTCACGCGCGATCACAAGCGCGTCTTGCGCCGTTTCCAGGGACTCGGTGAGAAAGAAAAGAAACCCCAGCGCTTCACCGCGACGACGCGCAAACGCTTCGTCTAATTTACGTACGCTCGGGGAGTTCAGATCGAAACTCACGCGAGACGTTTCGGGACGTTTCTTGACGGTCAACATTTCCAAGTCTCTTTCTAAGGCGTAGGGACGCAATCGTTCAATCGATACGGCGCATACGTTTGAAATTTGGAATTACGTTATAGCCAGAATTAAGCAATGGCAGACCATGGGGCCAATAGACGTAAAACGCCTTGCCCATGAGGTACTTTCTATCAACCACGCCCCAATATCGGCTATCGGAACTTGCACAACTATTATCGCCAAAAGCCAAGTAATCGTCCGGACCAAGTTGCAGGGTAATCGCCTTGGTCTTACCGTATTGACTCCAAAGGTCGGGAGTCGACATAAAGTAGGCGGCTTTCTCCTCTTGCTCAAGCGGAACCGGAGAAGTTGTCAGACGGTCGCAGGTGCGAATACGGAAATCGGAAAGATTGCGCGAATCCCATTCCTCGTGAACGTAGGCGCCTTGTGCGATGTAGTAGACGTCGCGTAGAACCTTGAGGCGCTCCGCTTTCACCGACGCGCCCGATACGCCGATGGCAACCGGCGATAAATCGCGCGCGTTCGGGTCGCGATCACGTGCAATCGCCACGCCCTGACCGCCTTGTTCGACAGTAAGAAAATCGTAACGACCGCCAGTCTCAGGGAATTGAAGTTCATGCTGATTAATCGCCACGCGCATTTCTTCGTCGACGTTAAAGAAGGTCACGTCGTAGGGGGCGTTCGGTTTAAATGCGTAACTAATCTCTTTCGGTTCAAACGCTTCGACCTGAGGGATAGACAAGCGAATAACGCCCTGGCTCGGCAGGACGCTACAACGAAAGACGACGCCTCCTTTGACAAGATCCAAAACGACACAATCGTCAGGACTCGACAGCGCGGTAAAAGTCAAGCGGCAGGACAAGGCAAGGTCGCCCACCCAATTGTAGCCAAAACCATTGCTATTCTGTGCGCAGAAAACCTCTTGCGTACCGTCGTCGCGTTTAACAAAGGTCGCCAGATCCCCAAAACGATCGTCGTAGGTATCGATCCATCGCAAGGCGCCGGTGGCAGCATTGCGTTGCGACATACGGGAGATTCCGGAATTATAACAGCAGAAATCGTCAATAAGCCTTGGGCAATTCTCAACAACGCCAGAGTTGAGCGCATTTGGCGGCAGTTCGCCATTGACAAGATAGAACCAATCGTTCGAGGACGGGATGATATGACGATAGCGCAACCAAGCGAAATTGACGTCTTCAGGCGCTACGGGTGAAACGTCGGCGTTGGCGCCTGGTTGTAAAACGTCGCGTTCGCCGGGCGCGTAGGCGTCTTCCTCGCGCGAACCCTGGGGGGAAAAGCTGTAGACGCGCGCGTTCTTCTTCTCACGAACCAGCCAGCCCTGTCGAGAATCGTCCGAAAGAGCCCAGTCGTCGACCCAACGCGTCGGCCAGCCGAGCGCCTCAATACCCTGTGCCGGACAATCGGCGTCGTAGACCGTCTGCATAATCTGGCGAAGGTGAGCGTAATCTTTGCGCGCTATTTGAAAACCTTGGGCGTTGTCCGTCGGGGCGTCGCTATGGACGTTTGTGTCTTGAAACGCGGCGTCGGTCTGTGTGAGATTGAAGTCTGGCGCAAGTTCCGCGGTCGGATCCTCGGTACGCGTGGCGCAAACGCCCTGACCGCCGCTGTTCGGACGAACAAAGAGATCGCCGTATTGCACGCGCAATTCCTCGTTTGGCATACCGACGATCCGCTTGATGTAATTCGTACGCGGACCGTTTGGGTAACGAAAGACCGACACGTCAAAACGCGTTAGCTCTCGTTGATCGAACGTCGTTTTACTAACGAGAATGCGATCGCCGGTGAAGGACGGCGCGTGTTTGTCCTGTTTGAACTCTGGAACCTCGTCGCCGAAATACTGGGTGAAGCGACACTGTGGGCAGGAGCCGGCTACCACATGGCGATAATTACGTCGATTCGACGTTGCGTCCATTTCCTCGCTGGCGTTCACTTGGAAACGATAGCCGCACTGGGAGCACACAACGTCCTTGTGGCGCCCCATAAGAGTAGGGGCCATCGAGCCGGTCGGAATGACAAACGCCTCCACTTCAAAGGTCTTAAAGAGGAACGCGAGGAACAGTGCGATCGCAAGCGACTCGCATATTTCACGAAATTGCTCAAAGGGCGTCATTGGGCGCTCTTGGGATTCCTTCTGCGCTTGGTTCTTGGGCGTCGACGCCAGCGAAGTCTCCAAGGAACTTTCGCGTTTCTCTGACTGGTTATCCGACATAATTGTCCTTTAGGAATCGACCTTAAAACACCAAAGGAGTTTGAAAAAACTACGACAGATTCTTTAAAAATAATCCAGAGGGACTATAATCAAAGAATCGAAGGGTCGCCACAACGTCCCGACGGTATTATAACGGTTTTAAATGGAAAAAACACCCCCGAGATACGCCGGAAAGTTAGCGCATTCAAGCGGAAGGCGCTCCAGGGCGCTACGCGGCGCGCTGATATGGCGGATTTCCACGCGCGACTATGCTAATTTTGTCAAGAAAGGACTACAATGGTAGGTCAATCCACAATCGGATTTATTGGGCTAGGTCAAATGGCGACGGCGTTTGCGTCTGGGTTTCTCCGCGCGCAGGTCGCGACTGCCGATGATCTTATTGGCTTTGACGTCTCCAGTAAGGCGGCCGTTAAATTTGCGGAAAAGACCAACGCTACCATTGTCGCCACGCCGCAGGAAGTTGTTCAAAAGGCGAACGTTGTCTTTCTGGCGGTCAAGCCACAGTACATGGCGTCGGCGTTAGCGCCGCTGAAATCCGTGGTTGCCGCCACGCCGAGTAAAGTCCTCTTTGTCTCCATCGCTGCGGGTCTGCCGATTCAGTACTTCGAGCAAGCGCTCGCCGGTGAGATTCGCCTCGCTCGCGTTATGCCGAACACCCCGTGCCTGGTCGGACAGGGCGCGAGCGGATTTGCCCTCAATGCCAATGCCACTCAGGAAGACGGCGCGCTGGTCAAAAGTCTGCTTGACGCGGTCGGACTGGCTTTTGAATTGCCCGAAAATCTTTTGGACGCCGTCACCGGACTCTCAGGGTCTGGTCCGGCGTACGTCTTTATGGCGATTGAAGCGCTCTCTGACGGCGGCGTTAAGGCTGGTCTACCGCGTCCGATCGCACTGCAACTTGCCGCGCAAACGCTCAAAGGGTCGGCGGAAATGTACCTGCAAACGAAGCGTCATCCGGGCGACCTGAAAGACTCGGTCACCAGCCCCGCAGGCACGACCATTGCCGGGGTAGCCGCTCTGGAGAAACACGGTTTTCGCGCTGCGCTCATCGACGCGGTTGAATGCGGCGCCAACCGTTCAAGAGAACTTGGCGCTAAATAACGCTAAGCCATGCCGCGCGCCTCTTGTCACGACGCGCGTGAAGAACGCCCTGTAACCCTTTTGAAAACCGTCGATTTCACACTGATACCATGTCGCAAGATCCACGACCGCGAGCCACTGGCGATCGTAGCGCGCCGATTGCGCGTCCTGCTAGCGCTCCGCCTCGTAATACCGCCAATTCACACGCGCAAGCCGCTCGAGCGAGGTCTGCCGTCACGAGCGTGCAAGTCGAGTCGTTGCCGGAGGATCAGCAGGTCAAACTCTCCGACGACGTCGGCGCTGCCACGACACAAGGAAAATTCGGCGGTTGGATGCTGAGCCTGATTATTCACGTGATGATCTGCGTGATTCTCATGTTTATTGTCCTGCCCGGGCGTGCGCCTAAACTCGATATTGTAGGAACCTTCAGTACGGAAATCGGCGACCAACTTGACCTCCTCACCGACGACCAGGGCAGTTTGAACCCCAACGAGGCGCTGGACTACGCGTTGACAATGCCCGAAGAGGTTAAGATCGAAGACTTTCTGGTCTTTGAGAAGACGGAGCTACCCTTTGAGCAAGACGCAATCGGCGCGACCTTTGAGCAATCGCGCATTGAGATGACCGAAATCCTCTCCGGTCGTACCGATCCGGGTACAAAGAACGATCTTTTGTCAAAATACGGCGGCAATCGTCTCACGCAAGAGGCGGTGGCGCTGGGTCTGGAATGGCTCAAACACCAGCAAAGTCTGGACGGATCCTGGAGCTTGCAGGGTCCCTACGCCGACGGTCGACCGCAGAATCGACTCGACAATCGCCCCGCCGCGACCGCCCTGGCGCTATTGGCCTTTCAGGGGGACGGAAATACGCGAACCCATGGTTCGTACGCTAACGTCGTCAAAAAGGGATGGACTTGGCTACTCAAACAGCAGAACCCCGATGGGTCCTTTGCGCCAGCGCAACGATCCTCGAACGACTTGTTTTACACACAAGCGCTATGTACAATCGCGTTGTGCGAAATCTTGGCCTTAGAAAAGAAATCTAATCCCAGTTTGCGCAAGCAAGCGCGCGAAGCGGTCGCCTTTTTACTCGAAAATCAGCACGCCAAATTTGGAGGTTGGCGCTATCAACCTCAGGTGGGAAGCGACTTATCGGTCACGAGCTGGTGTCTCATGGCGCTCAAAACCGCGGAAATGGCGGAAATTTCCGTTCCTCAGAGCGCCTACGATCGCATTTCAAGTTTCCTCGACTCGGTTAGTTACGACGATCAAGCCGCTTATGTCTATATGCTCGACGCCAAAGGGGATATTCCCGAACATGAAAAACGCCCGTCGATGACCGCCGCAGGACTGGTTTGTCGCGAATACTTAGGATGGCCACAAAACCACCCCGCGCTCGTGAGGGGAGCCGAATCGCTCGCTAGTCCTGAGAATCTCGTGCAATTCCCCAAGAGTGAAAAGGAAGAAAAAGACTTTTCAATAAATGTCTATTCATGGTACATTAGCTCTCTGGCGCTCAAGGCGCTAGGTCCATATAATAAATACTGGAGACGCTGGAATTCCGTCATGAGTCGCGAATTACCCGCACAGCAGGTTCCCAAGGGCGAAAATGACGCCGGAAGTTGGAGTCCGCAATATGACGAATACGGCTTCGACGGGGGAAGACTTTATGTCACAACCCTATCCATTCTTTGTCTGGAGGTCTATTATCGTCACTTGTCGATCTATCGATAACAATTGCCAACGTCGATCTAACACGAGCGCGCGTTGCGTTCGCGCATAATATAGTAAAATGACTAGAACACAGAGGTATACACATGCAACTGACACGTCGCGCCTTTTTGCTTTCCTCCGCGCTACTAGCGCTCGCTCGTTCCCACGCTCTGCCCGTTGGGTTTGCACAAGGAGACGAGGGAAACGCCTCCAGTCCCGTCATGTCGAACGACTTGTGCTTTGCCGAATCAAACAACGTCGGTCTGGGCGGCTTCTTTGGTATGCGCTACGAAAAGTCCCTTAAACGCCTCTGTGACGCTCCCATCGATAAGGTCGACTTCGTTCTCGACGACGTTAACTTTAACCAGAAGCGTCGTTTCTACAACTACAGCGGCGATATCTCCGGACGATATATCGAGGTGGCGTCCCTCGCCTCTACCAAAGAGAAACCGACCACTCCGATCTTGCGTGAAATCATTGACGAAATCGTGCAATATCAGCAACCGGACGGTCACTTCGGGCGCGAGGTCGACTGGAACAAACCGATCGACGTCGCCAGCTCCACCGACCAGTCCCTGGAAATGCCAATCCTCTGGGGGAACGGTCGACTCATGCTCGGTCTTTTCGCGGCATACGAACGCTTTGGCGACGAAAAGGCGCTCGCCGCGGCTGAAAAAATGGCAGACTTCTATGTCAACGTTGTCAGTAAGCGCTTCTGCGATCCCAACCGTATGGACGAGTACAAGCAGACCGCCAAGGGCTACGCCGCCGCTTATGTGACTTGCGTCTTCCATGGAATTGAAGGACTGGTGCGCGCCTATCGTCTCACCGCACGCCAAGAGTACCTCGACTGCGCCGTGCAAATGGCCGACTTCCACGAGGAATTTGACGTCCTGCCGGTCGGACACAGCCACGGTAGTATTAGCGCGCACGAGGCGCTCGTTATGCTGTACGAGGAAACCAAAGACAAGAAGTATCTTGACCGCGTGACGTCCCGTTGGGAACACGTGGTTTACGACGGCTTCCTCTTCCCCGCCGGCGGCGTGTGCGAGAACTTTATCGTCAAAGGACACAGTGACGAGGGATGTTCCGAGGCGGACTGGTTGCGACTCAATCTCATGATTTGGCGCAATACCGGCGACACGAAATATCTCGATTTCGCCGAAAAAATGCTCTACAACGAATACCAGATGAACCAATGGCACACCGGAGGCTTTGGGCATCGTTATATGATCGCCGATGACGATGGATGCTTCGCATGGGGCGAACGCTACGCCGAGTCATACTGGTGTTGCAGTTACCATGGTCCGCTGGGCTACTATGAACTCAAAGAGTACCTCGCCGTGGGACAATGGGACGCCGACGCCCAGCGCGCGATTATCTACTACAATTTCCCGTTGGATTTCTCTACCCCACTGACGATCAACAATCAGAAGTTCAACGTCCTCTCCAAGGCGCTTGAAGCCGCCCCGGGAGTTCCGGAAAAGGTCGCGATCAAAGTCCAAGCGCCTGACGACGCCAAGCTGACCCTGGCGTTACGCATCCCCGAATGGGCGAGCAATCTGGAAGTCATTGCTCAAGGTTCGCGTGTCAAAGAGGTTAAAAACTCTTACGCCTTCATTGACGTCGACCCGAACCAAGAGATCGTCGTGGAATATCGCGCCGTTCCATTCCTGGAAGATCGACGGTTCCACAAACTGCCGACGCCCAAGACAAACGACGTCGTCAACCAGTGCGTACTGCGTTACGGCCCCTACGTCCTGGCCGCGCGAGAAAACGACGACGCTAAAATCCGCGACCTCACGCTTCAAATCGACGCGCAGGGCGTCATTCAGTTGCCCGACACGCTCAGCAACGCCTATCAGATGACCGACGAAGAGCGTGACGCCAAACACGTCTTTGTCTTTAACGTAACCGTAACAAAATAATTGCGTGCAAACAGTTAACCTAACCTCGAATATGACCGGCGCGCTCTACGCGATAAGGATAAGTTATTATGACGAACAAGACCGCTACTAACCCGGAGGAAATCCGAATCGTCGCGCTGGGCGAATTGCTCTGGGACATGCTCCCCTCGGGCAAAAAGCTAGGCGGCGCTCCGGTCAACTTCCTCTATCATGCCCAATCGCTGGGCGCGCAAACCCAAGCGCTCACTAGCATAGGCGCAGACGATTTGGGACGCGAAATCCTCACGCAGTTCTCTAACCTCGGACTTTCCAGCGATTTCCTGCAGATTCACGAGAACGTCCCCACCGGGACGGTCGCGGTCACGCTCGATGCAAACGGCTCGCCTCAGTATGAAATCGTCGAAAACGTCGCGTGGGATAAAATCGAAGTCGACGCCGCAACCGCGACTAAATGTAACGACTTCCTCACGAAAACGCCTGGAAATTCCGCATTTTACTACGGAAGCCTTGCGCTGCGAAGCGAAGTCAACAGACGTTCGCTACAAATCCTGCAAGAGACGATCGACCCGAGTGTTATGCGCGTGTGCGACTTGAATCTGCGCAAGCCCTTCTACGATCCTGAAGTGATTGAACTCACGCTTCAATACGCCGACGTCTTTAAACTTAATGACGCCGAAGCGGTCGTCCTTGATCAGTCGCTCTCCCAAAACTCTCAGACTTTCGACCTTGCGAAATTCGCCGACGCTGACGACAGCCTCGTCACGGCGTTAAGTTCCGAACATAGCGCGCAAGTGGAAAACGCGCTGAGCGCTTGGGCGAACGCTTGGTTGCAACGGTATCGTCTCAAAGAGCTGATTCTAACCTGCGGTTCTTACGGCGCTTATCTCTTTGACGAATCCACGCGTCATTTCGCAAAGTCGTCCCCCGTTAAGGTGAAGGACGCGGTGGGCGCTGGCGATTCCTTCTGCGCAGTATGCGTCGTCGGGCTACTCATGAACGCCTCAAAAGACGCAATACTCAGCGCCGCGGCGCAACGCGCGGTCTTTGTCTGTGAACAGGACGGCGCGACTCCCAAAATTCCGGAAATCTTGCGTCGACCCTTCAATTGTTAAACGCGCGACTGGTTTCGTTTTTTAATAGACGTCTATCTATTGTAACTCTTAATATTATTAGGATTACTTATGGCGATTCGACATATTCTAGTCTCCGCTGTGGCGGCTTTGCTCCTAAGTCTGAGCGCGCCGAGCGTTTCGTTGGCAATTTCCGAAGACGCCAATAGTCTTGCGACGTCTTCCTACTCACTGAATCAGGCGCAAGAGATCGCCTCAGCGTTTCGTAGCGTGGCGCAAAAAGTTCTACCCGCGACGGTTAAGATTATCGTCAAACGCGAGTCTGGCGAACTGAGCGGTTCAAACGACGCTAAACTGCCGTTTTCCGAATACTTACCGAATATTCCAGACAAAGATCTCATCGAAGGCGTCGGTTCTGGGTTCATTGTCGATCCCAATGGTCTGATTGTCACGAATAACCACGTCGTGGTCAAAAGTGAGATCGGCAAAATCATTACGGTCGAAATGAACGACGGTCGTCAGTTCATTGCGCAAAAGATCGTCAAGGACGAAAAGGCCGACGTCGCGCTGATTCGAATCGAATCGGACGAGCCGTTGCCCTTCCTCTCTTTTGCCGACAGCGACGCGGTGGAAATCGGAGACTGGGCCATTGCCATTGGCAATCCCTTTATGCTTGGCTCTTCCGTGAGCGTCGGAATCATCAGCGCTACGGAACGTTACGTCTCCAACGACTCCAAGGTCTTTCTTCAAACCGACGCGGCGGTCAATCCCGGCAATAGCGGCGGTCCGCTGGTGAACCTCAACGGCGAAGTTGTGGGCGTTAATACCGCCATCGCGTCGGTGAGCGGCGGCTATCAGGGCGTCGGATTTGCGATTCCCGCCAATACCGCCAAATGGGCATATACCCAATTGCGCGACAAGGGTAAGGTCGAACGCGCCTTCCTCGGCGCCGCGATCTCTCCGCTCGATTACAATGAAACCAAGCGTCTCAAGATTCCACCGCAAACCGGCCTGCGTATCGACGCGCCCTACAAGGACACGCCCGCGGCAAAGGCGGGTCTGAGAGCTAACGACGTCTTACTGTCAATTGACGACCGACCGATCCAATCGCCGGAACTCTTCCGTGCGTTTATCGAACGCGCCGACGTCAATCGGGAATTCACTCTCAAAATCTTACGCAATAACTCTGACGCCCCGATCGACGTAAAGATTCGATTTGAAATCAAGCCCGAAAACTACGTCGGCATTCCTGTGACCGAAAAAATGGTCAAAGGCGGAGCGCATCACGTCGACAAAGAATGGGGACTCATGCTCATTCCCTCCACGCCGGAATCTGTCGAACGCCTCGGCGCCTCTGGATTGCAAGGTCTTGTCGTGCTAAACGTTATACCAGGCGGCGTCGCCTACCGCGCAGGGATCCGAAACGGCATGCTCATTACGAAACTCAACAGTCGCGAAATCGCCTCCCTCGACGATTATCTCGCCGTTAAAAATACGGCTGACCCCGAATTAGGCGTGGAAGTGGAAACTGTCCAAAAAGGACAAACAAATAAGTTCCGACTCAAGCTCAAAAAGCAAACGAACGCCACAAGCGAAGTCAAAGAATCTGAAATTCCTGACGCGCCACAAACAGAAGACTCTAAAGTTCAAAACGAAAATAACGCCAACGAAGAACAACCCAGCGACGAGAATAAGAACCAGCCGCAAGAGCAACCCGGCGAACCAATTGACGCGTAAAGCTCTGAATCCGAACCTGTTCGATGACCAATGGCTCTGCATAATCGGTTCTTTTGGCAAATTCGTACTCCCCGTCGAGTTCACGTCCCTGACGAACTACCTTGCTGGTTAAAACGCGTTGACGCTTTGAGATATTCTTTTATAATGGCGTTTTAGACGTTCAATTTAGCGCCTTTGCCCACCGGCTCCTCCTCGCGCGGTCGAGTCCAATCCTTCCCTTCTTCATAGACATTTGCGTACCATGGAAAAATCGCTTGACAAAAAGCTCGCTCGCATACTCCAAGACAGAAGTTGCAACGATTTCATTCTTGCCGACGCCAAAGACGCCGATATGGCGTACGGTCTCTCTGCGCCGGGTCAAAGTCCTGAAAGCCACGCCTCTGAGGCGAAATTCAAAACCCTTGACGAATATCGCGCACAAATTCGCGAAGTCATTCGTCAAGGTCTGGTCGATATCGTCCTCATGAGCGCAAGCACCAGCGAAGTTCTCACGTTGCGCGAAAAGCTTTTTGAAAACACCCCCATTACACCTGCGATTCGCGCCAACGACGCCACTGATATCTGGCTCGCAGGCGCGGGCGCTGTTTACGGCGACGTCCCCTCGCGCCCCTTCCGTACAGCGACGTTGGATCACGCGCTGTGTGGAAAAGCTGAATGCTCCCCGGAAGAACTAGCCGCCAAGCGTGGCGCTGACCTCGGTCTGTATTCCATCACCTTTAACAACGATCTGGAGCGCGATTACGAGGCGCTCGTCGCCTACAAAGCCTTCCGTATCGAAGCAGAAAAGAAAGGTTTCCGTCACTTCCTGGAGGTCTTTAGTCCTAACGCTCCGGTCAACGCCATTGAAGACGTGCCGAAGTTCGTGAGCGACCACATCGTCCGCACGCTCGCCGGCGTGACCAGCGCGGGTCGTCCGATCTTTCTCAAGATTCCATATTATGGTCCCAAGGCGATGGAAGACCTGGTGCGGTTCGACTCCTCTCTGGTCGTCGGTATTCTCGGCGGTAGCGCCGGAACGACTCTCGACGCCTTCCAGATGCTCTATGACGCTAAGAAATACGGCGCGCGCGTTGCGCTCTATGGTCGTAAGATCAATAACGCTGAACATCAGTTGAGCTTTATTACCTACCTTCGCGCCATTGCCGACGGTCAGATCGGCGCGGTCGAAGCAGTCAAGGCTTACCACGGCGACCTTCAAAAACTCAAGATTGCGCCGAAACGTTCGCTAGAGGACGACCTTAAGCAGACGGCAGTGGCGCTCAGCTACAATGAAAAGAATAAGACCGTCTCAATGACAGGCGCCGACAAGTCCGCGGAGCAAAAGCCTGCCGGCAAACCGCGCAAGAGCTTCTTTGACTCAGCAAATAACGCCAAAGTCGAGGAAAAGAAATCGACAAAATTGCCTGACTTTTCCTCCATGACGCAAGAGGAAAAAATGCGCTGGAACCTCGAAAGAATTCGTCGCTCCATGTAAATTTTCTAACACGGGCGGTATTAAATCGACCATTCAAGCGTCGACTAATACCGCCTTATCTTTTTCTAAAAAATCGCAAACGTCACGGCGGCTTGCTCGCGCGTTCCTTTTCGATATTTGTTACTCTAAGTTTCCAATTCACAAAGGTTTTCATATGTCCCATACGCCTGCTTCCGAACAAGAACCCAAGGCGTCATACAAAAAAACAATTGGAGCGCTCTGCGCTTTCTTTGTTCTCTATGCCGTACTCCTTCTCGCTGGGCTGCCACAAAAGTGGACGCAAGCGCAATTCCATCATGACGATCACGCGACTGCTGAAGCGCTCGAACAAGTCGACAACGAACTCGAGACGGTAACCGACGTTATCGCCGACGCCTCAGACGTCGCTGCTGACGGTGAAAACGTCACAGAACTCGTCGACGAAAGTCTCGATAACGTTGAAGAAGCGACGCAAGACGTATCCAAGATCGAAGAAGAGCTTCAAGCCGACCAAGACGACGCCGAAGCGCAAGCGAAGATCCCGCCGCTGTGGACTTCCATTCCCTTTGTGCTCCTACTGTTGTGTATCGCAGTACTCCCCTTGATTCCCGCGACCGAACACTGGTGGGAAAGCAATCTTCATCGCTTCCTGGTCGCCGCCGTTTTAGGACTGGTTACCCTCGGGTATTATGCATTCCTTTGCGACTTCCCGATCGACCTACACTGGCCCGGTCACAAGGTCGTCGACCCGAGCGCGGGAAGCTTCGCGATGGCCTCCACCGTCTTTATTAACGCCATTCTCGGCGAGTACGTCTCCTTTATCGTACTGCTCTTTGCGCTCTTTAGTATCACCGGCGGCATTCGCATCTCCGGCGACTTAAAGGCTTCGCCGCTTGTTAATACGGTCATTCTCGGTATCGGCGCGACAATGGCGAGCTTCGTCGGCACGACCGGCGCGGCAATGCTCCTGATCCGTCTGTTGCTCGACACCAACAAAGAACGTAAGCACAAGATTCACACGGTCGTTTTCTTTATCTTCTGCGTCTGTAACGTCGGCGGCTGTCTGCTCCCCATTGGCGACCCGCCGCTCTTCCTGGGATATCTCCGTGGCGTCGGGTTCCTCTGGACCTTCCACCTCTGGAAGCAATGGCTCTTTGTCTGCAGCGTACTGCTGACGCTATACTTCCTGATCGACGCCTTTATCTACTATCCTCGCGAAACCAGTCTTAATAAGGCGCTTGATAACGTCGTGCGTGAGCCGTTGCGCATTCGTGGACTTATGCCGAACCTCTTTTGCCTCATCGGCGTTATTTTCGGGGTCATGCTACTCGACCCGGCACAAGAGTTCCTCGCTCTGTTCAACGTAAAGACCGGATGGTATCCGCCAATGTTCGCGAGAGAATGCGTCCAACTGCTCATGGTCGCGATCTCCTTTATCTTCGGTTCTAATCAGATTCGGAAAGAAAACGACTTCAACTTCAGCGCCATTCTCGAAGTGGCCGCGCTCTTCTTTGGTATTTTTATCTGTATGCAAGCGCCTCTGCAGATCCTCAATGCCAAGGGCGCCGCACTTGCTTCCACCGTCCATAATTACGGCGCGAAGATCAAGCTGAATCAGCCGAAAGAATTCTTCTGGATCTCCGGCACGCTCTCCTCCGTGCTGGACAACGCCCCGACCTATGTCGTCTTCTTTGAAACCGCGCGCGCCGCGACCGAAGGCGAGCTCAAACAAGCTCAAGCCATAGGCGACCAAGAGCGCGCCGAACAACTCGCTGCGTCCTTGCAAGAGGGCGAGCAGAGCGCCGGAGTACGCGTACCGATTGCGCTACTTATCGCCGTCTCGCTCGGTTCCGTCTTTATGGGCGCGATGACCTATATTGGCAACGGTCCGAACTTTATGGTCAAATCGATCGCGGAACAGAGCGGCGTTAAAATGCCAAGCTTCTTTGGATACATGGCTTACAGCGTGGGAATACTATTGCCTGTGCTCATTATTATGACGATTATCTTCCTCTAATTCCTACGAATTAAAGGGTTGACTCACACACGCTCGTCCTTTGACTCCAACCCAGGACGAGCGTTTCTTTTTGGCGCTAGATTTACAAGTTACGTTACGGTATCATAGACGTACGCAAACGGTGAAAGCCGACGCGTCGAATTAATCACGATTAACCATACGAACAGAAAGGCGTTTATGACGACACGAGTACACGAAGATCAAGCGTCAGGTCAGACGCGACGTACGTTTATAAAGGAATCGGCGCTCGCCGCCATTGGTCTGGCGCTCTGGAACTGTCAGCCCCGTCCCGACGTCTGGACGTTTGCGGGTCAGGACGGCGCAGAGTCGACTTTGGTCGGCGTGAACTCCCCTTATGGCGTCTGCGCACACATCGGCGCGGGCGAGGAATGGTCGCAAGCGCCAAATAATCTTAAACTTATGCGTCAAGCAGGCATTCGCTGGGTGCGTGCCGACTTCTCATGGTCGGCGGTTGAAGGTCCGCAAGGACAGTGGCATTTCGATCACTTAGACAAGATCCTCGAGCAAACCGAGGAAAACCAGTTGCAGGTTCTCCCGATCCTCGATTACCACGTCGATTGGGCGACGCCCGCTTACAAGCATATGGACAAGTGGCTCGAATATGTCAAGCGCATTGTCGAGCGCTATCATACACGCCTGCGATACTGGGAAGTCTGGAACGAAGAGAACCTCGAAGGGTTCTGGCGCGATACCCCTAGCGGCGAGGAATATGGTAAATTCCTGCGCGCGACCTATAAGGCGATCAAAGAGATCGATCCGTCTCTAATCGTGCTCTACGGCGGTCTGGCGGGCACGCCTGTCGACTTTTTCGAAAAGTCGCTCGACGTTCAGCCGGACAAAGAGGATTTCTTCGACGTCGTTAATATCCACCCCTACCGCGGGGGTCTCACTACCGCCACGCGAATCGCGACCTTCCACGATAATATCGAGGCTTTCCGTACGGCGCTACAGAAGCGCGACCTACCGCAAAAGCCGATCTGGATCACTGAGATGGGCTGGGCTACCCCGCCGGTCTATGGCGAAACTACGAGAATCTACCTAGAAGCCGCATTCCACAAACTCTTCCCCGACTCGACGCCAACCGTCGCGTTCTATTACGACGAGCGATATGAGCCGACCTCTGCAAGACTGAGACAGGACTTCCTAAGTTATTTGCCCGCGAGATACGCCAAAAAGAAGGAACTCGTCTCCTTCATAAATTCCGACGATATCGCCAACGGGAAACTCAGCGACGTCGAAGCGCTCATTATGCCCCCGAGCGAAACATTCCCGGAGGACTGCTTCCAGCCCGTGGTCGAATTTGTCAAAAACGGAGGAACCCTCTGTCTCTCCGGCGGTTTGCCGCTCTATTACGTCGACCGACTCGACCCGGAAACGAATCGCTACAAACGCGTTGGAAATAACCCAAATCATCACAAGAATTTGGAAGCGCTACGTATCTCCTGGTTCGCTTGGTGGACTCGTGAAAACGTCCCAGAGCAGGCGCCGATCGCCGTGGACGACGAAGTCTTTCGCTACCTCACAGAGGGTGCGAGTCCCGACGCATTTGCCAACGTACTACCCTCGATTAAAGCCACGAGGTTCTTTGACGAAAAAGCGCTGCACGAGGGCGATCAGATGATCTCGATTTGCGATGGCAAAACCGATGATTTCCGCGCCTCCACCGCCTGCGTCTACAAGTTCAATAGCGACTACAAAGGAGCCGTTGCGCTCTGCGCCATTATGGACTCCGGAGACGGCGACGATACCAACGTGACAAACGTCTCTAAACAGGCGATCTTTCTGCCACAGTCCTACCTTCTGGCGATTAGCTTCGGAATCGAGCGTTACTTCTGGTACGAATTCCACGCGCCGGAACGTGATAACGTCGATAAAGAACACCACTTTGGTATCGTCGGCGGTCCAAAACTCAAGCCGAAGCCGGGCTACTATGCCTATAAGACCATGACCAAGGTACGACCAGAGGGTTCCGACAACGACAAGCTCGAAATCATTGACGATACTGTCTGCAAGGTCTCTTGGCGACGACCCGACGGAAAGACCGGCTGGGCCATTTGGGACGCAAGGATCGAACGCAAAGTTCAACTGGAAATTGACGGCGAAATCGACAACGCATGCGATTACCTCGGCATTCACGCCGACCTCGACCGAAAGAATCCGAGCTATCTCCTCTCTCCGGAGATTCTCTATCTCGTGGGTCCAAAAGACGTACGCATTAAGCTCTAACCTCTGTTTTTCGATACGATAGCATTCCAATACAAAGGAGGCGCGCTTGTCTACTGACATAGCACGCCTCCTTGATTATATAACAGAGCGCTCGAAAATTACCGGCTAGAACACATACTTCGAGGAAAGATCAGGCGGAAGAATTGCGTCGCGACGCGCCTGAACGTAGGCGGCGTCGACCGTTACGGTCTTTTCGGTTCCGTCGAGTTGGAAATAAAGCTCCTCAAAGAGTCGCGCCATAACGACTTCTAAGCGCTTGGCGCCGATTGCTCCAGACGCAACGTTCGCGTCGAACGTCAGGTCGACAATCGCGTCGATACCCTCGGGCGTAAAGGTAAGCGCGACCTTTTCAGCGGCAAAGAGGCGCTCATATCGCGTTACAAGCGCCTGGGGCGTATGCGTGAGAACCGCGCGCATTTCCTCGCGCGTAAGCGCTGGCATATCGGCATATAGGGGGAAATAAGCGTGCAGAACCGCGGGCAGTTCGGCGCTTTTAAAATCCGTCGCCGACGTCTCAAGAACATACAGAATCCCCTTAAGGGGCAAGCTCCCAAATTTGCTGTAGCGACGCTTTTTGTTCAGAATATTGGTTGAGAGCGAGACTAACGCCTGATGCAAATCACGAACGCTATGACCACAATCGATCACAATGACGCCACACTGCGCGACCTGTTTGCTCGTTATTTTGAACAATTCGCGCGGATCGCGCGGCAATACTCCGTTATGCTGTGAACGATAGGTCAAAAGACTAGCGCGCATATGTTTGCGCAGCGACGCAATTGTCGGTTCCTTCTTCCCTTCGCGCTTCTTACTTTCGATCTCCTTCTTCGCAGACTTCTTCTTATCCGACGCCTTCCCTGCAGACGTAGGCTCCTCTTTCCGTTCCGACGTCTGGGCGTCTTCCTGCTCGCGTATGGCGAAATTCAGGTCGTCGAGCGCGCCGAGACGATAGAGCGCGCGCAGGCGACGTTCTAAGGGATCAGACGTGGTAAGGCGCTCCTTGGGAATGGCGTCGAGTTGTTCCTGAGAAACTTCCAATTCGGAAAAATCTCGTCCCTTTTTATGAGCGAAGGCGCACAATTTCGGGACAAGTACGTTTTCAATGATCGTGTCGAGTCGCTCATTTCCCTTGTCGGACGCGTCGGTAAAGGCTTTTCGATCCTTTTCCTGCAATTGGAACTCTGCGAATTTCATGAGCATTAGCCAAACAGCGTCGGACCGTTGCACAATGTCTTTGGCGCTCACAGATAAAAAGGGCGCGTCTAGGATTTCCGCGAACTTTTGAACTAAGGTCGTCTTACCGACGCCACGCGGACCGAGCAGACAGACGTTCGGCGCCGGGGTAGCTTCAATTGTCTCTTCGGGCAGACGCAAACGTTGCCATCGCTGGCGATACGCTATAACTAAGGCGCGTTTCGCCGCCTCTTGACCAACGATCGATTCATTGAGACGCTCTAAAAGCTCTTGTGGTAGGAGATCTAGCATGGCAACTCCTCAACGATAAAATTGTCGTTGGTATACACGTCAAATTCAGAGGCGATCTTGAGGGACTCGCGCACAATTTCAGCAGCGTTCAGATCGGAATGACGCAAGAGCGCTTTAGCGGCAGCGAGCGCATAGGGAGAGCCGGAACCAGTGCCCGCGAGGTGGTCGTCGGGCTCAATAACGTAACCGGAACCGGGCAAAATGAGCGTGTGCGTTGCGGAAACGACGATTAATTCCACACGAAGACTGCGAGTAGCACGATTTAGCCGTACTTCTTTGGCATGCTCCACCGCGGCGCGCAACGTATTGTCTGGATTGCGCAAGAGCGCGCTTTCAAGACTATCGAGCAGAATGGCGGCGTCGGCAATCGAGCCGGCAAAACCGACGATGACCTTACCGTCGAGGAATTTATGGAGTTTGCGAGTATTATTCTTGGCAATCATTGAGCCCTGAGTGGCTTGACCGTCGCTACCGATCGCTACTGTATTGCCGCGGCGAACGCTCAGAATTGTTGTTGATCGTATCTTCATGTCACTTTCACCGAAGGTATTTTTAGCGCTTGTGTTACCGTTCATGCATCGGACTTATCGTTAAGAAAGGCGTCGGTCCGAATGAGTTTACGCTCAATATTGGCGATATAATTCGTCCACGGCGCGGTAGTATGTGGATCTTCCCATTGGTAACGTTTGAATTCATTAAGTTTAGCGTCGAGCGAGTCGAGGTAATAGAGCGCGAGCGCTTCCAGTGAGGACGGTAATTTTGCCGCGCCGTTTTGATATTCCCCGTGGTGAGTGAGAATCATGTGCTTTAGGAGCGTGGCGAGTTGAGGATCGAAGACCTCGTGGGTTTGCGCCTCGAGCTCAGCGATCTTTTTGGTCAAGATTTCCACGCCAAGGTAGGGATGACCAAGCGCTTGACCGGCATTGGTATATATTGGCGTGAGCGGATCGTCTGACATTTCATAGATTTTACCAACGTCATGCAGAAACGCGCCGACCAGGAGAATATCGCGATTAATCATTGTGGGATAATAATTTGCGACAAAGAGCGCATGCTCCATAATCGCGACGGTATGCTCCATGAGCCCGCCGGGGTAAGCGTGATGCAGACGCACGCCGGCGTAGGCGCGTGTAAAGCGCGTCATTAAGGCGTCGTCATTGAGAAAGGCGCGTACGAGCTCTACGAGGGAGGGATTCTTGACCTCTTGTAGAAGTTCGCGCAAACGATTAAGGAGCGACTCACGATCGACGCTGGTATTCAGGAGGAAATCTTCCGGATTGACAGTAGTTGGATCGACCCTTTTGAGCGTCCTGGCGATGAGCTGTAGATTCCCCTGAAAACGCTGGGTCATACCGTCGCAAAGAACGTAATCGCCGTCGGAGAAGAGGTTAGCGAAATCTTCGGTCACATTCCAATATCGCGCGCCGATTGAGCCGGTACGATCGTTGAGTGTGAACTGCATATAGAGTACGCCGTGCTTATTGGGACGCGTTGATTTATCGACCAGGCGATAGACTTCGGTTACGTTCTGGTTCTCATTTAATTGATTCACAAAAAGTCGTGCCATTACAACGTCCTTCCCAGAGGTTATGCGTCAATACGACGAAGGCGAGCACATGCGCATACGTTCCGCCAAGTATACACAAGAACAACGTTTTGTGAAGTACGGAAGATTCAACGTACAGAAAGATAAGCGCGCGAAAAACAAAATTAGGGGAAAGAGCGGGACTCTCCGGTTCTTATGTGGACAAGGACGGGAGCGAAACCTCGACGCCAGGGTTTTCAGTCCTGGCGCTCTACCAACTGAACTACCTACCCCGTGTGTATTTGGGGT
>JAUNMR010000026.1:0-3541 GCA_030537455.1 Planctomycetia bacterium | reverse complement strand
TGGGCAGGGTCGGAATCGAATCCTCGACGCCAGGATTTTCAGTCCTGGCGCTCTACCAACTGAGCTACCTACCCTAGTTATTTTAGGGGAAAGACAATAATCTTGCCTTTCGACGATCATTTTTTCGAAGTGGGCAGGGTCGGAATCGAATCCTCGACGCCAGGATTTTCAGTCCTGGCGCTCTATCAACTGAGCTACCTACCCTAGTTATTTAGGGGGAAAGACTACAATCTCGCCTTTCGACGAATTATTTTTAAGTGGGCAGGGACGGGATCGAACCGTCGACACCAGGATTTTCAGTCCTGTGCTCTACCAACTGAGCTACCTACCCGACGGCTATCGCGCACAACAGCCACGCGATAACTAGGAAAATTATAACGAGCGATTACGATCGGTCAAGGCATAAATTTTAAAAAAAGCACAATAACGATCCAATCGCTCGGACGACCTAAGTTTGGCTTGATTACAGTTGCGGGAAGCGACGGCGGATCGTCTGTTCCACCTCTTCCAGCCACGCTTTACGCATGGCGTCGTCGCTGAGAATAATTTGCTCGAAGTTTCGTCGTTCAAAGGACTTAGCGCCAACAACGGAAAAAACGATAGTCTTCCAGAAGTTTTCCAACGGGTCGTGATAGACTTCGATTTCGTAATCTCTCGGGGTATTTGAGGTGGAAAAGACCTGGACGGTCTTATCGCCGAGCGCCTGCCAGGGTCCCTCTGGTGTAAAACCGTAGGCAAAGCCGTTGCGCAGAACGCGGTCAATCCAACCTCGCAGAATCGCGGGCGGACCGCCCCACCAATTCGGGTGAATAAAGACCAGGCCGCAGGCTTCTTTGACCTGCGCCATTTCACGTTTCATCTCTTCCGGGGCGTTTTCGCACGGCTCCTTGGTTTCCTCGAGCGTCATCACGGGGTTGAACCCTTCGGCATAGAGGTCGCGCAAGACGGGCTGATAGCCCTGACTGGCAAGGGTTGCGCTGACCACTTGCGCAATGGCGCCGTTAAAACTCGTCGCAACGTCGGGGTGACCGACGACAATCAGAACCTTATTGCTCATATACAATCTCCGGAGGTGAAAGGTGCTTCTCGGGCGCACGCCCGGTTTTCAATAAATTCTAAGACCAGCGTGGCGCTTGCCAAGCGGGGGCGTTCAAAAGTAAACGGGCGGCGCCAAACACAGACGGAGGCGAGTAAGGACGTCGCCCTACTCGCCTCTGCTATATTGACGTTACATACAGGTCAGCCCAAATAAGCGCCAGTCGCTATTCAATCATGCGCTTCTGAAGAATGACATTTTGGTAATTCACGGAATTACCGCGACGGAAGTCGACAGGGATCGAGCGGTCGATAATTGAGAACCCGCGGTGACGCTTGGTTTCGCCAAATTCCGAGCCCAGTTCCCTACCGTAGGTATACCCGTCGGGGTAGATCTCACGGTAGTAATGGTACCACTTGTAGGTGGGATCCTGCAAGAGCGCGACGGTCAAGTTATTTCCATCGGGGTCTTTATCGGGCATATTCACGCCAGGATTGCAACGTTCCACTTCGAAGTAACCGATCGTGACCCAAGCGGCAAAGACGTTGGAGCGGTCGGTCGTAACGCCAGAGAGACGCTGCATTTCCGCCGTCGCCTCGTAGATGTTGGTATGACGACCCGAACGAACCGGAATATTAGACTGCGAAACAATCGTTGCGCCCGCGGGAATCGCGGCAGGATCTCGCGTCGTGCCAGTTAGCTCTTCGCCACTCTCCTCGTCAATGTACGTGTATTCGTACTCGAAGATCAAATTGCCATCGGCGTCTTGTTCGTACACCAAATTACCATCGCCGTCGGTCACGTAAACGTCCTGAATATTGCCAAAGAGCGGGTCAGGATTCATCTCGTGATTCAACGCTAGTAACGACGACTCCGAAGGCGCGTCCGGCTCGCTTCCATCGGCTTTAATCCAAGACGCGGCATGGGTATGAGACGGTTGGAAGTAAACGTAACTTCCGTCGTTGGCATATTCACGGGAGACTTCGAAATCGGAATAGGTCGCCGAACCGGATTCTGTCCAGCCGGGACGCGTGCCGATACCGGCCCAAACCGCAGCAAAGGGAGAGGCTTCTAGCGAGGCGGCGAAATCGTCAGCGCTTAAATTCGAATTGATCACGCTAGGCAAGATCGAATTGAGATTGACCTTACCGGGCTCACGACGTTTCGAGTGCACTACCGGATCGTCGTATTCGTCGAAGATCACGTTACCGTTAAGATCAGTTGCCACCTCTTTGGTTCCGAGGTAGAGGGACGGGACATGGACAAAGCCCATGAGATCGCCAAGATTGAGAGTTTCGCCCGGCTTAGTTGAACTTGCAAAGAAGTTCAGGTACGGACCAACAACCCCGCCCTTCTTCTTAAGTTCGTCCAACTTACGGTCGTTACTGCCATTGTACTTAGCGTTATCGTCGTTATACCACTCCTCGAAGCCAAAGACGCCGAAGGAACCCAACGCAGTCTTTTTCGTCGTGTCATAGAGATCCGAAAGGTCATACTGACGCGAACCGCTATGGCGCACAAACTCCAGACCGAAACGTCCTGGCGCGCTGGAAGGCACGCACAAAAGTTCGAACGCGTTGCTATAGGGCGCGTCGTTCCAAACAAGGTGTTCGTACGGAGTACGCGGGACGCCGTCGTAGACGACGTCGCCCTTATAGGACTCGTTGAGATTCTGGTAGATACCTGTGGTATTTTCAACAAACTCCTCTTCGCCGGACGCATTCACGCCCCAGGAACCGAAGCGAGTTCCACGACCATTGAACTGCCCAAAGGTATGATTAGGCGTAAATTGGAACGCGGGAATTTTGAGCGTCGAGGCGGAGACGGTATTATGATCTTCAAACTTTTCCGGCTTTTCAAGGCCGGCGTTGGCGCCGTCCTTTTTGAAGGCGCGCGCCCACGGGTTAGGACGAGCGGCGGCAGGAGTACGATTGAAGAACTTCTGCTGAGCGTTGCCCCATTGGCGAGAGCTGAAAGCGTCGTTGTAGCTCAGAGTATGATCCTTTTCAATCCCGAGCGGAACGTTTTCCGCCAATTTTAACCAGTTATTGTCATGGGCGTCGTCGTAATCGCTATTGTCGGAGAACGCAACATTATTGTCCGTCTCAATAGAGGACTGAGTGGTCTCCATGGTCTCGCCGGTGAAGATCGTTAGATCCATCATATTCCAGTCGACGGTAATGTACGGGTTCATCAACGGGTGATAGGGACGGTTCGGGTCAGCGACGCGTTGCAGGAACGCAGACTTATAACCGGGAACTGTACCCAGACCAAAGAGTTCGTCTTTGACCAACGGGTAATTCTCGATACGATTCGTTTTAAAGGCGTCGGGATCTTCGGTTACAGAGCCGTCGGTGAAGCCATGGAACTCGTTTTTGTACGTATCATAATCCCACCATGTAGGAGGCAGTTCGAAAGGAATATCGCGTACGCTATTGCCAATACTACCGGAACGAGGACGTACAGTTCCATCAGACTGCAATAACTTATCCTCCGCAGTCGAAT
>JAUNMR010000025.1 GCA_030537455.1 Planctomycetia bacterium | reverse complement strand
TCCAATATAATGGAAAGAATGAGGAGTCGAACGCTTTATACATTATACCTAATATATTAATCGACGCCTCCTGCTTATCTCCTGAACCGGTCGAATCGTCGTTAGCCACGTGCAGAACGCGTTTGCTAACCTTTCGATTCTAGCGACTGTGTTCATCTATTCATTATCCTCGAGGTCAGGTCATGACTAAAAAAGAAATTGCCTATCTTATTCATTCTCAAACGAACCTCACCCAGTCGCAGGCTCAAGATTCGCTCAACATGACCCTTGAGTCGATTATCACCTTGCTCGTACAGTACGGTCGTGTTGAAATTCGCGGTTTCGGGGTCTTCTCCATTCAAACACGCGCGGGTCGACGCGCACGCAATCCGCGTACCGGCGAGGAGGTTTGGGTCGAAGAACATGAAACCGTCGTCTTTAAGCCCAGTCAGCTCCTCAAGACCGAACTGGCACAACGACGCGTACAGGGTAAGAGAAAGTCCGCCAAGAAAAACGCCAAAACAGGAACCGCCGCCCAAGACGTCGCTAAGAAATCGACTGCCAAAAAAGCGATCAAACGCGCCAAACGCACAAAGTAAGCCGTAAGCCGACGCAATTATCTACAGACGCCCTCGCCCTGGTAAATACGCAAACGTTCGTTATCCTCCCTTATTTCATATTCCCAACGCGTTAGAGACGCTCTTTGCCAGACATGCGAAAACGACCAAAGGACGCGTAGCCCAATAGCGCGTCCTTTGCTATTTCTTGACGTCAGTACAAGCGCAACGTCTGATCTGATAGATTGAAAACCTCAATTTCCAGCCCCGAGCAATGACGCTCGCTCTCTAGAATGACAATCGCGCCGACCTCCGGATGCGCGTCGCAATACGCCTGCGTCTGTTCCGGTCCAAGTACAAAGAACGCCGTTGCCAATGCGTCGGCAACCGCCGCGCTCGGCGTAAGGACGGTCGTCGCCAAGACCCCTTGAGCAGGATAGCCCGAACGCGGATCTATGATGTGTGAATAACGCTTGCCACCGCTACGGAAAAACTGATACGTTGAACCAGAAGAGCCCAGCGCTGTGTCTTGTAGCCATAATTCCCCTAAGCGCTTATCCGGAGCAAGGGGATGAGACAGACCGACCGTCCAGCCCGTGCGCTGGTTCGCGTGTCGTAACGAAGGGTCGATCGACGTTAAATCGGACGGCAACCACGCCTCGAGCGCCGCCGCGGCGTCCTCTTCCGCGGTACGCGCGCGTTTGCCACGACGCTTCGGTAGCCCGCTCTCCTCGTCGAGTTCCTCCGCCGACGCTACTGGCGCGTCGGCGCTCGACTCCAGCTCCGCGTCATAGCGATAATCGTTCACGCGCCCGCCGTGTGCCAAAGCGCTGCTCTTACCGCCCTGAATGAGAAAATCATTAACGCCGCCCTCGAGTAGTATCTGTGCGGCGCGGTCGAGCGCGTAGCCCTTGCCTATCGCCCCGAAATTAAGTTCCACGCCCGATTGGTCAAACGCCACGGCGCGACGTTCAGGGTTCAGACGCACATGAGCAATCCCGGTCTTCTCGCGCGCCTGAGCGATCGCCTCCGCGCTTGGAAACTCGCCGTCGCGCTTGGCAAAGCCCCAGACGCGCCACAACGGCGACGCGGTCGGGTCGAACGCGCCCTGGGTTTGCTCGGCATAGTCTAGCGCCATGCACAGAATCTCCCAGACGTCCTCCTCGACCGGCACGTCCAATTCGCTCGCCAGGAGATTCACGCGACTAATCGTGGAATCGCTACGAAAGATCGACAAGCGCGACTCCAGTCGGTCAATTTCATCGAGCGCGTCGAGCGCGAACTGCGCGTCGACCTCGGCGGTCGTGTCATTGAGCGCGACCTCAAAGTCGCATGCCATGGCGTAACGCTTAATGATCGTCAGCGGTCCGGGCGGGACGACGCGATTTAACGATTCCCACGACGTCTGATTGCCTCTGATTCCCATCAAGTTTGCCTTTATTTCGTCAAAATGACCGACGCCACCGCCGTAATAGCCTCGCCGCGCCCGACCGGACCGACATGCTCGCCCGTTTTGGCTTTCACGCACACGCAAGAGCTATTGACGTCCAGAATCGAAGCAATACGGTCGCGCATCTTGCCCTTGAGCGCGCCCAACTTCGGCTCTTGTGCCAAAATATAGCAGTCGAGATTCTCGACGCTCCAGCCCTCCTGCGCGACCATTTCGATGCAAATCGCAAGAATCTCCGCAGAATCGCGTCCGCGGTTCTCCTCGGAGGTATCAGGGAAATAATCGCCGATATCGCCGAGCGCCGCCGCGCCCAGTAGCGCGTCGCAAATCGCATGAAGCAGTGGGTCGGCGTCGGAATGACCCAATAGGGTCTTATGAAACGGAATCACGATCCCGCCCAAATGCAACGAATTGCCCTCGACCAAACGATGCGTGTCATGCCCCAATCCTACTCGATACATAACGTCCTCTTACTCTTCTCTATGGCTCGTTCAGCTCACAGACTCTTGGTTAGCGCTCGAGGCAGAATGAGACTGACGAGAATCTTTTATCGCTAAATATTGTAATTGGATCGCATTCCACGAATTGTGCCACAAAACGTAGATCGTCGGTCCTAACGCCGCCAGCGGACTGGCATATAGAGACGCAAAGTAGATCATTGCGCCGGTGTTCTTCTGTCCGAGCGTCTGACTGGACTCCTCGCGCAAGCCCTTTTCGCCTACACAAAATCCCAAAAGAAAGTTCGTCACGCAAATACCAAGGGACAAGAGCGCGATATGCAGGAGAATACTCGAACTCACGTTATTGCTCGGATCGTGAATAAACTCCGACGCGCGGCATGAGATCACGGTCACCATGAGCGTCCAGGTATAGAAGGTCCAGTTCTTAAAGCGCGCCGTCCAGCTCGCGCTAGAAGGATAGATCCAGCGTGTCAAACGCGCCGCGATAATTGGCGCGACTATCGTACTGGCCACGTTGCCGGCAACGTGTAAAAAGGCGCCGAAAAACGCGTCCCCGCCGGCCTCGACGTTCAAAGCCCAAGGCAAGAGCGCCGGTAGCGCCAGCGCCACGCCGAGCGTCGTAAGTAGAAGACCGGTCACTACATATTCCACCTCGCGTTTGAGAAACGACGCTATTGCCGGCGCGGCCGTCGCCGTGGGAGCAAGACCCGTAAAGAACGCCGCTGCTGCAAGTTCGCCCTGTTCGTCCCCAAAGACGCGCATAAGTTCGCAACCGAAAACTCCAACGCCAAGATTAAGCGCTAAAATGAGAAAATGACTGCGCTTCAGACCCATCTTATGCACGTTCAGACCCAAAAAGACCATGAAGAGCATAAAACGCACAAACCACGGAACGGTCCACGCCAGAACCGCGCCTTGAGGAAAAAACCAGCCCACGACAAAGGCGCACATGAGCGCCAGGGGACGAATCATTGCGGCCATATTCCGCGCCTTACTCCAACAGACGCATAAAAGCCTCGCGCGCGACGTCGCGTCTGTAACCACTCGCGCGGGCGCACGTTCTGGCATAAGAACAACGCCTCTTAGAGTCTAAGCGCGAGGTAAGTTTCGTCAAGCGCCACAAGACTATAAAGAGTCAAGCGGGTCGACGTCGACGATCCACTGAACGTCACGCGCGTGCGCTAAGTCGTGCTGGAGCGCGCGTTGCGTGAGCTGACGCAAAAGCTTGCCCGAGCCGCCTAGCAGCTGAAGGTGAAATCGGTAGTTGCCGCGAAGCTTCGCAAAGGGCGCGGGCGCCGGTCCAACTATGCGCGCGACCACACGCGCGCCACGCCTCGGCGACGCCACAACGCGACCCTGGGCGTCACGCGTATAGCTCAAGCCGCTTGGCGTCTCGTTCGACCCGACCGCGTTGAGCGCCGCGCTCATGGCGCGCGCCTCCTCGCGCAAGACGCGCGCTAAATCGTTAATAAACGCCGCCGTATGAGCCTGATCCGGTCCGCGCGCAACAATGCGTAGCATAGCGGCAAAGGGAGGATAGCCAGTGGCGCGACGCTCGTTAAGTTCCGCCTGTGCAAAGCCTTCGTAGTCGTTATTGACCGTCGCCACAATCGCCGGATGCTCCGGGTTATACGACTGAATCAGCGCCTGCCCGAGTTTCTCGCCGCGACCGGCGCGACCCGCCGCCTGGAGCATGAGGTCAAAGGCGCGTTCGCGCGCGCGAAAGTCCGGAAGGCTCAGCGCCACGTCGGCGTTAATCACCCCGACAAGAACGACGTTCGGGAAATCAAGACCCTTGGCGATCATCTGCGTGCCCAGTAGCACGCGATATTCACCGCGACGAAATGCGTCAAATGCGCGCTCGTGCGCGTCTTTCGCCTGCGTGGTATCAGAATCCATGCGCAAGATCGGAACCTCGGGAAAACGACCGCGGAACTCCGCTTCGAGCTTTTGCGTGCCGAAACCGTTGTATTTTATCCCGGCGTACCCGCAGTAAGGGCAATTCTTCGGCGCCGGGATCTGATAGTCGCAGTAGTGGCACAACGCGATCTGTTCGGCGATATGATGCGTGAGCGCCACGTCGCATTCTGGGCACTTGAGGGTTTCGCCGCAATGTGGGCACTGGATATGCGTGGCGTATCCGCGACGGTTCAGGAGCAGTACGACCTGATTAGCGGGGTCAGCCGCCAGGGTCGATTCGATCTCGCGGAACAACCGCAGACTAAACGCGCCGTGGGTAAAGCCGGCCGCGCCGCGACTGCGCATGTCGATCGACTGTACCTTAGGCGGCTGTATATCGCGCACACGACGCGGAAGGGACAGTAGTTTATACGCGCCGCGTTGCGCATTGTGCCAACTATCGAGCGAGGGCGTAGCGGACCCGAGAATCAACGGAGCGTTCTCCTGACGCGCGCGATACTGCGCCAGAACGCGCGCATGATACCGTGGGCAGATATCCTGCTTAAAGGAGGTCTCGTGCTCCTCGTCGATCACAATGAGACCTAAGCGCTGTGTCGGCGCGAGAATCGCGCTACGCGCGCCGACAACAACGTTCGCGCGCCCCTCGGCGATCTTTTCCCACTCGATACGTCGTTCCAGGTCGGTCAGGCGACTATGTAGAACCGCGACCTTGCCCAGCCGAGCACAGAACCGCTGAACCGTTTGAGGGGTAAGGCTTATCTCCGGCACTAGGACAATCGCCTGCTTACCGTAGGAGACGACCTCTTCGATGGCGTCGATATACACTTCGGTCTTACCGCTACCGGTCACGCCATGTAGCAGGAAGGTATCGGAGCGTCCTTCGCGCACGGCGTCGAGGATCTGATCGAGCGCACGACGCTGGTCTTCATTGAGTTCGTGCGGCTTGACCGGCGCCGCGCTCTTCTGTAGCGCCGCCGTTTCCTGATAGAACCGACTCTGACGCTTAACGCGCTTCATTTTGATCAGCCCAAGGGATTTGAGCGTAGAAATCGGCGCAGTGGAACATTTCGCCAGACGCGCAAGTTCCGTAAGCGTAGGAGGTTCGTCGGTTTCCGCAAGCGCTTTGAGCGCGTAACGCTGTTTCGGCGTGAGAAGTTCAAATTGCGTTTTCTGTCGTACCGCGTCGAGCTTTTGCAATTTCGCGTCGAGGTCGTCCGCCAGGACGCAGACGGAGGTTAGGCGCGTGCCGACCGCGTCCTTCGCGCCGGTCGGCGTCATGGCGTCGAGCGTGGTTCCAATCGGCGCCAGATAGCGTTCTGCGGTCCATAACCCTAGCTCCAGCGTCTTTTTAGACAGTAGCGGCTTGGCGTCGACGATTGCACGAATCTCCTTCAGTCGCCGCGGAACCTGAGCGTCGGTAGCCGGGTCGGTATTGGCGTCTTTTGTTTTTCCAGACGTTTCCGGCGGCGCTTGAGAATTTTGTGGCAGTAGACTAAAGAGCGTCTCGCCCTGTAAGTTCTTGGCAGATTTCGACTTACTCTTGGGTTTGGGCGCGGGCAAACTAGGCGTTAGCGTCGGCGGCGTTTGAGATTTCTCACGCGTGTATAACTCCACGCAGTAAGCAATAGTTGGGCGATTACCGCGACCGAGCGGAACCTGAACTCTCGCGCCGACCGATAGTTGCGAGGCCATGTTCTCCGGGACAATATAGTCGAATAGACCGTCGGGACCGTCGACGAACGCCACGCGCGCCACGAGCGTCTTATCAGGCTCGTGATAACGCTCCCACGCGGGGTAGTCGGGCGCAAAGAAATTATCCGCTGCGTAGTCGCTCATATAACACGCTCGTACTTAGAACAGACCACGCCGAACCGCGGGGGGACGCTAGGTTCGACGCGTCGATGACCCGCTACGCTACCGCGGGATTGATTAATACACGCACCGTCTGCGCGCGTATTTGTTGTAACTTGTGACTCCACAAGGCAATCAGTCCTTGTCGTCGGAAGATTTAGGCTTCTCTTTACGCCAAAGACGTCGGTCGAACGAACGATAGCTAATCGCTTCAAAGATCTCCTCTTCGGTAATGTCATCTTGCGCTTTGAGATCCGCAATCGTGCGCGCGAGTCTCAGGACTTTGTCGTGCACGCGCGCGGTGAATCCGAACTCGGTCATAGCGCGCTCTAATATCATGGCGGCGCCCTCGCCAAGTCGCGCCCAGCGTTGCAGATGACTACGTCGCATCTGACCGTTCACGCTAATACCCTCGTCGCGATATCGACGCGCCTGAATTTCGCGCGCAATGAGCGCTTGGGCGCGCAACTGCTCGCTCGACGTCTGCGGTTCGGTCGAGGACAGGTCGCGAAAGCTCACCGGCGGGGTTTCAATGTGAATATCGAAGCGGTCGAGCAACGGTCCGCTAATGCGCGACATATAGCGATCGACCTGCGCTTGCGTGCAATTGCACCGTCGTCGCGGATCGTTACGATACCCGCAGGGGCACGGGTTCATTGCGGCGATGAGTATGAATTTCGCGGGAAAGACTTCGGTCTGATTCGAACGCGAGACCGTGACCTTGTGATCCTCGAGGGGCTGGCGCAACGCTTCGAGCGTCTTACGATTGAACTCGGGCAATTCGTCGAGAAAGAGCACGCCGTTATTGGCCAGACTAATCTCACCGGGCATTGGCTTGGAGCCGCCGCCGATCAGCCCGGGCTCGCTGATCGAATGGTGCGGTTCACGGAAAGGACGCGTTGCGATCAGGGGTTTGTCCCGTAATTTACCGACGGCGCTGTAGATCTCGGTCGTTTCGAGCGCTTCCGCGAGGGTCGGAGGGGGCAGAATTGTCACAATTCGTTTCGCAAGCATGGTCTTGCCGGCGCCGGGCGAGCCGAACATAAGCACGTTATGCGCGCCCGCCGCGGCAATTAGCAACGCGCGCTTGGCGATCTCCTGGCCGTGAACCTCTGAAAAATCAATATCATAGCGCGAGAAACTACTGAATTCTTCACGCGTGAGTCCCGGCGCGGGCGCAATTGCGGTCTGGCCGCTCAAAAAGCCGACCGCTTCGTTGAGCGAACGCACGGGAATCGCCTCGATTCCCTCGACAAGCGCCGCCTCGCGCGCATTGGAAGACGGAACGATAACCCCTTTGAGACCAAGCGCTTTCGCCGCGCGAGAAGACGCCAAGATTCCGCGACAAGGACGCGTCTGACCGTCGAGCGCAAGCTCGCCTATCACGGCATATTGCGACAATAGCGGCAACTCCATGAGTCCTGCCGCGGCGATTTGACCAATAGAGATCGGTAAGTCGAAAGACGCCGCCTGTTTCGGCAAATCCGCAGGCGCTAAATTCACCACCGTTGCGCCCGGCGGCATACGATATCCGGAATTCTCCAGCGCCAGCTTCACACGAAAGACGCTCTCGCGTACGACCGTCTCCGCGAGACCGACGATTGTCGTAACGCTCTTAGGCTCCACGCCGCCCGACTTGAGAGGGTCGCTCCCTTGATACGGCGACACTGACACTTCCACGTCGACCAAATGCGCCGTGGCGCCCAGTAGCGAAAATGTTTTTAGTTTTGTCAGCATACTCTCGCTCGACTCGTACTAAACGAGCAAGTTGTCTATTGGGCGCTACTTACTCACCGCGCCGCAGTTCTGTGATTCTTCCGCGTTCGTCTCTGGCGGCGCGAGCTCAAAGACGCCAAGTTTGCGGAAACGCTGATAACGCTCTTCCACAAGGTCGGCGACCGGCTTTTTGACAAGTTCGCGAAGTTGTGCGCGAAGATACTGCTTGAGCTTGAGCGCCGCCATACGATGATCGCGATGCGCGCCGCCCAATGGTTCCTCAATGACGTCGTCGATCACGCCGAATCGCAAGAGATCTTTGGAGGTAAATTTCAGCGCTTCAGCCGCCTTGTCTTTGTGCTCGGCGCTCTTCCATAGAATACCGGCGCACCCTTCCGGGCTAATCACGCTATAGTACGCGAACTGTAGCATAGCGACGCGGTCGCCCACGCAGATACCGATCGCTCCGCCACTGCCTCCTTCGCCAATGACCACGCAGATAATCGGGGTTTCCAGAGTGGCCATTTCGAACATCGACTCGGCAATCGTCTGAGCGACGCCGCGCTCTTCCGACGCCACGCCGGGGTAGGCGCCCGGGGTATCGACGAAACAGATAATCGGCAGACCAAACTTCGCCGCCATGCGCATCTTCGCCATCGCTTTACGATAGCCTTCCGGATAAGCGCAGCCGAACCGGCATTCCTGACGCTCCTTGGTATCGCGACCCTTCTGGTGACCGACCACCATGACCTTATACTCGTCGAGTTTCGCCCAGCCGGTGCGTATGGCGCGGTCGTCCCCAAAAGTCTTATCGCCGTGAAGTTCGACGAACTCGTCGAAGACAAGATCCAAATAGTCGACCGTCTGAGGACGCTCCGGATGGCGCGCCACCTCCACGGTTTCCCATGCGGTCAGATTATCGTAGATCTTGCGCGTGAGCTCCGCCAGACCCATGCGCAGGCGTTGTATTTCCTCGCGAATTTCCGGCGAATTAGCGCTCTTACGCAACGCGTCCAGGCGCGCTTCCATCTCGTAAATAGGACGTTCAAAATCTAGGCGTTGCAGTTCGGGCATCGACGTTATCCAACTTAGCCAAGAGACAAACCGCAGCGCGCCGACGTCATAACGTACGGCGCGCTACGTCGCTTTATACCGTTTCGGTTAGTATACTCATTTGCGCCAAAAATGCAAGATAGCGCTCAAAGCGCGCAAAAGAACGACGCTATTCCTTCTTCAAGACCACCCTGGCGTAGACTGGAGTCCAACGACGAACGTTAATCTTCTTATCCTTAACTTTATCCTTAAGGTCGTCGCCCGACTTGCCAATGGAGACAAGAATCTTTTCAGACGCGTCTAGAACGAAGCGCTCGGAGTTGTCTGACGCTAACGCGGCGCTCTCCTTCACTTCGAACTCGTCGCTGTCATCCACGTCAAGCAGACCGACCCAGACATACTGCCACAGAACGACGTCGTTTGTGGAGTCCGGCAGTTCAGTCCCTTGAGGTAACGTCTTCGGGCGATTGCGCAAAAAATTCATTGCTACTTCGCGAAGATCTTCGGCTTTATCAGGATCCAAATCGAATGGATTGACCGTAAAATCAAAAGGCTCCTGACGGCTTTCTATCCATTCATGCCATTCCTGGAATTGTTTTTTCGGAGCGTTGTCGAGGACAAGCTTAAACAGACACAAGACCAAGATCGGGTCGTTCGTCTCGGCGTCATTCGTCTCAGAAGTTGTCACCGTCGCATTGGACTGGGCGCCACTGCCATTGTCGCTGCTGTTTGGACTGAGTTTATCCAACTCTTCCAAACACTTGAGAACCGTCTGAAGATAGACCGAGTCGTCGTTGGGATTACTATTCGCTTCCTTAACAATGCACGCAAGGGCGTAGGAAGCAGATTCAACCCCTTCGCCCTTGGTCTTCCTCTTATCTTCAGAACTGGAAGAGCTCTTTTCGGGTTCCGCGAAATTAGTATAACGATCTCCGCCTTTCTTCTTGGTGAAATAATAATACATTGCTTTATTATCACGTCTAACGAAGCATTCATGGTGATAAGCGCCTAGAGCTTCGCTGAATGTACCCCAGGAGCGTGAATCACCGTTATTGCCAGCGGATTTCTGAGGCGATTGGAACGAGGCGTCAAGCGTCCTCCATTCCGGAATCAGCTGCGTACTCCTCGTGTATTGACGGGCATTCCTTGTGAACGTGGTCCAAGCATTTCGTGCCTCTTGGAATTTCACTTCATCTAGATTCCAAGGCTGTTGCGCTCGCAGAAGTTTCATTGTCTCGTTCCACTGCTCAATGACCTGGTGTGAAGTCATCGCATTTTGAGCGTTTTGTAAGTCGGAACTTCGCTGAGAACAACTGACAAGCGGAGAATAGTCCTGGTCGACGCCCCTTTTTGCTTGGAGAGCTTCACGCGCTTGATCAAAGGCATTAACGCCTTGAGCTAACGTGCCAAGATACTTTTTCTCGTCTGGTATAGCCTTGACAAGGTCATTCGTGAGAGCCTCGGTCGTCTTATCCATCTCTAGTTGATCAAAGAGCCGAGTGAGACTCTCGCGTTCCTGCACGTACTGTTCAGGAATCGTCGGACTGCTATTCCCACTGCTTTTCTCCCTCGATTCAAGACTCGACAGAAGTCTCCGCGCGTCACGGAAGTCCTTCTCGGCGTCCTTAAGCGTAACGTTCTTCGGCTTGACCCTGTCATAGATTTGCTTTATCGTATCAAGCGTTTCTTTATAGGCGGGGGTTTTTCCTCCCGTCAGAGCTTCGTCGTAATATGCGAGAATGTCATCAAGCTGTTTTTTCTCCTCTGGAGACTTCGCTCGATTAATTAATTCCCGCTTCTTAGTTTCACTCGGTTTTCTATTTTTGATAAACGCATTTAGTTCATCGGCAGCGCGAAGGAATTCTTCGTGTCGTTTCTCCTCTTTACCACGCGTCTGGTCGTAGAGTTTAAACGTAGATTCCCATTCTTTATACGCACGCAAACGTTTGTCATTCTGACGTTCTTCAACCAGCTTACGCGCCTGCTCTAACGCCTCGTAACGTTCTTCTGGGGTATAACCATCGACGTTGTTAAATTTTTCGACCAGCGCGTTGAGTTGAGCGGTCGTCTCCTTGGCAAAGGCATGATTCCTCACGGATTTCGCGAGTTGAACAATACCCGCCATGAGCAGGCACGCTACGCCGATAATCCCCATAGCCAGCGTTAAACGCTTGCGCTGCTGTTGACGTCGAAAAGCGCCGATTTTTTCCTCGTACGCCTTAACAATTGCAGGGGAGATCTGCAGACGCGCCTTCGACGCGGATATTTCAAGAGCCGCATAGGCGTCTTCGATCTTGTCGATATCATATTCGTTCTGAAGGATCGACTCAAACGCACGCTGTTTACGATTGTACTCCGCGATCGCGTCGGCGTGCATGCGCAATTCCTTGCCGTACGCAACTAACTTGTCTAGTTGCGCGCGGTCATCCTTCGCGAGTAGAGAGCGAAATCGTTGCATGTCGTCGCGAACGTAACGGTCGTAACATTCGAGCACACGGTTGTCGTTCCTCTGCTGCACATAGCCTTCCCAATCCGCGATAAGTTGTCGCAAGTTCTCACGCGCTTCTCGACGCGCAGTGATATCGTACCATCGTTGAACAGCCTCGACCGTCTGATCACGCGGCGTCGACACGCGGTCGGGACGCGTCAGTTCATAGCGGTATTGCCGCATGAGTTCGAAGGTAACGTTCTCCTCGGTCAGATGCTCGAGGCTCTCTACAATCTGTTGGTCGCGCAGAAGTTCCAGTCCTTCAATCATACGCGTCCACACGGGTGAATCAAAGCGCGATTTGAGTTGGTAAATCACGTCCAGACGATCCTCTAGAGCTGCGCGCTCCAGCGAAAGACGTCGATGACGACGGAACAACTCCTCCGCGTCGGAATACTGCTGGAGATAACTCAATAAGAGTTTAACGTCCGAGGGATCGACAATCGGCGACTTCGTATAACCTTTTAGGTCACACAGGTCGTTCCAGGTCTGGATATCAAAAGTCTCCAACGCCACGGCGTCCGCTGAAATATTGCCGTCGCGAATCGTCTGAGCCGCTTCACAAAACGCATCCTGTGCCAAAAGCGTGCTCGCCGTCGTCACATATTTGCTAAGACGCGACATATTAGCGTTTAAATCATCAGCGAGTTTGCTAAGATCCGGAGAATCCACATTTGACACTAAATGCTGGATTCGTATGATTATCTCGTGGGTTGTCATTGTATTATATAAATCGCTTCAATTTCGTCGTTTGCGTTAATTGCTGTATTTGCTGAATTTACCTTCTTGACGTCCTTTAGGTTGTTTATTCTTGCTCGTGTGGCGCTTTACACTTAAGAATCAAGATCGTGATTGCACGCCCGGACGAAGGAACGGGCACGGCGAAGGACAGCGTAATCTCCGGATTCTGTTCTAGTAATGCGGTAAACTCCTTGGCGTCTCTGCGGCTTCTGAACCTAAGAATAGTCGATCCGTCTTTTTTAGTACGATCTAAATTCAACGTGCCTATTCGAACTAACCGCTGGGTACCTCTGCGATTTTTACTGTTTGTTACATCTGCGTCATTATTTTCCAAAGATTTTTCTACATCTTCGAAAACATAAAAATCCAAAAGACCCTCAGTCTTACTCTTGGGATTCGTGACGACCCAATTCGTACCATCCTCTTCACGTTTTACAATCACGTCGTCTTTATGATCGAATAGAACGTCGATGTAGGACTGAAGCGAGACGTCCATATCAATCTCAAAGGATTTTTTAAACTCAGCCTCTTGAATTACAGGTTTTAGTATTGGCTCATCCTGTTCCTGTTCCTTCGGAAGGTATTCCTCCCCCTTATCGGGCTGCTCGTCGCCATAACTGATCACTGCCAGTGAAAGTTGCGAGGTCATGATAAGCGCATTAAGACTTTCAATCTCAGGCATTTGCAGTTGAATGTCGAACTTTCCAGAGTCGTAGCGAACCAGAGCTTTGAAATCTCCTACGGACTTGTCAAACTCGAGGCTTTCCCCGTGAGAGACGTCGTCCCAAACCAAAGAACCCTCGATTGACCCGGCGCTGAACTTCTCGCCTTTGAATCTGAACTTTAACGCACAATGTTTCCCAGCCTTCTCAAAGGCGTCGCACATAAGTTTAAGCTCTTCGGTAAATTCAGGCGTAACATTCGCGTTCGCAGTATAATAGCCGTCCTTTTTCTCGCTCGCTTTGGAGATTGGAGAGAAGGTCAAGGCGTGTTCGGGTGAATTTGCGATTTCCACAAAGCGCTTAATCACGTCCGCCAACTCCTCTGTCGTCAATTCGGGCTTGTCCTTCGTTGGCGTCTGGCGCTCTTCACCTTCCGTATTGTCGGAGTCTCCCTGTTCGTCAGTCTCCGTCTCGCCTTCAGATTCAGAATCGTTCTCCTGGTCGTCAGAGCCACTTTCGCCTTCTCCCACCGGGGCGTCGTGTTTTAACTCAGTAGTCGTATCAGACGTATCCCCATCACTAGGAACGCCTTCGGGCGATTCTGCTTCATTTACCGTCTCTTCTGGCTTTTCAGTCGTGTCTTCTGTCACAGGCTGAGCAGTGGAAGCCTGCTCCGCTTGTTTCATTGCAATTGTCTGTTCGCCCGATGGTTTGGATGAACCGAAGAACGATTTCGCTTTAGGCAATATCACTGCGTCGACAATAATGAAGCATAGTATGCATAAAACTGCAGTTATTATTATACCGAGATGTAGCGGCGTTAACTTAATATGCGCAGGTTCGCCATCGACGTCGTCTAAACCGGCATTCCCACCCTGGACGCCAATATTATCCACCTCAGGCGCATTATCCACCTCATGCGCCTGGTTTCCATAAGTCCCAAGATCCAGAAAATCATTGGATCTATCAATTTTTTTGGCAAGTTTCGCGCCCAGCAACTGAGCCTTTTGATCTTCGTTATCATCTAAAACTGAGTAGAAGATATCCGGATTCGGTTCCGACTCGGACTCGGTAAACAGCAAGTCCGTCTGAAATGACGCGAACGTGGAAGACTCAACGGTCTTCTGATTCGGCGCGCCCCACGGGTTCTGCGCGGACTGTACGTCATAAATTAAGGAGTCTACATTTGAATCGCGACTCTTCTGCCACTCGGTCATCGCCATGCGTTTACGCGCGAAATCAATGCAGTCGCCCGGTAGGAATTTAGCGCGATCGGTCGAATGAACGTTGAGATTCTTATAAACCTCCTCCACGGGTCGGTTTATCTGCTCCAGGTCGATCACGACGTCACAGAAACGGCGTAGCGCAAGTTCTTCCTTGGAGCCTTTTCTCACGCCTTTCCACTGGCAAATGGCGTTATTCGGCAAGTTAGAGTAGAGCGTCGTAAAGGTAACGTTCCAGCGATCTTGCGCGCGCATGAACGCGAGCGCGTCTTGAAAGAGCGGCAGTGCGTCGACCCCCTTGGGAAGAACGACAAGCGCCGTCTTACCGGTATTTACGGTGGAGGCGAGTAGACCGAGCCAGCCAAGATCGACCCTTTGCGAAGCGCTCCAGCCGAGCTGACGAGGGAGCGCCTGCCAGTATGCGCCGATCTGAGCGAACTTCTGTCGTGGCTCGGCAATATAGAACTCTTCCTCAAACCATTTTCGCGTCTCGGTTTGAGGGTTATATCCGACCAAGGTCTTCTGGTCAAAGACCGCACCGGGACCCGCAAGAATGAAGTCGCTCGACGAGGCGGGATCCTCACGAAGCGCGATCCTGAGCGGAAGTACCAAATGAACCGCTAAGTGATTGGTACGATTGGAGTAATCGAGTCCATAATCCTGGATTCGCGAGAGTATGCGCATTGCTTGCGCGCCGGAACCAACCACGATGTGAGAATAAACAATAGGCTTGTCATCGGGGGACACGCGCGAGTAACCTGAGAGGCTCTCCAACATCGCGGCGGTTTGCGCGTTCATCGCGCGCGAGCGCGCCACCGTGCAGAATCCTAACGTTTGAGGATAAAGACCTTGGGGAACCGAGGTATAAATTAATTTTTGCGCCATTTCCTCGTCCTTTTACTCTCCGCGCCAGCGTCGTAGTAACAAGCGCCGACAACCTCATTGTTCTAAGTTTTGTGACTGGTTAATTTATCTATCAAGAATGGTCACGGAATCTGGAATCAGTCGCGCCAGAGCGTAGAGGAACGGAACGGTAACCCATTTCGGCTTAATGTCTTTCGGATGAAAACCGATTTCTCCAGTTTTAGCGTCTGTTTCCGGCTCGCGTCCGGTTGCGCTCACGGGGATATAGAGCACGTTATCGGCGAAACCTTCTACGTTCGCAATCAACGCCGGGGAATTCTTCAGGAGAAACTTACGCGTTTTGGAACTGAACTCTCTAATCATACCAGCGCGCAAAGCGGAGATTATTCGATTATTAGAGCGCATACGAGCAATCGGCTCAATATCCAGTTCGACGCCGGCATACGATCCCCAAACGTCGGCTTTCGACACAATCACAATAAAAGGTTCCTGAAAGCGATCGCGCATATTCATGTGACGATAGTCGCGCAAACGTCTAATCAACTCCGCCACAACCGCCTCTTGATTGGCGTTAGCGTGTTGCGGCGCGGCGTTATTATCACGTTCCACGTTGTGGTCGCCCGGTCGATTACCGGCGCGTACAAACCGTGCGTCCTGCGTGGGGTCAAAGAGGAAGAAAATCGCCGCGGAACGCGCCAAGTGACGCGTAACCGGCAGGGTGATCGGATCGGCGTACGCGCGCGGTAGATACGATTCACCGGCGTTGTCATACAAGCAAAACGTACGCATGAGCGCGGCGGCGTCCTCGTGGGCAGGATGGTTCGTCCTTGGGGATATATTGAAGATAAACGGTTTAGGGTAGATTGTCTGGACGCCGTCGAAGTCCACGTCGTCATAATACAGACCGGCGGCTGGCTCCTGAGTCTTATCGAGCGTAACAGTAGAGTTGGTTACATTGATAAATAAACGGTCACGATCTTTGATAAGCCGTTCGTTCATCACCGGATCGGGCTCGGTGAAATTCATAGAAAAACCATTCAGCATCTGTCCGGGAAGATTGTAGGTAGCCGCGGCGAGATAGAATGATTTCCCGCTCGCAGGCGCGCCGGCGATCGACATAAAGAGCGTCGGCGCCTCTAGTACGCACGCTGGCAGATTCAAGTGGCAATTTGGACACGCAAATCTGTGACACACGCGCCCTCTCAGATCGAGCGGTTCGCCATGTTCGTTAAATTCCGTGGGAAGAAAACGCTTCTGTTCATAATCTCCCAGACGCGAATCGCCGACAAGAGTAGGATCTTCCGCCACGGCAAGAATATCTTCCGCTGGAAAGCGCGTCCAGCAGTGTGGACAGTCGATCTGTTCGAGTAACATTTTGCTCACGTTGTCACCGTTATCTTTCGGAATGAAGCAATTTACGTGTTTGTACTAACTTAACAAGCGCTTACAGTTTCAGAACAGTCATGCCCTTAATGTCGTCGGCTGTGGTTCCGAACCGTCCGGCGCTCTCTTGAGCCAGTTCGAGCGCCTGCTGCACGAGTTGCCGGTACTCTTGACTTTCACTCGACTGACCGCTGGCGACATTATTGTCGTATCCGCTGCTCTTGATTTGACTTACAATACTCGTCGCCAAGTTGTAGGCGTCTTTATTGCGATTTTTTTCCGCCAGCGCTCGCGCCTTGTTCAAGTCGCGCCGCGCCTCTTTAAGGCTGTACGGTCTGCCACGACCGCCTGCTGACGCGATGGGCGCGTCCCCCTCGCCGCCCGAATCACGCGACCGTGGCGAGAAGTCAGGAAAAGCCGCACGCACGCGCCTTTGACCACTAGGATCGCCGCGCGATCCACCGCGAGAACCACCGTCGGCGCCGCTACTGGCGTGTGAGTCGCTCCGACCGCCCAAACCGTTGCCTATTCCATCGCCAGAGTCACTACCGAAACCTCGACCGACCCCGTCGTCAGAACCGCCATTGGAGATTCCGTCAGAACGACCGTTAGAACCGCCGTTAGCGCCGTCGGAACGACTACCAGTCCCATTGCCAGAACCATTGCCGGAACCATTGCCAGTCCCATTGCCGGAACGACCGCCAGACGCGCTGCCGGACTGCCCCTCGGAACTGCCGTTAGCACGACCGCTAGAGCTGCCGTTAGGGTCGCCGTCGGAACGATTACCCGCCCCGCCGACGGAACCGCTATCGGAACCGCCGGGATCGTCGACGTCCTCGCTGGAAGTTTGAACGTCGTCGCTGCGCTCCACGCCACTACTGGCGTCCCCTTGACGATCGCCCTGACGGGTCTGGGCGTTCACGGAGGGGGACGAGGAGGAATCCCGGGTGGCGTCGTCTGAACGCTCCGCGTCGTCTGAGGCGCTGGTTACCTCCTCCTCGGACTCCTCTTGAGGCGGCTGGTATTTATGGAAGTAGCGCTTAGTCGATTTAACCACTCGCGACTCGCGCGCCTGTGACGACACAACGCCGCCGACCAAAATCATCGTCGCCGTCAGTACGAGGGTCAGCGCGTATCGCAGCAGTATCAAGGTGGAGCGCGGCATAATTACATAACTCCTAACCGACCGTATAACATAGTTTGGCGTAAAAATCCACGCCTTGTCATTGCGCCCATGAATCACGCGCTCCACTGTCGCAAAACATCGTGCCGGGCGGACCGAAGAGCAGTCTGACGTCGAAATCTCGCGACTTGAGAAAGTCGAGCGCCACGCCATATTCTTCGTAGGAATCGACGGCCACTATTACGGTGACCACAACCGCATCAGGCTGAAAAATCCGAAAAGCCTCTTGCAAGCGCGCCTTGGCGTCGGACGCGTTCAAATCGATCCCGCCCAGTGGTTTAGGTTCTATTTGTGTGTATAGGAGCGAATCTCTAACCACGAACATGTCGTCTTTATTAAAGCCCTGACGACGTCCGTCGGGGTTATATCGATCCCGAAAGTAAAGTCTGCCGTACTTTAGCACAACCGCAACTTCCGGCTTATAGTTCCTATGACGTTGAGGCGCATAGACTTTTCGCGTTTTGCGATCATTGGCGTCCTGTAACTGCTTGCGCATCTCCTGGTTCTGACGTTGCGCCTGCTCCACGCTCAGTTGCAGTTCCTTGATCTGCGCCTCGATTTCCAGCATATCCTGTTGTATTTGTGTGGCGTTCTGCAGCAGTTCAGAGGTTTCTTGCTCGAGAGCTTGAACCTGTTCGCGCAATTTGTCAGTCTCACGATAAGTCTCAACCACGCGCTGGTCGGTCGTCTCCTCTAAAAACTGCTGGGCATGACGTTCGCTCTGCTCCACGAGACGCCATTGGTCCTGGAGACTCTCTAGTTCCTGTTCCAAGCTTCGATATTGCGCCGCAGTCATCCGAGTCTGTTCCAGCTCGTTTTGTAGCGTCTGCTCGATTCGCGCCTCGCTGGTATTGCGCATGGAGACCACGACAAAGAGCATAATGAAGATGAACCCGCCGAACATATTACAGATCGTATCAAGGAATAGTTCCAGGCTATCGGTTTTAGGTCGTCCACGTCTCACGTCAGCGCTCCGTCTTCTGATTGGACGCGAAGCGAATCGCGACATTCTCCCCGAGAAGGTCGACGCCGAACCGTGCGTTGATCTGCGTTAACTCGCTCTCGAGCTCCTGGGCGAGTTCTACCCCGCTGGGACGTGCCAGTATTACAAAGAACTCGCGCCTGTCTTTGCGCGTTTTAGCCCAGGACATGAATTTCTTCACGGAGGAATAGTCGCAAGGAGGCGCTAGTCCTTCCGGGTCATGGACGCGCAATTTTGTGCCAGCGGTCTCGACGAACCATGGCTTTTCCGAAACGTCAGCGGCATAAACAAAGGCGACTTCGCGCCCGGTCGTGGCGACTACCGTTGCAATCTGCTCTTTTAAACGACTCGTCTGATCCTGTAGGCGTTCAAGTTGCGTCTGCACACGCTCGCGCGCGGCGACCTTGTCCTGGTTCTTCTCGCGCTGGCTCTGAAGTTCCTCTAACTCCTTTTTCGCCTGTTCGTTAGCGTCCTTAGCGGCGTCGAGCGCGTCCTGAGCGCGCTGAAGATCATATTGCGCTTGTTTGTAAGTCACGCCTGCCAGACGCCACCTGGGATCGTCCTGTTCCGCCTCCTGTGCCTGTTGCAACCGCGCCTGAAGCTGTGCGACCGCCTCCTGCGTCTGCTGAACCTTCTGCGCGTCGACTACAGAGTCGCTCGTGGCGTCCTCCACGCGCTTGGTCAGTTCCACAGCGAGCATGAGCGTCACGAGCACGACCACCCCACAGACCGAGGTGATCGCGTCCTGGAACGAGAAAAGCGATATTGAAGATCGAGAGCCGCCGCGTCTCATGGCGCATTATCTTTCCGAGCCGTGCCGGACGCGCCGCTTAAATACGGAGTACGACCGACTGGATTCAAACGAGGAGAGTTCTCCACGCGAATCTTCATCACAACGTTAGAGGTACAGAATTCGGAGCAATCGTCGAGGAGTTCTTCGTCCATTTTCTTCACAAAGGTGGAATACAATTGCAGAAAGAGCGCGACGACGAGCGCGACGAAGGTGGTTTCAAAGGCGGTGGACAGACCGGCGGTAACGTCTTTGAGCGCCGGCGTGAGTTCCGAAACGTCGCTCGACGCGGTAAGTACTGCGGCAAAATGACCGATGGCGGAGGACAAGCCCATAACCGTGCCGATAAAGCCGAGAATTGGAATCGCCCAAAGGAAGCCGTTCACGAGGGAGTAGCTCGACTCCATGGTGTTTTCGTCCTGTTCCGCCTGTGAACGAAAAAGCGCGTCCACGTCGGAGATCTGACCGATATTGCGCATATTAGACAGGGTCTGAATAATGCGACGATAGAGGATATAATCTTTGGGCGATTCCGCGGCTGCCTCGATCGTTGCAATCACGTCGTCGACGGTGGAGACGGTCAACTCGAAGTCGACGTTTGTCGGCGTGATCGGGCGTTCCAGAGGTTTACGTTGCTCTTTAATTTTGCGCGTTTTAATCCAGAGGATCCAGAAACACCAGAACCCGAGAAGAACGACGCAGTACGGCGTCTGACCGCGTTGCGTGAACATATTCTTAAAGGAGCAAGTCGGCGTAAAACTCACGATTACATAGAACAATACGGTACTTACGGTGGCGAAGATACAGGAGGAGAGAACGCCGACCTTGGTATAGCGCGCGCCGACAAAGCCAAAGCGTCGCTCAAAGTCGTCGTGACGCCAGGCGAGGCGTTTGAAGGTTCTGTGCTTATTTCGTATAGGCATGAGCTACGTTGCTTTCTATCCTCTGCGTAAATTACCGATTTCTATGGAGAGCGTGGCAGACGCGTGAATATGTCGTCGACGTCAGGGCGACATACGGCTCAGCGACGTGCTAGAGACGAACAGGTCGGCGGCTAGATCGTCGTGGGAAGTCTCCTTACCGCGAGGTTTGACGTGAAAACCATTGGGCTCAATCGCTTCGTAGGGCTCGCGCAACGGCATAATCGGCTTGGCAAAACCGCCCATAATCTCTTGTGCCGTAAAGCGTTGCAGAATCGAACCGGTCTGCTCGTCGTAGAGCCAAAAAGTCGGTTCCGTAAGGTACAAACGACAGTCTGAACGACTAGTGTTGACGTAAATGTAGGGCGCCGTGGGGTATGCATATAGTTTTGCAATGCATATTGCACGCACGCGCGACTCTATTTTTTCGAAAGCGCTCCTATTAACCTTGTCCATGTGTAACACCCTACCGCGCTCGGGCATTAGAGGGACAAGCCGGATCTGCCTAGCGACTTTGTCAAGACTCGCTTTTTGACCGGTCTCAAATAAGACCAAGCCATGCTTATCAGTAGAAATAGTAGCTTCAAGGGTCGTCGAAGCCATATTCTTCTCGGGGTCATAATCGACCTTGGCAACTTTCACCTCGAACGCCAGAACCGACCCGTAGGTTAAATTGCCATAAATCGTCGCATTGCTCAGCTCGCGCATGAGTTTATTAAGACGCTTTTCATAGGCTTTGTCCGTTTCGGTCTTCTTTTGCGCCAGCTCCGCGAAAAGCGTGCAATTCTTTGATTCTGTGACGATTCTCTCCGCGTCGTGCCCACGGAAGTGTGGCGGCAACTGTTTCACACGCACGTCGAAGGGGTCGAGCAGGAACTGCCCCGAGGCGGGGTCGGTCACCGCGAAGTCGGAGTCTGACACGGAAGGTTCAGGGGCGACCTGCTTATCGGCGACCGCGGTTTTACTGGGGGGGAGAACCGACTTCTGTTCGTCCTGACTGGCGACTTTAACACTCGTGGAGGAACTGGACTTCTTAGACTCAGGCTCCTCGGTGGGAGCTTGGGGGATTGGTCGGCGCGACTGGGGGTCGTCGTTGTCAAAGACGTCGCCAAAGAGCGGCTCGGTCGGTTCGGAACTACTGGGCGACTCTGGCGCGCGATCCAATTCCTGGTCGAGATGAACGGAGGGTCGACGCCTTGACGTTGCGCCGACATTGTCAGCGCTCAGGTCACTAGCGCCTGCGCTCGCGCGCTGGTCGTTTATGTCTTTTCCTACGTTGAAACCGAGCAAATGGGCGACAAACAGTAGCGCCGTCACTCCGACAACGCAGACAAAAAACGAGACGAGAATCCCCATAACAATCGCCTGATGGCGCTTTTCCCTTTTGCGATAGGCTTCGAGAGTCGCGTGGCGTTCCTTGAGCGCAATAGTCTCTCTGGAGGGTTCCTTGGAACTGATATTCGTGGACGGCTTGGGCGCGGAATAGTCCGAGGAGGACGTAGCGAGGCGTTCGTGCGTCGACGCGGCGCTCGGCGTCACAACGTGCGTAGCGTCTGCGGGAGGGGTCGTCGTCGCGGGGGTCGTCGGGGGAGTCGGAGGTTCTTTCAGAGCTTGAATCAGCGCGTGGTAGGAGATCGGTTCATCATTCAAAAAGAGCGTGGTTTCACGAGTGATCAGTCCTCGGCGTACAAATTCGCGAAACTGATACGGCGTCATTGGGTAATTCCGACCGTCGAGAACTGCGACAATTTTCATAACAAACTCTTTATCTAATAACAAAGCATTTACCATGCACAGACAGCCCTCCCCTTATCTGCGGGCGCATGAGCGCTTCGTCTCGGGGTCAAACGCATGGTTGACGCGGAATTAAACGCGTTATTCACTCTCGTCTGTTACAAAGTCAAGTGAATATCTCGCCGCCTTGATTATTTTACCCTGACTTACCTATGAAGTATAGACTTCAACGTGTTTTTCTGCGAAAAACGCCGCGCCGTCGCTACGATGGACTCTGACAAGTCAGAAGCTTCTGTGTCGGCGTCTTTTGACGTCTGACCTGACTGTTCAAACGCCGATCCAAACGCTTTACGCATTTCTCAAGCTGACTGTGGCGCCTTTGTCGCAAAAGCCAAGGAAGGGAAAGACCCAACCTCAATAGTGAAAAACCGACAAAAAACACAACGACTGAAGTAAGTAAATACAACCAGATAATAACTTTGCGAGCCTTAGTATGCCGAATGTCGCCTTGGCGTTAAGACGTCAACAATGACAAAAGTTATTGCTCTTGTGTTCTCTTACCCATCGTCGTCTTTTTGACTGTCTCCTACGAGGTGGGAATCAACTCACGACCTTGCGTCGCGTATGTGTATTACCGCTATATTCTATTCGAAAACGGATAAACGGCAAGACGACAAACGCGTCATTCAGGTAGGACGTCTCGTGTCCTACCTGGCCCAGGGGTCGTAAATTTCCGTGTCAAATGCGCGCATAATTGTCGCGACGTGCGTCCTGGGGAAGAGAAAAACGGAAAATAAATCAAAAAAAACTCGGGAAAAATCCGACGCAAGTTAAAGGTCTAGGCACAACGTCAAAATGAAATGACGTCTCATGGGAAGAAAGCGTTCCATGAGACGCCATGTTTTACGTTTGAATCTCGCGACGTGGAATCGCCACGACTCTTTCGTCGACCGTTATGCTTCGGTTCAAGCGGTTCGTTAATTCTCTGCCTCTTCAAAGGTCGCCCAGGCGTACGCTTGCGCGGGTATCGTAATCTCGATTGTCGCCTCGTACCGCTGGTTGAGCTCGACGTTGAACGCTTCGCCTAAATTCAAATCGGCGTCCCCTAGTCGTACGCGCGCGCAATCTTTCAACCCGGTATAATACAGCGGAACGAGGATCTGGCGCGTTATCGGCTCCAGGGTCGGGTTATAGAAGAACGCCAGACCGCGCGTTGTCGCCGTCGGGTCTGGGTCAACGTGCAGCCAGCCGTCCCAATCGCGTCCGGTCGCACGACGCAAATGAATCAGATCGCCGTCTAAGATACGGCGATTTGCCTTGTAAAATCGCGTCCATTTGACAACCACTGCCTTGGTTTCCTCGCAGTCGTAGAGTCGTGGACCGCGCCAGCACGCCTGAACGCCGGCGCCGATTAAATTCGCAAAACGCGCGTCGTAATGCTGCAAATGGTCTTTCAACGGCTCGATCGTCGCCGCCGCGCCGCCGCCGTGATACTGACTCAAAGGAACGAACATCCACCCCATCGACGACGTCTTGTCCCACGTTCCGTCGTAAACGTTCTGTCGCTCAATAATGACCTGTTCAGCACGCGGCAACGACCAGTTCGTTTCACGATAGCCCATGCCGGTCTTATTACCGCCTTGTAGGAAATACGCGTCGGGCTGATTGACGTAGATTCCACGAGCACGACACCAGCGATACAACTCTGATTGCGCGCGCCATTGCGTCCAGATGGAATCCTCCTTGCCGCGATGACCTGGATGTGTCGTCGACTCGCAAAAATCGCCCGGATAAGGTCCGTCGTTCTCAAAAACGCCAAAGTCTGCCTCTGCCATAAAATCTTTGAGCGTCTGCAAATACTCGCGACCCCAAACTGACTCCAAACACGGTCCGCGTCCAAATCGTGGTCGGGAATTCTGAACGTTGTCCTCTGGAGACGCCGCGCCGCGCGAGGAAGTGAGCGAATACCCGCCGAGCGCTACGCCAGAAGCTTTCGCCTCCGCGCTAAGCTCGCCGTAAAGCTGACGATAGCCCGCGTCGCGACTTTCAAGGTTGAAGCCCGAGCCAAAACTCATAATAAAGACTTCAAAGCCGGTTTCACGGCATTGTTCTATTCCGGAACGAATCTCCTCAGGCGACGACTTCACCTTGTGGAACATCAGTGGATTTTCTGCAGTCCACGGCGCCAAGATTCGCATCGCGCGACGCAACGCCAGCCCGCGACGCTCACGATCGGAAACGTCGTGAACGATTGTGTAAATCGTATTCGACTCAAAGGGACGACCCGTTGAAACTATCTGAGACGGTCCAAGTTCCGGCGTGCAACGTAGCAAACACCGGGTTCGACGCGCGTAGTTGACCTGAGTCGGATAATCGGGATCCGGCTCGAGTTTCATCGCCTCGCTGTCGTCGAGATTCGCAGGTTTTAGACCGCCGTAGACGTAATCGCTCAGAATCGACAGATTATAGGGCGCGCTCGTCGTCGGGGTCTCGACAAAAGAATCGACTTCCACGAGGCGCAATTCCTCATTAACGAAAGAATCGACGCAAAATTCCTGACCCTCCAGAGATTCAGGACAGCTCACAATCAGTTGCTTCGAGAGAATCGGCGCGCCGTCGTAAATCTCGTATCGAACCTCTACGTTAGGCAGGCGCGCGACCGACGACGCGCTCTGTGGAGGAATAGGCGCGTAGAAGGCGACGTTTTTAATATGCACGCGTGAAAACTCCTCCTCTTGAGCCGTCGCGCGCGCGTAGTCTTTACCGAACCCGCCCTTGCCAATTTTACCGACGCGCACGCGTTGTGGCGCAGAGGCGACAAACGCGCGTGCGACTTTCGTTGTCTTCGTCTGCTGACGCGCGAAAAGATCGACGACGTACCGTTCCGAATCGCTTGTCGCGTCGCTATTGTCCGTAACGCGCAACGTTAGGACGACGTCTTTGTCGCGATCAAAGGTTCCGACGAGGCGTTCGACGCCGTTGTCGCAAAATTCGAACTGGCGCGAATTAGGGCGTGCGACCAGTGAAAGAACGCGTTCGTCGAAGATCAGCGCGGCGCCTGGCCCCCAGGAGTTCGCGCGCTCTTCGTCGCCGACGTCAAGGCAAATCTCTAATGTTTCCGCGCCAGGCGTCCAATCGCGTTCCAGATAGGCGCACGTCTCGGTCGGAGCATAGATCTCGCCCGGTTTGCCTTCGTTGGCGACGGAAATTCGAGGCGACAGTTCGCTCAAATGAACCGTCCAAGAAGGGTTCAATTCAGCGTTAAAATCTTCGACAAAGAGTTTTTCTCCTTCATGAAAGACAGGGATTTCACGCGGCGGCTCGAAATACAAGCTAAGTCGTTTCCCTTTGGGCGGCCAGGGGAGGTCGCGCGAGAGCCATTCGCGGCGTTTCTTATAAGGGAACCGCTCTTGAATTTCGCCGACTTCGAAACGTTGAAAGCGATACGCGTTTTCCAGCGGTTGTGCGGTCGCGAGCCATTCTTCCTTCAAATAGTTTGCGATCGGCGCGCCAGTCAACCCACCGACAGGATATTCAGTTCCATCGAGGACGACCCGCGCTTCGGGACTCAGCGCGCGAATGAACTCCTCGCCCGTCGTTAAATTGCGCAGCGAAACGGTCGCGGCGTTAGGCGCCAGGAGGATACGACGCTCCAGAAGACCGTTGGAGAGCGTCAGTTCGCGTTTCGACTCGTCGTAACGAACCTCGCCTTGAAAGGGAGTCGGATCGAGCAACCAGTCTCCGGCAAAAACGTCGCGCCCAAATAACGCGAGGAGCGTAAACAGCACAAACCTAAGACAGACGTTGCGCGCTAATTTCGTATGCATGTGACTAAACTCCCGGGACAATACGAGGTCAAATTAGACGGTTGAAAAACTCATGCCAAGCGCCTTTAAATTGTCTCGAACTCACAACGCGATTCAAGATCTCGAAGAAGAATGATTACCGTAACTACTTGTTGGGGTTTTGACGACTCATAAGAAACGGACGTTTTTGTATGTCTGAAAAAAACACAAGGCGCAACGGCGTCCAAAAGAACTCGAAAAAAATCAGGCGCAAGATAAAAAAAACGCCTCGTAACGTACAAGCGCAACGAGGCGTTCCCCAACACAAGGCAAACCAAACTGAACGCCGCCCGTCGTCAAAACGACCGACTTGCGTCGGCGTAAGACGTTTCAGACCCGTCATTATCGTTTATGACGCAAAGAGTCGGGCAATAATTCCAATTACTTGTCGGAATATTGATAAATCGTGAAAAAGACGTCAGACGTAGCGTGGGCGCCGCGCAAGAACGAGCAAAGCGCGGAACCGGTCGGGATTCCGCGCTTAGTATCCGCGTCACACAGGGGTCGCTGACGCGTAGCTCAGGCGACGTCAAAAGGAGACGACTAGTAGTTCCAGGACAGTCCAGCGGAGACGCCGTGCGCGAGGAAGTCGCTCTTTTGACCGAGCGTTTTCTGCGCGTTGAACCAGTAGTTAAACTCGTAACCAGCGCGCGCTTGGAGCTGACCGAGATTCCACGCAAGACCTGCGCCCGCCTCAAGCGACGGAGAGAAGTACGTGTTTTTTTGTTCCTGCGTGATATACTCCTGGTAGGCGAAACCTTCCACGCGCGTTTTCAGATCGCCGACCGCTAGGACGCCGGCGCCTTTGCCGTACAGGGACAACCCGCCGGCGAGACCAAGGTTGAGTTGTGCGCCGAGGCGAAGACCGTAAGCGTTCAGACGCGAGCGAGCAAGGACGTTCTCTTCATAGAGTTCGTATTCGTCGAGAACCGCTTGTGTCACGGGGAAGCCGTCGATATCGCCATCGTCGAGTAACACCAATTCATTACCGAGCAGGTCGCTGGGCGGAGTGTGAACCATATACGAGTTATGACCGCGCTGTTCACTGGTCAGGGAGGTCCAACGGAATCCGATAAAGGCGCGCGCGAATAGGTTGTCACGCGTCAAGGAGCGACCGAGTTCGAGGTCGTGATTTTCAAGTTTCACGTCCAAAGTATAGCCGCCGTTGAAGTAATAGTTGCTAAGTTTTTCAGGAGCCAATTCGTCAGACTGATCAAACCACGCGTAGGTATAGATCAGGTCGAAGCCATTGACGCCACGCCAGCCGAGCCATCCGCGAAGACCGGTTCCCACCGCCTGAAGGTCGGGTAGGTCGTCGTAATATTCGCGCATAACGTCCAGACCGTTGTCCGCTTCGGTCGACCACCACAGCCATTCGGCGCCAGCGATGAGACCGGGCGCGGCGCTAGCGCCGTATTGTTGAGCCGTGGGATAACCCATGTACTGGTAGGGGGTTGGCGCACAGGTCGGCGCGGGCGCAACGCCAGCGGGATTGAGTTGGAACTGACCGGGAACGCAGCCGGGATTCGCGGGCGCATAGGGCAGATACGCGCCATTGCCTCGCGCGCCGTGGTAGGAATTGGCGGCGAAACCGTAGACGGCGTCGCCAAATGAGCCGGGATTGCAGGAGGGCTGCATATTCGACTGACCAGACGCTTGGGCGTTCGCTTGATTTTGTGGGGGCTGACGCGGAAAGGTCGGTTGACTTGGGGCTTGATTCTCGTTCGGAGCGTTTGGAACCGGATTAAAGGTTGGAGTCGGGGTCGCAGGCGCGCTTGGCGCTTCGACAACGCCTTGGGGATCCAGGACTTGCGGCTCGGGGTTAATCACGGACGCGTCGGTAGTTTCCTCAGGCATTTGCACGCTCGGCTTGACAGGGCTGGGCGCTTCGTCCTCGGGAAAGGCGGAGTCTTCGAAGTTCTCCTGCGTCGCGTCGCTCGCATCGGGCTGTTCCACCGCGTCGGTTGTTTCCTCGGGCAGAACGTTGTCTTGCGGTTCCACGACCGGTTCCGGTTCCAGAACCGGTTCCGACTCCACAATCGGCGCGTCTTGAAGATTCGCCCCGTCTTCGGGCGGCAGTACGACGTTATCGATCACAGCGTCGTTGCCAGTCAAATCGAGCGCGTCTTGACCATTGAGCGATTGCGATTCTTGGCTTTCGAGCGGATCGCTTATGAATTGCGATTCGTTTGCGTCGAACGGTTCGACAACGTCCTCGGGCGAGGCGATTGGCATGTCGGCGGGTTCAACGACGTCGTCGGCGGGCTCGAGAGTTAGGTCGTTATTCTGCAGACCGGGCTGAATCGTTGCTTCGGCAGGGTCGTCAAGTTCCAGGGGCGTTAGTTCGACGTCGGCGTTTTGTGGCAGTTGAAATTCTGCATCGCCGTCGGGAGTAGCGTTGGACAGATCAACGGAGTCGTCGAGGTCGACGAAATCGGGAATGCTCTCTTCCACGGACTCTTGCGTCGGTTGCGCCTCGGGCAGAGCCGGTCGCGGCTTAGCCACAGCGGAGGGATCCGTAAAGAAGGACGGGTCGAGCTGCGGCGCGGTGGGCAGACCGGTCGCTTTACCACTGGTGGAGAAACCGACCTCCTCGTCTTGCTGGAAGTTTGGCGCGGCAGGACCATTCGTAGCGGCGGGATTGGCAAAGGCGCCTTGCAACGCAGCGTTGTACGGCGCAGAGCCTGGAACGGTCACCGCTTCGATAACCGCGCCGTTACGCACGGCGCTACCGCCCGCGCGACCATATTGATTCCCCTGAACGGTTCCATTCGATTGCAACGCGCTGGGAGCGTACTGAAGATACTGTTGACTACCGGCGCGACGCGCATAGGGATTCGACGACTGAGGATATTGAAGACCGCCCGTGGATTTCGTTTTCAGAGAACCGAGCGTCATAGGCGCGTCGATCGGCTTGACCGTGTGAGAACGACGATAAGCGCGCGCTTGAGAATCGGCGAGAACCGCTTCCGCGTGCGCGCGTTCGTCGAGAGGTTCGCCCGACAACTCGGCGGTTTTCGTAGCGGAAGACGCCGCGCTATATTCCGAGCCGGACGTGACGACTCCTTCCGTGCCAACGCGAGGCGCGACAAACACAGGCGACACGCCGCCGTAGCTCGCGCCGCTCTGCGCACGCGCGGAACCGACGCCGCGTGCAAACAGTTGAGAAGGCGTTTGACCAAAGCACGACGCGCTCATTCCGACCGAAGCGCTCGCGCCTAACGCGACAAACGTAAATAATTTATACCAGTTCATTGACCTACCCCTGTTAAAGGCTCTGCTTAATGGCAAAGTCGGGTAATGACGCCTATCGTGGCGTCTGACAATTCCATACATTCATAAGAATCGACACGTCGCAACCGATTCTTTTGTAAAAATCAGTGGAATTGCCATTTTGAGAACAATAGTTATTTTTTTACTATTTTAACATAGCGACTTTGTACTTTTTCACGCACGACCTGGGTAAGATCGAGCAAGAAAAAAAGTTGCGTCATGGAGAAATAGCGCTACAATTCATTAGGCGCAATGCGCCGCACAACGAGCAGATAAACGACTTTACATATAATAGGAGTACCGCCTCATGCGTTTCGATCGAATCGAAGGTTACCTTGTGCGCTTACCTCTGAAATCGCCTCAACGCTACGCCGACGCAATGGTGAATTTCTGCGAGACCGTCCTACTGCGTCTGGAGAGCGACGGCGTGAGCGGCTGGTCGGAGGTCTGTCCAGGCAATGGACCGATCCTCTCAGGGGAATGGAGCGGCGCGACCTACCTCACGCTACGCGATATCCTCGCGCCGATCGTCGCTAAAATGGGCGCCGCCGCAACCGTAGAGTCCTTTGAGGAGCCGATGCGTCCGGTCAAAGGGAATCGTTACGCCAAGGCGGCGGTGGAAATGGCATGGCAAGATCTCGGCGCGAGACTAGAGAATAAGCCCTTGTGGCAGGCGCTCGGAGGACAGAAGAAGCCTTTAAAGGTCGGTCTGACCTTCGACCGCGCCATTGAGCGGGACGAATTCTTCCGCGACCTGGCGCGCGCGGCGCAGGAAAATTACGCACGCCTTAGCCTCAAGCTCCGACCGGGCTGGGACGTTCAGGTACTGAATTTCGCTCGCGTCGACTCGCCCGCGTGGATGCAACTGCAGGTCGACGTCGAGGGAGCGCTCGATTTCAATAAACACGCCGACACGCTCTATCGTATGGACGATTTCTTCCTCAACTGCGTGGAACAGCCGCTCAATCCGCGTGACTTCGTCGCACACGCCATGCTCAGCGAAGCGGTCAGAACGCCCGTGTGCCTTGACGAATCAATTGAATCGCTCGAAGACGCCAAAATCGCCTTCGACGTCGGCTCGTGTCGCGTCGTGTGCCTTAAGCCCGGTCGCGTCGGAGGACACGCCGAAGCTATCAAGATTGCGCAACTGGCAAAAGAAAACGAAGCGAAATGCTATGCGGGATTCGACCTGCAGTCGTCATTGGGCTACCGCCACGTGCTCGCGCTCGCTTCGACCGACAATTTCGTACTGCCAACCGACTATCTGCGTTTCGATGAAACGCTCGAATACGACGTCGTACCGCAACTACCGGCGGTTGTGCTCACCGAAAAGGACGAAACTGGCAAACGCCCCGACAGAGACTTTAGATTCATTGAACTATGGGACGAGCCCGGTATCGGCGTGGAACCGAACCTCGAAGAACTCAAACCATATATTCTCGACCAATTTGAAATCAAACGTGGATAAACCCCAATAGTCGTTCCGGAAACGCTCCGAACGCGCCCCGCGGAACCATAGCGTCGTCGACGCGTCGAACAACACGTGCCAACGACGCCTGGGGCGTGAGAAATCAAACGGTAGAGACAATCGCGACGGTCTAAACCGCGACAAGAAATACAAAAGAGGCTCGAACGCCGATAATGGCAAATCGAGCCTCTTTGCATTGGAGCGCGTTACAACGCGGCTTAAGCCGACGTCGTCTTCGTCGCGGAGCGATTAGCCCTTGACGATTTCGGTGACTTCAATCAGGGTGTACTTTTGACGGTGACCGTTCTTACGACGGCTGTTCTTACGGCGACGGAACCAGCGAATGACAACCTTCGGCCCCTTGGCTACGCCAAGAACCGTAGCGACGACTTTCGCGCCGCTGACGGTCGGTTGACCGACAGTGACGCCGCTTTCATCGCTCACCAAGAGGACTTCGTCAAATTCAAGGGTGGCGCCCTCTTCCACTTCGCGAAGTTCAACGAGCATTTTACGACCAACTTCAGCCTTGTGCTGATGACCGCCGTCTTTGAAAATAGCGTACATTGATTTATCCTTATGCGCTAACGTGCGCGCAACTTTGCAATTGCGCGCGAACCACATTTTCGAACGCGCGATGCGCGTCGTCGCCGGCGTGCGTTTTCCTTCCCTGTCTGGGCGTCGGCGAAACGATAATTCCGACGCGTTGCAAGGTCGTTGCAACGCAATGTGTATGTCGGACGACACGCCAAACACGCGGTTTAGCGCGAACAGGGAACCCACAGGACCTGTCGAATTGCGTACGAGGCGCCAGGGGAACGACCAAAAAACTTAGGAAGTATTATAACGTCCTTTGCACAAAGCGGAAGGGGCGTCAGGGAAGATTTCAAGAGTTTCCGTTCGTACTAAAGGGCAGTCTCTTGCCCTGTTCGTCGTAAACCTCGACCTCGACATGCTCCGGCCACACGTTCGACACGTGCTTGAGCGTAATCGACACGCCGTTGTCCGCTTCGATCTTAGCCAACTGAAGACGCTTTTTATTATTAAGATACTCCGCGACCTCTTCCGCCATGCCGATCACGATCTGGCTGGCGCGCGGCTCCTGACCCGCAAGCGCTAGAATGCGCATGATCATAATCGCCATGCTCTCGATCGATTTGATCGAACCGCCGCCACGACAGCAAGGACATTCGCGGTACACGCTGCGCTTAAGACCAGGACGAACGCGCTGACGCGTCATTTCGATCAAACCAAAGGGACTGGTGCGCATAATCTTCGTCTTCGCACGGTCGCGTTTGAGCGCGTCGCGTAACGTGCGCTCCACCGCACGACGATGCTCGTCCTCTTCCATATCGATGAAGTCGTTCACAATCACGCCGCCGAGGTCGCGCAGACGAATCTGACGCGCGATTTCTTTCGCTGCGCGAAGATTCAACTGGAACGCGTTGTCTTCCGCGTTTTCCTTCGCACGGAAGCTGCCGGTGTTAACGTCAATCGCCACGAGCGCTTCGGTCTGGTCTATCACGATTGAGCCGCCGTCTTTGAGCGGAACGCGACGATTATCGATCTTCTCAATCTCCTGATCCACGCCATATTTCACAAAGAGCGGTTCTCTCTGGTCGTAGAGGCGAATACGATCGGCGTAGCGCGGCATAATGACCTTGAGGAACTGGCTCACGCGTTCGAATGCCTCTTGGTCGTCCACAATGATTTCCTCCACGCTCGATGTAAACACGTCGCGGATGGTGCGAATGATCATATCGCTCTCTTCGTAAACGCCAGAGGGACCCGGGAGGTTCTTAATGCGACGAACTATCGACTTCCAAAGACGCATGAGATACGCCAGATCGAGCGCTAATTCCTTGCGCGTGCGCTCCGGTCCGGTGGCGCGTACGCGTTCCGCCCCGGCCGTGCGAACGATAAAGCCTATCCCCTTGGGAGGATTCAGATCCTTCATAATGGCGCGCAGCTTCAGTCGCGTGGCGTCGTCGTCGATTTTGCGCGAGACGCCGACTTTGCCCAACGACGGCATGAGCACAAGGTAACGACCAGGAATGCTAATATAGGTCGACAGGGTCGGTCCCTTCGTGCCAATCGCTTCCTTAATGACCTGCACAATCACCTCGTCCCCCTTATGGAAGACGTTTTCAATCAGAGGCTTATGGCGAGGACGTCCGTAGTCGCCATGATCCCCGTTATGAGAATTGTGACCGTGTCGTCCATTCGATTCTTCCGGGTGGAAGTTCGGATCCTGCTTGAAATAACTAGGCTCCACGTCGCTAATGTGCAGGAACCCGTTGCGACCGACGCCAAAGTCGATAAAAGCCGCCTGAATGCTCTTCTCGATATTAACAACAACACCTTTGTAGATATTGCCTACGTAGTTGTCGTTTGAGGAACGTTCGATATAAAGTTCCTCAAGAACGCCGTCGTCGATGATCGCAATTCTGCTCTCCTCCGGCTGACGCGCATTGATCAGCATTTTTTGAGCCATGAGTGTGTATTCTTCTTTCGTACTTGAGAGGGGTTCCCACGCGCCGCGTCGTCACAAGCGCTAAGCGTCTTGCACGTACGTCTTGGTCCGGACAGGAAAGATCGTGCGGAAGAGTTCCTCGCCTAGTCCCAGAGCGCTAAGGATTTCGCGCGCGCCGGCCTCCGGTCCTTCTTGTGCCGCTATGGTAAAGGTCAGGGTCGTCCCCTGAAGTTCAAGTTGCGTCACATGCGTACGCGCCTCGACCTCTTTACCATTCGCTTTGAGAACCTTCACCGACGCAGACGATAAAAAATTAGCGATTGCCTCTGAGATTTCAGACGTCTTGTCCGCGGGTATCGTCGCTTGATATTGAAACGCGCTGGCCTTAGATTTCGGCGCTTTATCCTCCAATGGCAAAACCGTCAGAAAATCGAGACCTTGAACCGTCGACTCTGTCAGGCGACTGCGCAAGATTTCCGGATCCCAGTCTTCTTCTAAGACGAGTTCCATGACCTCGTCTTGACTAGAAAAACCCAACGGTAGAGCAGAGAGATAACTGACTTTCGGCTTGGGATGAAAACCCTGAGACGTCGCCAAAGGAAGTTGCGCTCGACGAAAGATACGCTCCATAGCGCGCAGCAGGTCGCGGTGACCTATAAAGCAAAGATTACCGCGCTTTCCGAAATGAATTCGAAACCTTCTTCGCGCCATGTCAAAATCAAACCACGTTTTCGCGCCGACGCGACGAAAACGCCCTCTGTGAATTTTATATCATTCCGCACGCGACGCTCTTCGTTTCAAGCGCGCTTGCGCGTCGACTCTGTTTTCCACGCGCCGTCATGGCAAGCGCGTGGGTAAAGTTAATACGCGTGCGAAATCAGCCAAGCTCACAACGCATAGGACAAACCGTCACACACGCCGTGAGCGTTATTTTCGATAAACTATCGCTAGATATTCTACTACACAACCTCGTTCCGTCAAGTCAAACCTATACTGCGCCTATGGCGCAAAATGGTTCGGCGACAACGCAATTGCCACATTGCGCCTTATACAGTGGGGAAAACTTTCGACGCTCTCAATTGCGCGAAAAGTTCTACGAACGCTTCGCGAGAACGAATTGACCGCTATTCCTCGGAAATAATCGACCGCAACTCCGATTTCTTGCGAAGTTCGTTGCGTAAGAAGACGCGCGTTTGATCTGCCGTCTCCTGCTGTTCCGCCTGGCGCGCGATATTTTTGCACTCGGTTATCGTAAAGGCGCGGCAGATCGCCTTGATCTTCGGCAACATTTGTGGCGCAACGCTCAGTTCGCGCAAGCCCAACCCCAGCAAAAGGGGGACGTTCCAGGGTATACCCGCCATCTGCCCGCAAATGCAGGTCGGCTTGTGATAATACTTCGCGACCTCGACCACGTGGCGAATCAAGCGAATTAGCGCGGGCGACTCTTGCATATAAAGATAGTGAGCGTCGCGATTACTGCGATCCACCGCATAGGTGTACTGAAGCAAATCGTTGGTGCCTATACTAAAGAAGTCGACGTCGTTGCAGAATTTCTCCAGCATGAGCACAGTCGCCGGCGTCTCCACCATCATTCCGATCGAGATATTTTCGTCAAAGGGCAAGCCCTCCTCCATGAGGTCGTCGCAGACGTCGCGCAATACGTATTTTGCCTTACGCAACTCGTTCACCGTCGTGACCAACGGGAACATAATGCGCAATTTTCCGTATACGCTCGCGCGCGCCAGAGCGCGAAGTTGAACCTTAAACATATCCATATACGCCAAGGACAAACGCACGCTACGCAAGCCCATAAAGGGATTGTGTTCCGGCTCAGTGGTAAAGTTAAGATCTTTCGGCAGCTTGTCGGCGCCCAAATCGAAGGTGCGAATAACCGTCGTGCGTTCCTTACCGAGAGTCTCCAAGACGGTTTTATACGCCTGGAAATGCGTCTGCTCATCCGGGAGTTCGGGACGTTCGTCGGCAAGATAGAGGAACTCCGTACGATACAGTCCAATTCCAGCGGCGCCGGAATCCAATGCGATTTGAGCCTCGCTTGGAAATTCAATATTCGCCTTAAGATCAATCGCCACTGCGTCGGCTGTCATAGCGCCGACCTCGCGAGATTGTGCGCGAAGTTGACCAAGAACAACGTTCTGACGCTCTTGCAGACGTTGATATTTCTGCAACGTCGCCTCGTCGGGCTCCAGTATCAACGCGCCCTGATCGCCGTCGACAATCGCCAACGCGCCGTCGTACGCCTCGTTGAGGAACTTGCCGATACCCAATACCGTCGGTATGCGCAGCGCCGCGGCAACGATCGCCGTATGACTGCCCATACCGCCGCTTTCGGTTGCAAGCGCGAGGGTTTTAGAAACGTTAAGATTAGCGGTTTCGCTCGGCTTGAGAAAGCTTGCTACGAGAATCGACGGCTCGCTCGCCTGCGTTTTATCCTCCTGGGCCTTGGCGCAAAGACCTTTGAGCACGCGATCTTTCACGTCGAGGATATCGTTGGCGCGTTCGGCGTAGACTTCCTCTTCCAGTTGAGACAGGAGTTGTGCAAAGCGACCAAAGACCGAATCGACCGCATATTCCGCGGTCGTTCCTTCCGTCTTGATCGACGTTTCGATCATCTGACGAACTTTGACGTCCTCGAGAATCAGAAGGTGCGCTTCGAAGATTTTACCAAAGTCGGAGCCGAGTTGCTCAGTCGCCGCCTCACGACGACGCGTCAGGCCCGAGCGCGCGTAATCAAAGGCGCGCGACAAACGCTCAAGCTCCGCTTCTGGAGTCAGGGAAGACTGGCGTACGATTTGAAAGGCATTAGTCGTCTTCTTCAAAATCCGACCAATAGCAACGCCGGAAGACACGGCTATTCCACGATAGACTTTCATGACGGCGTGATTCTTTCTTTATAAAAAAAGCGTCCTGCGTACAACGGCGCGGGACGCTGATGAGTTATTCATGAGACCTGTATGCGCCAAGCGCCACGTCAAGACTCGGTCGTTGGATTAGACGACTGAGTCGGGGCAAATTCATCTTCGTAAAATTTATGCTCGAAAAGCGAAACGATTTCCGAAATGGCCTGTTCTTCGTCGGAGCCGCTAGCTATGATAACGAGCTTGGCGTCCTTCGGACACATGAGCGTGAGCATATCTAACGTGCTTTTACAGTCTGCACGTTTACCGTTCCTGTCCATGACAATGTCAGATTGATACTTCACCGCCGACTGAGCGACGAGGGAGGAGCAACGCACATGGAAACCGGCGTTGTTAGTTACGGTGACTTCTTTCGTGATCACTATAATTCCCTTGGTATGATTGGCAATGCGTCGAGGCGACCGAGACGTCTGCGGCTACTACGAAACGACGCGAAGCGTATTGTAATCTTATAAACGCGTTGCGTCAAGGGGAGCCGAAACAGGTAGCGTCGCAATAAAAAAACGGCGCCAGAACGACGCCGTCTATAAATGCTAAGACGCTCAATCACGCGATAAGTTTCACGACTTTAGTTTTTACCGTCCTGCTCCTCGAGCAGTTCCAGCACGTCGCTGATTTCGCTCAATTGCATCATATACCGCGTGAACTCTTGATCGCGCAGACTCTTGGCGATATACCGCATGACTTGGAAATACGGCTCGTTCGCGAGCGTATGTGGCGTAAGCGTAAGGAAGAAGAGCTTAACCGGACGGTTATCGAGCGCGTTAAAGGGCACGCCGTTAGCGCTAATGCCAATAGCGGTCACGACCTTACTCACGGAGCTATTGCGATCATGTGGGGTCGCGGCGCCGCCGCCCAGTGCGGTGGAGCCGGTCGCTTCGCGCTCCAGAATACGTTCGACAGTCGCGTCGACTTCCGAAGCGTCGAGCGAACCCGTGGCGACGATCGCCTGTACCAACTCGCGCAAGGCGTCTTCCGCGGTGGTCGCCTGCATATTAGGTAAGATGGCTTCTTTGAGCACGAAATCGGAAAATGCCATAAGAGGTTCCTTATCGGTAAAGTATTCGCGCTACCACGTGCGCGACGGCGCTAAATAAAGGTCGACGGTATCGCGCGGCTACGTGTCCGCGTCGGTCTATGTTTAAAAAACACAAAAAGCTTAGTGTAAACTGAACTTCTAAGCGCGCCAGTTCACACGCGAAACCTCTACTCTTCGTTCGTATCGCTATTGTGCAGCATACGCGCGTCGGCGTCTTTGAGTACTTGCGTCATTTCCTCGGGCGTGATCGCGGCCTTGAGGCGTTCGGTAAATTCATTAACCTTGAGGTTCGTTGTAATGTATTCCAGAGCACGAAGATGATCGCCGGGACGATCAGGAGGAGAAACGAGCATGATGAAAATTTTAACGGTTTGTTCATCGAGCGCGTCGAAATCAACGCCGTCATGGCTCACGCCAATGACTGCCACCAAACGATCAACGCCAAGATGCTTGGTATGAGGCACCGCTACGCCGTGACCTATGGCGGTAGAACCAAGTTCTTCACGACGAGTAATCGCGCCAATAACGTCTTCGACGAGATCGTCGGCAATAGCGCCAGCGGCGTTAAGCGCTCTCACGAGTTCCTGGATTACGTCTCCCTTCGATTTCGCTTTTAAATCCGGTTTTAACGAGTCGAAAAGAACAAAATCAGAAAATGTCATCTTCTGCCTCCGAGTAGGTAGGTAAATCGTCGAAAGTATGCGCACAGTCTCCATCTGGCTACGCCAAGACGGCGTTCAAGCGCGACATGCCAACCTGAAATCGACGCGTTCGTCGCCAAATGTCTCCGTTAAAAACGAATTTTAAACGACTTAGAACGTTCAAATATCACAGGGGAACACAACCGCAATTTTGTTTCTATTATAGCCAGGAATAAGCTGGCGCCAAGACCGAAACAGACTTTCTTGTTTTTTTTTAATGCCAACAATTATGCTTTAAATCGTTAAACTGTGGCTTTTCTAAACACTGTCGTACCGCTGTCGTCACGACCGCGTCAACGGCGGTACGACGTCAAGGATAGTTCAACCCAAGCAAGCGCGAGGAACCGAAGCGATAAGCTCAAACACGAGAAGACTAAAACGCCTCCTCAAGATTGACACTGCTCATTTCTTCATCGGCGGTCAGGAGGATCTGGCGCATTTCATCGGTGGAGTCGGCATTTATGAGCGACTCCACAAAGCCGGGACGTCGCAAGCACGTGGCATTATAAGCGCCGGCGCGATAGTAATCCCGCTGGCGAGAACCATTCGACACAGTCAACAGGAACAAGCGCACCGGCTGATCGTCCGTGGCGTTCCAGTCGACGCCGTCGTGGCTCACGCCGATAAAACACGTCAACGTCGCGACGACGTCGTCGTTAGCGTGAGGCATGGCGATCCCACCAGTCAAACCGGTGGAGCCCAACTCCTCGCGACGGCACAGCTTATCAACCAGACGTGCGCGAACTTCACTGCAATAGCCGCTGCCACTGAGAAGCTCTGAAAAGATCTCACGGGGACTTCGCCCCTTCAAATCACAACACGTCGCGTCGAAATTGGTCGCCTCGGAAAAGGAAAAATTCGTCATAACAAAGTCTCCCTATAATTTAGATGGAAAGAAGAAACTGGGTTCCCCCAACGATTACGTAGAAAGTCGCGCCCAACGGCGACAAAAACCTTTCCACTGTTTAAATATAACACTACATTTGGCAAAAATTAACGTTCATCTCCACGAAGGAGACGCCCCTACCGCCTTTCATGATAGCACGGCATGCAAAAATCTGCAACTGTTTAGCATCTTTAAAAGACAAGAATTTCAAAAATATTTAAGAGCCGATACGCAAGAATCACTGAAAGACAAATACCAAAGAAATACAATTGCGTGATGGACGCAAAGCACGCGCGGCGTCCCATCGCGTCAATACGACGTCAAAGCGCTGATAAAAAAAAGGTTCGCCGCGTTCTAGACGCAACGAACCATAAGAGTGACTCAACTATGCGCCGCACTACGCGACGCCGACTGTGGGATTAATGGTGATCGACCATTTTTTCCTTGAATTTGCGAAGTTGCTGTTCGAGTTTGTCGATCGATTGGTCGACGCACCCCATGATATCGCCGGATTTATAGTCGGCGCGGAAGTCTTTTTTATAGTCGGTGTTCAAGGCGATTTCGACCTTGACCTGACCTTCGGCTTCCGCCGAGATCAAGACCTCAATATTGGTAACGCGTTCCACGAAGCGACCGAGTTTCTCGACTTTGTCAGAGATCTTCGCTTTCAGCGCGTCGTTGATTTCGATGTGTCGCGTTTGAATATCAATATTCATAGTACTCTCCTTCTATCCCCGAAGGGGGCTTCGGAAAAGACCGAGGCTATACGCCGCAACCCAGCGGTCAAGCCGTCGGTTTCGCGTCGAAAAGACAAAGGACGCCGACCAGCGTCGTGCATATCCTTGCTTCGTATAAAGATTAGTATGCAGAAAAGAAGCCAAAGTTTCTAGTATTTTCTGCCAGGTTTGAGAAAAAAAGGAAAAAAAACCAAATGTCAGCGCGTCATGTCAGAAACCGACCACAACGTCGCTGACATTGCCTCGTAAACAAAAGCAACTGGCGAGTTAGAAAATTTCCGTGTATTTGTGGGGCGTCTCTACTTGTTGTAAAAAACTTCTACCGGAAGATCTGTGAGGGATTTGACAAGTTCCGCACACTGGTCGAGTCGCTGGTTCGTGAGCGCGACCGCCTCGTGGCAAGTCGGCACGCGCGCTACGGTATACAGTTGCACGCCGTTGATCCGACCGCCCTGACGTACGACGTCATTTAGGCGTTGCGAATAGGCGTGGAGCATCTCTGGGTCAGGCTCTTGCCCGCGCCATTGGAAAAGCGCCGTCTGAATCGTAACGCTCCAGCGTTGCGAGGCAAAGAGGATATTATCCAAAATGCGCTCATAAGGAACGCTGGTGCGATTGACCATTTGCAGACGCGCCTGGTCGTGCGCGTCGAGCTTTGCCCAAATCTCTCCGTTGGCGACGTGGAAATCGTCCAGAGCCTCGACGATCGCTGGGGTCTGCAACGTCGTGGCGTTGGTAATGAGGATTAATTTAACCGCGTCGTAATTCAACCGTTCTCTCACGCGCGCAAGGATCTCAACGACCTCGTGGAATTGCGGCGCAAGGGTCGGCTCGCCGTCGCCAGAAAAGGCAAAGTCGCGTAGAACGCGGTTTTCTATCGGCGTTTTAGCAAAGCGTTCGTGCGTAAAGAGTTGCTGCGAAATGGTCGCGCGCGCAAGGCTTTCCGCTTCCTGTTCGAGGAGGTTCAGGTCGAGTCGTAACGCGTCGCGCCCACAGATCGGCTCGTCTTTTTCCTCACGCCGGATTTGGCAGTAGACACATCTGAAATTACAGAGTTTAGTCGGACTCAAATTCACGCCGATAGAGACGCCATGCGACCTTCGACTCACCACGGGGTAGGCGTATCGATTAGATTCATAGGCGCTGGGGTGAAATTGGGTTAACGCTAATTCTTTGGCGTCGCGTGTTGTAGCGTGTTCTTCCATTGACGTCGACTCGAGAGGGACAGGAGCACAAACGCACCGTGGCGTTCTGGAATATAGAGGTGAAAAAAGGAGTCGACGACCTGAACTCAAGGCGTCGACTCCCACGGCGACATAAAAAACGTAACAACAGCGTCGTGGCGTAAAGCGCGTTAATTCGACGAGTCGGCGTCCTCCTCGGGAGCGTGGTCGTCCCGGAGCTGGGACACGTCGATCGGCTCGGGCACGAGCTGATAGGGCGCGTCGTTCGAACCAGAATCGTTCGAACTATGCGACGATTCCGCTGACGATTCGTCGGTTCCATCGACCGGCGCGGCAGCGGAGTCGTCGCTGGAGGACGGCTCATGCGCAGGCGGGTCGTTCGGCGAGGGACCGAGGATTTCGCGAATACGAGCCTGATCGAGTTCTTCTTCCTCCACGAGCGCGTCGACAAGCTGGTCGAAGAGTTCGCGTTTCGATTTGATTAGCTCAAGCGCCGCGTGGTCGGCGTCTTCGATCATGCGACGAATTTCCGCGTCGATCACCTTAGCGGTCTCTTCGCTATAGGAGCGCGAATCGGTCGTCATTTCACGACCGAGGAAGGGGTGGTTTTCGGAATTCGGGAAGGAAACCGGTCCGAGGGTCTCGCTCATACCCCAACGTGCGACCATATCGCGCGCGAGTTCTGTGGCGCGTTGCAGGTCGTTTTCAACGCCGGAAGTCGTTTCGCCATAGATGAGTTTTTCCGCGACGCGACCGGCCAGGAGTTGCATGAGGGTCGCGCGCGCTTCACTAGCGTTATAGCTGAGTTTATCGTCGTCAGGCAAACTCCAGGTCACGCCGAGAGCACGACCACGAGGAATGATCGAGATTTTGCGAACTTGCGAGCCGTTTTTAACAAACCATCCGACCAGAGCGTGACCAGCCTCATGACACGCGGTCATGCGTTTGCTCTCCTCGGTGAGGATCTCGTCGCGTTTGAGACCCAGCGCGATCTTTTCGAAGGCATAATCGAAGTCGCTTGCGTCGACTGAATTCTTGTTATTGCGCGTGGCCCAAAGCGTCGCCTCGTTCACTAAGTTGCTAATGTCCGCGCCGGTGAAACCGGAGGAACCCTTGGCGAGTTTGTCAATATCGACGTCGGCGCCGTATGGGATCTTTTTGAGATAGACCTTGAAGATATCGCGTCTACCCTTGAGGGAGGGGCGCGAGACGGTGATATGTCGGTCGAAGCGTCCCGGTCTCATGAGCGCGGGGTCAAGCACGTCGGGTCTATTCGTGGAGGCGAGAACCATGACGGACTCATTCGGGGCGAAACCGTCCATTTCGCTGAGGATCTGATTGAGCGTCTGTTCACGTTCGTCTTGACCGCCGCCGACGCCGGCGCCGCGCTGACGACCGACCGCGTCAATTTCGTCGATAAACAAAATAGAGGGCGCGTTCTCTTTCGCCGTTGTGAAAATATCGCGTACGCGACTAGCGCCGACGCCGACGAACATCTGAATAAATTCAGAACCGTTGATCGAGAAGAACGGAACCTTGGCCTCGCCGGCTACCGCGCGCGCAAGGAGGGTTTTACCAGTGCCCGGAGGTCCGAAAAGGAGCGTCCCCTTGGGAACGCGCGCGCCCATGCGTTCGTATTTCTCAGGACGCTTCAAATAATCGACGACCTCTTCCAGTTCCGCCTTGACCTGATCGCAGCCCGCAACGTCTTTAAAGGTCACGCGCTTAGCGCGGTCGGGCTCGTAACGTTTCGCAAGACTGCGCGTAAAGGAGTTGAAGTTGCCGCCTCCCATCTGTTCCGACGCGTTGCGCATCATTCTGAAGACCATAAAGAAGATAAAGAGGGTCGCCAGAATCGAGGCGATCGTCAGGAACTTTGTGCCGTCGGAAGGCTCGGTGGAAGTATATTCGTCGACGCGCTGTCGTAGTCGTTCGTCGACCTCGGGGTCGGCAAAGGCAAAGCTTGGCGCTTGGCAAGTGTAGTACTTGTAGAAGATCAAGTTGGTCGCTTTGTTGTTGACGTTATCGACCAGAACGACGGCGTCTTTCATTGCGGGTCGATTAATCACAGCCTCTTGAGCGCGCCAACGCTGCTGAATTTTACGTGCAAGGAGATAGGCGTCTTTGAGCGACGTCTTATAAGTTTCGAGCTGTTCCTCGCTGGAGTCCGACGGGATTTCCATACTGCGAAGAACCGTGTCGTCTTCATTCTTCAGTTGCAGGACATGGCGCTCCTGACCGGTCTGTGCCTGGAGAAAAATATGACGTTTCCATTTAACCTTTTCCGACTCGAGTTCCGCGCGTAGCGCCTCCGCTTCCTTCGGATGCTGACGATCGAACGCAACGATCGCGTCGGTAAAGACACGTCGACCGTCTGCGAGCAACTCGGGCCATTCGTACGGCGCGGGCGCTTCGCGCAGTTTGCCAGAAACCTGCTGACCTTTGACCAGAACGGATTCGATCTGGTTCGATTCCACGAGACGATTAAACCCGGTCCACGTGATTTCGGAACTACGCGACACAAAGAACGTCTGGTAGCCGAAAAGAAAGATTGCTATGAGCGCGCAGAAAAAGATCACATGAGGCAGACGTAACGTAAATTGAAACGTCTTGACATTACGAGGAGGCTCGCCGCCGCCACCGCCGGTTGAACGGTTGCGACGCGTTTGATCCACACGAGAATTGGACTGGCGCGACTTCTCCTCAGAGGCGTCCTGCGAATCCGTGTCGGGATCTTCACCAGGGCGACGGTTGCCACGCAGATGTTCCGGAATGCGTTCGTATGTGTCGTCACTGATCGTTGGACGATCGTCGTCACGATTGTTATTCACGTCATACATCGCCTGTACACCGGCGCGACGACCAGCTTCTGCAGGTTGATGCGAAAAGATCCTCATGCGATAGTTCCTCAAAATATATGAACCGACGTCGGTCCTAAGCGCTAGGCTAAAATAGCAACGTCACAGCCGTAACGTCCTGGCAATAAGGCAGCGGCGCAAACGCCAGACCAGTCGGCGCGTCCCCTAAATTATAGCGCTCTGTCATAATCTTTCCAGGCGTTTACACGCTAGATAGACGTAAAACTAAATAAAAACGTTCCAATTGCCCAAATCGCCCGGTTTAACGCGAGATAAAAGCTTGTATTGGTCTCTCGCGTAGCAAAAGGAGCGCCATAATCAGCTAAAAAGCGCCTTGTTCGCTCAAAAACGCGCGACTCCCCTCGACCTTGCAGGAGAATACAAAACCGATATAATAGACGCAAAGGCGTAAGCGTGCGTAAGGCGGCGAAAACGCGGTACGCTACGAAACGTGTGCAAGGTCGCGCGAGCGCTTGCGCTGAACCCAGGCGGTTTTTTCTAAGAACGGGCTTTGTCATGACGCACTCTAACCACACTGACGCGCATAACCACGACGCGGATATGATTCATGTGCGCGGCGTACGTACGCATAATTTGCAAAACGTTGACGTCGATCTTCCCCATCGCAATCTGATCGCGTTTTGTGGACCGAGCGGTAGCGGTAAGAGCAGTCTGGCGCTCGACGTGCTCTATACCGAAGGACGACGACGGTTTCTAGAATGCTTCAGCGCGCAAGCTCGTCTGAGAATGGAGAAATTCGAAAAGCCTGATTACGATACTATCGACGGTCTACCACCGAGCCTGGCGGTCACAAGTCTCTCTGAACCTCACAGCGCGCACGCCACCGTCGGAATGGCGACCGAAACCCTCGACTATCTGCGACTACTCTTCGCCCAAGCAAGCGTGCCACACTGTCTATACTGTGGCCAGCCCTTGCGACACGACGAGCCAGAAGAGATTGTACGAGCGCTCAATACCCTACCGGATGGCACGCGCGCGGTCATTTGCTTCGCGCCGCCGGAATCCTCGCTCAAAAAGATTAGCGTCGCTGATTTCGAAAATCATTGGAGAACAGAAGGTTATAGTCGCGTCATTATTGGCGGCAAGACCTTCGATCTCAACGACCCCAAGGGAGTTTCAGCGGAAACGTTCCGACTGGCGCAATTTATGCACGTGTCTGCGTCGCTCGACACGACCGAGGAACTGGCGTTACAGTCGGGTCTGCGCAAAAGCGAGCGCTCCGACGGCGAACACGCGAATAATAGCGAAGAAGGCGCCGCTCAACTCGACGCCGCGCGTAATCAGAGCATACTACTGCTCACGCCCGACCAGAACCCGTGTCAACTCGTGAAAGAATACCTCGCGAGTCGTCACGATCTCAACCAGGTCGTGAGCGCCCCGATGTTCCTCATTGTCGTCGCACGCGTGGTTATCGGCAAGACCGACGAGCGACAGCTCCGCGACCACGTCATAAACGCCTACGCCACCGGAAATTGCAGATGCCATATCCTCATTGAAGGAAATCACACGCCACAAGTCACGCCTGACATGCCTGCGCGTCGTAAGGGACTGCCAATGCAGGTCGACGAAAAGCTCTGGAACGTCGTAACCTACAGCAAAATGTTACGATGTGAAGACTGCGGCTTCGATTTCCCTTCGCTGGAACCGAAACTCTTTAATTACGCCAGCCCCGCGGGCGCGTGCTCCATCTGCGGTGGACTCGGGCTTATCGCCGCGCTCGATATCAATCGTATCGTTCCCAATTTCGCCAGAAGCATTAGGCAAAATGCAATTGCCCCGTGGGACAATAAAACATATCGTAGCTATCTGATGGAATTCCTCGAACGTGCGCAACAGCTCGGCGTACGAGACGACGTCCCCTTCGCCTCCCTGACTCATGAGGAACTCAATATTCTCTACAGAGGCAATAGCGAACTGAAATTTCCTGGACTCAACGGGTTCTTCACCTCGCTGATTGCGCAGAAATACAAGATGAATATTCGCGTCTTTCTGTCGCGCTGGATACGGAACGAAGAATGCCCCATGTGCCAAGGGTCAAGGCTCAACGAAGCGGCGCTATGCGCTAAAATCGACGGCGTTAATATTTGCGACGTCTCCTCCACAAGCGCCGATCACGCGCTGGAAATTATTAATTCTTGGAAGTTTAACGAACTACAACGTCAGCGTTGTTCCGTGCCGTTGACACAGATTAAAACGCGTCTAGAATATCTGCAAAAACTCGGACTGGGACACCTGGCGCTCGACCGACCGTTGCACACGCTCAGCACGGGCGAACAGCGTCGCGTCGACCTCACGCGCGCCTTCGCCTCTAACCTTGTGAATATGCTCTACGTGCTCGACGAGCCGTCCATCGGTCTACATCCTCAAGACGTCAAAAGATTGCAACGCTCCTTGACCGACCTGCGCGACCGTGGCAATACCGTCATTGTGGTGGACCATAACCCCGAGATCTTAAAGGGCGCCGATAAAATCGTCGAGTTCGGACCAGGCGCAGGCTCCTACGGCGGTAAGATCGTCTTCACCGGTTCGGTGGAACAACTGGAAAAGAACGAGAACTCCCTCACCGGCAGTTATCTCACGGGCAAGCGCTCGGGCGGCGCGACGCCGAACCGTCGTAAACCGCGCGGCTATGCGAACTTGTACGGAGCGAGTGGTCACAATCTTCAAAATCTCAACGTCTCCTTTCCACTGGGCGTGCTAACGCTAGTGACCGGGGTAAGCGGCGCGGGCAAAACCTCACTGACGCTAGAGACGCTCTACCCCGCGATAAGAGCGAAACTTAATCTCGATCTCGACGTCGAAACTGAAGCGCTACACTACGATAAATTGCACTTCTCACTCAAGTCGATCGCTGAAGAAAGCGTGTCAACAAGCGACGTCGACGCAAGAACCATCGCGCAAGCAAAGGCATATCGACCCATCTCCCAAGCGCTCGTGCTCGATCAGACCCCGATTGGACGATCCTCACGCTCCAACCCGGTGACCTATCTGAAGATCTTCGACGAGATTCGCGCGCTATACGCCGACACGCCCGAGGCAAAAGCACACGGTTACACCGCTGGGTATTTCAGTTTCAATGTCGGAGAACCGAAAAAAGAGCGTAGCAAAGAAGCCGATAGCGCCGAGACGCCCAAAAAGACGTTGTTCGGAAGATGTAGAGTCTGTAAAGGCGAAGGTTACGTCCAGACCGACATGGGATTTCTCGCGGACGTGAACGCGCCGTGCCCCATCTGTAACGGCAAGCGCTACAAGAGCGAGGCGTTAGACGTGCTATACTACGGTCTGAATATCGCCGAAACTCTCGATTTAACTGTGCGCGAGGCGTTCTCGTTCTTCCGCAAAGCGCCTAAAATTCAACACAAATTACAGAAACTCATCGACGTCGGACTGGATTATCTACGTCTAGGTCAACCTTCGAACACCCTCTCGGGCGGCGAGGCGCAACGACTCAAGCTCGCGTCCTTCCTAGCGACGACCAAAAGGAACGACGCGCTCTTTATTCTGGACGAGCCGACCGCCGGTCTACACTTTGTCGACGTCGTGAAATTGCTCGACTGCCTCAATACCCTCGTAGAATCCGGCGCGTCGGTCATTGTTGTGGACCATAACCCGTTACTCATGCGCGCGGCAGACTATATCATCGACCTGGGACCTGGTTGCGCACAGGACGGAGGAAGAATCGTCGCACAAGGAACCCCGGAACAGGTCGCCGCAAGTCATGATTCAGTCACCGCCAAACATATCGCCGCTACTCTGCGTACTAAGACAGAAGAATGACAAACCCTTTTGAATTGCTACGCACACGACGCCTTGTCGGTTCTTTTTTGCGCGATATAATCGCTAGAATACACAGCAAGAGTTTATCGCAATACCGAGCCGTGCCGCTGGCAACGCGTAGCGACCCGTTCTAGGAAAGACCGCCGTCATGAAGAAAGTCATTTCACTCAAGGTACAGAACTTACCAGGCGTACTATCACACATCGCCGGGCTACTCGCCTCGCGCGCTTATAACGTCGATAGTCTGACCGTTGGGCGTACCGACGACGAGAGATTCTCTAGAATGACGATCGTCGTCGACGTCGACCCTAAAAAAGTACTGCAGGTCGAAAGACAATTGCAAAAACTCGTCACCGTGGTTCAGCTCGCGAATTTGTCCAACGTGCCGCACGTGGAGCGCGAACTGGCGCTCATTCGCGTGGCGGCGGAACCGCACGAACGCTCCGGCGTACTGGAACTAACGCAAATCTTCCGCGGGTCAATTATCGACGTGGCGCCACAATCGCTACTGATTGAGCTCAGCGGCAATAGCGCAAAGCTCGACGCGTTCGTGGAAGCGTTGCAGCCCTATAAGATCGTGAATTTCACACGCTCCGGCTGTATCGCGGCGCCGCGTGGCGATAAAGAACTTAAAAAATAAATTTACGCCAATACTTATCTATCCCTCGAGCAGGTATGACAAACGCGTCGGCGAAAGATCATACCCAGAACTTGAAGGACAAAAGGTACTCGCGCAACTTCCTATCCCTGACCATTGCGCGGGATAACAACAAGTCCTATTTTTTCAAGGAGTAGCAGAATGTCTGCGACAATTTATTACGATAATGACGCTGATCTTTCGATCCTCAACGGCAAAACGATCGCGATTTTGGGCTTCGGTTCCCAGGGTCACGCGCACGCGCAAAACCTCCGTGACAGTGGTTGCAACGTCATCGTGAGCAATCGCAAGGGCACGGATAACTACCGTCTGGCCGTGGAAGCGGGATTCGAACCGGTCTCGATCGAAGAAGCTGTCAAGCAAGGCGATATCATCGTGCTGACGCTACCCGACGAACTCCAAGCGAAGATCTTCCGTGAGCAGATCTGCCCCAACCTCAAGAAAGACGCGATCATCCTCACGACTCACGGTTTCAACGTCCATTATCAACTCTTCGATATGCCCGAGGGAGTGCGCGCCATCATGATCGCGCCGAAAGGTCCCGGTCACCTCGTGCGTTCCGAATACGTCAAAGGCGGCGGCGTGCCATGCTTGATCGCGCTCGACGACAATTGTGGCGATCGTGAAAAGGCCATTGGTCTGGCCTACGCTAAGGGTATCGGCGGTACGCGCGGCGGCGTCATCCAAACCTCCTTCAAAGAAGAGACCGAAACCGACCTGTTCGGCGAACAAGCGGTTCTGTGTGGCGGCGTGAGCCACCTCATCCAGGCGGGTTTCGAAACACTCGTGGAAGCCGGATACCAACCGGAAATGGCCTACTTCGAATGTATGCACGAAATGAAGCTCATCGTCGACCTCTTCTACCAGGGCGGTCTGAGCTATATGCGCTATAGCATCTCCAACACCGCGGAATACGGCGACTATACGCGTGGTCCGCGCGTCATCACCGAAGAGACCAAGAAGGAAATGAAGAAGATCCTTACCGAAATCCAAAATGGTAAGTTCGCGTCCGAATGGCTCCTGGAAAACCAAGTCGGCGCTCCGTCCTTCAAGCGCGCTCGCGCGATTCATCACGATCACCTCATCGAAAAGGTCGGCAAGAAACTCCGCAAGATGATGACTTGGGTCAACGCCAAGGAATTCTAATTGACAAGCTTTACGCTAAGCGTTAGCGCTTGCGAAACTGTGCGGTCGCGTTCAATTAATTGAACGTCGCGCTTGACTTACGCGCACGACGCCTACGCAATGCGCCGCGTATTCCCCGGGGGAAACGTCCTAAGACGCTTCCCCCTCTTCTTTAACGTCATTCAAACGTCCAGACGCTACGCAATGCGTCGACGTTTTCCCTAAAAAGAACGCTCCGAGTTCCAGATGACAATTCAACCGTGTGCACCGCCCCGAGAAGGGAAAATCGCTGGAATCGATTTCGGTACCGTGAGAATAGGAATCGCGATCTGCGACCCTGAAAGAAGAATCGCTTTTCCCTATGAAATTTACCGTAGGAAAAACGAAAAGCTAGATTTCGAATATTTCAAAGAGCTTGTCAAAAACGAAAGACTCGTACATTTTGTCGTCGGGCTACCGCTACATTGCAACGGCGACGTGAGCGATAAGGCGCGCGAGGCCGTCGCTTTTGCGCAAAAACTAGTGGAAGTCACCGGTCTGACCGTCGATTTTCTAGACGAGCGCTTCACTAGCGCGGAAGCGAACCGGTATTTAATCGAAGCGAATGTCAAGGCGAAACATCGAAAAGAATACCTCGACAAAATCGCGGCGCAAATCATTCTGGCAACGTACTTAGAACGAGGTTGCGTCGGCACGTCGGAATTTCTCGCGCTCGACTGAACGATTCTGCGCCGACCGCACAGACTACGCTAAAACCGACGACGTCATACCGCGCGCGCTACGCTATCGGCTAGAAAACGCCTAGAAATCATGATTGTCTTGTTCCACGCCCTGTGACGCGTTAAACGCGCTTGGCGCATATATTTAGGTCTGACAGAGCGCTAATCGCCCAGGTCGTCCTCCGGCGCTTTGGCGTTGTCATTGGCTATTTTCTGATCGTACTCGATAATCTCTCTTGCAACGTCCTGAGCCTCCTCGGCGCTTGCCCAAGCGTATTGACGACGCGGTAGGTCTTCGATCCGCACCAGTCCAAAGAGCTGAAGAAAGCGCTTAGTCGTGCCGTAGAGAAAGGGACGACCCAACTCCTCGGAGCGACCCACGATACGTATAAGGTTCTGCTCAAGGAGCTGACGCAAGATCTCACCGCAATGCACGCCGCGAATACGCTCGATATTAACGCGCAACACCGGCTGTTCATAAGCGATAATCGCCAGGGTCTCCATTGCGGAACGCGTCAGTCTCGTCTCGATCGGAGCGTCTTGCAAACGCATGAGCCAAGGCGCAAATTCCGGGAGCGCGCGAAGTTGAAAGCCGCCTGCCACCTCGACCGCACAAAACGCGCTACCGTTGCGCTGATAGCGTTCGTTCAACGCGCGAACAATGGCGCGAGCGCGAGCGCTATCGGCAACGTCGGCAAGTTGCGCAAGCTTACGACCGGGACAGGGTTCCTTCATGAGAAACAGAACCGCCTCTACCCGCGCCATTTCGGTCGTGTCTATCGTGGTCGACATGACAAAGCCTATAACAGAACTCGTTGAACGATATAACTTAGCGATTCGACGTCTTTTGGACAAACGCCTGGGTCGCATGACCGGGCGTATCGCCGAACGCTTCCACATAGGCGGCGCCGTCGCTACTGGAGATCACGCCGGAAGCGCGCCAATTCGTGCGACTCCATCGTTCCACACGCGCGGCGCTCACGTTACGCGCCTTTAAAATCTCAAGCATACGCTCGACCTGCTCTTGCGGCGTCTCATTATCACGTGTCTGCCAGAGATCATCGTCGGCGCTCCGGCGCGGTTCTTCAAGCTGTCGTAGCGTCGCGGGACGACCTAGCGTTGTACTTTGTACATACCCCGCTTGAGAGACTGATTGGCGCGATTCGGCACGATTCACACGTTGGAGGTAACCGATCGAACGCACGTTAGATTCGTTTGACGTCTGCGGTTGCGCTTGCTCTTGCGCGCTCTGCTCATCGTCCAAGAGACCGGCGGCGCGCGCGAAACTACTGGGCGCATACGCCTCCTCGGGATCAATGATCTGTAAAGCGCGCGCGAAATTGCGCTGGGAGTACTCATAAGGACCGCCGAGAATATCAGCGGCGCGCGAAAAATAACTGGGACTCTCTATGTACCCGTGGGCGTTCTGGAAGGCAAAGCCGGAAGAGGCGTGAACCGGCTGGGGGTGCGCCTCTACGATCGAATCGTACTCAACTTGTTGTGTGGCGGGCGTTTCTGTGGGTGTTTCTCTCTGATTCTCAACCACGGGGAAGTCAAGCGCTTCTTGGGGCGCCACGACGGGAGCGGTCTGCGCATAGGAATCGAGCGCGTCGTAATTCATTGCCAGCGCTGGCGTTGCGTCGTCCGGTTGATGAGAGAATGCGCCAGGCGCGGGGGGGAGCGTTTCCTCGGAATCGACGCCGACCAGGGAATCATAAAGCTCATCGGTGGGGCGCACGATCGGGTCGAGTTGCGCTAGTTCCAAGGCGAGTTGTTCCGACGTCGTGGCGTTATCGACCGCGACTTGCAGGTTCGGCTGACTTTGGAGTTGCTGACTTTGCGGCTCGTCCCATTGGGTCGGCGCGTGGGATTGCACGAGCTGATTGGTCAGGCGCGCACGGGAAGAGACCTGCGGCGCGGGGGTATCGTCGAAGGCGTCGGACTCTACAGGCGCGGCGGCGACCAGCGGCGCGGACGCTAAAGCTTCGGAAGGCGCCGAGTTATCTAGAGGAGCGACCGTGGCGTCGGCAACCGTAGGGGACGCGGTAAGTTCGGCGAGGTCGGCTTGAGAAGCTTCAAACTCTTGAGCGAGACGATTCAGATCGAGCGGATCGTCAACCAGACCAACGTTCTCGTCAGGCGCTAGGGAATCGTTAGACGCAACACTATCGGAAGGATCGACGGAATTATTAAGAACATTTTCAGAAGACGCAAACTGTTCTGTTACAATATTTACAGAGTCGTTATACCCGACGACATACTCATTATTTGAGACGCTAGACGGCAGATCAGGATCGCCATATAAGGTCGCGTCGTCGGCGGACGAAGCGGGATCCGGCGTGGCGACAAGCGCGTTGGCAAGCGGATCGACCACGGAAGCGTCGACGAGGTTGGATTCGAGCGACGCCAGAGCGTCAGATACAGCGAGAGCGTCGGCGTCGGCGAGCGCGTCGAAGTCGTCGGACGGCGCCACAGGAGGCGCAGGGACGTTGTCGAAGGATTCGCTTTGGTAGTCTCCGAGAGTAGCGCGTGGCGCAACCGGCTGTGACGCGACGGTTTCCACCGTGTTTTCGGAATGTTGCGTTTGCCAGCCGAACTTGAGATCGCTCGGATAGAGCGCGTCGAGCCGGTCGTTGAGTTCATCGCTATCGCTTAGCGCGTGGGAGTCGACGGCAAGAGCATGGTCGCAGACTTGACGTTCATCGAGGCGCTCGCGCGTCATGAGAGCGCGAGCGCGTTGACCGAAGGTCTCAACGCTGTGCCAGCAGAACGCACAGAAGGTCGCGACCAGACAAAGGCTAACAAGCGCGCCGACACGGCAGTAATAGCAAGCGCGACCGAAATCGGCATTAGTATGCGAACGATACGCGTCCTGCGTAAATTCCTCAGTGGGCGTCTTCATAACGATTCGTTCCTGACTAAGCGTGAAAAGCTAAATTTACTGACGGTCGGCGGAGTCTTCTTCCGCGTCGTAATTCAGGTCGCTAAAATCTTCAAGGTCAATGTCTTCGTTGTCTTCGGCGCTTTGAGCGGCGAATCCGAGTTCACGCGCTTTTTTAAAGTCGATCGCGGCGTTGACGCTGTCCATGGTGTGATCATAAATTTCACCGCGACGATGGTAGGCCTCGCCGTTGCTTGGGTTATGTTTAATGCATTGCGTAAACGCTTCGATACCGTCCTCCCAGCGACCTTGATATTGCGCAATCACGCCTTTGAGGTAGTAGGCGTCGGCAAAGGCGTCGTCGAGTTCCACGCACTTATCGAGGTCTTCCAACGCTTGGGCGAAAAATTCGTCGGCTTTCGCGGCTTCCTGAAGACCCTTTTCTTCGTCCTGATTCGTGGCGGCCGCTTCCGCGAGACGATAATGGTCTTCCGCCATAACGCAAGTGGCGACGGCGCGACCGTAGTAGGCGTCGAGGACGTCTGCGCGCAGTTTAATCGCGTCGTCAAAAGCGTCGCGAGCACGAGACCACTCCGAATTATCGAGCGCGTCGGCGCCCGTTTTGAGATATTCCGCGACTGTTTTGGAATTGGTCGCATTCTCCTGGTCGACGTCCTTATGAAAACAACCGTTACATAACAGCGCGACGACCGCAAGCGCCGTGCACAGAACGCGTTTGGAAATAACTGTCATTTTAAACATGCCTTTCTATGGAGTATCCGCGCGCAACGCACGACATACTGAAAAACCTACTCTCGCACCGTGACATTAACAAATAACCAAAAGAAAGTAAACGTCAAAAACAGGGAAGACAGGAAGACGCTGACCTCAGAAAGTCGACAAGAAAAAGCGCGCGACGCTCAACTCTGGAAAGTCGAACGTCGCCAGACAAAGACCGTTATGCTATGATAGGCTAGGTCAAACGCTTAACGCGCGTAACGACCGACAAGACTCAGACTTTGCCCATCTTCTTCATATTTTCGAAGCATTCCGCACACGCTTCCATGAGATTGGAGCCTTCGCGGCAGTCCTCTTGCTCGATAATATACCATTCGATTCCGCCGATATTCTCGGCGATATCGAACATTCTCTTCCAATCGACGATATCGCCGGGACCAGCGACGACCGCGCCGTGTTTGTCAGGTTCATTTTCCGCCTTAACGTGCATGAGCTTACCGCGACCGGGCAATTTAGCGACCAGGTCGTAGGGGTCGGCGCCGCCGTGCATGCAGTTGCCGACGTCCATTTGCGCAATAATATCCTCGCGCGTGCGACTGAAGAAGAGCTCCCACGCGGTCTTACCGTCGACGTCGGAGAAATCGTTGTAGTGCGCGTGGAAACCGATCTGCATACCGACTTTCGACGCCTTGTAGGCAATCTCATTGAAGAGATAGGCGGTCATCTGATTGCCAGCGTCTGTTTTACAGGACGCCGACAGCCCACTGGCGACGATTAAGCGTTTATTACCGAGAGTTTTTTCAAATTCAGCGGTTTTTTCGAACTGACCTTCCAGTAGCGCGGGCACGCCAAGGTGCGTACTGATCGCTTGCAAGCCGGCTTCGTCGAGCCATCGACGCACGTCTTTGGCGTCATGACCATAGTAACCGGCAAATTCTACGCCCTTATAACCGATCTTCGCGATCTCTTGGAGCGTGCCGCGAAGGTCTTTAGAGGCGTATTCGCGAACCGAGTAGACCTGCAACGCGAGCGGAATCTTTTTTTTCGTTTCTTCGGCAAAGAGCGAGGTTAAACCACCGTCCATAACGGATCCGAGCGCGCCGACGGCGGCGGCGCCCAAACCGGATTTCAAAAACGTTCGACGATCCATAATCAGAGTCTCTCAAAAAGTTAGCGCCCACGCGAAGTAGGGCGTCAAAGCAAATCATGACGCGACGTTACGACGAGATATCGAGGCGAATTAGTCCTCGTCGTCGATGTACGAGTCGTCGTCGGGGTTGTCAAAAGCTAGAGGTTGGAATTGCGGTTCAACCGCGGGCGGCGCAGGAGTTGGCGCGGGCGCGGGCGGAACGACCGTGGGGTCGTTATTAACGCGCATATGGTCGACCGCGTTATCGAGGGCCATATCGAATGCGTCCTCGGGGCAGTCGTCCAAGGCGAGCTCCGATTGGGTCGTTTGCGCCACGGGCGCGGGCGGTTCGACGGGCGAGGAGGGAAAATTCAGAGGGGTCACGACCGACTTAATCGGCTCAACGGGCGCGGCAGGGGCGACTGGAGTCGCGGGGGCGGCTGAACCGCCCGGGGCGGGTGCGGGCGAGGTTGGTTTTTCCGGCTCCGCGACCGGTTTCATCTCTGTCTTAATCAGTTTATCAACGACCATGAGCAGACGCTTCATGGCAATCGGCATACCGACCGCCAATCTTTTTTTGGAGCGTTTCGCTTTGGGCGCCCACTGCACTTGGTTTTCATCCAGTAGAAGAATCGCCGGCATGTCCCTGGTATAAGAGGAATCGAGCATACGATTGAATGCAATAACAGCCGACTGACCGAGACTTTGCGCATTAAAGAGCGCCAGGTCAATCGCGGCGCCGTCGGGATCGTCGAGGCGTTCCAGGGCGCGTTCGGCGTTGGAGACGACCATCGCGCGAAAACCGGCGTTTTTAAGGGACTGACGGAACGCGTTCTGTAAATCGGGATTCGCTTCCACCACCAGTACGGAGGCGGTTGGCGCTTTCTTTTTCGGTTTGGTCGTAATCGTCGCGGCGGCGCCGTCGCCTCCCGCTTCAAGCGCTTCGATCGCAGAGTCGAGCGCCTCGAGCATGTCCTTAGGGGTCTGATAACGCTCTTCCGGCGCTATTTTCATTGCGCGTTCCACCACCGTGGCGACGCAACGCGGCACGTCAGGCGCGACCTGCCAGATCGGCTTGACCAGACGAAAGCGCGAAGCGTCCAAACGACGCGAACGCTCCTTCACCTCGCCCAATGGAGCAATGCCCGTGAGGAGCTGATAATAGACCGCGCCGAGAAAATAAAGGTCGCTGCGTTTGTCGTCGCGAGGGACATGAGTGGCGCGTTCCAGCGCCGCGTACTCGATCGCGCGTTGCGTCTTGAAGTTCGACGCCTCGTCCGCGAGCAGACCAAAATCGAGCAGAACCGCCTTGCCCGAGCTAGAGAGCATAACGTTCGTGAGCTTCATGTCACGATGCTGATATCCACGCTTGAGCGCATATTCCAGCGCGCTACACACGTCGCGCGCAATGCGCGTGGCGCGGCGAGGCTCTAATCGACCGTTCTTCTGCGCGTTGAGTTCCTCGCGTAAGGTGCGTCCCTCAACGAACTCCATGACGATAAAATGCTCATATTTCGTGTGATGAAGTTCGTACACCGCCGCGATGTTAGGGTGATGCATCTGCATGCACAGTTCGCCCTCGCGTTTGAACTCATTAACAGCGGTCTGGTCGTCGCGATATCGCGCGCGTAGAACCTTGACGGCAACAACTTGCCCAGTGTCTTTGTGAACGCAACGAAAGACGCGCGCAAAGGAGCCGGCGCCAACAAGATATTGAATGCGATAGTCGCCGTAATAATAACCGGTGGTTTCACCGTTGAGTAGGCGTTCCACCTGGTATTTCGTCAAGCGTCCATGACGTTGGAGCGCTTGCAGAAATTCCTCCGCTGTGAAGACTTTGGCTCCAAAGGAACGCTCCACCTCGCGCAAGGCGTCCATATCGATCAAATCAAGCGATAAAAGCCGTTGCGTTAGATCGTCATATGACAGACTCATACAAAATTTCCTTTAAGCGTTTCGCGTCCACAAAAACCACACGCGTAGCGTCTGACAACGCGCCGCCGCCGAAGAAAAACGACGGTAAACGACAGCGCTTACTATAGTATATTATACACATGTGAAAAAGGCAAGTTTTTTAGGAAAGTTTGTTCATATCCGCGCGCGCGTATCAGGTAAGCGCACAAGGGGAAAAAAAGAAAAGTCCTTGTTGTAGCGTCTGCGTCTTTTCGATATAATAAGGGACGAACGCGGCGTCTACGCGCCGACGTTTTAGCGCCTTTTTTTCCAGATACCTTTCAGGTGTTTTATGAAACGACTACGCGTACAACTTTTAGCCTTAGCCACTGCAACGCTCTTCATGAGTCTCATGAACGCCGGATGCGAAAAGCAGCCGGAGCTCGATTTCTCCGAATATGGTCAGACGATCGACCACCTGCCGGTCGTACGCGATTTACCGGTCTATTTTTCCATCGCCGACGAGGTGGAAACCAAGCCGTGTCGCATTCGCGAAGACGTCCAAAGAGCCTGTCAAGACAAGCTCTACTCCAGCCAAGGACGAGAGCGTGAATTAGAAATGAAGCGCGAAGCACAAAGAGAAAAAGAGAACCAAGAGGAACGCGAACGTCGCGCAAAACTCAAGGCTGAGCGAGAGGCGCTCAACGCTCAGGCAGAAGACCCACAAACGTCCGAAAAGCCTGAACAGGAGGACACGGTAAATACCGAAACGGTTCAGGAAGAAGCCGCCGAACCGGAGCAAGTCCAGGAAGAAGCCGCCGAACCA
>JAUNMR010000082.1 GCA_030537455.1 Planctomycetia bacterium | reverse complement strand
GTTGTAGTATAGCGCCTCAAATAGAATCGTCAACTGGTCTTTTTTCTTTTTTTCCTTTTTCTTGAAAATCGCTCCATCCCCGGTGATTCTCGCGTCATGCGTGTTTCTGCCGCCGCAGAGGTTCTTTTCACACGACGCATGAAAAAAAACAGCGCCTATTTGACCAAATAAGCTTCAATTTTCTCAAACGTAACGACCTCGTCGACCGCGTCGGCGTTTCCTGACAATAGCAACACAAGGTAGCTCGCGTCCGCCGGAACCTCAACGCAACCGATCGCCTCGCCCGTTCCGTCGGGGGAATCATTCGTGCTCTCGGGCGATATCCTCACGTCCTGAGGCTCGGCGATCCATTTTCGAGCGCTGTTCTGCCAGCGCGCCACGAGCGCGCCTGAGGCGTCGCCGGTAGCGGTAATCGTTCCCGACAGTAAATACCTTTGTCCCGGCACAACGGGCAACGCCTGGATATAACACGCGTTCGAGTCGCCGATAATCTTTACCGCGCCGGGACTTACTTGAAAACGTCCGTGAGATTCTTCGTGACGCCACGTGCTCCAAGACGCCGCGGAATTATTCGTTAGATCAACTTGCGAAAAGTCGCCGTTGACAACTAAATTCTCAGCGTCTGACGAATTGGCGATCTTCTTTTGTAGCTCCCTGGCCGCCTCCCTCGGATCGGCTAGTTCTCGCAGTAGCGCCGACACGCCGGGTAAGTCCTCTTCCCAGGAGCGCCAGGGCGTTTCGGTCTGAGGCGCCCACCATCGACGCTGTTCGCCATAGACCCAGACGTACTCGTCGACACAATCCCAAGCGGCTTGCAGATTGACGCGCAGGCGGTCGAATCTCGTTTCGCCCGGCTCCGGTCCGCGATAATAATGCGAACCCTCCGGGTTAGTATACATATCGAGATAGAACCCAAAGCCAGAACTGACCAGCTGACGATACTTTGCGCGATTTTCAGGACTCACAAGCGCCACGCCCGATCCGGAGTCGAGCTTCGCGTCTAAGCTCGCGCGCTGGTACTGCTCCCGCCCGTTCATATAGTAGCCGTTTTCACAGCCCTCTACGAACTTTGCGCTCAGCGGCGCCGCGTCCAACATGCCGTCAATAAAAGCGGGCAGTAGACCATAACTGGCGCCGCGCAAGGTCTGTTCCGGTCGAGACGTGCGCGCCGCGCCGTAGTTAATCGAGTTCATCCACAGGCACAACAGTACTAGATCCTGTTTCTCCTGGAATGCAGCGGCGGCAAATTCTGCCCCGCGCTTGCGCGCAAGTCGACAGGCGTGCTCAAAGCTAACGCCTGACTCTGACTTATATCGAAAGAGCGCCGAACCGTAAGATTCGAAATCCAAACACAGATTACCGCCGGTTCTGTGCGCGACCCAGGCGCAAATCGCAACCTTTTCACACACGTTCTTCCACGCGTTATCGTCGTCCCACTCGAAATCAGCGGGATAAAAATTCACGCGAATGAAATTGTCTTTAAACCGTTCAAAAGAGCAGGATTTCAGATCGTCAATACAAGGTAAAAAGTCGTCCCGATTCCATGCGTCCGCGGTAAAGAGACTTTGACTGGAACACTTTGCGCCCTCGGAATTATTCGCAACTAAGTCATAAATAACCCCGGCAAATGGCGCTGACGCCTCCATGCTCTGCCAATGCTCACGAAGATATTGCGTCGTCGGAATGTCCCACCCTAGCTCGATGAATTTCTTGCGAAATCTCTGCTGAGGCTCCACGCCTAACGCCACGGTCGTTGAACATATCAAAAAGCAAATCAGAATTAATAGCAGTCTCTTCATATGCGTCGCTCCATGCATTCTGTTTACGCACAAGAGTTACACGTCGACGTCCGACGCCGCTTTCTTCATTCGGCACAAGACGCTGAAACGTCGCGCTAGCTCGGCGTGCCGTCGGGCGAGGGAAAATACTTTTTTCCCAATCTCCCCTAAGTATAGCCCCGCGAGGTGCGTGTTTCAATAGATTCCACTTAGACATAATCCACAGCATATCTGCGCCCCTACATCCTTGAGAATTCCCAAAAGGGGTCTGTTCCATACATTACACTACCAATGCTTCAAAATTTTCTCATTTCTATACCATCATTAACTCAACAGCAACAAATCACCGCCCTCCTCAACCGCTTCGAGGCGCCGTGCAACGACCTGACCTCGGGCTTACCGGCGGAGATATCGGCGCGTCAAAAGCAGTACGAGTACTACCGCGACCGACTCCTGAGCTTCCC
>JAUNMR010000056.1 GCA_030537455.1 Planctomycetia bacterium | reverse complement strand
GTTCGATATCGACCTGGGCGTTGAGCACGTAGAGCGCGCCGCCTTGAACGATCGATTTGTTATTCTGGAAGGTGGAGTTAGAAACGCGAACGACCGTCGGGTTATTGGCATTCGCGGTGGCATATAGACCGGCGCCGCCCATCGATTTGGTCAGTTCACTAGTCTCGTTGCCGTCGAAGAGGCAGCCGTCGATCGTGACGTTACCGCCGTAGACGTACATACCGCAACCGTAGCGGGAGGAGTTATTCGTAAAGGTCGTATTGGTCACGACCGCTGTGGCACGATAGGTATTAATACCGGCGCTGGAGGTGAGCGCGTAATTATTGTCGAAGAGGCTGTTATCGACGGTAAGGGTTGCGTTATTGGCGTAGATCGAACCGCCGTTGCTGCCGACGTTGGTATTACTGCCGCCGTAATTACCGGTGAAGACCGAGTCGACAATGGTAAGGGAGGCGTCGGTGAGCAGAACGCCGGCGCCGTTTTTGTTAGTTTCTTCGGTCGTATCGCCGTTAGCAATGGTCAGACCGAGGAGCTGCACTTGCGTTTCTGCGCCGGAAATATTGAGCACGCGCGACTTGCGATCGCCGTCGATCGTAATACCGGGCGTGGCGGTTTCGGCGTTATAGAGCGCGGAGGCGTCGATCGTGACGGACTTATCGATCACGAGCTCTTGAGCGTCTAGGACGATCGCCTGACCTTTGAGGCTTTCGGCGAAGGTGATCGTATCGCCGTCGGCGGCGTAGAGGATCGCTTCGCGCAGGGAGATTTCACCGTCGTATTCGTCGACGACGTCGTCAACGATAGTGACAACGGTCGAGGGGCTTTCTGGATTCTGGACATATTCCGCTTCGTAGGCGCCGAGGTCGACGTATTCGCCTTGAATACGCGCATTACCGGCAATATCGGTCGTAGCGACGACATAGGCGTTATCGCCCTTGTCCGCCGCTTGGGAATCGTCGGCGAGCTGATAACCGCCTTCGGCGAACAGCGGCAGGGTGGAATCGTACGCGTAGGCGACATAGTCGTCCGCGTCGGTATTGGTCCAATTGGCGAAGGAAGACAGGGTATTGTAGCTATTGAAGGACTCGGCGGTAGTGTCGTCGGAGTCGTCCGCCAGGTCGGAGGAACCGTTATTGGCGATAATGCTATTGTACGCGTTGATCACGCCCGCCTTATTGAGAATACCGGCGCCGGAGAGGGAGGAGTTATTCGCGACGGTGCAGTTAACCAGGTTCAGAGTGGAACGCCAGTTATAGATCGCGCCGCCTAGGGTACTCGCGGAGTTGTCAACGATCACGCAGTTGGTCAGTTCGATATCGACCTGGGCGTTGAGCACGTAGAGCGCGCCGCCTTGAACGATCGATTTGTTATTCTGGAAGGTGGAGTTAGAAACGCGAACGACCGTCGGGTTATTGGCATTCGCGGTGGCATATAGACCGGCGCCGCCCATCGATTTGGTCAGTTCACTAGTCTCGTTGCCGTCGAAGAGGCAGCCGTCGATCGTGACGTTACCGCCGTAGACGTACATACCGCAACCGTAGCGGGAGGAGTTATTCGTAAAGGTCGTATTGGTCACGACCGCTGTGGCACGATAGGTATTAATACCGGCGCTGGAGGTGAGCGCGTAATTATTGTCGAAGAGGCTGTTATCGACGGTAAGGGTTGCGTTATTGGCGTAGATCGAACCGCCGTTACTGCCGCCGTAATTACCGGTGAAGACCGAGTCGACAATGGTAAGGGAGGCGTCGGTGAGCAGAACGCCGGCGCCGTTTTTGTTAGTTTCTTCGGTCGTATCGCCGTTAGCAATGGTCAGACCGAGGAGCTGCACTTGCGTTTCTGCGCCGGAAATATTGAGCACGCGCGACTTGCGATCGCCGTCGATCGTAATACCGGGCGTGGCGGTTTCGGCGTTATAGAGCGCGGAGGCGTCGATCGTGACGGACTTATCGATCACGAGCTCTTGAGCGTCTAGGACGATCGCCTGACCTTTGAGGCTTTCGGCGAAGGTGATCGTATCGCCGTCGGCGGCGTAGAGGATCGCTTCGCGCAGGGAGATTTCACCGTCGTATTCGTCGACGACGTCGTCAACGATAGTGACAACGGTCGAGGGGCTTTCTGGATTCTGGACATATTCCGCTTCGTAGGCGCCGAGGTCGACGTATTCGCCTTGAATACGCGCATTACCGGCAATATCGGTCGTAGCGACGACATAGGCGTTATCGCCCTTGTCCGCCGCTTGGGAATCGTCGGCGAGCTGATAACCGCCTTCGGCGAACAGCGGCAGGGTGGAATCGTACGCGTAGGCGACATAGTCGTCCGCGTCGGTATTGGTCCAATTGGCGAAGGAAGACAGGGTATTGTAGCTATTGAAGGACTCGGCGGTAGTGTCGTCGGAGTCGTCCGCCAGGTCGGAGGAACCGTTATTGGCGATAATGCTATTGTACGCGTTGATCACGCCCGCCTTATTGAGAATACCGGCGCCGGAGAGGGAGGAGTTATTCGCGACGGTGCAGTTAACCAGGTTCAGAGTGGAACGCCAGTTATAGATCGCGCCGCCTAGGGTACTCGCGGAGTTGTCAACGATCACGCAGTTGGTCAGTTCGATATCGACCTGGGCGTTGAGCACGTAGAGCGCGCCGCCTTGAACGATCGATTTGTTATTCTGGAAGGTGGAGTTAGAAACGCGAACGACCGTCGGGTTATTGGCATTCGCGGTGGCATATAGACCGGCGCCGCCCATCGATTTGGTCAGTTCACTAGTCTCGTTGCCGTCGAAGAGGCAGCCGTCGATCGTGACGTTACCGCCGTAGACGTACATACCGCAACCGTAGCGGGAGGAGTTATTCGTAAAGGTCGTATTGGTCACGACCGCTGTGGCACGATAGGTATTAATACCGGCGCTGGAGGTGAGCGCGTAATTATTGTCGAAGAGGCTGTTATCGACGGTAAGGGTTGCGTTATTGGCGTAGATCGAACCGCCGTTGCTGCCGACGTTGGTATTACTGCCGCCGTAATTACCGGTGAAGACCGAGTCGACAATGGTAAGGGAGGCGTCGGTGAGCAGGACGCCGGCGCCGTTCTTGCTAGCTTCTTCTTCGGTCGTATCGCCGTTAGCGATGGTCAGACCATTGAAAGAAACTTCGGTATCGGAGCCGGAGATATTGAAGACGCGCGAGAGGCGAGCGCCGTCGATCGTAATACCGGGCGTGGCGGTTTCAGCGTCATAGAGATCGGACGCGTCGATTGTCACGGACTTATCAATCGTCAGTTCGCTACCGGAGAGGGTAATCGTTTGACCTTTGAGGGACTCGTCGAACTTAATGGTCGCGCCAGCCTCGGCGTTGAGAAGCGCATAGCGTAGCGTGCCTTCGGTATCGGCGGAGTCGCCGGTGGAGGTCACGACGATTGCATTGTCGAGTTCGGCGTTTGACAGATCAATCGGCGCTACAACGTCTTGGGCGACGGCGATTTGAGCGGCGACTTCACTGGCGTCTTCCCAGGTGGTAGCGCTGAGCAGTTCACGGCTTTCGAGCGCTTCGAGCTTCAGTTTACGAGAGCGCAAGGTTTTATCATTCTTCGAGGAGGCGCCAAACAAGCGCGAGGAGAGCAAATACTTCTTCATGCTAGGTTCTTTCCTATTCTTACGTATGACTGAAAAGCCTCTGGCGCAATTTGAAAAAAGACTCAAAACTTGCGCGCCAGCTTAACGCCTGAAGCTCTGTGTGCTACGACACAGGAGTATAGGCTATCTCAATAATTAGCTATATCTAACTCTAGGAGCCAAAAAAACGTTGCTTCAAGAACTTGCATACACATTGAGTCAAATAATTAACCAGCTATTGGCGCTTCTTCTAACTATTTTAACCACGTGTTGCATGAACAACGCAACGTCTGGGGATTATCTTGAGTATTTTATTAGCCGCGTCTAAGACGTCAACCCACTTTATGATAATAATCTAAAAATAGGTAAGAAAAAGAAACTGCAAGGGCGCCGCGCTGAGCGCTCCGTCTATTCCCGGATATGCTCGAAGTCCAACGCGAGTAACGACGGTAATAGAACCATCGCCCTTGCCTCGTCCTTGTAGCGTTATTTCCGCGCGCTGTCAAATCTCTACGCGCCCCAATACGCCTCGAGTAGCGAGTTGGAACGGCGCGCCACTGGAACGTTGCCGGGTAGAAGCTAGCGAGAAGTTCGTCCATGGCGACAGTCCGCGTCGCCGCAGGCGGCGCAGGGGCAACGTCATGGTAAAAAGAGAAAACCGCCCTAACGTTCGGCGTGTCCAAACGTTAGGGCGGTTTGTGTTATCACCAGCGTCGCACAGAAACGCCAGCTAACTGGCAAGCGCGACTAACTCGACCATTTCAGAGCGCAACGGCTCGCGGCGCTCCTTTTGGCGTTGAATTACAGCTCCAGTTCATCGGTAGTAGCGAGTTGCGCGAATGCCAGGGCATTCGTGACAACATCGTTGCCGGATTCGGGATCGTCGTCGCCGGATTCGGTAGCGGCGGCGACAACGTCGCTACTGACGGTTTCTTTGAAGTCGGTGTAGCCGTCGTGACCGGTCACGAGAACCTTGATATAGAGGCCTTCGTCGGCGTCGGTGAGTTCATATTCACCGGCGGTAGCGCCAGCGATACGGGTCCAACCGTCTTGGTCGTTGCCACGATACCAGTTGTAGGTCACGGTCGCGCTCGCCGAGCCGATATTGACGCTGAGGGTTTCGCCAACGGTCAGATTGCCTTCCAGTACCGGGGCGGCGATAATCGTCATGGTCGCTTTGGTCGTTTGCGCGTCGACTTCGCCGACGAAAGCGCCGGTACCGGTCGCAACGACCTTCAGATAGGCGCCGAAATCTTCTTCGGTCTGGACATAGAAGCGGCTGGTAGCGCCGTCGATAGCGGTTTCAACGCCTTCGGAATCAACGCGGAGCCATTGGTATTCAACGGTAGCGCCGGCGGGAGCGACGGTAGCAGTCAGGGTCTTGCCAACGGCGCGCGTGCCTTTAACGGAGACCGATTCCAGTTCGGTGGGCTGAGCAACCGTGCTAGCGGTGACCGCTTCTTTGAAATCGGTGTAACCGTCGCGACCGGTCACGACGACCTTGACGTATTGGTCAACGTCGGCTTCGGTCAGTACATATTCGTTGGAGGTTTCGCCCGCGATACGGGTCCAGCCTTCTTTTTCGGAACCACGGTACCAGGTGTAGGTCACGATCGCATTTGCGTCGGATTCCGCGAGCACGGCGGTCAGGGTCTTAGAGACATAGGCGTCGCCTTCCAGGCTCGGCTGACCGATAATCGACATCGTCGCCTTGCTCGTTTGCGCTTCAACTTCGCCGCTGTACAGACCGGTTCCGGTCGCAACGACCTTAACATAGCAACCGAAGTCCTCGGCAACTTGGATATAGGTAGCCTTGGTCGCGCCTTCGATGGCGGTCCAGTCGTCGCCTTCGCCGCGGTACCATTGGAAGGTCGCGGTGGCGCCTTCGGGCGCGACAGTAGCGGCGAGGCGCTTACCGATCGCGCGCGTGCCTTTGATCGTGACTGATTCCAGAGAGGCGAGATAATCGACGGCGGAAGAGGTGACCGCTTCTTTGAAATCGGTGTAACCGTCGCGACCGGTCACGACGACCTTGACGTATTGGTCAACGTCGGCTTCGGTCAGTACATATTCGTTGGAGGTTTCGCCCGCGATACGGGTCCAGCCTTCTTTTTCGGAACCACGGTACCAGGTGTAGGTCACGATCGCATTTGCGTCGGATTCCGCGAGCACGGCGGTCAGGGTCTTAGAGACATAGGCGTCGCCTTCCAGGCTCGGCTGACCGATAATCGACATCGTCGCCTTGCTCGTTTGCGCTTCAACTTCGCCGCTGAAATCGCCGGTTCCGGTCGCAACGACCTTAACGTAGCAACCGAAGTCGTCGGCGGTTTGGGTATAAGCGCGACCGGTCGCGCCTTCGATCGCCGTCCATTCGTCGCCGCTGCCACGGTACCACTGATAGGTCGCGGTGGCGTTGGAGGGCGTCATGACGGCGGCGAGTTGTTTACCGATCGCACGGGTGCCTTTGACCGTGACCGATTCGAGCTGTTGAACATTGACGTTGCCGGTTTCGCCGGTTTCTTCGTTGTTTGCAACGCTCGTAAGGTCAATGACGTCGTTCCGTTCGGCGACAACCGTCGCAACGAATTCGGTTGTCGCTTCCGTGACGTCAGCGCCGGTTTCGTACGGCGTGGCAGAAAGCATTTCGCGGTTTTCAAGGCTTTCGAATTTCAGCGTGTGCGAGCTCTTGGAATTGCTTTCCACGGAAGCGGTGTGAAGTTTATTGAGCAGTTCGCGTACAATCGATTTCATAACCAATGTCTCCTTGTTAGACACGACATAGCCGAGCGAAAGTCTCTTTGCGGAACACGGCGTCTGCAACCGCTCGACTGGGGGGATGAATCAAGTTAAGTCTCAAAGGACGCCTGCGATTAAGGACTAAGCTTTACGCCGCAGCGTATACAACGCTCATGGAAGCTGGCAAAAGCCAAGTCGATCGCATTCGCGAGCAATCGAAGGCTGACCGTACACAACTACTTGCGCGAATCGCGCTATATGAGTAATGCATATATGACTACGTTGCGTATGGCGCTATTAAAATTACAAATTATAGCCGTCGTGTCAATAGCATTAATTCTGACAATTTTACCGATTATAGCAATTATTCTCTAGGCTATGCGCTTGTATTGGTCATAGACAAAAAGGCGCGACAGTTTTTCCTTATTCAAGAACTGATAACGACCTACGTCGATTTGGAAAAAAATTGTCGCCACAGTCGCGCCACGCTAGACGCCGACGTCTACACGAAATAGCGTCATGATAAAAAAGAAAGAAAAAGTTTTAATTTTTATAAAAAAACTGTCAGATCGCGCTAAGCGTCACGGCGTGACGTCGTTAATCTTCCGCGTCCAAAGTTGCGTTTACGACCGGCGCTTTTCACCTCTGAAAAGTAGAAGTCGCCGCGTCCATTTCTTAACCTAGCTAGGCGTGAGGAGCGAGCCACACAATTCCCCTGGACGTCAATCGATATAATCGTTATAAACACAATATTCTATACACACGCGCGCGACTGTGTGCGCCGTACCACGTCGTCCATGCGTTGCGATTTTTGCAAGGAGTATCATATGAAACGTCACGTCGCATACATACGCGCCGTTGTCACGACTGTCTCTGTTATCCTGGTCGTGGCGATCTTCGCCACTGTTCAGAACTACGATAACGTCGTAATGGCGCAAGGCGCCAGACCCGCCGCGAACCAAAGAACGCAACGTCCCGCTACCGCACAGGCGACCAATTCCACAAGAGCCGCCGCTACCCAAGAGGAGCGCGCTACGACGACAAGCGCGCAAAGCGCCAACCAAGAGGAGGAGCAGAAGCTCAGCCCTGAGGAAGAGGCGCTCTATCAGGACGCGCTCGCGAAATTCAATCGTCAGGACTTCAACGGCGCGCTGGAAACGCTAAAGACCTTGGCAAAAGGCAATCCCGCCGCCAGACCGCCAAGACTCATTATGGCCAGATGGTTCTCTGAACTTCAAAACGCCCAAGCGGTGCGCGTGTGTTTGGAAATGGCGACCGAAGAAAACCCGGACGACCCGGAGGCGTACTTCTCACTGGCGGAAATTGCGCTACGAGAAGGAGCGCTCACCGCGTGTGAACTACTATGCGAGCGAGGAGAAATCGCGCTTGCGAAATACAACGCCAACCCGACGCGCCAAAAGAACCTCACGCACGCCGCGCTCACGGTTAAATTAGCATACAGTAACGCGCGCCAACGCTGGACGAACGCGCAGCAGACCATTGCCGCGCTCATTAAGCTCGACGGGGAAACGCCGGAACTTATGCGAGCCTATGCGCGTACGCTCTTCCAGCAGAACCAATTCGACCAGGCGCGCAATGCGTTCCTGCGCGCGGAAAAACTTCCGAACGACCAGGGACTGCCCGCCGACGCCGCTATGGCGCAACTCTACGCCGCTAAGGGGGATGCGGAAAACGCCAAAAGATCTCTCGACGCCGCGCTAGCCGCCAATCCGAAATCGACCCCGGTACTGCTACTATCGATCTCAAACGCGCTCAATGAAAACGACTTAGACTCCGCATGGGAGCTCGTGCGCAAGCTTTACGCGGAAGATAAAAGCGTCGACGTACTCAAGACCTACGGCAAAGTGGCGCTTTTCCGCGGTGATTATCGCAGCGCGGAGGCGGCGTTCCAAGAGGCAGTGCGTCAGAAGCCGCTCGATTCCGACGCCACAGGCGGCCTTGCGCTGGCGCTGTGTGAGCAGAACGACCAGGAAAAGACCAAGCGCGCGGTACAGTACGCCGCGAGTAATTTGCAGAAACAGTCGAACAATCGCGACTTCCTCGCGACGCTGGGCTGGACCCTCTATAAGTCGGGTCAAGTTGAAGAAGCGACTAAGGTGTTACAACAGTCGATCGCCGACGGACAAATCAACGCCGCGTCTGCCTATTACTTCGCGGTCATTCTCAACGAAAAGGGTCAAACGGACGCGGCGCGACAGCTCCTAACCGCCGCGCTCGCCACACGACCGCCCTTTGCTAAACGCGCCGCCGCTCAGGCGTTGCTACAATCGCTAGCGGCTCCGACTAACGCTGCGAACTGACAATTACGTCGTGATATAACGCAAAAGCCGTTCTAAACACAACGCGCGCTCAAGGGTTCGGGCGCGCGTTTTTTAGTAAAAAAAACCTCGTGTGTCGCAAAACGTCCGACTCATGGATCACGAGGTTTCCGCTACGTCGTTTATCCTCCTGAAAGCTAATTGGACTCACAGACGCAACGCCGCCAAGTTTGCCGATAAGATTATTCTTTATTAACGACCGATTGTTTTTTCCTCGCAACTGTTTGATATCTTTAAACTCAACGAAGGAAAAAAGAGTTGATTCTTCATGTGAGTCCTTTTGCGCTAACCACATTTCCTCGCGTCGCAGATAGTCAAATTTCAGCAATGCCGCGTCGTGAGCGGTCACGATCAGTGGGGCGTGCTTGCGATTAATATCAGGACTTAAAAAGGATAGAAGAATATTCATATGAAGCAAGGGACGAAGCCGCGCGCGCAATTCGTCAATAAACAGAACGTCGCCGTTTTCCAGGACGCCGCGTATATTAGCGTAAAGGGAAAACATTTTCTACGTGCGGTTCGATTCATAAGCGAACGGCAATAATGCGTATTCGTTCCAAGACGACGTCTTGTGTTTCGATTCAATTTTCTGCTCATTAAAGCGAAACGGATAAGACCATGGACGCGTCATACTCTGCACTGAGTCGTCCCCGCCATAGCTGAAAGAGTTCAGAACGTAGACGCGCATAAAGACAAACGCCTTGTAGACGATCGATTTACCGCTGGCATTTGCGCCGAAAATCACCGCGCAGGGCAAAATCTTTCCCCGACAAGCTTCGTTATGTGAAACGAATGCTCGCGAGAATGAGCCGCCGTGAGTTGCAAAGACGCTCCTTCTCGGTGAGACTTAAAATTGCGAAAAATGAACTCGATCAACATTGACGGCAACTCTCCTCTCGAGTTATATAAGACGCCTTTTGAGGGAAAACAATAGATTTCCTCTGGCGTTGGCGCTTTTTCAACTTTAGGCGCAAGATTCTCTCCTTTATAAGTCGAGTAGCATAATAAAACCTCGTCCTTTCACTTGTAAGAGCCTGCTTTAACGACCCTCTCAACCCGCGAACGCTAAGACCGAGCAAAGAGAAACTCGATCATAAAATTGAAGTTTTTCCTATTTTACCCCTTGAACAAAACAAGAGACATTGTATAATGCTTGAACATTTTAGTTTGCTATTCTTTCTGAATCTCAGTAGATTCTTTTGTCATATCGCCTTCCTTAGGTAATTTAGTCGAAGCCAATTCGATTAAGGTTTTTTCCTAGTGTGGAACTGAGGTCTTTGTAAAAAGACGTCACGACCCTTAGGGTCGTTTTTAGCGCATTACCTTTATAATTTTGATATACCACGCTAACACATGCCGATACATTGTGCCAGGCGTTCAATAATCGCCTTGCGACGCGTTCCCTTCGTTCGGAAAGTACAGGGTAATTTAGTTATCGTATGACATTGTATTACAGAACGATTAGTTGCGTATCTATTGTGAACAGGCGGTTTAGGAACATATGATTTTAAAAACGTCGATTATTAGTTATTAGCGCACAGACTCAGTACGAAGTCAGAGACAACTGTGGTATACAGAATCGATGCAACAGGCGAACATTGAGACATAGCGCCGCGCCGGGGTATCTTCCCGCCGCGACTGCCGAGAACTCTCAAGAGATGGTTATCTCCTTGTAACTCGTTAGATACATAGAAAAAAAATGGGGTAGACATGACGAACACAAACGACGCCGCACGCATGTGGCACAAGGACTATCACGTTGATTCCTTTGGGTTCCCCGCGACAGGAGAGGAGCTCGGGAAGCTACAAACAGTAAGACGCCTTGGCGGGTCGACCGGGGCGGATTTGGCGCGTGCGCCCGACGGGACGTTGTTTGTGAGAAAGAGCGCCGGCAGTACGACGCGGGAGCATTTGCGTAGCGAATGCCAGGCGGACGCGTTCTATCGCGCCGCGGGCGTCAATGTGCCGCAGTTCAGACTTTACGACGACCAGTACGCCCCGATCAAATTAGCGAAATACATCGAAGACGCCGTTTCTCTGCAGAGTTGGTGGAATACGACCTCGCAGAATGAACACGAGGCAATGACCGCGAAACTGCGCAAAGACCTTACTATTGACATTCTCCTCGGTAATTGGGACGTCGTCGGTTTGTTCGCCGATAATATTTTAATCGATAAGAGCGGCGTTCCCTATCGGATCGACAACGGCGGAGCGCTGGAGTTTCGTGCCCAAGGGGCGAAAAAGACCTTGGAGCTATGGAGCGCTAACGGAAACGTCGACGACCTATGGACTATGACCGGTAACGGCAGTAGAATTCACTTGTACGTTGAATCAACGATTTCAAAGTATCTAGGGCAAACGGACGTTTTGGATATGGTCAATGAAATCCTCGCGCGACAGCGCTCTTGGCAACTGGAAGGGAAGGATCCGTTAAGCGCCCTTTCGCCGAAAAACCGCGCTGTGGTTCAAAAGCGTCTGGAAACCATACGTGAACTCGCCAATTGGGGCAATCGTTGTGACAGGATTGCCATCGAACATAAAGAAGAACGCGGTTTCATCTTACCGAACGACGTTAAGTTGACATACGTAGCCGATCTGACGCCTATACAATACGGCAATGGGCTAGATTTGTTATGCTACCAAGACGGTAAAGATCTCTTTAGCGTGTCTCAAAAAAGTTGGGCGACGTCGCGACTCCTATACGCGCGCGTCAATTGGCACGATGACAATAAACTCTATAAAGGCTTGCTAGGCGATATGTGCGTTGACCCGCGAATTGTCATGATGCATATTCTCGCCGGAAAACTCATGATCTTATCCGGCAGGGCGCGCGTACACTGGCAACAAGCGCAGAAAGAAATCAACGCTGTTCTGCCGACCCCAACGCTTGGGGAGGCTCAGCAATGGCTGGAAAAGAATCATTTTACCGGAGAAAACGCTTACCTCTGCCAAGACGGCGAGCGCTATCCCGGATGGAATATTCTCTTCGACAATTACGACTTCGAATACCTAACGCCGGAAATTCAGAAGCTTTACGACAAGTATAAGCGGCTAGCACAAGAGAACGAAACGCAACAAAACCAAGAATAATAAGGAGTAAAGACTATGTGGCTTTTCACGAAACACGGCTTTTTCAGCGCGGTTCAAAACTGGGACGACAAGGATAAAATCCACGTTCGCGCCAGATTCAAGGGCGACCTGGAGCGACTGTGCGAGGCGTACAACGTCCAGGCCAATGTCGTACAGATCCCGAGAACCGATTACCCCTATCGTATGGACTTCCCGCGCGACACGTGGGCGCAGATCGTAAAAGACGAGGCCAACGGTATCGACTACACGAACTTCAAGAGCGCCGTTCACGATGGAACCGATCGCGACGACGCCTATATGGTAGTTTGGTCGACTTTGAGAAAAGCTCAAAACTAACGCAACTGAGCCTTTGAGTTAGTTATGACCATGAAAACGCGTTCCCAAGGGGGAGCGCGTTTTTTTACGCCACGGGCAAAGCCCGTGGCGACCTGCCCAAAGGGCAGCCCAGCCGGAGGCTTTAGCCTCCGGATAAAAAAACCAGCCGCTATCGCATTCCAACGACTGTGTTTACGCCTAGCTGAACCACCGACTAAAACAACCACACGCTGTCAAGATCGCTCTGCGTTTTCTTGCGCCTCGGGCAAAGCCCGCGGCGACCTGCCCGTAGGGCAGCCCAGCCGGAGGCTTCAGCCTCCGGATAAAAAAAAACAGCCGCTTCAGCGTTCAGAAGCGCTATGTTACGCCTAGCTGAACCAACGACCAAAAC
>JAUNMR010000055.1 GCA_030537455.1 Planctomycetia bacterium | reverse complement strand
AGCCTCCGGATAAAAACCAACGGCTTCAGCGCTCAGACGCCATAATTTACGCCTAACTGAACCACCAACCAAAATTACCAACCCGCTGTCTAGATCGCTCTGCGTTTTTTTACGTCACGGGCAAAGCCCGTGGCGCCCCGCCCTGCGGGCGGGGCAAGCCGGAGGCTTTAGCCTCCGGATAAAAGGATCAACGTGCCTTGCCTTCCATTTGCGTTTTGTTGAGAGGGGGACAACTGGAATATTCAGCGCTGACAGGGAGAGTTATGAAATAACTTCTAGCAACGTATCTATACGCAACGATTTCGCGACGTGAAATATACGCGCGAAATCGAAGTCTTTATTGACATTATTGCCAGATAGAGTTAAATAGTCGTAGCGACAAAATGTACTTATGCAGTAGTTTGTTATAAAGGGATAATCATGACGCACAATCCTAACAACGCCGATCAAACGCGCCCCGCGGGCGAATTACTTGAACTTTTAATCGCTGGCGTGCCGGTGAACTTCCACTGGGCGCCTGCGGGTTCTTCCTTATGGGCAGTCCAGAGAGCGAATATGGGCGTTTGTAAAACGAGACACAGCACGAAGTCTTGCTAACACAAGGGTTCTGGGTCGCAGAAACTCCGACGACGCAGGAACTGTGGCAGGCGGTCATGGGAGATAATCCCAGTTGGTTCACCGGTGATAAACAGCTACCGGTCGAGCAGGTTAGTTGGAACGATTGCCAAGAGTTTGTTCAGAAGCTCAACGCCAGTTACTGTAGCGTATTGCCTAACGGCTACAAATACGCCATGCCGACGGAAGCACAGTGGGAGTACGCGTGTCGCGCCGGTACGACGACGCCTTTTAGTTTTGGCGACACGTTGAACGGCCATAAGGCAAACTGCGACGGTAATTACCCTTATGGCACAAGTACAAAGGGCGCATTCAAAGGGAAGACGACGGCAGTGAAGAGTTACGCCCCCAACGCCTGGGGTTTATACGACATGCACGGCAACGTGAGTGAATGGACGTCGGATTGGTTTGATCGAGACTATGGTTTGTCCTCTGTATACGTTTTGGAGGAAACACTGGATCCGACTGGTTCTGATAGCAGCTCTGACCGCGTCTTGCGTGGCGGCTCCTGGTACTCCGACGCCAAGTTCTGCCGGTCAGCGTCCCGGATCTACGACGAGCCAGACTCCTCGTACGCCCACTACGGGTTCCGGCTTGTCCTAGTTCAGGATTCTCCATCTTAACGTTCCCAAACCGAAGAAGTCGCAACGCAATGTCTACGCCATAATGACAACGAAGAGAAGTCCCATTTTCACACGCCCAATCAAGCCCAATCCACGGATCACACGCGCCCCGCGGGCGAATTGCTTGAACTTTTAATCACCGGCGTGCCGGTGAACTTCCACTGGGCGCCCGCAGGCTCCTTCCTTATGGGCAGTCCAGAGAGCGAAGATGGGCGTAGGGAATACGAGACTCAGCACGCAGTCTTGCTAACACAAGGGTTCTGGGTCGCAGAGACAGAAACAACGCAGGAACTGTGGCAGGCGTTCATGGGTAATAATCCCAGCCGGTTTGGGGGTTCCGAGCAATTACCGGTAGAGCGTGTTAGTTGGTACGATTGCCAAGAGTTTGTTCAGAAGCTCAACGACTTTTACAGTAGCGTATTGCCTAACGGCTACAAATACGCTATGCCGACGGAAGCACAGTGGGAGTATGCGTGCCGCGCCGGTACGACGACGCCATTTCACTTCGGCGATAGCTTGAACGGCGATAAGGCGAACTGCAACGGTGATTACCCTTATGGCACAAGCGCCAAAGGGCGCATACTACGAGAAGACGACGCCGGTGAAGAGCTACGCGGCGAACGCTTGGGGCTTGTACGACATGCACGGCAATGTGTGGGAATGGACGTCGGATTGGTACGCTCAAGACTATGGTTTGTCCGACGCCGTACACGCTTTGGAGGAAACACCGGATCCGACAGATCCTGATAGCGGCTCTGACCGCGTCTTGTGCGGCGGCTCCTGGTACGACGACGCCAAGAACTGCCGTTCTGCGTCCCGGAGCCACTACTCCCCGGACGTCCGGTACAACTACTGCGGGTTCCGGCTGGTTCTAGTTCGTTCGACGGATGCGCAAACAAACTAACCGTGACGTCGTCGCGTCGTCGTCGAGTGCGAGCGTTACAGTTACAAAGGGCGTCGAATCCGCTTAGTTGGTTTGGCGATCGTATTATGACAAACAGGGACGCCAGCGCCGGTTATTGCACGCACAACGATAATAATATTTCCGCAACGTTGAAAACCTCGAACAGCGCTGGCGCATTTTGCGATTCGTGTTAAAATATCGTCTCCTAACAAAGGCGGCGAACTTGCTCTCGTGAGAACGCCGCAACGGTTAATTTAATTACGAGGAGCGACGGTGTTTAACTTAACGCTGGAAATAATCGCCACAATTGCCTTTGCGGCCGCCGGCGCGCTAATGGCGATTCGTAAAGAGATGGACCTATTGGGCGTGTGTATTTTGGGCGTGATTTCCGCCTGTGGCGGCGGGGTCATTCGCGACTGTCTACTCGGCGCCACGCCTCCGGTTATGTTTGTGAATCCGGTCTATGCCACGACCGCGATTATTACCTCGGTCGTAGTGTTTGTTTTAGTTGCTGCGAATAGTAAAATTACCGAAACCGCCCCCTTTGAACACGCGTTGATTATTACCGACGCCATTGGGTTAGGACTCTTTACAATAGTTGGCGTTGACGCGGCGATCGTGGCGGGCTACGTCGACTCCTGGATGTTCGCTGTCACGCTCGGCGTACTCACCGGCGTTGGCGGCGGCGCCATGCGCGACGTCCTTGCCGGAGAGACTCCCTTTATTTTCGCACGAGAAATCTACGCGAGCGCTTCCCTTGTTGGCGCCGCGCTCTATTTAGCGACCAGAAATTACATCGGCGAACACTACTCCGTGTGGATCTGGTCCGCCTTTATCGCCGCTTTTCGGCTCCTGGCCGCGTATCGAAAGTGGAACCTACCGAAAGCGCGACGATATTCCCAGGAAAAGTCTGAGTGATTCGCGCGTTACTCTTGATTTCTCAATCTTTAGCTCCTTTAAACATGCTCACGTAAGGACGATGAAACAATGGCGATTCATTTTTTTGACAAACTATCGGCGTTCACACTTCCGCGCGTCTTTTTACGCGCGATTGTGATCGCGTTTTTCATGATCGCGCCTATTTCGCGCGCAACTTCTCAAGAGGCGTCTGCGGAACTCTCACGCGCCGCGAGCGACCAAGGGGCAAACGACTCTTATGCGCCGGAAATCGTTTCGATTGGTTCTGAGCGCTGGACGCTGAACTTGGAATTGAACAGCGACGGCGCTAGATTGCGCGACGGCGCCTTCGGTGAAATTCGCTTGCAGGAATCGGAACTGTTTCGCGCGCAGCTCCTCGACGTAGAAACCGGAGCAAGGCTCGAGGCGTCTTCCTCCTCGCATTGGAAGTCGATTAAAAAGACAATGTCGCCACAGCGGCTGGTTCTACGTTTTAGCGAATCGGATAATTGTCCTGAAATTGCGGTCGAACTTTCCGCGGAAATCGACGAGCGCGGCGTGTCCTGGCGGCTTGTGCTCGATAACGCGTCGACGCGCTTCGCCGTAGAGCAAGTCGCTACGCCTAAGCTGGTCGTGGCAGGCGCGCCCCTTAATCTTTTCGTCCCTGACCGCTGCGGGCGCGTTATTCTCAACGCTGCGGCGCAAGGGTTTCATAGCGCGTATCTGTACCCTGATCACATCGCGTCGATGCAATTTTTTGCCTTTTGGGGCGAACGTGGCGGAATCTATGCCGGGGCGCACGATCCCGTCGCGAGTATGAAGACCTTTGTCGTCGACGTTAAAGACGGAATCGGAACCCTGGAGACCACGATTCCCGCCGTCGATTGCGCCAGACCCGGCGCGTCCTTTACGCAAAGCGGCGAAACGCGCTGGGAAGCCTTTGAAGGAGACTGGTTCGACGCCACCGCGCTCTACAAGGATTTCGTCGAAACAAGCGCGCAATGGCTTCCTGAAAAAGGACGCCCTGACGTCGACGCGCGATTTAAAGAGATTCCCTTCTGGATATGCGATTATATTCCCAACTCTGAAAAACAGGGGGACGCGCGCCCGATGACGCTCGCGACCGTCTCAGAGCGGTTCGGAAAAGATTATTGGGTCGACGCGGCAATCCAACTTCGCGAGCGACTTGGCGTCCCAATTGGCTATCAAGTTTATAATTGGCACGAAATTCCATTTAATATTAACTACCCGCATTTTTTACCCGCGAGACCGGTTTTCCTTGAGGGATTGAAAAAACTCAAAGACGCTGGCGTTTATGTCTTTCCCTACATAAACGCGGTCAGTTGGGAAATGGACGACGCCGAAGAAGGGTTTGAGCTAAATTTCGCCGATTTCGGAATTAAAGGCGCGGCGCTCAATCAAAACAACGAGCCCGTTTACTATGAGTATCCGCAAATCAAGTCGACAGGTCGCAAGACTCGACTAGCGCCGATGTGTCCAGGGTTTCAACCTTGGCGTGAGATTGTCAGAAAGGTCGCGCGCGAGATTGAAGCAACCGCGCCGGTCGACGGTATTTATTTTGACCAAGTCTCCGCCGTCGCGCCGACGCCCTGCCGTAGCGCGCAGCACGAGCACCTTCCCGGCGGCGGGTCGTGGTGGTCGGACAAATACAACCTCATGATGGCGACTATCGCCGAACAGAAGCCGGCGAGCGCGTTCTACTACAGCGAGTCGAACGCAGAACCCTACGCGAAGACATTCGACGGTTTTCTGACGTGGATTTGGACCAAAGGCGACCTTGTTCCCGCTTTTCCCGCGATCTATTCGCGCTATATCGTCATGCTCGGACGCTATACCGACGGGGCGACGCGCGACGACGACGATTATTTTCGATTCCACCTGGCCCAGGCGCTGTTGTTTGGTCAGCAACTCGGCTGGATAAACGCCTGCGTCGTCTACAATGACGAAAGAATGGCGTTCCTGGAAAAGCTCACGCGCACGCGTTACGAGCTAACCGACTTGTTCGTTGAAGGAACGTTGCGACGTCCTCCGCGCGTTCGGTCGAATCTTGTGCCGAAGACGTCGTCGGGAATCGTTATGGAGCAGGTTCTTGCCGGCGTCTGGACGTCAAAGGACGAAACGGAAACGACGCTCCTGGTCGTCAACGTTTCCTCTGAAGCGGCCGACGCTGTAATTGAACTTTTTCCGGAGGAATACGGCGTCGATTGCCCAAATACAATGACAGCGACCCTTGAGCCGCAGAGCGTTCGAATTTATACATGGCGCTCGGGTCGGTAAAAGCTCCCCTCGCCGGGCGTTTGTCCGAATGCATAAAACCACCGATTACGCCAGTTGTGTTATAGAACGAACTCAGTCGATCACGCCGTCGGTATTGGTGTATTCTTCGAGTGAGTTTTCTTTGACCTGAATACAAGCCCAGCTCACGGGGGAGTCGGCGGCGGCGCTGAATTGGCGTTTCACCGCGGGCGCGACTTTAATCACGTCGCCCGCGGTGAATTCGATCGTCTCCCCGTCAAGAACCGCAGAGCCTTTGCCCGACAGAATGAGGTAGATTTCCTCGTTCTTCTTGTGATGATGAACAAAAGGAACGCCCGCGCCGGCGGGAAGATTATTGATACTGATTTCTGCCCCGGTAAGACCGAGAATGTCGTGAAGTTCCGTGCGCGCGTCTTTGGAGAAGGTCCATTTGCTGTAGTTCGACATGATATTTCTCCTAATAAGTTTGTCTTTCTTGTTCGTGAACGTCGTCTTCCTCAGATACTTTTGAGTCGATAGCGAGCGTAGCACGACCATATAATATATGTATCACATCATAGCGAATGAGTCAAGTTTGTTTAACTCGTCCCTTGGGGTAGGCGCTCCGCTTCAATAGAGCAATGCGTCGCGCTACTGGGAGCGTTCATATTTCCGTTAGTGAAGTAAGAACGACGGCGCGCGTTTGATTGATATAGTTCTGTCGTGGCGGTATAATTATGTGGTACGTTGGAACGACGCGATTCTTACGGGCGCCTGTAATTCCAATCTCATCGACCTTGAATTACTTAACAAGGAGAAGACGTTAATGAAGATATCAATCTCGTCTCTATTAACGGCGGTCTGGGCAGTTTCCCTCGCCGTAATGACGTTCAACGGGACGAACCGCGCCTTTGGCGGCGACGACGCGTCCGAATCGCCCTATACCGTCGTGTGGACGACCCCGTCGCAGAACTGGAACGGTACGACCCCGCTGGGCAACGGCGAGGTATGCGCGAACGTCTGGTTCGACGCCAATGCTCACGCGCATATACTTATTGCGCGAACCGACTCATGGGACGATTACGGTCGACTCGTTAAGGTCGGCGCCGTGGAAATCAACCTTCTGGGCGAGGAGCCTAAGCCGGAGCAGTTGACCCCGTTTCGACAGGAATTGGACGTGCGAAACGGAGCGCTAGTCGTTAGTTACGGCGAGTCGCACAAGCAGACCAGCGCTAGCGTGTGGATCGATACGAATCGTCCCGTCGTGGTTGTTGAGATTCAAGGCGCTAACGAAGTCGAAGCGAGCGCCAGTCTGCGACCCTGGCGTACTGGCGAGGGAGAAACACTTGTTGAACCCATGGTTAGCGATCTGTGGTATACCCCGGAGAAGACGGAAAGGATTGTGGTCAAGAGCGACGTCGTCTTATCAAACGACGACCTCAAGGCGTCGAACCGCGTACTGTGCTACCACAGAAACGTTAAGACGAAGTACTACGACGAAATCGCGCGTACACAGGGGTTAGACGCATTTGAGAATCATCAGCCCGACCCGTACGTTAATCGTACCTTTGGACTGCTTCTTTGCGCCGATTCCGGTCACTGGCGCGACGAAACGACTCTGACCGGGACAAAGGGAAAGACGCGCCGATTTGAGATCGTCGCGCACGTCGCGCAGACCGAGACTGTCGACGAATGGCTCGAACAGATCGCGCTAATCGCTGACCAAGCGGGCGTTACGCCGATCGAAACGCGCCGCCAGCAGACCCAAGAATATTGGCGCGAGTTCACTAATCGAAGCTGGGTGTGTTTCTCACCCAGCGAGAAGGCGCTAGCGGAGTTGCCCGATGACGCCAAAGAGGCGCTCATTGCCGACACGCGCGACGTCACAAAAGCTTATGCACTACAGCGTTATCTCTTTGCGTGCCAAGGTCGTGGCGCATACCCGATAAAGTTTAACGGCGGGCTATTTACCGTAGCGCAGCCGGGCACGCCGGAGGGACACGATTATCGCAGATGGGGACCGGGATACTGGTGGCAAAATACGCGTTTGCCCTATTATGCGTCGATTACCTCCGGTGATTTCGACCTCATGACGACCTTTTTTGAACGATATTGCGCTCTTGTACCGATTTGTGAATTTCGCGCGAAGCAGTATTTAGGGGTTGAGGGCGCGTATTTCCCGGAATGTGTCTACTTAGACGGCGCCGTCTTCCCCGAGACTTATGGGCTACAGCCCTGGAGCGAGCGTCAAGACAAACTACAGGCGAGCGGCTGGCACAAACGCGAGTGGGTCGGCGGATTGGAGTTGGCGTTTTTGGCGATTCAGGCGTACGAATATACGCTTGACGAAGCATTCTTGAAGCAGAAGGCGATTCCCACGGCGAACGCAGTTTTAAAGTTCTTCGATTCGTACTATCAGACCGACTCCGCCTCGGGCAAGCTCGCGATGTCCCCCGCGCAGGCGCTGGAGACCTGGTGGGACTGTGACAATCCGACGCCGGAGATCGCGGGGATACGCGCGGTCACGCAGAAACTTTTGGCGTTGCCGAAGGAACTAACGACCGAGGAGGATCGTGCGTTTTGGCAGGCTCTTTTTGCAAAAACGCCGGAGGTTCCCACGCGCGTGGACGAAAAGAGCGGTCTAAAGGTCCTCGCCGCAGCGGGGCGATTTGCGCAATCTCGTAATGTGGAGACGCCGGAACTCTACCCGGTCTTTCCCTTTAGACTCTATTCGTTCGAGAAGCCGGAGATTGAATTAGCGCAAAACGCGTATAAGATTCGGCTCAATCATTTCTCCACGGGCTGGGCGCAAGACGATATCTTCTGCGCCTACCTTGGCGACGGCGAAGGCGTGCGGGAGCATTTAGCGACACGTGCGCGAAACGGCGCTAAAACGGAGCGTTTTCCGGTCTTCTGGGGGCCTAATTTCGACTGGATACCCGACATGGACAACGGAAGCGTTCTTAATATTGTGGCGCAAAGTCTAGCGTTACAAGCGGACGGCAAGCGGATCTTTGTCGCCCCGGTGCTACCGAAGGGCTGGAACGTCGACTTCAAACTCTGGGCGCCCCAAAATACCACCGTGCAGTGCAAAATCGTCGACGGGCATGTCGAGGCGCTACAAACCGTTCCGGCGCAACGTTTAGACGACGTCGAGATCTGTCTGCCCAGCGTGGAATAGAACGAAGAAAAATCGACGTTCTACCTCCCGCCCTGCGTTTTTTTACGCCACGGGCAAAGCCCGTGGCGCCCTGCCCGTAGGGCAGCCCAGCCGGAGACTTTTGCCTCCGGATAGTACGAACCAACCGCTTCAGCGTTCAGACGCCATAATTTACGCCTAGCTGAACCACCGACTAAAACAATCAACCCGCTATCACGATCGCTCTGCGTTTTTTTACGACGCGGGCAACGCCCGCGTCGCCCCGCCCTATGGGCGGGGCAAGCCGGAGGCTTCAGCCTCCGGATAAAATAAACCACGCGAAAAGCGGGCGGGAATGCGGTTAGTTCGTTGTCGTTTCCGATGTGTACAGGGGATAGCGCCGTCTCACTTCACGGCGCGGTAGTAAATCAACTTACTCTGTCGCGGCTCAGACGTCTTAATCATGAACCCGTTTGCAATGAGTTCTTTACCGTCGATAATCGTTTTCTCTTGGCTATCGGCGTCTTCGAATTCATAGACTTTACCTGGTTCGATCGTCGGCAGCTCGACAATCAGCGCGGCGACGGGGGAGTTGGGTCGTCTAAAGGCGACGACGATCCCAGCGTCTTCCTCGGGCAGGAACATGGAGTAGGCAAGCCAGGCGTCGTTGGCGTGGTTTCCTTCGGTGAGCGGGTAGAAATCGCCGTAGTAGTAAGGTCGGCATCGTTTCGCTTCTGCGACGCGGTCGCGTAGCCACTGGTTGGCGTTTTCGCTCACGCGCTGACCGGACGCTTCGAGCGCGAGCACAGCGCCGCTGGAGAGCGCGCTACGGCATTTGTAGTCGTCTATGTCGGTCACAAAGGGGGACGTCGCGTTCGCCGGTATCCAGCGCGCCAGACCGAACCCGTGGGATTGCGTCGCCTCTGTGCGCAGGTACGGGAAGCAGTTGTAGTCCGTGCGCCATAGCACAATACTGCGTTTGAGCGTCTCGAGTTCCAGACGACGACCACCGCTGGCGCAGTTGTCGATCATGAGACCGGGTATTCTTGCGCGCAGGTCGTCCCAGAACTGATAAAGTCCTTCCACGAAGCGCATTTCTGTCATACCAATCCGGTCGGGCGCGTCGTGCGCTTCCCAGTAGGGGTTCGGGATCATATTGAAATCTTCGCGATACCACGAGACATGGTTCTCCTCGAGGATATCGGCAATCGTTTGCGTGAGCTGCTCTCGCGCCTCCGGACAGCCGAGGTTCAGTAGTAACGACTGACCCGGCGCGGCGGGCGCGCCGTTGGAGGTCAGGTACCAATCCGGATGTTCCAGCGTTGCCGGAACGCCTTGCACGGCGCGTTCGGTCTCGAACCACAGTAGGAACTTCATATTGAGCGCCTGGAGCGCGTCGGCGATCGGCTTGAGCGTGTCCGGATGACGCGTCGGGTTCACGCGCCAGTCTCCCACGGTGGAGCCCCAATCGCCCTGAAAGACACTAGGGCAAGGCTCTGTGCCAGAACCGTACCAGCCCGCGTCGATCCAGTAGCAGTCGTAGTCGAATTTCATTTGTGCGATCTGCGCGATCGCTTGGAGATGCTCCGCGGTCGGCGTACCGCCCCAGGAGTTGCGGCAGATCGGCGGTAGCGCCGGCTTGCCGTTCTCTTGTGGGTGATTATGCGCGAGCATATAGCGTCGGAACATATTCTGCGCGTGAACGACGTCGCCCTGCCAGTACATAATGCCGACCAGGGGCGAGCGGATCGTTTCGCCCGGGTAGAGAACGGTATTGAGTCGCTCCTGACCCGCTGTGATTTGGGTGTGACCGTCCCCGTCGTGATTGAACTGTGCGAACCAGCCGCCGTTCCAACCGAGCGCGACAATTAGCCCGTCGGGACCGGTTTGATAGTTAAAGAAGGGTAGCCACGTCGCGCTCGGGCGCATATCGGAGTCGAAGAGCGAGGAATTGAGACCAACGCGAAAGGCGGAGTTAGCGGCGGAGTCCATACGCACGTCGCGGTTGTGAACCCACATCGACTTTCTCATCTCTTCTGGCGCAAAGAGGAAATCGTCCTCGCGTCCGTCGGAGCCTTGCGTGCGATACAGTAGCGGCAGACCGGTATCGGCGCGATTCCACTGCAGGTCGAGCGCTTTGAAATCGTGGACGGGCGCGGAATTTTCCGAGGCGTCGTTACGCAATCTGACGGTCCACTGCATCGCGGGGAAATCGCGATATTCCGCCAGGGTGGTTTCGCAGACCAGCCCGGTAGCGTCGTCGCGCCATGTCAGAACAGTGAGACGTTCGCCGTTTTCCAGACATTTTTGGCTGGTAATTTTGGCGTTATCGACCTTGACCCAGTCGCGACTGGAGCGTTCGCCGACCATAAAGGAGAAGGGAACGTCGGCGGAGTAACGATCTGTGGCGACAGGCGCTTTACCGAGTAAAAATTCGCGCCACTGTTGCATAAAGGTCAGTTCCGGCGGCAGTGGGGCGCCGTTTTGGGTGAACCGCGGCGGCGCGGGCGATTGTGCCTGTAGAGTCGACGGCGCAAGCGCGCACGATAGAGGCGCGAGCAGAACAAGAACGGCGATAACGCATTTGAGTTTCATTGCAAAGCTCCTGTATTTATGCCGAGTAGGGTGAGAACGTTTACTTAATTGTAACGGTTAGCGCTTTGAGAATCCATGGTCGGATCTGTTTCCAGATAGAATCGCGTTGATTTCCGTATCAGCGCGGGTATAGACAGCGCGCTAGTAAAACAGGGACGACGCGACGTCAACGCACGCGCGGTGAATCAGAGTCTGTGTGAAGAATAGAGCGACGCTGGCGCTCTAACCAAAAAGAAGAACGCCTGCAATGCGCAATCAAGGCATTGCAGGCGTATGAATCAGATCGCAAAGCTTGCACGACGCAAGAGAGTCGATGCGAACGATGCGTTCAAGCGATTAGAGGTTACTGGTGGTTTCGCCGCCGTTGATACTGCCGAGGGCGCCCCAGACGCCGTAGGGGCTCGTGCCGGACGGTTCCGCGACGATGTACTGAGTGGAGGAATCGCCGAAGTTATCGCCGCAGTCAATCGTATCGGAGTAGAACGCAACGGAGCCGTCGGCGCGCAGAGCGTTCACGCCGCCGCTGTGATAGCTAGAGGCGCTGGAGTAACCGACGCCCCAACCCGGGTTGGAGAGATCGGTGGCGCAACTGGGGGAGTTCGGCGGAAGAACCGTTTGGACGCAGAGAATACGCGGACGACCGTCGGTGTGTACTTCACCGTGAACGCTCGAGTGAACTTGCGAACCGGAGATAAAGGTCGAACGATTGGTCGTATCGACTTTGGCCAAGCAGGCGTTCGGCGTGCCGACCACATAGACAATACCGCCCTTGACCTTCGTTGAGCCGGCGGCGTCGCCGCAACACGCTTCGATAATCGCCAGGGTATTGGAGGTGCCGTCGGTGAGAGACGCCATTTTATTGCATTTGAGGTTACGTCCCCAACCGCCGGGGAAGAAGCCGCGCGTATTGACGCCAGTTTCACTGGCCTGACCAACGGTGTCGCCGATGGAGCCGTTGTAACTACCGCGTTGCGCGTTGTTAATGTGCGACGGCGAGGTCGCCGCGGCGTCGCTTGGGCAGCCCATACCGGGAATCAGACCTTGGAATTGTGTCGTGGAGCATCGCCAGACTTCCGCCCAGCTTTGGAAGCTATGATCGTAATCGCCACGTGCCGTGGCCGCGTCCCAGCGAGCGGATTGCTCCATAAAGGGATAAAGCGGAACGTAGAAGCTGACCATACCCCAAGCGGCGGTGCGATCGTCGGTGTAGGGGGAGGTTCGAACCGGTGGGAAGTTATTGTGCGTGTCGTGATAGTTGTGCAGCGCAAGACCGATTTGCTTCAGGTTATTGGTACACTGCATACGACGAGCGGCTTCACGCGCAGCCTGAACAGCCGGCAGGAGCAGACCGATAAGAATGCCGATAATGGCAATGACGACGAGCAATTCGACGAGGGTAAAGCCCTTCGACGTTTTGCGATTTTGAAGAGTTGACATATGAACCTCGGTACGAACGATAAGTGAATGATACTATCAATTCATAAGGACTATTGACTGAAGAGGTCATGGTAAAACAATAACCGCAGTCAAATGAATAACTTAGACATTTCAACACAAGACGTCTCGTTCACTGCGCCAAATGTGACAAAGCTCATTCGAGGAGTGAACAAAAAGTGTCAAAACGTAT
>JAUNMR010000054.1 GCA_030537455.1 Planctomycetia bacterium | reverse complement strand
TTACCAAAACCTACGGTTTTTGGCAATCACGTTCACGGCGTTCATTCGAGTTCTGTGGCGTATGCGCAACCTCTGTTATGCAGTGTAGGTAGACTCAGTAATCGCAATGCGGCGCGTTAATCGCGCGGCGTTTGTGAACAGGCAGGTTAATCATGACAAGTAAAAGCGCTGTGCTTTTGGCGTTGGTTGTAGCTATGACGACGTTGTTTGTCGGCTGCAAGGGCGGAAGTATAAAGACCGAAATGGTGACCGGTAAGATCACGCTTGACGGCGAGCCGGTGGCAGACGCGAAGATCGTCTTCTCACCCGTTGGCAGCGGCGAATCGGCTTCTGGCGTCTCTGACGCCGAAGGCGTCTATACGCTCACGACCAATGGCGGCGCGCCCGGTAAAGGCGCTTTGGTCGGCGAATATCAGGTCGGTATTGTCAAACAAGAGAACGTCGCGCCACAGCCGACCAAGGAAGAGCTCGAAGCCGCTTCCGCCGCCGGTGAAGATATCTCCAGAAAATACCCCGCGGAAATGAAGGATATTATTCCCACTAAATACGTCATTCCCGCACGTTCCGGTCTGACTGCCAGCGTTAAAGCCGGTAAAAATGAAATCGATTTCCAACTCGACTCCAACTGAGTCCTGCCGGTTCCGTTCTTATTCGTGTTACGACGTTAAAACTCAGCGTTGTAGCGCACAGGGTTAAATCTCTTTTCGAGAATACCACTAATTATAGATTGGCGTCGCTTAATCTGTAATTAGCGCCATATTACGTTATTGTTAATTTTTCTTTTTTCCTGGAGGTTTACATGTCCAAGAAGTCAGGTTTTACGCTTGTCGAGTTGCTTGTGGTTATCGCAATCATCGGCATTTTGATCGGTCTTCTCCTTCCTGCGGTGCAGGCGGCTCGTGAAGCGGCGCGTCGTATGCAGTGCACGAACAATCTCAAACAACTCGGTCTTGCGATTCACAACTTCCATGACGTGAACGGTCGTCTACCTGCGTCGTGGGCCGACCCGTTCTGGAAAATGTCCGACGGTAACTATGGCGATAATGCCGTCGGTTACTCCTGGCGCGTTACCATTATGCCGAATATGGAACTGGGCGCTCAATTCGATCTGATTAAGAGTCGCTTCGATCAGTATAAGAGTTCCGGTACTCTCACCGACAACGTCTTCCAAGTCTCCGGCGATGGTTCTGGCGACGGCAAACTCTTTAGAGAACCGATCGCTGCTTTCCTCTGCCCGTCGGAAACGAATAAGCGTTTCGGCAATGGTCCTAACGGCGCGGTCTCCTATCACTGCTGCCTCGGCGACGTTTGGTGCTGGAACGACTGGCGCCGTCCGACCGTTCGTGGCGCTTTCATTCAGAAAGACTACACGCTCGGCAACGACTTCTCTGCGATTGCCGACGGTCTGTCCAATACGATCTTCGTCGCTGAAGGCACCGTCGCTCTAGCGGGCGGCACTGGCGTTAAGACCGGCGTTGCGAACACCAGCTGGTATGCTCACCAAGACAACGGAACCTACATGTATCAGCTCATGTCCATGAAGAATGGTTCTGAACTCAAGGGTTATTCTGACGTTTGGAGCACGGAATATACCCGTGGTCGTCGTTGGTTCCATGGCTATGGCCAATGCTACAACGCGTTCTTTACGATTCTGCCCCCGAACTCCCCCAGTTGCGGTCAGGAATACTCCGGTATGTTCTCTGCGGCCAGTTATCACTCCGGCGGCGTGAACGGTCTCATGGGCGACGGTTCCGTGCGCTTCATCTCCGAAACGATCAACGCCGGCGACCCCTCTCAGGGGCATACCCGCAACGGCGCGAGCGCTTATCCGTTCGATAACGGCACAAGCCTCGATCCCAAGTCCCCCTACGGCGTCTGGGGCGCCATGGGCACCATCGCTGGCGGTGAAACCGTTAGTATGTAAGTTATACTAACGAATAACCCATTCGTCTGATCATGTATATTTCGAGCGACGTCAATTCCGCATTGACGTCGCTCGTTTTATTACGCAAGGGCAAGGAGGTAGGAGGGCGTTTACGCAACTCTTCACAATGACATAGCAACTGCTTGTGTTTATTGTATTGGTTGTATTAGATATAGCGAAAAGAAGTTGTATAGCGTTTAGCGTCTTGTTAATAATATTGCCGTCCATCTCAGGCGGCGTATTTCTCTTATATTCGTTAAATAACACAAAACACATTGCCTATGTGATTGAAAAAACTATGAAATCTGTTATTCCTTCTTTTGTTTGCCTATATTGTGTGGTAAAATAGCGAAAGTGTAGTATTGTTATCGCTTCACGTCGAAAGCGTACGGCGTTTGCCATACCAGGACTAGAGTCTTGGCAGTTACGTCCCTTTGATTTGGCGCCTCAGCCAAGCGAATTTATATGAGTCGACTGCATTATGGCGTCGACTTGCGTTCATAACCCGATGAGGTCAGAAGTGGAAAAGCGAAGAAATCCTCGACGCGTAAAGATTCGAACGTGCGTATTATACGCCGTTCTTTACGCGTGCGTCGCGTTTGCGCTGGTCGGCGTCGGGCTATGCCAATCGCCGAAGTACGAAAGCAACAGTATCGAGCAGCGTCCGACCTTCTGGTTGGTCGACGAAAATGGCGCCTGGCGCGCGCCTTTGCCCAACTGGACGCTCGAAGAGGTCATGAAGATGGTCGACTCTCGCACGGAGAGCCTCAGTCTCACGCCTTATTCGATTCAAAGCGTGACCGCGTCCGGTCAGGTCGCCGACGGTCGCGCGCGTCTGCAGATCCAAATCGACGCCAATGTCGCCGCCGGTATTGTTCGCATGCCCCTAGGGTTGCAGGAAGGCGTCTATATTCCCAGCGCCGATTCGGTCGATTCCGCCGATAATTTGGGCTTCTCTTATCAGGGGCCGGGCGGCTGTATGCTTGACGTCGACCCGACCACCGGCGAATATATCGCGGTCTTCCAGACTTTTCCTCGTTCGCGTCGCGACCAGTCGCAGCCGGTCGAAGCGCCACTGAACGGTTCTCGGTACGAAGAGAGTTACCACGACGAACCAGAAGACGCGCCGGAAACAGACGCTCAGGAAGCAGACGCGCCGGAAGAGGTCGTCGAACTCCAGAACCACGAGGAAGCCTCCGAACCCGCCCAGTCGCCTAACGATTCCGACACGGTCGAGGCGCACAGCGACGCCAGCGAGGCGCCCGAGTCCGCGACGCACGAGCACGACGCACAGGATCAGACAAACGCCCCCGCGCAGGAAGAGTCGGCGCAAGCTCCCGAGGCCACGCCCAATACCGACGCCCCTCAGCCGTCCCAAGAAGACGCTCAGAGCGAAGAGAACCCAGCTGGCGAACCTCAGGACGCCGAGCCAAGCGCCGTTTCCACCCCGGACGCGCCCTCGAGCGAGGCGACCCAAGAGGAAAACCATGGCGCTCGCGCCCCGAGATCTTTGCGCGTGCGACCCTATCATTACAGTCTTACCCTCGATTTGTCCTTTACCGTCGAGACTGTCGGCGACGACGAGTACCGTTTCGTCGCCTCCTTTCCCGCGTCAGTTCACTCCCAGCTTACCCTCGTGACGCCGATTCCTGACGTTAAAATCGGCGCTGTCAAAGGCGCCGCCGCCGACGCGCCCACGACTATGAGCGAAAGCGCTTCGGAACTGAAGTTACGCGGTCTGGGTCGTGCCGGCGAGCGCGTGGAAATTACATGGCGTAAGGAGAAGAAGGAACAGCTCGAAAACCTCCTGGCGTTTCAAGTTGAAGACGCGTTGATTTCTGCGGAACTGGACGCGCGCGAGACCCTCTACGAGGCGACGCTACCGATTCGCGTTTTCGGCGGCGAAGCGAATCTCTTTCGCGTTACGCTCCCCCCTGACGCGCTACTGGAACCCGGCGCCGACGCCGTGATTGCGATCGGCGCTAACGGCGCGACCTTTGAATTGCTCAGCGTCACCACCGGCAATAGCGCTAGCTCCGACTCCAACGACAGTCAGCCCTCGAGTTACGTCGAGGCGCGCTTGGCGCAAAAAACCGCTGCGGTCACCCTTAAAATTAAAGCGCGTACGCGCGTCGCCGAAGAAGGATATACCGCCTCCGCGCATAGCGGCTCTGGCGATGATCGACCCGAACCGCGTGCGATTACTGGTTTTAGCGTTCAAGGCGCTCAAAAGCAGTATGGTCAGATCAAGATCAAAAAATCAGAAGATTCCGACTTCAATGTGACGCCGGTCTACGGCGCGACCGGCGCCTCGGAAGCGTCCTTTGAAGAGGGGGAAGAGCATTATTCTTTCTTCTCCCAGCCTTTCCTGCTCAACGCCGAGCGTTATAAGCGCGAGACGATCGTGAATGTTAAGCCGGAATATCAGACGATTATCGGGTTAGATTCCGCGACCCTGCGCGCGCGTTTCCAGTATTCCGTTTACGGCTCCAAAGCGAGCGCCTTTCGCATTAAAATGAACGGCTGGAATCTCGTGAGCGTAGAGCCGGAAAACCTTGTGAGTATGCGCAATGTGATCGCTAACGCGACGTCAAACGAGACGATCTTTAAGCTCAATACCCCTCAGGACGGCGAAGTCGCCTTCGAACTGACCGCCACGCGTCAGCTCGACGCCATGCCGCAACCAGTCGAGTCAACCGCATCCGCGTCGAACGACTTGCCCGAGGCGCTCGCGCAGCTTGAGTCTCCCGAGACGGAACAGACCGACGCCGCCCCCGAGACGAACCCTGACGCCGACGCGGACGCCTCCGACGCCACGACTCAGAGCGAGCCGGTACAACTGTGGAGCGACGCCGAGCTTGACGCCGACGACTCCGACCTCGGCGTGCGTATCGCTATGCCGTTGCCCATGCCGATCGCCAGTCGTGTCGAGACCGCCGCGCTGGTCGCCTCCCCCGAAGACGACGTCGCCTTTTTGCCCGATCTGCAGAAGAGTCAGGGAATTACGCAACGCCCCGCACGATCGTACACCCCTTATTTTGAAACCCCAAAAGACGCGCAGCAGTCCCCGATGCTGTACCAGGCGCGTCCGACCGCCCAAGGGGCGCCGACCCTCTATGCGCGCGTCGCTAAGCTCGAGCGTAAAGTCGCCGTCGACGTCAAGACCGACGCGACCATTTCCGACAAGGGCGACCTGCACATTGCTCAAACCCTTGTCTATAAAATCGAACACGAACCGCTCGACGCGATCGTTCTGCAGGCGCGCGCTCGACTCTTCGACCATGACAACCAGCAACGTTACGCCGAGAACCTCAAGTTCTTTGTCGACGGAAAATTGGCCACGAACGTCCAGGTCGACCCAGAAGAAAGCGTCGCCGCTAAACGCCTAAGCGACGACGCTTCTGAAAAACCGCTCTACGCCTATCGTCGTATCCCCTTTACCGACGCGCCTAAGATCGGCGTGTGTGTGATCACCGTGCAGTACGACCTGCCGCGTATTGACTTCCAAATCGACGGAACGCGTCACATTCGCTTCGATCTGTTCCAGCCGAAAAAAGAATCCAGCGACGTGCTCGATCCTGTTGTTACGAATAATCTTACGATCACCACGCCCTTCGGCGTGCGACTCGCTTACGAATCGAATCAGCCCGCTCACGCCGCGCCCAGTAGCGATCCCGCCTCCGGCGACGTTAGCGCTAACTCCCAGTACGAGGAGAACGAGACCGCGTCCTTCTGGAAGGCTGAATCTCCGGTTCTGTCTGAAGACGGACGTATTGAAACGCTACGCTGTAGCTCGATTATGCGCGAATTCTCCGCGCGTTTCAGCGGCGTCGTAAGCGTTCAGACCGGCGTGACGACCGTGGAACGCGCCTGGATTCAGTCCTGGTTCTCCGAAGATTCTCGCGTCGACCGTATGGCGTTTCGTATGAACTGTAAACGCGATTATATCGAGTTTAAACTGCCCGAGGACGTCAAACGTAATCATATCGCCGTGAGTCTCAACGGTTCCTATTTGACTTTTGGCGATGACGATAAACAGAGTATGTCGTTGGAAGAACAGATTTTGCGCGTGCCGATTCCCAACTCTGTGCAGCAAGAGCCGTTTGTCTTGGAGTTGGAAACCTCCTATAATCGCACGACCACGCGCGATCCACGAGGACGACGCGTTGCCGACTTCCCAACTTTCGTCGACACAAGCGTTTGGGTCAAGCGCGTCTACTGGCAAACGATTATGGCGTATAATAAACACGTCGTGGTCGACCCACGCGGCTGGACGCCAGAATTTGTCGTCAAACGCGGCGGCTTTGCCGGGGTATATCAGCGCATGGCGACGATGAATCAGGACGAACTGTGCGACTGGATCGGTATCGCGCGACGCGAACCGTTGCCCCAAGAGGTTAACGTCTATCTTTACAGTCGTTTCGACGCGCCGATTCGCGCGCGGTTCTATCAGGCGGATCGTGGTACGCTGGTACTGCTCGGCAGCGGCGTGGCGCTCCTCTTCGGTTTGGGGCTGGTCTACTTCCCGCTAACGCGCTCGCGCAATACCTTGCTACTAATCTGCGTTTGCGTGGCGGCGCTATCTGCGATTCGACCGCTACTGGCGCTCATCTTCTTGCAAACGACGGTGTTAGGCGTCTTCCTAACGGTTGTCGTCGCAGTTGTTGCCGACCGATTCGATCGCAACGCCACGCGTCGCGCGCTCGGTAAAACGAAAATTAAGTCGTCGTGACGTCAACCCTTGGCATACTTGCGTCGCCACGACGCTCTCGCTTAATGTTAAACGCGAGCCCTTCAGTAGATTCCCCTCGCGTTGCTTTTAAAGGTCGGAACATGGTCGTTCCGAGTCATCAGGTTACCGCAATGAAACGTTCGCAAGTGAAACACAGCGCCGCGCCTAAGACGCCTACTGCGCTTGTGGCGTGCTTGGCGGTTCTCCTATTAACGTCCCTGTGGTCGTCTCATGCCAGCGCAGCGACCCGCACGCGCGTGCAAAACGCGCAAAGCGTTACCCCCTCCGCCGTGGATTCGCCCGAGACAAAAGCCAAGAGCGAGAACCTCGCACGTAACGACGACGACCAGGATTCCGAAACAATTGACGATAAATCCTTTCCCGGCTTTCGGTTCTGGATGGCTCCCGCAAACGCCATTGACCGCTGGCCTTGGGGGGAGCGTAAGTACTATCCCATTGAAATTGAGACCTTTAACGACTGGCTCAGCGCTATTCAGGAGCGCGAAAAGCTCGAGCGCTTTTTCAACGGTCGTTATCATACCGGCGTGGTCGCCACATTGCGTCTGGACGGACGTCTCGACGGCGACGCATTCGTCGGTTCCGGCGCGCTTGACACGTTCCATCAGTTGCCGTTGAGCGCCTCTTCCTCGCAAGAGGAATCACACGCTCCGTTGGACGCTAATCTCTTTCCGCTACAGCCTTTCTCAATGGCTCTTTCCTCGCCTTCGGAGCCGTCTGACTCGATCGACGAGCTGATTCCCACCTACCCCGACGGGCAATTCTATCTGCCGAATCTCGACAGTAAAACGCGACGGTTCCGCTGGTCGCAACGCGGTCGCGTCGACTCCTTAGGCGTAACGCGCGTCGACCTTTCCTTTCCCTCCGCGATTCGCACTGTTCTGAATCTCGAAACCCCGGCCAATACCACGCTGACTTCCTCTAACGGCAGCGTTGAAGAGCTAACTAACGCCAGCGAGCCGCTTGCGCCGCGCTTGTGGCGTGTTACCCTCGGCGCTACCGGCGGCACGCGTGTGACCGTTACGCCCAATATGACGCAAGACGTCGGGGATAAGCCGCGGTTGTCAAGTTACCGTCAGGAGACGACTTATCGCTTCTCACGAGAAGGTTGCGAGACGGTCGCACGGTTTGAATTTGAAAAGACTGACGCCTCTAATATTGAAATGGAACTGGCGTTGGACGCGCCCTTAGCGCTCCTGTCTGTGGAATGGAACGGTCACGCCCATGAATTCTTTACCGACTTTGCCGCGCAAGACGCCAACGGCGTGCGTCTGAAGTTGCGTCCGCAAGAGACGTTAGGCGTGGAGTCGGTCGACGAACTCAAGATCGTCGCCTTTGCCCCGTTGACGCTCGGCATTAGTAAGGCCCCGCGCATACGCCTTGAAACTCAAACGTATTCCTGGCGTGAGACCGTATGGCGCATGTCAGCGAGCCAGCCGCTGGCGATTACCGCGACGCACGCTCACGACGCCACGCAGGCGCGCGACGCGATTCGTTCACGCGCCGACGTCTCCTCCACGCGCGTCTTTAAGTTATTTCGTTACGACGCCGACGTTTCGGTCACGCTCGAAGAACAGCGCCACGCTCCGCTCTTCGATAGCGCTACCGATTGCCACGTGATTGGCGGCGACGTCTTTGCTAAGACGACGCTCTTCTTTAACTTCGACGCCAACTCTAACGGTCGCGTGGAGTTGCCGCTTGCCGACGCCTGGGACGTCGACGCGGTTCAAACCGCACGTGAGGAGCCGTTCTCGTGGATCTGCCAGCCTCAAAGCGACGACGCTAATCGGCGTGTGCTGGTTTTGAACTTCGAACGTGCGCCGGAGCCGAATCAAGCGACGGTAGCGGTGGTTTCCGCGCGCTATCTCGGGGCGGTTGAAAGTAAAATCGCCGTCGATAAGTTGTGTCCGCTTGATCTTTCCGGCGCTCTTAATGGCGCGCACGCGCTGGCGCTGCGCGCAGAATCTCCCAAAGAGGTTAAGCTAACGACCGGTTCCGGTCGCGCGATTGTCGCTCCACCCGCTAATGTCGACTTCGTCTTTGGCGAGGCGCAGATTCGCGAAGCGTTGCCTCTGTCACTGGGAGGCGCGCGATTGTATTTTGGCGACCAAACCCTTGACGCTTACGCCTCCTTCGAAACTAATCGTATAAACTACTCCGTCGACCTGACTTGTCGCTGTGACCTGCACGCCGATTCCTACGTGGAAAACTGGCGACTGCACTGCGCCCCCGCTAATGGCGCGCGCGTGGAAAGATTGGTCTTCTTTGTCTCGCCCAGTACCCAAGGAACCGTTGCGGAACGTCGCGTTTGGACCTGGTCCACCGCTAGTGATCCTGATAAAACCTATGAAGCGACACGATTGACGCCGGAGGAAGCCGCCGCGATGCACGTGCCGGATAACGTCGACGTCTACGAGATTCGTATGACGACCTCGCGTTCGGTGCCATTTGATCTCAATCTATTCCACACAACGCCCTTTGCTTTCGCGGTGCAAGCGCCGCTGGTCTTCTTCCCGGAGTCGGTCGGTCAGACCGCCGAGTTCGTGATAAAGGCCAGTCTCGACTTGCCTTACTGGGTACAAGTCGACTCGCCAACTGAATTTAGCGAAAGCGATATGCTCTGGGATTCTCCCAGTCATAACGCGCTGTGGAGTTCCACCGCGCCGACCGTTGCCACTGAGCAGTATGAATCTCTCACGCGCGCCTATCGTTACAAATCTTCGATCGACTCCGACGTCGGCGACTCCTTCCGCGCGCCTGGCTTGACGATCTATTCTTATCCGCCTGAAAACAGCGCTTACGTTACCGATCAGACCTCCTCCGCCAATGCCCTGTGCTGGAATCAGCAGTACGACGCCTACTATGAAGTGGGGGAACTTGTACGCAATCGTATTGTCTTCTTTATCGAAAACAGCGGTCGTCAGACGGTCAGCTTATTTTTTCCTGAAACAATTGCGCCCGACCAGTTGCGCTCTGTGCTTATCGATAGTAGACCGACCGAGTGGTTCCTGCGCGAAGAAACCGACTCCGATTTGCGCTGGGGCGTCGACGTGTGTCTCTTACCGGATCGACGGTTTGTGTGTCTTGAGATCGAATTTGTCACACCGGAGCCTCGTGGTCGCATAATTCGTCGTCTTAAACCGAGCGACGTGACGCTTGACATGCCGGTCTTATCGGGCAAGTGGAGCGTTTGGGCGCCTCCTCAATTCCAGACCTACGGCGCCCACGGGCTATTTAACGACGGTCGTCGCGACGCGATTAGTTGGGCGCGTTCGGTTTGGGACGACCTTTGCGCTCCTCGTGAGCGATTGGATCATATGCGTTCTCAGGCGCTTAGGTGTTATTCTCGACTTGGCGATCAGTCGGCTTTGCGGTTTGCGATCGGCGAATCACGTTCCGCATCGGGTCAGTCTCGCGTAGACGCGGCGACCTGGGGCGACGTCTTTGGTTCCGCTACGGTCATTGAGCAACTCTTTGCCCCGGCGATTGGACCGGCGAACCAGAAGGACGACGTCGAAGAGGAAGCGACCGTAACTTCCGCGGACTCTAAAACCGACGGCGTCGATTCAAATGTGATCGACTCTCCCTTTGGACGCCTACAGCGTTCGACGCGCCCCTTTGAACTTTACGTCGACCGTTACGCATTGGCGCGCGTCGGGGTCTTGCCTTCCACGCTCACGCCACAAACGCCGAACGCCTCGCCCCTGGAGTGCGCCGACGATATGCTCGAACTTTCGGGACTGTTTTTGATTTACCTCGACGAGAACTTTGCGCTGCTAACAACTCGTGAAGAATCACAACGTTACGACAATTTAGCGACCGTGTCCGCCTGCGGCTCCAACGCGCGTATGGTTCAGTCGTACTCCCAGGCTCGCGCCTTTCGTGATAAAATCGTGAGCTCTGCGACGCAACGTTTCGTAAGCGCGACACAATGGCGTCAGAGCGACCCGACGATTAGCCCTTGGCATGAACGCTCCAAAGCGGAATACGCCTTAGGATGGCGAAGATGGTCTACCCCCTTAGCGCGCGCCGATCGCGGGGTCGTTGTGACCGGGAGCTACTTCCTCGACGCGATCACACTCGCTTGTTTCGCCTGCTTACTCATAATTACATGGCGACGACTTAGTATTAGTATTCGTCTACTTTTAGGCGTATTGGGCGTTAGTATTGCCGCGATCTTGGTCTGCCGTTTAGAAGTCCAAGCGGGCGCGCGTGGTTTTGCTTTTGCCGCTTTCTGTTCGATTATCGCGCGCTTCTTTACGCCTAAACGCCAGGAAGACAAGGGAAAAGACGCTGTGAACGAACCCAAGGCAGATCCGGTCATGACGCGCCGACATAAAGCGTCCGAGGAAAAGGACGGCGCTGTGGGCGTCGCGCACGACGCCTCGCAGTCCCATGAAACCACTGCCGGGTTCGTCGACCTGAAGGACGCGCGTGTCAGAGAGGCGCTCTTACATGCGGAGCAGGACGACTCGCAACGTCTGGGTGAAAATGCGCCCGAACGCGACGCCAAAGTCTCCATGAAACTGTGTTGCGCCCTGGCTTTAGCTACGGCAATCGCTCTGTCGGCAAGTTTAGGTCTGTCACGCGTGCGCGCGCAACAGTCGCCTATGCCCACGCCCGGCGTGCAACGTAACGCTAGCGCCCCAAGTGTGACCGCGCGTGCGACAGACCACGAATTTGACGCCAACCCCGTTGAAGAAACTGAGCTAAACCAAGAAGAACAAGAGCCTTATCGCGTCTTTGCGCCAATCGACGAGAATCAGCGCCCCACCGGAGAATACTACTGGATTGATTCAGAATTCTATCAGCGCATTCGCACGGCTCTTCGCGCGCGTCCTCGCCAGCGCAACTGGCGCGTGGTCGACGCGTTTTATCAGGGCGCGTTAAACTACAATAGTTTTACCGAAACTACTTCGCTCTTTAATCTTAAAGCGACTTATCGTATCGTGACGGAGGAACCGAACGTTACGCTAGCGCTTCCCGCCGTTCAATTGACGTCCGACGGGGGAGCGCGGTTCGATCGTCAAACGGTCTCTGCGATCTACGATGAAGCCGGTTCGGAACTGCTCATTGAACTGGAAAACGTCGAACCGGGCGAGCACTTGCTGGAACTAACGCTTATCGCGCCACAATTTACCGCCGAAGAGAATCACGACGCCGTCCCTCAAATATCCGTGCCGATTTTGCCTTGCGCTTCCGCAAGACTGGAACTGACCGCCTCAATTGACGCGCCTAAGGTCGACGTTCCCAATGCCATGGGACGCGTCTGGCGTTCTCCCGGTAGCTTAGCCGCCGATCTGGGCGCCATCGACCGCCTGACCTTGACCTTAGAACCCAATGGCGAACGTTCTAATAAGACGAGCGTTGAAGTTGAGCAATATTTTCTTTTACGTCCACGCACGACTCAAATGGACGCGCGCGCGGCCTTTCACTATCAGGTGGTCGGCGGCAAGGTTCAGAGCCTCGAGATCGAATGCGACCCAAGTTATGCTTTTTCAGGATATTGCAAATGCGACGCGGTCGAAATCGACACGGTAGAACCCCCGACGTCGCAAAATAACGCGATGCGCGTGACCTTTAAAAAACCTGCGTCCGGAAGCTTTACGCTCAACGTCGACTTTGTCGCGCGTAATTTCGCCGGTATTGGCGCGATCTCATTTCCTAAAATTGCCACTCGCGGCGCACATGTCGATAAGAACTGGCTGGCGATTTCCCCGGGCGCTAATGTCGATTACACGCTTGACTTAGGCGTGACGGAGGAGCAGATCGGCGACGTCGCTGTTCGTGCGACTGAATTCAAAGCCGCCTGGGGCGAACTTGCCGATTCTCCTAACGTTGCGTACGACCTCGCGCTGGTTTCTCGCGACGCCTCGATTCACACCAGCGTACGCAGTCCTCTGCCGGAGGTCGATCTGGTCGAAACACTGCTATTTCGCGCCGCAAGCGTGGAATTAGAACTCGACGCGCTCATCGAAGCGACTTCGGAACTCTATGATCTAAGGTTGACTACGCCTCACCCCTTTGTGCTCGATTCCATTGAACTAACGGATCTTAACGAAGATCAAGAGGAGGGCG
>JAUNMR010000024.1 GCA_030537455.1 Planctomycetia bacterium | reverse complement strand
ATCCCGATCGCCCTGTGTTTTTTTACGCCACGGGCAAAGCCCGTGGCGCCCCGCCCGCAGGGCGGGGCAATCCGGAGGCTTTAGCCTCCGGATAAAATATACCACCCGCTTTCACAATCGCCTGCATTAATTTAAGACACTCATCATCCGCGTCGCCCGCCCAACGTGCGTGTAAACCGCACGCTTTACTCTGCGGATAAAATTGCCATGTGATGGGGTGGACAATGGCGGCGCTGAGTCCGGACTGACACAATACGTAAAAGAATCGATGACAATGAGTTAAAGACATGGGTCAAAAGCTTGGGGGCGACGAATTGCGCGACGGCGCTTTGTTGTGCAATTACATATGATACGCGTTGTTTAGGCAGGGGCGAATTTGACGAGCGCGCAGAACCAACAGCGGAATATTTGTTCGACGCTTGACACTACCGAATGAACGTGCTGTTTCAAGAAATCAGTTCTATAAGACGCTTTAACCGCTAATGTGTTTATCCGTAGCCCTTGGACTGCGGACGCCCCGCCCTGCGGGCAGATCGCCACGGGCATTGCCCGTGGCGTAAAAAAACGCAGGGCGGACGTGATAGCGGGTTGATGGTTTGGGTTGGTGGATCAGCTGGGCGTATAATAGTGCGTTTGAATGCTGAAGCGCTTGGTTTTTTATCCGGAGGCTAAAGCCTCCGGCTGGGCTGCCCTTTGGGCAGATCGCCACGGGCCTTGCCCGTGGCGCAAGAAAACGCAGGGCGATCTTGAACGTTGGTTGGTAGTTTTGGTTGGTGGTTCAGCTGGGCGTAAAATAGGGCGTCTGAGCGCTGAATCGCTTGTTTTTTATCCGGAGGCTAAAGCCTCCGGCTGGGCTGCCCTTTGGGCAGGTCACCACGGGCCTTGCCCGTGGCGCAAGAAAACGCAGGGCGATCTTGAACGTTGGTTGGTAGTTTTGGTTGGTGGTTCAGCTGGGCGTATAATAGTGCGTCTGAGCGACGACTTGGCTTGTTTTTTATCCGGAGGCTAAAGCCTCCGGCTGGGCTGCCCTGCGGGCAGATCGCCACGGGCTTTGCCCGTGGCGTAAAAAAAGCGAGCGTTTCCTTGAGAGGTTTCAACTGCAATATTCACCCGGGTAGATGTGTTATGAAACTGCTTCTAGTAACCTCAAGCGGTCAACGTTGAGGGACGCGGTAAAAGCGGCGTAAGTCTAGGGATTTTTATAGTTTGCGCAAAATTATTTACAAAGAATAAGAAAGAGCACGACGTTGCGGAGGCGCGTCGTGCTCAATGTGTTAGGAGATTGGCGTCTTTAGGACGGCAAACTAGTCGTTATCGTAGTGGAGTCGTTTAGAACCCGAGGGACTGCATCCAGTAATAGACGCGATTGAGCCAGTCTCCAACGTGGTTGTCGGTGGGATTGCCGCCGAAACCGTGCGCGATATTAGCGTAGATGTGCAATTCCGCAGGGATCTGCATTTTTCGTAACTTGGCGTAAACGGCGACGGAGCCCATGGGGGAGTAGACGTCGTTGTCGCCATGAATGAGGCACATCGGAGGGGTGTTTTCGTCAAAAGCGAAGTCGTTGACCATAGTGGAGTCGTTTCCCTTGGTCGTATTGGCGCCGTCAGCTCCGTCTTCCAGGACGTATGCGGGATAGACCGGAATGGCGAAGTTCACGTTGCACGGCAACTTGTCGATCTCGTCGATAGGCTCGTAAGCATTGGTTTTGCTTGTCGTCGCGACCATGAGCGTGAGGTGTCCTCCGGCGGAAAAGCCCATAAAACCGATTTTGTCAGGGTTGATACCCCACTGCTTTGCATTTGCACGCGCCACGCGCACCATTCTTTGCGCGTCTTGCCATGCCGCCATGTGCTTGGGCACGCCCTCTCTTCTGGGTACGCGGTATTTTAGCACGACGGTTGTGACGCCTTTGGAGGTGAAGTATTTTCCGATTTTATCGCCTTCATGCGCGTAAGCCAGACCGTTGTAACCTCCTCCGGGCGCGACGATGAGCAGGGCGTCGGTCGTCTTGTTTTCAGGCGTCCACAGTTCGTAGGTCGGCTTTTTTGCGTCCGGCTTTTCGTTCGGGGCAAGTTCCGGCCAAAGATTGAATTCATCAAACGCGCGCGCGTTAGATGCGCTCGAGGTCAGCGCGGCCAGGCTGACAAGGAGGGACGCGAGCCAAAAGATCTTTTTAAACATAATCAAACTCCTCAGGTGAAGTAAGCACGCCGTAATCGGCGCGGAAATCCTTTTATTGCAAGAGGGCACGGAGCGTCGCTAGGTTGACTTTATCCCAGTCTTCTCCGTTTTCATTTTCGCCCTTAGGGGTCTCGAGGTACATCGGCGTGTCTTTGAACCTCGGGTCGTTTACAATGAGTCGGAAGGGCTCCAGTCCTAGCGCGCCCAGACCGATGTGAGTGTGACGGTCGACGTGCGAGGCCAGCCCCTTCATTGAGTCGTTTAGGTGGAACGCCATGAGTTTGTCCAATCCCAGAACCTTATCGAAGTCGTCCATAACGCGCAGATAGGCGTCGCGCGTGAGAAAATCATAGCCCGAGGCGAACGCGTGGCAAGTGTCAAAGCAGACGCCCAGACGACTGGCGTAGGCGGAACCGTTGATAATCGCCGCGATTTCCTCAAATGTGGAGCCAAGATAGGAGCCCTGACCGGCGGTAATCTCCACAAGAACCGTGACCTGATTGCTAGACGGCAACGCCTGGAAGATCGTGTCGAACGACTGCGACGCGCGCGCTACGCCATTTTCACGCGCGTCGTCTTTAAAGGATCCCGGGTGCATGACAAGATAGGGCACGCCCAGAAGTTCCGCGCGCAGTAGTTCGTCGGTAAAACGCGACTGGGAGCGCGCCAACTTCTCTGGATCGACCGACGCTATATTGATCAGGTAGGAATCGTGAATGAGCGTATGCTCGATTTTCTCCTCCCGCAACGCCTTTTGAAATTCCTGCGCGTCCTCCGGGGAAATGCTCTTATTTTCCCAACGCGAGGCGTTGCCGGAAAAGATCTGTATTGCGTCAAAACCGTTGGCGCTAATACGTTGTACCGCGGCGGCAAATCCGCCGTTAATCGATTCGTGAACGCCAAAATAGGGCATGGCGTAAACCTCGTAGGTTTGATTGGTTAATATAACAGATTGAAATTAGTCGTGTGCGTGTCGTATTCGGCAAACGACCAGTTCCGGTCGGTTCATAATGCGCGTGGGCACAACGCTGGCGCCGAGCCCACGCGAGACGATCATGGCGCAGGAGTCCTTTTCAAAGATACCCGAAGCGTAGCGCGGAAACCAACCTTGGTTCGGCGCGATCAGACCGTTCGGGAGAATACCCGGAATTCGACACTGGCCGCCGTGTGCGTGACCGGTCAGCGTTAGGTCGAATCGGCGCTTGACGTAGACGTCAAAGGCTTCTGGTCGGTGCGAGAGCAGGACGGCGAACTGCTGGTCGCTCCGCGGCAGGCAACTGAGCGCGACGTCGAGTTGCTGTGTGTCTTGCGGACGATATCTGACCGGGTCGGCCACGCCGGCGATGAGAATCGCATTGGGGTTGGCGCTTTCCGTTTCTGTCTGGCTTGGCTCCTCAGGCTGCATGAGCAGGTCGAGTAGTTCCTCCTCGCTTTCGGTCGTGTCGGTCGTAACCGACGCTTGTGGCGGTATGCTCGGGCGACTGTCGTCGTCACGACGCGGTTGCGGTAGCGTCGCTTTGGGGCTGAACTGTAGCGTCTGCCCCTGACGTGAGATTTCAAAGGCGCGATCGTCCATGAGGTACGCGCCGCTCGCCTCCACCGCGTCAAGGAACTCGAAAAGGTAATGGTCATGAAAGTTCATTTCATGATTGCCCGTGACGTACAGGGTCGGCGCTATGTCGACACACGCGGCGATAAAACGTCGTGTGAAGTTCAAATCGAAGTTGCGCTCGTCAATGAGGTCGCCGGTGATCGCTATGACGTCCGGTTTCGCTTGCCGTACCTTTGCAAGTAAACGTTTGTTATTGGCGCCAAATTCCTTGTGATGCAAGTCGGAGATTTGCACAATCGTTAGACCGTCGAGTTCCCGTGGCACGCGCGCGTCTATTCGTTCGAACTGCCGCGTCTGGATAACGTTATTTTCCCAATAGAATAGGAAATACGCCAGACTCGTTAATCCGAAGAACCATTCGACGATTCGACGTTTGCGCGTACGCTTGTGGATGGTAATCGCCTCGGCTTGCGGTCGCTTCGCCTCGGCGCCTTGTGGGGTCGACATGAAAGATGATATCTCCTTGACTCACGGCGTTATTTCACACGCCAGAATTCCTCGTCGCTAATGCCGAGGCGACGCCTGGTCTTCTCGACGTCGTTTCTAAAACGTATCGCGTCGACGGGATAGCCAGCGGTGGGGCGCAGTTCGTCGCTAAGTTGTTTGCGCCAAAAAACATTGAACGCATGCATCGATATTTCTCGCCAGTATTTAGCGCAAATCGACGCGAGCGCGGTCGGGACGTAGCGCTCGCCCTTGGCGGTGAATCGAACCTCAAGCGCCACGGCGCTGGGCAGGTCGCGCACGGAAGAGTCGCGCACTCGCGCGCGTTGCGCTAATAGTCGGTAGACGCTCTGCTCGCGCGCTTCGCGTAGAATCGTAAGTTGCGCCTGTGGAAAGCGTTCGCGTAGCGCCTGCGCATAATGGTCGCGTCCTCCGAGTTTGTCGCATAGCGCCAGCGCGTAGACGCCCTGAGGCGCGTGGACGTCGTCGCGAGATAATGCGCAAATGAGCGTTTCCGCTAGGGTAGCAAGCGTAACCTCGGCAATGAGGTCGCTTTTGAGCGCAAGCCGTTTGATTAGCGCGTTGAACTGACGCGGCTGAACGCGTCGCGTGGTAAGCGCGCAAAGGTTAAGTCCACGCGTCTTGAGGTATTCGTGGATTTTGTCACGGTCGGCTTGTAGATCCGCTAGATCGCCGACGCGCGCGTCTAATGGGAGCGCGCAGTCGAACTGTTCTTCCCACGGTGGCAAAGTCTCCTCTTGCGTTAGCCCGAGCGTGCGACGGTGGTCGATGGTCTGCGTCTGAGCGCGAAAGGCGAGCGGTTTGCTTAGCGCGTCGGGGGCAATGAGCGCACGCGCGAGCCAGTAGGAACGCTCTAGGGCGTGTAACGTTTTGCCGGCGAGGTAGAGGCGTTTGGAATCCATTAGCGGAAAGATCGCGCGTCGCTGAGCAATTTCATAGAGTCGTTCGTTCAGCGCGTCGGGCAACGCGTCGAACGGGTTGACGCTTTCAGCCTCGGGAATAGTGGAATCGCACGGCGTTTGGGGCGCGTCGACTAGCTCGAATAACGACAAGGTTTGCGACGCCGCGGCGGGTAGACGTCGACGTGGCGTCGGCTTGTTCGGCGCAGGCGCCGACGTCGACGTAAGCCTTGGCGCGGCAAAGGATTCCAAAGGTGGCAGTCGCTCGGTCTGCTCCTTTGAGAGCGACATTGTCCAGGCGGAAGCGCCGAGCACGAGCGGTCCGAGATTAGGACCGTACCCGGCTTCGTCTGTGCCTAAAATCAGCGCGCGCGTTACTTCTGGCATGACGCAGACCTCAGCGGTAGATCGCCCGCGCGTTGCGCTAATTCCAACGCTAGACGTGACATAGCGACATTGTGCACGCGAATGACATGCACGCCGCGTCGTGCGAGCGCCACGGTCGTTTGCGCCGTCATAAAGTCGCGCCGTTCCAGGGTTTGGGAATAGACGTTCAGCGTGGTCTTCTCTCTGGCGTCGATTTCCTCCAAGGTTCCCGTGAGAAACCGTTTACGCGAGCAGCCGTAAAGTACGACGCCGCCTAGTGATAAAAAGGCGTCGGCGTTGGCGATTAACGCCCAATTCTGCTCTAACGTCTTACCGAATCCGATTCCCGGGTCATACGCCAATTGCTCGGGACGTACCCCGCAATGGAGAAAAGCGTCCCGGCGACGCGACAGAAAACTTAACGTTTCCTCAACGACCCCGCGTTCGTAAATCGGTTCCACGCTTTGCATTGTCTTCGGTACGCCGCGCATGTGCATGAGACACACGCCCGCGCCGGAGCGCGCGACGATTTCCGCAAGCTCTTCCCTTTCGGGCGTATCGTCCTCGTTGCTAAAACTTTTCTGCGACGTTTGATAGCGACCGGCGGCGACGTCATTGGCGATTTCCGCGCCGCATTCCAGCGCGGCGTGAATAACGGCCGGACGATAAGAATCGACGGAGATCGGCGCGTTGAGTTCGCGCGCGAGCGCTTTAATCACAGGAATGACACGCCTTAGCTCTTCCGCTTCGTCAATGGCGTCGCTACCGGGTCGCGTGCTTTCTCCCCCGACGTCGAGAATCGACGCGCCGTTGCGTAGTAGTTCGCGCGCATAGTCGACCGTAGCGGCAATATCGACTCGAAAAGCTTTACGATCACAGTCGCTATCGCTAACGCTATTAACGGTTTGCGCATCGTTGGCGCGGAACTGACCGCCGTCGGAAAAACTATCGGGCGTTACGTTCACGATCCCCATGAGACATGGTCGTTCGAACGTTAGCGTATGCCGCGGTAGCCGCCAGGTGATCTGAGAAAGAGTTTGCATAGCTGTATTTAGCGTGGGCAAAGCCGATCCGAGGCAGGAATGCGTATCGGGTCGGCGTAAGAAAACGTCGCGGTCGCGTGTGTTAGGCAGGGACGCGACCACGACGCGTTTAAACTAGAACAAGTTAACGCGCGACTTAGTTCTTCTCTTGCGCCAAGCGAACCGGTCCGATCAGACCGGACTTCTTGAGTGGCGATTGCGGCGTGTAATTATTGACCGGGCACCAGGTTTTACGCTCATTTTCCGGCAGTTTGGAGTCGCCGATGAGACGATTGACCCAGCAGTTGACCACTTCGATTTGTAGAATGTTGTCGCCCTGCTTGAGGTATTCGGTCACGTCGAGACGATACGGCGCGGTCCACACGCCGCCGACGTAAGAGCCATTGATTGTGACTTTCGCCATTTCACTGACGGCGCCAAGTTCTAAGTAAACGCGGTTAGTCGGTTTAGCGTCGAGCTTGACGATCGTGGCGTAGTTTGCCGTACCGGAGTAGTACTTAATGGCGTCGTTATCGGAAGTCGTCCAGTCGTAGAGGTTATCAAAGACAATTGTCCCTTTGGGACCGCGCGAGACTTCGTCTGTTAAGAAGGAGACGTCCCAAGGACCGTTGACGTCCACGAGCGTTTCGAGCGCGAGCGCGTTGCTCTTGCCGGTACCGGCGTTCGCGTCGGTATCCTTTTCGAAGACGACGAAGTAACTCTCTTGTGGCACGAAATTTAGCGCAATGGTCGTGCGCCCGTCTTTAACAGACCAGGATTTGACTTGACGCGTTTCGCCGGTGGTGGGATCCCAAATTTCCGGCTCTTTACCGCTAACGCGGAAGACGACGTTTACGTCATTGAGCGTCGCGTCGGTTTGGTTCGCGATGAAGTAGAGGTCGCCATTATCGGTGGTTCGACGACCATAGACCAGTTGCGTCGCCGGGTCATATTGGCAGTCAGGCGGGCAATTGACCATAGCGAGCGCTTCTTCCATGGTCAGACCAGACGCGATTGTGCCTTTTCCGACCTTACGGCTCTTGACGTTCACGCCGTCGACGTCGCCCCAGAGTTGGTCAGCCAGTTCTTTGACTTGCGCGTCGGCGTTGGGGTAGTCTTGTAAACTCGGAGAGCGCGAGGGTTTCGGTCCCAGGACAAAGGCGCCGTCTTCCACGAGCTTTTTAATACTCTTGAGCACGGCGGGACGCATAGAGTCAAGCGGCGGCAGGACAAGGATTTTGTACTGCGTGCCGTGTGGCAGCGTGAGCAGACCTTTTTCGTCGACGCTTACGGTCTCCACGAGCACTTCGCCGTTAATAAAGTCGTACTGATAGCCAGAGGGCAGCGCCGGCTCGACAAGACCGACCATCTTGGGGCAGTCTTCGCCGATGAAGTAGGCGACGTCGGCAACGTTCAAACCCTGTTGTAGCATATAGTTCACGCGCTTGAGGTACATAACGTAGAGGTCAAGTTGCGGGAACCAGGTGTTGTGACGATTGAATTCGTTACCGAACCAAGCGTTAAAACCGGGTTTACGTTCGTCCGGTTGTTCCACGAACAGGTGGAGCAACGTGTTGTTGATACCGTCGGCGAAGAAGCGGTCGGTTCGTTTCTTGAGATCGACCGGACTGCGACCGTAAGGATTGCCAGCACAGGTGTTCGATTCCGCCCAAATTTTGGTTTTACCGTAGATATGACCGCATGAGGAGGCGATACGGTTTTCGATATCGCCGAGCGAGCCTTCGCTCCAGTATTCCCCGGCGATTTCGTTCGACTGACCGCCGTACTGCAGGAATTCGCCCGGGAAGCCCCAGTGACCGTAGCATTCGAGCCAAGTGTTTTTACCGTAGGCGTTAGCGGCTTCGCGTAGACCTCCGACATAGGAGTAGGCCACTTCGTCGGCAATAAAACGACGCAGGTCCCAGAGGAAACGTTCCGAGACGTCGAGATTGCCAGCGACCGCGCCGTAATAGACCGGCAGATACGCAGTTGGGTCGTAGCCAAAGGACGCCTTGAACTTTTCCGCGAGATTGTCGGTGTAGTTCTGCCCGCCCATTTCGTAGCTGTCTTGCACAATCGTGGTGAAGGACTTCATGTCCTCTTTCGGGAAGCGGTTGATTAGGTCGAGCATATAGGCGTTGAAGTGCTCCAGGGCGTGTTCAGCGCTCATTTTATCGACTTCGTAACCGGTAGCTTCAGGAACAGCGGGGGCGTTTTTAGTTCCGGTGGGAACCGCGCCGAAGCGTTCGACGACCCAATCACCTTCCGGGACGTCCCAAGTGAGAACGCCGTCCTTGACCTTATCGGTGAGCACGACGACCTTATTTGGATCGTAAGCGCCGTCGCGGTCTTCTCTTGCCTCTTTCGCGGCTTGTGGCCACTGGTATTCATGCCACATTGGGTGAGGCGTTTGGTGCATTTTCGCAAGCGTCTTATTGAAGACGTCGGCGACGACGGGAGCGGCTTCCAGCGAGACTTCCGCCAGAGCGGCGTCACGGTCAGCAGTGACGACGATTTCAAATTCTTTGGCGGTCGCGGCGGGGAAGTTGGCGGTTACCGGCGCATATGGCATAAACCCGACGTTTAGTTCGGGATTGTAGCGGTTGACTTCAAACTTAGCGATTGACTTCTTGTCGCCCTTGACTTTCGCGAAGATTTCCACCTGAGCAATGACCGGACGCGGTTGCAGTTTAACGACGGCGCCACGGGCGGTGAAGTCATTGTCGGCGGTAATCGTGAGGGTAGTGGGTTTTCCAGCGACGAGATTGAGTTTATCGGGATTATTTTCTACGATTCTTTCGCCGTATCCCTTCGGGGCGGGGTAGGCGATCACGACGACGTCTTGATATTCGTCTTTATTTTCGTTGCGAAATTCCGGTTTGGTCAGTTCGAATTTGACCTTCTTGGGACCGGTCACAAGTGTTTCGCTCTTAACCAGATAGCGCATGGCCATATCGTAACTGACCCAAGGACCGCCCGATTGGCTCCAGCCCGGGGAGTTGAAGATACCGACTTCTACGTCGTTTTCTGTGCCCGCTTTGAAAGCCTGGTGAACGATTTCCCACCATTCGTCAGAGAAAAATCGAACCGGACCGGTCGGAACGGCGTCTTGACCGATATCGCCAATATAGGCGCGGTCAATTCCCACGGACTTCATTGCTTCAATGTCTTTGCGAACGCCTTCTTGCGAGGAGTTGCCCGAGAGCCAGTACCAGTAAGCGCCGGTGCGAACAAGACCCGTGGGATTGGCAAAGCCTTGTAATAGTTCCGCGCGCGTGGGATTGCTCGGAAGTTGATTGGTTTCCGGCGGCATGGCGTGTGAGAATTGCAGGTCGTTTGCGCGCTGAGCGTAGAGCGTCGAGCCCAAGAGCGCCCAGGCGCAGAACGCGGCGTACAGCGCCAAACGGCGTACGTGTCGATAATGCATGATTTCGATCCTATCAATCGTTTAAGGCGTCAACAGAGCGTAACGTTTGCACAACGCAGAGCGTTGAGCGTCGGTCTGCTCCAATCTTTGCGCGTATTATATCAGAGAAGACAGCGCGACGCTAGTCGCTACCGCGGTTTTCAGCGTAAGCGTTCCTTGATAAGACCGGCGCGCGACAGGAATTTGACCCGATTGGCAAGAGGAGGTATAATAACGCCAGAGACTATAGCGACGCTCTAGTCGTCGCGCATGTGTCCACGCGTTTGACGCGAACAGACGCATAACACGAGGAGAAGCCTTATGAAGAATAAAACCAAAAAAGCCGAGGAGAGTCTCTTTGAAAACCAACTCTCCGGCGCGCCTCAAACGGAAGAGGCGATTAAGAAGCGCGCGTCGCGTCGACTCATGTCGCTCGACGCACTGCGCGGGCTTAATATGCTGTGTATAATAGGTCTTGCGACGTTGATTACGCAGGCGTGCCGTCTGCATAGCGAAGACTTTCGCGTGATTAGCGACTCGGCGGTCGTTAAGGCTCACGCTTGCGGTAAGATCGTGAGCGCCGACACTCGCGCGACACTCGCGAAGCATATGAATCACGTGAAGTGGAACGGCGTTCTTCATCATGACACGATTTTCCCGTTATTTCTGTTCCTCGCGGGCGTTTCTTTTCCTTTCTCGCTTCGCAAGCAACTCGCAAACGGTCGACCCGTATGGCGCATTTGTCTGAAGATTCTCTGGCGCGGATTTGCACTGGTCTTCCTTGGCATTATCTACAGTAATCGCTTGAGCTTCGATCTGACGCATCTTCGCTACATGGGCGTTTTGCAGCACATCGGTCTGGCCTGGATGTTTGCGGCGTTTATCTATCTGATTTTCCGTCGTCACAAGGTCGTACTGGGAGCGCTTGCCGCGCTGATTCTGGTCGGATACTGGTTGGTCGTCGCGCTCGTGCCCGCGCCAGACGTCGCCCCGAAAGAGCAGTTCACCAAAGACGCCTATATGGCGCGCGTTAAACAGCTCTTCGAGCGTCAGCCGAACGCTATCTGTGAAGACAACCCCTTACCCGACATAGACTCCGAAGATTACCCCGAGATCGGAACCGTGCGGCATAATATGCTGCCAGAAGGGTGCGTCGTCAACTACGTCGACCGTAAACTCGTGCCCGGTAAACTCTATCATGACCACGACTTCCAGCGTGGCGTGATTAAAGAATACGACCCCGCCGTGTTCCGAAATCTCAGAGACCCAGAGGGACTCGCTTCCACCGTTCCCGCTATTGTCACCGCGCTACTGGGCATGTTCTTCGGCGGCGTGCTCGCGCGCGCGGAACGTCCTAGTCGCAGTAGCGACGACGTTGCAGAAGAACAAATGCAAGACGTCGACGCTATGACGCTCAAGATCACCGACGGTCAATATGCCTCTAAGGCGCAGAAACTCCTGGTCTTAACCATGGGCGGCGTCATACTGATGGTGATAGGCGCGCTTTGGCATATGGTCTTTCCGATCAATAAGAACCTTTGGAATAGCTCGTTCGTGTGCTTTGTCGGCGGTTACTCCGCGCTTGCGCTTGCGCTCTTCTATCTTCTCATTGACGTTTTGCGTCTGCGCTGGCTCGGCTTCCCCTTTGCAGTTGTCGGTATGAATTCGATTACGATCTTCCTTGCGAAACGTATTATCGTGTTCGACAATATGCGCGACTTCTTTTTTGCGGACGCGATTTCTCGTTTTATCCCTTGCAAACGTGAAATCCTCGTCGACGGCGTGGAGCAAGTGATTGAAAACGGCGCGTTCCAGACGATCGCCACGACCATAGCCGGGCTGATTGTGTCCTGGCTCTTCCTGCTGTGGCTGTATCGTCGTCGCATCTTTATGCGCGTGTGACCTGGCGCTCAAATCGTAAGCGCCGCCTGCGCGTGAGATACTCCCGGCGCGTGGCGTCGCCAGCGTTGGAACGCCGAGGCTGTATGAATCTGTCGCTCCCCCTGTAATCAGAAACGTTGCGCGACTCGTTCCAATCGAGTTGCGCGGCGTTATAGCGAATCCATAAGAAAACGCGACGTCGCTTGGTCGAACTAGCGGCGTCGCGTTTTTTGATAGGTTATTTCGCAAGTAGTCGTGAAAACCGGATTTCTGTGTTATTTGGAGATGAACTGAAGCGTCATTTCGAGCGCTTCTCTCCAGTATTTCCAGTCATGAACACCGTCTCTCACGCGCAGTTCGCAATTAGCGCCAACGCTTTTTGCCTTTTGGAAGAAGACGTATCCACCGTAGAGTAGTGAGTCGTCGTCGCCACAGTCGATGAGGAAAGACATACGCTTTTTGTCTTCTTCGCTAAGCTTCGTCACGAGTGTGTGCGGGTCATTTTCATAGAAATACTCAGTGAGTCTTTCGTCCCCGTCTTTGACGTCGGCGGTCGCGGCGTATCGCTTTTTAAACTCTTCAAATGAGAGCTTTTGAACCTCGTCAGCGGTACGAATCGCCGGACTCATGGCGTAGCAGGACTGGAACATGTCGGGACGATGTAGCGCATAGAGCAAAGCGCCGTAACCTCCCATGGACAGACCGGCGATCGCGCGTGAGGAAGCGTCATGCTGGCAACGATAACGCTTTTCCACCTCGGGAATTAGCTCGTTAAAGAAGAAGGTTTCGTACTTACTGGAGTCGTCGAGGGAGTCGCGATACCATAGATTGCCGCCGTCCGGCATAATGACAATACGTTTTTTGTCGAGGTGATTCGTGAACCACGCGTCACAAATCGCACGCATATTGCCACGTTCCGGATCGCTCCAGTTTGTCTGGTTGCCATAAAGCCCGTGAAGGAGATAGAGCGTTGGGTAGCTGATGCTGGTGGTGCGGTATTCTTTGGGAATGTAGACGCAATAATTGACGTCGCGCCCGAGCGCGTCGCTATGGAGGCTCAGACTATGAACTTCGCTATCGGAGGACGCTTCTTTGGGCTGCAGTGACTTTTCAATTTCGTGCAACTTAGCGAGCGCTTCTTCATTTTCCGGGAGCGGTTCGTCCTTTATAGCGGGCAATAGCGTGTCAAAGAGCACGTTTACTTCACCCTGGTAGTTGTTACAGTCGGAATTAATCGCGACGACAATATTTTGATCCGGCATTACAATGCAAAATTGGCAATACATGCCGTCTCCACGGTAAGCGTTGTGTCGGCAACGCCAGAACTGATAGCCGTAGCCTTGCGCCCAGTCGCTATTGGGGTCGGAACCGTTGGACACGTGCTTGCTGGTCGCCGCGTCAATCCATTCTTCCGGTAGGATTTGCTCGTCGTTCCATTTGCCTTTTTGCAGATAGAGTTGACCGAACTTGGCAATGTCTTCTGTTTTGAGGAATAGCCCGGTACCGCCCTTGTCAATTCCTTGGGGAGATTGTTCCCAGTAGGGCGGGTCGATATGCAACGGGTCAAAGAGTCTCGGCTGTAGATATTTCACGATATTTTCGCCGACCGCCTTCTGGACAATAGCCGAGCACATGTAGGTACCGGTGGTATTATACAAGAACGTCGTACCGGGTTCGTATTCGATTTTGCGCGCTAAGAAGCTCTCTGCCCAGGTCGGATGAGCGTCTGACAGTTGTGGTTCAAGCCCGTAGTCGGTTCCGATGAGATCCGACCCCCACGGGTCAGAAGAATGCCCGCAGGACATGGTGAGCAAATGTTCGATCGTGACGTCTTTGAGTCGCGGATCAGGGTTTTCCGGCAGTTCGTCCTGGAAGTAGTCTACGATTTTATCCTTAACGGACAACTTACCCTCGGCTTGGGCAAATCCCACGGCGGTGGAGCAGAAGCTTTTACTGAGCGAATAGAGCGCGTGTGGAATCTGCGGACCGTTCGGCGCGCGCCATGCCTCGGCAATGACCTTACCGTCGCGCAGGATCATGACGGCGTCGACGCGAGAGAATTCCTCGTCGAGCCGTTTAATAGTTTCGGCGAGCGCGTCTGAAGGAACGCCGACAGATTCAGGGGTTGCGCGTGGTAAATTACCCTCTGGCGTGAGATTTTGCGCCAGCGCGACGTTTACACAAAGCGCTAGCGCCAGCGTGGTTACTAGCAAGAAAGAACGTTTCATTTCGTGAATCCTTAAAAGAATCTTTCGCCGAACCACAGTCGACAGCGTCTGTGATTCATGTTCGGTATTTTCTTGCGTTATAACTTACACGAAATAACGAGAGAATGCAAACGTTTTTAGACAAATAAGTCGTGCAGGCGTTGTTTTTGGCGCGCCTGTTTTGTGAGAAGAGATCGTAGTGCGACGAGAATGAAGTCGGAGCGTTGAACACACGACGACGCGAGAGGAACGAAGGAGATCGCGCGCGAACGAACGTCGCCTATTTGAAAGAGATAGAAGAATTCGTATTATACAAGCGCGACCATTGCCGTCATGTTAGACTTCAATGGTCGCGCGAAAGAGTTAGACCGTGGTATTTAAACGGTCAAGCGTAAGAATATATCTTACAGGGAAGCGGTGGTTTCACCGCCTTGGGCGGAAGCCATAGCGCCCCAGACGCCGTGCTGGGAATTGCCGGAGGTATTGCCGTAAGAGGAAGTATCGCCGCAATCGATGGTTTCGGAGATGAAGTGGACGGAACCGTCGAGCATTACCGCATTGACGCCGCCAGAGTGACGAGAACCAGGAGTGCAGAGGAACGCCTTATCCGAACTGGCATTCGGGGTGCCGGAGGAGCAACTAGGCGCATTCGGAGGCAAAACGGCGACGAAATTCGTATTGCACTGATAAGCGTGGAACCAACGACGTCCTTTTTCCGAGTAGGTATTGACAGTGAAGACGTTATCGGCTTTGCGCAGGTTCAAGCAGTTAATCGGGGGGTTGTTGTCGATTGCGGAGGCATAAGCGACGCCGGTGCGGCAGTCGGTATCGGCATAGTAGGTATCGGAGGTGTCAGCGCCACCGGTACGCGAGGCGAGGATTTCACTGAACGCAATGGTATTGCTGGTACCGTCGATCACGGTCGCCAAGGTGATAGTTCCAGCGGCGGCGCTGTGGAAGACGCCACGATGCTTCGCTTGCTGTTGCGCCGACGCCATACGAATCGCTTCATCGCCCATGTTACAAACGTAGTTGGTACGACCGAAGTAGTCGTCGCTACGAGAGGTATTGGTAGTTCCGTCGGATGGGCACTGGAACGCCGCGAGGTTGATCGTGAAGGGATTGTATTCCATGTCGGTCGGAACACGGTTGGCGTAGGTCGGGCTGGGGGAGTAATCGGAGTTGCCAGTGGTGATAGCCTTTTCCAGACCGTTCTTGATCATATCCGCAATAGCGGTTTGTTCAATGAAGGGCAGTAGCAAGGTGAGCGCGGACATACGTTCGGGGCGCGTGAGGTTCGTGCCGGTTACGCCCTTGGAGGTGGCCATATTGGTCCAGTAGGGGTCTTTGTATTGGTGCGGCAGACGATTTTGAATGTCGTGGAAGTTTTGAACCGCCAAACCCAATTGCTTGAGATTATTGGTGCACTGCATACGACGCGCCGCTTCACGAGCCGCTTGAACCGCGGGCAGGAGCAGACCAATCAAGATACCGATGATTGCAATGACGACCAAAAGTTCCACGAGCGTGAACCCCTGGCGATGAGTGGATGATTTCATTAGTCAAATCCTGTTAGAACTAAAAACAGAGTATAAATACGGCAACAGTGACGACGAGACGTCGCCTCTGCAAAAAACAACTCTTAAAAACTTGTCAAATTTATGCTTTACAACGACCCCAGCAACGTATCTTCGGTCGTGTGAAAGCCGCCTAACGCGTTTTGACAACGCGCATACTTGTCACAACGCTTGAAAATCTCCGCGCACAGCGTACGGCGTAGCTTATATCGCAAAATGCAAGGGAGAAAATCGACTTAGGGGCATTAATTATTTGGAGACGAGGTCAAAGTCGAAAGTATTGGAACCCTTGACGACGGTGGCGGTGAATCCAGAGGTTTCAGGGCTGTTGTATTTTTTCGGAATCGCGCTCTTGACGATCTCTTCTTTGAGTATGTTTCCGTCGTCGTCGACTTCCTCGGGCTGTACGACTTCGTCACAGGTGAAGAAGACTTGGTATTCTCCCGGGGTGGTGCCGGCGTCGGCCTTGCCGAGGACGGTTTGGAGCTTATAGACGCCGGTTTCGTCGGTGAGACCGCCCGCGGTAGAACCGGTGGAATCGGTCGCCTTGAAGATGACGTTGCAGTTGGCCAGAGGCTGACCGTCGAGGGTAATTTTACCGGTAACGCCTTCGGTTTTGATCGTGGACTTGCCACAACCGACCATACACGCGGCGCAACAGAGCAAAAGCGCCAGAGCGAGACTGACTTGTTTCATTTTTCTATCCTAGTGTTTTAGCGTTTCGAACGACGTAATAACTAATCAAAGCGAGACGTCGCGCGTCGCGGCATATTGTTAGTCTTGTTCGGCGTATTGTAACACGAACGCTAGTGTCTGTCAACAACAGTTTCAGTATTTGTTTCATTTTGTTGGCAAATACTTACGTATTACGACGAATGGAACGTTGGCTGTAAAGCCGTGTGACGACACACAATTCAACAAACCGTTTTATTTTGACGGTCGATAAACGTACATAGTTCCAGCTATTTTTTTGTTCTGACAATATTAAGAACCAGGTTGAGTGAAAAGCGCTTGTAACCTCGGATTTTACATGTTGGAACAGCAGTGAGAAGTCGTGAGTTCACAGAAACTTTTTTGGCAACATTCAGCGTGGTTTGGATATATAGGCGTCGGTTCGTTGAGCGTTAGCGTGGCTCTTGTGTTTTAACGCTAGCGTTTGAAAGATCGGCGACGCCTTGGGGCGACCGCGCGGACAGCGCACGGTAGGGCACGGCTACAGGTCGGGATTGAAAATGTTGGACAAAAAACGCGTCGAATCGTACGGGACGGTTCGACGCGTAGTCTTAAACTCTAGCGTTTGTAGCTAGAGTCACAGCGTAATTAAACGTCTGCTAGCGTATGACTAGTTCTTTTTGACGTCTTGGAGCGCTTTGTAGTATTCGTAACGCTTCTGGACGTCGGCTTGGAGTTCTTCTTCGAACCTCGTAGCCGCTTCGGGATTGATGCGCTTGAGGGACTTGAAGCGGTTTTGCTTCGCTTCGAAATCTCTGACGAGACCTTCCGGAGCCTTGCTGGCAAGGACGAACGGTTTTTCCAGACGCGGATCGTAGGACCACAGCGGCCAGTATCCGCAACGCACCGCTTCTTTCTGTAGTTCCATACCGGTCTTCATATCGATGCCTTGACCAATGCAGTGGCTGTAGGCGATGATCAGGGAGGGACCGCGGTAGGATTCAGCGGCGACGAGGGTCTTGATCGCGTGCGCGGGATTGGCGCCCAGGGAGATCTGCCCGACGAAGCATGTGCCATAGGAGACCGCCATCATGCCGAGGTCTTTCTTACCGGTTGCTTTACCGCCAGCGGCGAATTTGGCGACAGCGCCCTTAGGCGTGGACTTGGAGGCCTGACCGCCTGTGTTGGAGTAGACTTCCGTATCGAGCACCAGGATATTGACGTCCTGTTGCGAGGCGACGACGTGGTCGAGCCCGCCGTAACCAATATCGTAAGCCCAACCGTCGCCGCCGATGATCCAGGCGCTACGACGCACGAGGTAGTCGGCGGAATCGGCGAGCAGACGAGATTCGTCGCAAGAGCAATTGCATTGCGCCAGCTTCGCTTTGAGTTCCTTGACCCAAGCGCGCTGTTGAGCGATTTCCGCTTCGGTTTCCTGTTTGTTGTTCAGGAGGTTTTCCACCAGTTCCGCGCCGATTTGCTCTTTCTTAGCGGCGAGGATTTCACGCACGAATCCGAGCTGTTGGTCGACGCCGGCGCGCATGCCCAGACCGAATTCGGCGTTGTCCTCGAAGAGTGAGTTACACCATGCCGGACCACAACCTTCCGCGTTGGTAGTGTACGGGGTGGTCGGAAGATTACCGCCGTAGATGGAGGAGCAACCGGTGGCGTTGGCGATCATCATGCGGTCGCCGAAGAGTTGGGTGACGAGCTTGACGTACGGGGTTTCGCCGCAACCGGCGCAGGATCCGGAGAATTCAAAGAGCGGCAGTAATAGCTGAGACCCCTTGACGGTGTCGACCTTGGCCTTGGCGCGGTCGTAATCGGGCAGGGTGAGGAAGTAATCCCAGTTTGCGCGTTCCGCTTCCAGATGCTGGAGTTGGTTTTCGAGGTTGATACCTTTTTTGCCTTCGACTTCCTTATTCTTAGCGGGGCAGACGTAGACGCACATACCGCAACCGGTGCAGTCGTCGGGCGCGACTTGCAGAGTGAACTGCTTGCCTTCGAATTCCTTGGTCTTGGCGGGAACGCTCTTGAAGGACGCGGGGGCGCCGTTGGCGGCGTCGTAGATCTTGAGTCGGATAGCGGCGTGGGGGCATACCAAGGAGCAGTTGCCACACTGGATACAGGTATTGGGATCCCAGATCGGGATATCGATGGCGATGGAGCGCTTTTCGTACTTGGTCGTACCGGTCGGGAAGGAGCCGTCGGCGGTGGGCAGCATGTCCTTAACAGTGAGGTTTTCACCGCGAGAGGCGAGGATTTCGCCCAGGACGTTCTTAACGAATTCCGGCGCGTCGCCCTGAACGCCGGTGAGGCGATGGAAGGTCGAGGTAACTTGCGACGGTACTTTGACTTCCTGCAACGCGGCGAGCGAGGAGTCGACCGCCTTGAAGTTCTTCTCGACGATTTCTGGACCCTTCTTACCGTAAACCTTCTGGATACCGGCCTTAATACGTTCGATACCTTCATCGACCGGCATGAAGTCGCCGAGCTTGAAGAAGCAGGTTTCCATGACGGTATTGATGCGACCGCCCATACCAGCGGCTTTCGCGACAGCGACCGCGTCGACGACGTAGAACTTCAGCTTCTTGGAGATGATCTCTTCTTGCAGTTCGATCGGGAGGTGATCCCAGACTTCATCGGCGCTATAGGGGGAGTTGAGCAGGAAAGTACCGCCTTCGACGATAGTCGAGAGCATATCGACCTTGGTGGTGAAGACGAACTGGTGGCAAGCGACGAAGTTTGCGGAGTAGATCTGATAGGATCCCTTGATCGGTCGCGGCGAGAATCTCAGGTGGGAAATGGTAACCGCGCCGGCCTTTTTGGAGTCGTAAACGAAGTAACCCTGGCTGAAGTTGGGGGTATATTCGCCGACGATCTTAGTGGTTTCTTTGTTAGCGCCGACGGTGCCGTCGCTGCCCAGACCGTAGAAGATGCAACGACGCACGTCGTCTTTTTCGGTGGAGAAGTTCGGATCGTATTCCACGCTCAGGTTGGTGAGGTCGTCTTTGATACCGACGGTGAAGCCTTGAACGAGTTTTTCCGCGGCGAGCGCGTCGAAGACGCCCTTAACCATCGCAGGAGTGAAGTCCTTGGAAGCCAGACCGAAGCGACCGCCGTAGATTTTCGGCATGGCGCCGTTCCACTTTTGCATCATAGCGGTAACGACGTCTTGATAGAGCGGTTCGCCGGCAGATCCGGGTTCCTTGGTACGATCAAGCACGGCAATGCGTTTGACCGACTTGGGCAGCGCGTTGACAAAGGCGTTGGCGTCGAATGGACGATACAGGCGCACGTTGAGGTAACCGACGTTTTTGTCCATGCCGACGAAGTCGAGGTATTCTTCCACGATACCGGCGCCACTGGCCATAATGACAATGACGTTTTCGGCGTTGGGGTCGCCGTAGTAGTCGAAGAGGTGGTATTGACGACCGGTGAGTTGCGCGAATTTGTCCATTTGCTCTTGGACAATAGCGGGCACGGCGTTGTAGGCAGGATTGCACGCTTCACGCGCTTGGAAGAAGACGTCCGGGTTTTGCGCGGTTCCGCGGATAATGGGCTTTTGCGGGTTCAGGGCGCGTTCACGGAAGTTTTTGATATAATCCAGATCGATCATTTCGCGCACGACGGCGTCGGAAATTTTTTCCAATTTATTGACTTCGTGAGAGGTACGGAAGCCGTCGAAGAAATGCAGGAATGGGATATGGCTTTTATGCGTAGAGGCATATGAGATGAGCGCGAGGTCGTGGGTCTCTTGAACGGAACCGGCGGCGAGCATAGCCCAGCCGCAGGAGCGCGTCGCCATGACGTCGGAGTGATCGCCGAAGATGGACAGCGCATGGGTGGCGATACATCGCGCGGTGACGTGGAAGACGGTCGGGGTCTGCTCGCCTGCGATCTTGAACATATTGGGGATCATGAGCAGGAGACCCTGCGAGGCGGTGAATGTACATGTCAACGCGCCGGCTTGTAGCGAGCCGTGAACCGCGCCGGCAGCGCCCGCTTCGCTTTGCATCTCAATCACGTGAGGCACGGTTCCGAAAAGATTTTTTTTGCCCTTGGCGGCCCAATCGTCCGTCAGCTCGCCCATGGTCGAGGACGGCGTAATCGGGTAGATCGCCATGACCTCGTTGCAAAGATGCGCGATCATCGCGGCGGCTTCGTTACCGTCACACATTACAAAGCGTTTTTCATCGCTCACGTGTATGTCTCCTGTATAAAACAACTAAAAAAAGCGGCTCGCGCGCCGCTAAACGATAGGCGTCGAACGCTTGAGGCGTTTTCGCTCATGCAAGTGTTAATCCCTTGTATGAGGCTGGCTTATAAGTCGCCCGCGCGCTCAGGGACGTCGCGCCGTGCGAGGCGTTTCGACGACCCGCGTCGACACAAGACGACGCTAATTTAGGTTATTATAATCTCAAATATGCGTTTTACAAGCGGGAACCTTTGCTTTTATCCTCCTTAATTCCAGCGTCCTGTCACAATAATAACGCGCGCTTTATAACTAAAATAGCCACGCCGTTTACAGCGATACCGCACGGACTGTCTGGCGGCTTTTGACATGAAAAAGCGCAGTCTTTGTTTTAAAAGTTAGATGAATCTAATTGTTAATGAATGTTTATAAAAACCAGAAAATCTATAATAAAATGACAACCGACTGTTTAAAATTAGTCTTGTCTAACTTTAAAGAACGGCGTCTTTTTTCTGGTTTGTTTTGGTATGACGTCGCCGTCGTTGAGCCGTCGTTGCGTAGGAACGCTGGCGTTGCGTCGGATCGCTTGTGCCCTTTTCAGACGCTCTCATACGCGTTTTTGTCATGAGGAAGTTATGCACGAATACAGAAAAAGTATAAGATTGACCTTTTTCTGTATTAAGAGGAGTTGCCAAGAGGCTCTTCTTTTGTTATAATTCTCATAATGACCGGGCGTGTAGTAGCCGCAGACGACCAGGCGGCTATTGTAGGCGTTCGCGTGCGCGCGTAGGCGCATGACGATCGCGTGAGACGCCGAGACCGAGCAGCGCCTTATAATATTATTATTTTATAGGGAAGCGCGCAGATCGCGCGTCGCGCATCGAGGCTAGAGACGAACGTGGACGGTAGGACGTGCTTGGACGCGTGTGCGTTTGGCGCGTTCCACCGTCTTTGTATTTTGGTCTTCAGAGTCCGGTAGCTATGGTAGCTTAATTGTAGCGCGCGTGTCGCGGCGTTTAGTACCGAACGCCACGGTTCGCGCGCCGTTGACATAGACAGCATAGAAAGTGGACACGCACATGCAAACCGACCCTGCTTTTAGCACGATCACCGGCGTCGATCCTAAGACGGCTAACCTTCGTAATCAGTTGATTGTGTGGTGTAAGCATCTTGCTCTTGAAGCGTCCAAAGCGCGTGAAATGGGACGTTCCAGTGTATTACTGGATACTTTTTTCCTAGAAGCGCTTTCTTCGGCTACGCTCACAACGCCGGTTCAGCCCGTCGCGTTGGCGAAGCTTATTTACAAGGCTGCCTATGTCAAGCAGCTCGCCGACTTCTTGACCAATAACGAGGGCGTTGATTATCAAGAGGCGTATGAGGGACAGATTCGCGACGCTGTACAACAGCTCGTTGTTGACGATTCTGCAGTGGACGAATTACTTCCTCAGGGCGAGGCGTGCTCTAACGAAACGCGCCTTGCCTCGATGGGCGCAGACGCCTATGGTCTTCACGAGACGCTCATGGCGGCGCTTATTGGGGTTGCGTGCAACGCGCGTTTGAGCGTTCAATACTCTCGCGAGGCGTTGTCTGCGCGCGATAAGATCGCCGTTGGTCTAAAGCAACGTATTCGCGACGACGTCAAGAAGCAACCTCAAGAGAAGCGCAAACAGATCAAAGAAGAATGGACCAAAGAGCTTAACGCTTATGTCGAGCACACGACGCAGTGGCGCGCAGAAGAACGTAAACTCCTCGACGGTTTGGTCGACGCGCTGGTCTTTCTTGCCACGGTTGTGGACGTCGACGCACTGTGCGATTACGCGCTGACGCTTGGCGAGCTGAACGTTCTTGCTCTTGAAACGTTGCGCTGGGGCGTGGAGGCGATCTACGACCAGACCACGCCCACAAGCGTGCTGGCGTCTGACCTGAAGAAGCGTAAGTGCGTGCTTTTCTGTGGCGACGACTTCGAAGCGCTCCAGAGCCTTCTCAAGAGCGCGGAATATCACGACGCGGACGTCTGGACTTGCGGCGACGCGCTCGCCGCTCACGCCTTTGCGTCTTTCCGCAAGAAGAGCGCTTATCTTGTCGGTCATTTTTCCGGTTCATGGCGCAATCAGCGTCAAGAGTTTGCACGCTTTCCCGGCGCTATCGTTATGGCGAACGCGCCCGTAGAAGAGCCCGACGGATCCTACGAAGATTATATCTTCAGTACCGAGCCGACGCAATGGAGCGTCGTTCGCGTCGTTCCACGCAAAGCCAACGGAGAATACGACTGGACCGCGGTTTTTCATGCGGCGAACGATTCCCCCGGCTTTATGCGAACGGTTCAGCCTTCTCAACGCGTACCCGTCGGCTTTGGCGGCGATCTGGAACTGGAAATGCTCGTCGGTAAGATGGTCGACGCCTATCGCGACAACGCGCTCAAAGAGGTAGCGGTGATCGGCGGTCAGGATTACCCCGAGAGCGCTTGCGACTACTTTGAACGTCTCTTCGACGCCCTGACCCCGGATACCAAGGCGATGACCTTTGGCGACGCGCAGTTCCGCTTCCTTCGCAAGCCCTGTGACGACACAAGTCTAGGGCTTCCGAAGATCTTTAACGTCGGGCGCGAATACGACGCCTTCGCTACCTTTATCTTCGCTAAGGGTATTATCGAGGCGCTAGCGCGCAAGGCGGAAACCGCCCCGATTGCGTTCTTTGTGAGCCTCTGGGGCGAGCGTTCCCTCGCCGTTGCCCTGGCGTTCTGCTCTCAGGGCTATCGTCGCGTCTTTGTCGGACCGGTGCGACCGAGCCTGTGGACCGATACGATAGTCGCGGCTCTGGAAACGCGCGTCGGTCTTAGAGTTACCAGCGAGCCGAACGCCGACCTTGACGCGCCCGCGCTCTAAGGAACGCAACTGCTGGTCATGAATAAACTTCGCGCGAACAATTGCTTCGCGCGATTTTTCTATCCCCTTATGCGCGCGGTCTTTGCACATGACACAAGGCGTCGCCGACCGATCGAGCGCCTTTCTTTTATGAATCCTTCCCTGTAGCACAATCGTCGCGTGTTATCATCGCGATAGAATAGAACGAGGACGTCGTGGAACGGAAGTTACGACAAGCAAAGCCTTTGGTCATTGCGCTTATAGCAACGTTAATCTATTGGCTGGCGCTCCCCCCAGTGGGTCTAAAGTATCTGATCTTCGTGGTTCCAGCGATTTGGCGCGTGCTGATCGAGACAACCGCGTCGCGACGTCACGCGTTTGCCTCACAGGAGTACGTCGCGCCTAAGAACTTTATTCTGCGCAAGCTCTTAGGCGGCGTCTATCGTCAGTACTGGCTGGCGTCCTTTGTCTTTTGGGCGGTCGCGCTGGTTTGGGTGAGCTATCCTCATCCCGCCACGATCTTGGGTTGGCTGGCGCTCGCCGGGTACCTGGCGTTTTATTTACCCTTCTTTATAGCAAGTAGTTGCGCGGTCAAACGTTATCTTAAAATACCGATTTGTCTGGCCATGCCGATCTCTTGGGTCTGCGCGGAATATTGGCGCAATCGTCTACTTGGCGGTTTTTCCTTCGCGGGTCTTTCTCACGCGATTTACGACCAACCGTATCTAACTCAACTAGCGGAGCCGTTTGGCGAGTATGGCGTCGGCGCGTTGATTGTTCTGGTCGGCGCGCTTTTGGGCAACGCGTATCTGTCCTGGCGTAGTCAACGCACGGCTCAGAGCGACGCCGTAAATCTGACCGTTACTAATGATATTGCTTCGGAAGTAGCGACGTTGCCGACGCGTCGTTCAAATCATGCGGCGCGCTATGTCAGCTTGGCGTTTATTGCTCTGCTATGTGCAGTGATCTATGGCTTTGCGCGAATCGAACGCATAAACGAACTTGAGTACGAAGCTCAGTCGCACAACGCGCGTCCGTTACGCCTGGCGCTACTGCAAGACGGGGAAACGTATCGTTTTCCGCTCTCGAAACAGAAGAATAAACAGATCTCAGAACGCTATGTGGCGCTGGCCTTTGAGGCGGCTAAGCAGTCGGAGGACTTTGACGCGATTATTTGGCCCGAGGGAACGCATTTTATTTTCCTGATTGACTTTCCAACCGATTTCACCAATCTGGTACGCGAACGCCCCTTTGAGACGCTCTCGCCGGAACTAAAGGACGCTTTTCCATCCTTTGCAAACCTACCTCAGCAGAAGCGTCAAGAGGTCGGCGAGGATCTGGCTCTCGATTATATCGACATGCTTGTGCAACGTCGTAATTTAGCGCGTCTCACCGCACGTTTGGGACGACCTGCCATTTTGGGATGCGAGACGGTCGAGTTCGACGAAACTCGTGAATTTACATGTTTTAACTCCGCCGTGTTTGTTCCGTACTGGGGCGATCGCGAACAGGTCGATCAGCTTGGACCTCAAACCTGGACGTCCAACCCTATCGATACGGTGGAACATTCCCAGGATCTGGAACTTAAACGCTACGACAAGACCCAGCTTGTCATGTTCGGGGAATATATTCCCTTTGTGAAGTATCTTCCTAAGTCGTGGAATATCCAGGCGGTTTGCGCCGTTATGCCGCTGGGACGCGGTCGCAATTCGACGACCTTTGAACTACGCACAAGTGACGAGCGCGCGCGGTTTATTATAGCGCCTCACATCTGCTTCGAAAGTTCGATCCCACACTTTATTAAGAGGCAGGTCAAGGAGATAAAGTCTCGCGGCGAAGATCCCGACGTGCTACTGAATATATCCAACGACGGCTGGTTTCGCAACGGTATGCAGACCGATTTGCATTTAGCGACAATGACTTACCGCGCGATTGAGAATCGTCGTTCTTTAGTGACGGCGACTCACGGCGGTTTTTCCGCTTGGATTGACGCGGCTGGTCGTATTCGCAGTTGTGGCGGTCGCGGTCAGACCGAGGTGGTTTCCGCGGAGATTTTCTGCGTTAAGACGCGTCCACAAGCGTACGTTTCTACTCAGGTAGCGGGTCATGCGCTAAATTTTGACTTGGCGGAGGTAAGCGCCGCGCTTTGCGCGATGATAGGGACTTTGCCCTGGTGCGCGACGGTTCTGGTTCACAGCGCACGTCGCCGTCGTGAGAAACGCGCGCAGAAGGCGACGCGCAAACAGGGCGCCTCGAAAGAAGAGAACTCTATGAACGTTTGACGCAACCGTCGCGACTAAGGCGTTTGTATTTGAATGACTCGTTTCTCACATAGGAGCGCTTTTAATTCGCGCGACAATCAACTATACTAAGGTAAATACATAAATACAGTCTTCTTGATAAGGAGTAGTCATATGAAAAAGAAGCTAACGACGCTCTTGGTTCTCGTGACCCTGAGTTTGACAGGTATTAGCGCGTTCGGTCAGGACGCCACGATTAAGTGGACGCCGGTTTATGACGGTTTGTCCTATACGGCGCTTGAGGCTTCGGAGCCTCTGCAGAAGATCTTTGTCGCGCGTATCGACACGAGCAAAGCGGTCAGTTACTTTGTGACCGAACGCAATACGGACTATGCGCCGGACGAACGCGAGACCTGGCGCGAAACGACCGCGGGTTTTCTCAAGAAGAACGACCTTGAAGTCGCAATTAACGCGAACTTCTACTCGCCCTTTACCGCCCAGACGATTCGCGAGCCGGGTAATTCGTTCCTGATTAGCACGGCTGTGAGCGACGGCGTGGTCGTCTCAACGCCTACTCCGGATTTTCCGACCTTTGCCATTCACAAGGACGGCAAGTTTGAAATTCGCGCCTACGAGGAAGACGAGAATCTAGACGATATTGAACAAGCGGTCGCCGGTAGCAAAATCGTTCTTAAAGACGGCAAGGTTCCGGAGATTGACGACGATTCGATTCACCCGCGCTCGGCGATCGGGTATTCCGCGGATCAACGCTATCTCTACCTTGTGGCGATCGACGGTCGTCAAGAGGGCTATAGCGTCGGCGCTAAGCTCGAAGACGTCGGCAAAGCGCTACTGCGCGTGGGCGCCAGCGAAGGTCTGAACCTTGACGGCGGCGGCTCGACCACCTTGGTCTTTAAAGGCTCCGACGGCGAACCGATCGTCGTGAATCGTCCTTGCAACGGCACGGTCGATAAACTCCGCTTCAATGGCAATTCCTTTGGCGTGAATTTCAACGGTGAACTGAAGACTGAACTCAAAGACGGTCGTAAATAGTACAAAATAGTCAGTTGCAACCTTTTGCGTATTAGCGTGAAGTTGCGACCTGCCAGAGGCTATAAGCCAGGTTTTGAAAAGACTTGTGTCAGAAAATCAAGAGCGTCGTCCTCGCGCAGGGGGCGACGCTCCTTTTAATGAACTAACGAGCCGATTTGTCTTGACGCGTGATAGATTTATCGTTTTGCATCGCGCACCAGTCCCGGGGAGACGTCGAGGTCGAGGTCGGCGAACAGACCCGCTTTATAGCGTTCAATAGCGATGGCGCCCATAACGGCGTTGTCGGTACATAGTTTCGGCGGCGCGATAAAGAGTTTAAACCGATATTTATCAGACGCTTGCATTACTTTTTCCCGAAAACGCGCGTTTGCGGCAACGCCCCCTCCGACGCACAGCGTGTTCATATGATATTTCTTCAGCGCTTGCACCGCCTTACCGACGAGGCAGTCGACGACGGCCTCTTGGAACGACGCGGCGATATCAGCGCGCAGTTGTTCAGAGATTTCCATCGCTTTGAAGTCGACCTTACCGACGCCTGCAAGTTTATATCGCACGGCGGTTTTCAGCCCGCTGAAGCTGAACTGCATACGATCGTGGTCGTCCAGCATTGGTCGTGGAAAGTCATAGGCTTGCGGATTGCCGTTTTCCGCCGCTTTTTGAATACTTGGACCTCCAGGGTAGGGTAAACCCAGCATTGCGGCGACTTTATCGAAGGCCTCGCCCGCGGCGTCGTCGATCGTTGTGCCGAGCGGCTGGAAGTCGATCGATCCGTTACAACGATAAAGACTGGAATGACCGCCGCTTACGATCAGCCCAATACAGGGGAAGGGATTGTCATTGAACGCGACGCGACATGCGTAAATGTGCGCCTGTAAATGGTTAATCGCAATAAGCGGCTTATTGGCGGCGACGCATAGCGCTTTGGCGGCGGCCAAACCGACCAGTAGCGACCCGGCCAGGCCCGGCTCATTAACCACGGCGATCGCGTCGAGCTCCTCGAGCGTAAGTTGCGCCTCGCTAAGCGCTTGTTGCACGACCGGTAGAATCGCTTGAATATGCGCGCGCGAGGCGATTTCCGGCACGACGCCGCCGTAGAGACGGTGCGTGTCGATCTGCGAGGCGAGCGCTTGTCCTAGGACGTTGCGCGCGTCGTCGACCACGGCCGCGGCGGTTTCGTCACAACTCGATTCGATCGTGAGAATTTTCATTTTATCATTCCTAAAGCGTTAAATTACGCCAATTATCTTTGTATTTCAAAACGCTGTGATTGGGCGTAGTACGGCACGCCTAACGCGCATGGCTTCGGTTCTTGATGCGCAACGTCTTTTTATCGGGCAATTTGAGCGCGTCTCCGATTCGGAAGTCCCATTCCTCTGGTGAAAACTCTTCTAATCCTCCGCCGGGGTAGAAGGTCAATTCACCGAAGTAAATCTGATCGTTGAGGTCATAGAAATCGACGCGCACAAAGATGAAGTCTTGGGCGAGAGTTTCCGCGAGTCGTAGCATTTGCTCATAGTGTCGCGGCTTAGGTATCTCATGTTCTGACGCGCGATAGTGACGCTCAAATGGCAGACGGTTCCATTCTCGATCGAAGAAGGTTAATTTCAGACCGGTCGCAGCGAAGCGTTCGGTTACCACAAAGGAGTAGAGCGCTTTGCCGTGGAAGCATAGGAATTTGTAGTCTGTAAGTTCATGCGTGGTATTTTCGAGGTATTGCTCCACGATAATCTTCGGCGGCACGTCCCGATATGGGTATTCTCGAGACAGCCAATAGCAGTTCCGCTTGAGCGCTTTTGTTAATTTTGCGCGCGCCGCGGCGTGATCGAAGGTTGATTTATCGTGACAGATCACCACGCTTCCACTGTCATGATTGCATTTGAGCACAAATCGTTCCGGTAGTGCGCTGAAGTCGATTTGGTCATAGGCGTCGCAGGGGGGCGCTAGTAGCGGCACGAGGTATTGCGCGCCGATTTTATCCGCGACGTACTGGCGTACTGCGTATTTATCGACTAGTTGTGTGTACAGGGGATTGCGATCGTAAAGTTTGAGCCACTGGAGCTTTTCGTTAAACGCTTGGGGATTGCGCAGGTTCAGCGGTCGGTTCAGGCGTATGTGATAGAGCGCGCGTAGGTACCATGCGTCGGGCAGGAGCGCGCGCAGACCGGGCAACGAGGTGATTTTCTTCTGGAAGCGTAGCAGCGGATACTTTTTCATAGTCGTGCCGACGTGAAGACGTTATGAGAGGTAAATCGCGCGATAATAAGAATTACGTTTGATACGTATAAACAGACGCCAACCGAACGCGCGAGCGAGTCGACGTTCGATTGGCGTGTAAAGCAAACACAGCACGGTCTTATCCGTGTTGCGGCGCGTGTAACGGTCGTGATATAACGCCAGGAATAGCGCAGAGCAACACGTGTAAGCGCCGAGGTTTAGCGTGGCGATCAGCCTCCGAAGTTATCGAAGAAGATGCTTTCGCGTTCCACGCCGAGGTTGTCGAGCATCTTGAGAACCGATTGCGTCATCATAGGCGGACCGCACATGAAGTATTCGCAATCTTCCGGGGCTTTGTGGTCTTTAAGGTAATTGTCGAACAACGCCTGGTGGATAAAGCCTTTCAGACCGGTCCAGTTGTCTTCCGGCAACGGGTTGTCGAGCGCGAGGTGGAAGGAGAAATTCGGATGGATTCTCTCGAGTTCCTCGAATTCGTCGATATAGAAGGCTTCGCGCAGAGATCGCGCGCCGTACCAGAACGAGATCTTTTCGCCACGATTGAGGTGTTTGAGCATCTCAAAGATGTGCGAGCGCAACGGAGCCATACCGGCGCCGCCGCCGATGTAGATCTTTTCGCAGTCAGTATCGCGAATGAAGAATTCGCCGTACGGACCGCTGACGGTGACTTTATCGCCCGGTTTGAGACTGAAGATAAAGGAGGACATCAACCCCGGCGGAACATTTGGGGTTCGCGGGGGAGGCGAGGCGATACGCACGTTCAATTTGACGATACCCTTCTCTTGGGGGTAGTTCGCCATGGAGTACGCGCGCATAACAGGTTGCGGCACGTCGCTGACGTAACGCCAGACGTTGAACTTATCCCAGTCGGGACGATATTCTTCGGGGATATCGAAATCTTTGTAGTCGATTCTCAGACCGCCGGGACGTTCGATTTGGATGTACCCGCCGGCTTTGAAGTCGACGCTTTCCCCTTCGGGCAGTTCCAGAACCAGTTCTTTAATAAAGGTCGCGACGTTGTTATTAGAGCGTACGGTGCATTCCCACTTTTTGACCGAGAAGACCTCGGGCGGGATTTCGATCTGCATGTCCTGCTTGACAGGGGTTTGACATGCCAGACGCACGTGCGTTTTAAGTTCTTTACGCGACATGTGTCCCAGTTCGGTGGGTAGAATTTCCCCACCGCCGGAGAACACGCGCACTTTACATTGACCGCAGGTGCCGCCGCCGCCACACGCGGAAGGAACGAAAATCTTTTGATCAGCGAGAGTTCCGAGCAATTTTCCACCGGTCGGAACGCTGAGTTTTTTATCGCCATTGATTTCAATGGTAACGTTGCCGCTGGGAATCAGCGTCGCCTTGGCCGCGAGAATAATCGCGACCAGCGCGAGAACAATCAAGGTAAAGGCTACTACGCCGGCGATAATAACGCCTAATCCACTCATTCTATTGCCTCCTTATCTTACATACCCGAGAAGGTCATGAACGCCATCGCGAGCAGTCCGGCCGTCATAAAGGCGACGCCCAGACCGCGCAGACCCTTCGGCACATGGCTGTATTCGAGCTTTTCGCGAATACCGGCCAGCACTACAATCGCGAAGGCCCAGCCGATACCGGAGAATAGCCCGTAAAGGACGCTGTCGCCGAAGTTGTAATCGCGTTGCTGCATGAACAGCGAGCCGCCCATAATGGCGCAGTTCACCGTGATTAGCGGTAGGAAAACGCCAAGCGCGTTGTAAAGCGGCGGGAAGAAGCGGTCGAGCGTCATTTCAAGAATTTGCACGATCGCGGCGATGACTCCGATGAAGGTTATGAAGGACAGGAAGTTCAGGTCGAGACTAGCGAGCGCGTCCACGCCGGTCCAGGCGAGCGCGCCTTCACGCAAGACGTAGTTGTACAGGAGGTTATTGACCGGAATCGTGATCGTTTGTACGACGATCACGGCGATACCTAACCCAAAGGCGGCGCTAACTTTTTTCGACACCGCCAGGAAGGTGCACATACCCAAGAAGAGCGACAGCGCAAGGTTTTGCGTGAAGACTCCTTGGATGAACATAGACAGGACATGTTCCATATCGAATATTCCTTATGGCACGAATTAAGACAAATTCTCGTCTTATTCGGCGTCTTGCATTTGCTTATTGTAGGTTTTGATGATCCAAATGATCGTGCCGATGAGGAAGAAGGCCGCGGGCGCGGTGACCATGAGACCGTTGGGCACGTACCAGCCGCCGTTTTGAACCGTGGGCAGTACGACAAATCCGAAGATCTTGCCGAACCCGAAGAGTTCACGGAAGAACGCGACGGTCAAGAGCACGGCGCCGTAACCCAGGCCGTTTCCGATACCGTCAAGCAAGCTGTCGGTGGGACCGTTTTTCAGCGCGAAAGCTTCCGCGCGACCCATAACGATACAGTTGGTGATAATCAGACCGACGTAGACGGAGAGCTGTTTGCTCAGGTCGTACGAGAATGCTTTAATCAGTTGGTCGACAAGGATAACCAGCGTCGCAATAATAGTCATTTCGACGATCATGCGGATGGAACCGGGAATGATCTTACGAATGACGGAAACGCCTATGTTGGAGAAGGCGGTCACAAAGGTGACGGCCAGCGCCATCGTGAGCGCGGTTTTCATACTCGTGGTAACGGCCAGCGCGGAACAGACTCCTAAGATCTGGACGAAAACCGGATTGTTTTTAAAGAGCGGTTCGAGAAAATTCTTTTTCCCTTGTTCGGAAAGCGCCATAATGGTATCCCTTCCTTTCAGTTTTCGACGTCGTTAGAATCCGGCGTAGCGTCGCCTTTGGACGGAACGCTGTCGCCACGCTGGTTATTAAGGAACGGACCGAACCCGTTGTCTCCCAGCCAGAAGGTCACGGTTCTGGTGACGCCGGCGCCGGTGAGAGTAGCGCCGGAGATACCGTCGATTTCACTGTCGCTTGTGGCGGCTCCTTTAACGACGCGAATGACCGGTTCCCCCTGTTCGTTGACAGCGGTTTTTCCTTCCCATTTAGCGGTCCACACGGGGTTGGAGATTTCCCCGCCCAGACCGGGCGTTTCGCCGTGGTCGTAGAAGACGATGTGTGCAACGGTCGTGAGGTCGCCGTTGAGCGCTAGGAAGCCGTGCAGCGTGGACCACAGACCAGTTCCGACAATCGGCAGTACCGCGGTCTGTAGCGCGCCGGTCTGGTCCTTAAAGAGATAGGCGACCACGCGTTTGGGCGCGGTTTTAATCTGCGCGACGTCGTCCTCTTTACTGAGAGTGACGAAATTGTCCTTATCTTTTTCGACGTCAGCAGGATCGACGTCGTCGACAATCGTGCCCGATTGCAGGTCAACGACGGCGATTTGCGCGTTTGCGAAGAGCTTTTCAGCCTCTTGCGCGCTGACCTTTGCGCCAGGGTCGACCAGACCGGCGGCGCGGAGAATATTGATCTGCTTGTCGAGCGCTTTATTCTGTTGTTGCATACCCTTCAGGGAGACGTCCGAGAGGGAGACGATGATCGCGCACACGACGCACAGGCACGTGGCGACCGAGAACGTTTTGGTAATGGATTCGTTTGACATAACGTATTCTCTCCCTTAGCTTATCGCGCTTGTAGACGCTTCATGCGACGGCGAATATTGGCGTTGACGACGCAGTGGTCGATCAGCGGAGCCACGCAGTTACCGAAGAGGATGACGAGCATAACGCCTTCCGGATAAGCCGGGTTGAGCGTACGCACAACGATAATCAGCGCGCCGACGAGTAGACCGTAGATATACTGACCAACTCTTGTCGTCGCGGAGGTTACCGGGTCGGTCGCCATAAAGACCATACCGAAGGCGAATCCGCCGAGGACGAAGTGCCATGCCGGACCGAGCGCGAACGCCGGGTGAGCGGCGAGGGTCGCGGCGCCAGCGCCTTTAAGCAACGCGGCCAGGCCCATTCCGCCGATGAACATTGAGGCGATCACGCGCCACGAGGCAATGCCGAGCACAAGGAGGTAGACCATGCCAATAAGACATGCGAGCGTGGAGGTTTCGCCGATCGCGCCGGGAATGAAGCCCAGGAAGGAGTCGTGCAGGGTGTAGCCGGCTTGCGTGAGCGCGTCGACGCCTTGCGAAGCGTAAGAGAGCGGCGTGGCTTTGGAGACGCCGTCGGTAGCGGTCCAGACCTTATCGCCGGAGATTTGCCCGGCGTAGGCGAAGAAGAGGAACGCGCGCGCGACCAGCGCAGGATTGAGGAAGTTACGCCCGGTTCCGCCGAAGATTTCCTTACCGATAATCACGCCAAAACTAATAGCCAGAACAACTTGCCACAGCGGAATAGTCGGCGGGACAATCAGCGGGAAGATAAAGCCGGTGACGAAGAAGCCTTCGTTGACTTCGTGTTTATAGACGCCGGCGAAGACGATTTCCCAGAGTAGACCGACGATCATTGTGACGATATAGATCGGCAGCCAGAAGACCAAACCGAAGACGAAGCATCCCAGCACGCTGTGCGGATCAAAGAGCCCCAGCGCGGGAATGGCGGAGTTAAGAGCGTTGAGGATCGAGCCGTGCCAATCATGCGGAACCGATTCCAAGCGGTTCGCTTGCAGACCGACGTTATAGACGCCAACGAGCATACAGGGAATAAGCGCTAAGACGACGTTGATCATCATGCGTTTGAAATCGTTGCAGTCTCGCACGTGAACAGAACCGGCGGTTCTTTTATCGGGCGTAAAGAAGAAGGTATCGGCGGCGTCGTAGAGGGGGTAGAGGAACGCCAGGGGCTTGCCGGGTTCGAAGAAGGCGCCGACTCTTTTAATGAGTTTTAGTAACTTTCGAGCTTTCATCGGATTATTCCTCCTCTTTCATAACGGCGTTGAGCAGTTTTCTCAGGGAGAGACCGTAGTCGTTTTTGCCGAAATCGACGAGGGTGCATAGAGCGAGGTCTTCTTCGTCGAGTTCGAAAGCGCCGAGCTTTTCGCAACGGTCAACGTCGCCAATTTCTAACGCTTTGAAGAGGAAGGTCGGCTCGATATCCAGCGGCATGATCTTATCGAACGCGGGATTGGGGAAGATCGCGCGCGGACCGCCATGTAGCGCGGTTGTCATTTTAAAGACCGCGCCGGGAATATATCGAGACGCAACGGAGCCGGCGACGGAGAATTTATCGGCGTTTGGCATAATCCATCCCCAGAGTTCGCGCGGGTCGTCGTCGCCAATGACGCTGACCTGGTTGGCGAATCGTCCGAGACCTTGGAAGCCTTCGGTCGCAGCGCGACCACACAGAACGCTTCCGGAGATCATGCGTACGGGACCGTCTTTAAGTTCGTTTTGGCAGATTTCGGAGACAAAGGCGCCTTGCAGTACGCGAATGAGTCGTGGATTCTGAACCATGGGACCGCTCAGCGCAATAACGCGTTCCGCGGGATACTGCCCGGTCAGGAAGAGTTCGCCGATGGCAATGACGTCTTGATAACCAATGGACCAGACGGTCTTAGCGAGACTACAGGGTTCCAGCTTACTGATATGAGTGCCCGTGAGACCAGAGGGGTGTTTGCCGAGGAATTGAGCCGATTTGAGATTGGAGATTTTTTCGGCTTCTTCTAGCAGCGTGGAATCGATAGAATTTTTCCCAAGGCAGAGCCACAGGGTATTTCCGGCGATTTTACTGAGAATGGTCAGACCGGCGAGAAATTCATTGGGTTTAGCGTTGACGATATTCGCGGGTTCCGGCGCGTGTGGATTGGTGTCGGCGACGTTAACGAAGAGCGCGGCGGGGGTAGCGTCGATTTTGGGGGAGCGACTGAACGGTCGCGTGCGCAGTGCGGTCCACATACCGGAACGCACGAGGATTTCGCGCGTTTTGTTCGGACACAGTTCCGCGAGCTTGTGTGCTTCGAACTTTTCGAACTCCACAGACTTTTTCGGGTCGTCTTTGTCCAGTTCTATGACGATCGACTGAAAGGCGCGTTTTTCACCGCGATTGACCGCGACCACGACGCCAGCGGCAGGCGCGACGAATTTTACGCCGGGATTTTTCTTATCCTCGAAGAGCAACTGACCGGCGAGCACGTGTTCGCCGACTTCAACGTAGAGCGTCGGTTTCATGCCGACGTAGTCGCTTCCCACGACCGCAACGTGTTGAACGTCCTTAAACTCGGGCGTTATCGTCTGGACAGGCGCGCCGGCAAGCGCTAAGTCGAGACCTTTGGTAATATTAAATGTCATCATGTGCGAACGTTCCCTTGTGTGGAGGCAAACGAAAAGACGCGCGACCTCGTGTAAACGAGGTCGAAATGGGACGCGCGGCGTCGTTATTGACGCGTTGCGTACGCATGGCGTTGCGCTGCATAGTCGCGGCGTGCACACGCGCGTGTTTCCAGTAAACGTTTTTATCTCAATTTTAAAACTAAACGATTTTTCGTCTAGACGAGCCGGAAAAATCTTAGTTATTTTTAACGTCGTTTTGGTCAGAAATCAAGTTCAAAAAACCTTGACTTTAAAACAAGCGCCGCGCGGTTGTTCCTAGTCGGTCAGAGAGATGATCACGCGCGTCGCCGCCCTCTTTCACGGGCAGGCGGATCGACTTGGGCGCGACGTTATGTTCGCGTTCGACTCCTGCTTCCTGCCAAAGGAATAATCGTGGCGCCCGACCCCGGCTTCACCAACGCCCGAAAAGCCTGCAATACGCGGTATAACACCGTCGTGGGCACATGTTCGCCTGGAAAAGATTACCTGTGCGCTCCGCTGAAAGGATAAAGTCGGCGGGCAAAAACGTATACTGAAGTTATTTCATAACCTCTTTATATAGATCATAAAAGGCAGGTCAATCTGCCGTCTTCGTCCAGAGACTAAAACCGCCAACTAACGCTCACGACCGCTTGCGTTTTTTTACGCCACGGGCTGCGCCCGTGGCGCAAGAAAACGCAGGGCGATCTTGATAGCGTTTGGTTGTTTTGGTCGGCGCTTCAGCTGGGCGTAAAATAGTGCGTTTGAACGCTAAAGCGGCTTGTTTTTTTATCCGGAGGCTAAAGCCTCCGGCTGGGCTGCCCCAGGGGGGCAGGTCGCCACGGGCTTTGCCCGTGGCGCAAGAAAACGCAGAGCGATCTAGACAGCGGGTTGGTAGTTTTGGTCGGTGGTTTAGCTGGGCGTAAAATAGCGCGGCTGAACGCTAAAGTGGCTTGGTTCATACTATCCGGAGGCTAAAGCCTCCGGATGGGCTGCCCTTTGGGCAGGTCGCCACGGGCAAAGCCCGTGGCGTAAAAAACGCAGGGCGATCTTGATAGCGGGTTTGTAGTTTTGGTCGGTGGTTTAGCTAGGCGTAAAATATGGCGTGTGAGCGCAGAAGCGTTTGGTTCATACTATCCGGAGGCTGAAGCCTCCGGCTTGCCCCGCCCTTTGGGCGGGGCGCCACAGGCTTTGCCCGTGGCGTAAAAAAACGTAAGGCGTTTGTGACAACATTGTTCGGTCAGTTTTAACACGACGCTAATTGTACGAACGTTTTTTTGACCAGTTTTTATATCGGCTTTCAGTTTGCCTTTTCTGTGGGGCAGGCAATAGTCGGAACGAGTTCTTTCCGAAGCTCAATTCGACGCGCTCTTTCATTTCATTTGTGATATTAAGCTTAATCTGAGGGCAGTGGAAAGTGGCGATTTCCCCGTTTTTGGTATATAGCCAGATCTCTAAGTCGGAGCCGCTCGCATTGCCACTGTGACCGTTGCGGTAGGTCTTTACGACGTCATAGAGGGTCTTAATGGAATCCTCGCGTAGTTCGCTTTCGCGCAAAATTACGGCGACGCCACGTGACAATTCGCTTGCGGCGTCGTCAAATGGTATGACCTGGTCGACGATAAAGGTCGTTTCGGTTTGCGTTTCGCCCCCTTCCTCGCTTGCGGCGATTTCCTTCTGCTCTATGCGTCCCTTTAAGAAGACGACCGCGTCGTTTTGCAGGAGACTGGAATACTTCGCGTACTGTTCCGCCCAGATAATCGCGCGCATTGAGGATTCGAGATCCTCGATCTGGAAGATCGCGAAAAGATTGGGATGGTTCGGCTTGGGATTGCGTAACGTCTTGATCTGCACGTCGGAGATCGCCCCGCCAATGGTCGACTGCGTACGATTGGGGAGCTTGGACGCTTCGACCGTGGAACAGGCGAAAAGCTCGAGCGTTCCGCGTCTGTCCTCCAACGGGTGAGTCGTGACGTAGAAGCCTAGATTTTCCTTTTCATAGGCGGCGCGCTCCTTGGCGTCCCATTCCTCAACGTCAGGCAGACCGGAGTTGGCATTGTCGCTCGTAGGCGCCGGCGAGGAGCCGAAGAGACTCATTTGCCCGCGGTTGCGGTCTTGCGCGAGCTGTTGCGCGGTCTTGAGCGCCTTTTCAATCGCCAGGAACATTGCGGAACGTTTCGCGCCGGTGAAGTCGAACGCGCCGCTCTTAATGAGCGCTTCCACCGCGGAACGACTGACGCGTCGCACGTCGATTCTGCGGTAGAAGTCGAAGAAATCGCGATATGGACCGTTGGCGTCGCGCTCTTCAACGATTGCGCGCATGGCGTCCCCACCGCAGGCGCGAATCGCCTCTAGACCAAAGAGGATCTTGCCGTCGACGACGCGATATTGACAGTCGGATATGTTAATATTTGGCGGCACGACCTCAATTCCCATACGCTTGCAGTCGTCGATATGTTCTACGGTCTTATCTCTTCTTGTAAAGTTTCTTCCAGAGATATCGCCGCACAGTAGCGCGGCCATAAATTCAGCGGGGTAGTGCGCTTTGAGGTAGGCGGTGGTATAGGCGACGTTAGCGTAGGCGGTGGAGTGCGATTTATTAAAACCGTATCCTGCGAATTTCTTAATGAGGTCGAAGAGCTCGTTCGCCTCCGCTTCGGTCAGATTGTTCTGCTTCGCGCCTTCAACAAAGTCGGCGTGGAACTTGACAATCTTGTCCTCTTTCTTTTTACTAATGGCCTTAATACAGGTGTACGACTGCGAAAGAGGGATCTTGCCAAGCTTATTGAGAATGCGCATGATCTGCTCTTGGTAGACCATGACGCCGTGGGTCTCCTCTAGCACCTCCTTAAGCACTGGATGGAGATAGGTAGCCTTTTTCCGCCCGTGTTTGACGTCAACGTATTCGTCGACCATTCCTCCTTCCAGCGGACCGGGACGGAATAGCGCGATGACGGCGATGAGGTCGCGAATGTTGTCGGGCGCCATTCTCACGAGTAGACCTCGAATCCCCTCGCTTTCTAGCTGGAAGACTCCCTTTGTTTCTCCACGGCACAATAGCGCGTAAGTCTCAGGGTCATTTTGCGGCAGATTATACGGGTCGATTTTTTTACCAGTGGTCTGCTCAATAATGCGCACGGAATCCGCGAGAATCGTTAAGTTTCGCAGTCCCAAAAAGTCCATCTTGAGTAGGCCGGCCTTTTCCACCTCCGCGCCCTGCCACTGGGTCACGACGTCCTCTTTGCCGGTAATGCGGTGGATCGGAACGAAATCGGTGAGCGCGCGCTGGGAAATAATGACGCCGCAAGCGTGCGTGCCGGAATTACGCGCCAGGCCCTCCACGCGTTGCGCGAAGTCGATCAGTTCGCGTACGTCCTGGTTGCTCTGGTAAAGTTCAACCAGCTCCGGACTATTGGCGAACGCCTTTTTAATCGTCATTTTAGGCGCGCCCGGCACTAGTTTTGCCACCTGATTGACCATCGATAGCGGTATTCCAAGCGCGCGTCCGCAGTCGCGAATCGCCAGCTTAGCCGCCATTGTTCCGAAGACTCCCAGCTGTGCGACCTTGTCTTCGCCGTAACGCTTCTTAACGTAGTCGATAATCTCGCCTCGCCTGGACTGGTCGAAGTCGATATCGATATCAGGCGCCTCTAGACGGTTCTCGTCCAAGAAACGTTCGAAGAGCAGGTCAAACTCCAGAGGACACACGTGCGACATATTCAACGCGTAACACACCAGGGCGCCGACGCCGCTACCACGCGCGGTTCGGTGGATACCGCGCTCCTCCGCCTCGCGTACAAAGTCCCATACAATCAGGAAGTAGTTCGCGAACCCGAGCTTGCTAATTACGCTCAGCTCACGGTTCAATCTTGCCATGACCTCTTCTGTCAGCTCGCCGTTGACTAGCCTCTTTGCGTTATTGGCGTATCGCCTCTTAAGACCTTCGATACAGAGCTTGCGTAGGTATTCGTCGGAGGTAAGATTGTCCGGCGGGTTGAAGATCGGGAAGAAGCGTTTGCCCAGTTCCAACTCGACGTTACACCTTTGAGCGATTTCAACGCTCCGATGCACCGCGTCTTGCGCCGTTGGCATAGTCTGTAGCATTTCCTGACCGCTCTTGAGATAGAACTGGTCGGAGTCCATTCTCATACGGTTGGGATCGGTGACGAATTTGCTGGTGTTGATACATAGGATAAGATCCTGAACGACGGCGTCCTCCTGACGCACGTAGTGCACGTCGTTGGTTGCGACGGTCGGTATGCCGAGCTCTTGTGCGATACGTAACTCCGCTTCGAACGCGACTTTCTGCTCCGGAATGCCATGATCCTGCAGTTCGATGTAGTATCGATCGCCAAAAACGCTTTTGTACCATTGCGCGATCTTGAGCGCCTTTTCATACGCCTCGGCTTTTCCGGCGCCATTGACGAGCGTGCGCGCGACCTCGCCGGAAAGACATCCGCTCAGGCAGATAATCCCCTCGTTGTACTGCTGCAGTAAGTCGTGATCGATACGCGGTTTATAGTAAAACCCTTCGGTAAACGCCAACGAGGAGAGCCGCAGAAGGTTATGGTAGCCCTCATTGTTCATCGCCAGTAGCGTGACGTGATAGATTTCTTTCGAGTGTTCGAAACGCTTGCCGTGCGCTAAGTACGCCTCAAAACCCAAGATTGGCTTGATTCCGGCGTCGAGCGCTTTCTGGTAGAACTCGAGTATGCCGTACATATTGCCGTGATCGGTGATCGCCAGCGCCGGCATATTAAGTTCTTTTGCACGGGAGATGAGCGCTTCGAGTTTACCGGCGCCGTCGAGTAAGGAATAGTGGGAGTGCGTGTGGAGATGCACAAATGGTATCGAATCACTCTCCGAGGTCTCGGGCTGCTCTTGCGCCTGCGACGGCTCGCTGTGCTCTTCCTCTTCGAACTCCTCCTCCAGCTCCTCGGGATTGTCGATGAAATCTTCGATATTTTCGTCGCTCATAGTCTTCCTCGTTCAGATCGCCGTTAAAAGTTCACTGGGCGTTTCCCCTGCGCCCCCATTGTCGGTATCGACGCGTGAATCGCAACGCTTATTTTACCGAAGACGCCCCGAAACGCAAGCGTTAAAATTCACAGCGCGTCACGTCTCGCGTGGCGCTCGGTTCGGCAAATCTGTACCGTCTTGCCGCAAAAAACAACCGCGCCGCTGCGTGGGTTCTCCAGGGCGGCGCGGTCGACGTTTGATTTTAATTATCGCGTCAACTTATTTGAAGATAAAGAGCGCGCCGTGACCGGGCAGGAGCCAGAATCCCTGTGCGACGTCTTCGTCGGTCAGCTCTCGCGCCTGGGCGTCGACCGGGGAGACCTGTAGGATCGTCTTGGCGTCTTCCGGCTTTTCAAAGTTCGCCAGGACGGAACGTTCTACGTCGAGGTTAACGACCATTGCGGCGCGCGAGTTGTCTTTGAGCGATTCGAATTCCCCGACCATGAATTTGGCGTCTTGGTTCTCATACTGACCGCGCCCGGAGTATGTTCCCTTGAGATTGACCAGGAGGTTATTGGGGCATTGCGGCAACTTCGGTAAATTGGGATATTTTTCCTCGCTAAACAGTTGCGTGACGCCAAACTCGGTGGAACGATAGTCCAAGAGGGTCTTTCCGAGCGCAAGCGCTTGGTCGTTGATCTGCTTCATGTAGTTCCAAGTGAGCGTTTTATTGCCGTTTTTATCGATGGGGCTTTCTCGCCAGCTCAGCGGATAGTACAGGAACCAAGTGAGACCCTTAGCGCCGGCGCACAGCGGAGCATACGCCTGATAGGCGAATCGCGTGGGGGACGGCGCGGAAGAGTTTGACATAATGCACAAGCTACTGCCGATGTGCCAGAATGGCAGGTCGTATTTGAGCGCGATTTTACGCACGGTGAATAGGTCGGTGAAGAAGACGATCGCTTGGTTCCAGTCGCGCGTGTCTTCGGAATACTCGATCATATAGTTGTCGTAACTAATGAATTGCGGTTTAACGTCTTGTACGTATCGCTCGAGATATTCTTCAAATGAATAAGCGCCGAGTTGTGAGTCGGCGTCAGCTCCTACGGTCGAGGCGTAGCCGGGGTAGAGATTGATATACGCGAGTTTACCGGGCGCGTGCTTTTTAATGGTATCCACCGCTCTTGCGAGCCCCTTGAAGTTATAGGCGCCAGGTTCGTCCATGAGACCGAACCCCAGGACGTTGGGCATATCGCGCGTTTCTTCGATCGCTTTGAGCACGGTTTCTTCGACTCTATCGAGCGCGGCGTTGAGTTCTTCTTCGCTGAGTTTGCGCTGGTCTATCCGTTCAATGCCGACGTCGTAGATGCAGTAGAGATTATTTTTGCGCGCAATTTCCGCGGTTTCCGGCGTGCCGACGAACGCCGACATAGTGAAATCGCACTCTGCCATTGAGGCGATCCCCTGGTCGAGCGGCTGGTACTGCGCGCCCCAGCTCGCGAGATGATCCCAAGGGAAGAGCGGGAAGAGACCTTCCGGCGCTTTCCAGGGCTCTAATCCCAGAGATTCAGCCGTTGCGTTCGGGTCGTACGACGGTTGCTCGGGCTCTTGCGCCACGGCTGTCCCAAGGGACGCCGACGCCAGAGCGAGCCAGGTCAGAATTATCGACAAAGATTTAAGCGATGTGCTCATGTTGGTCCTTACTTTGTAGAGAGTCAAATCACCGTAACGGATGATTCCAAGAAGCTAGCGATTCCATTGTAGAACTCGCGTGGGGCAGAATCAATATGCAGAAAAAATTAAAAAAAATAAAAAAGTGACTAGACGTCACGCCAAAAAGCATTAGAATAGGAGTCGTTAATTGAACTAATTAACATCCCGTGGCGGGATGGAGCAGTTGGTAGCTCGCGAGGCTCATAACCTTGAGGTCGTAGGTTCAAGTCCTACTCCCGCAATTCACCGCGTTCGTTTTTGAGCGCGGTTTTTTTATTTCTTGCTCATTTGGGGCGCCTTTTCGTTAAAATAATTTCCTTTTTTTTGGCGTTCTTTTTTTGCAAGCTTCCCATATCGTTCTGGTTCGTATCACACTATTTGCCCCTACACGATATTTCAAAAGGTCATATAATTAAAAATCGGCGTGGCACGAGCGGCGTGTCGACGCCGACGCGCAGGACAGAACTAGCGAATGCACAAGGAGAGCTCATGACAGACGCCCTTTCCTCTCGCGATTATTTCAAATCCCTCTCGACCTTGACCGTTGGCGGTAAGCGTTACGGTTACTACCGTTTGTTGGCGCTTGAAGAGCGTGGTCTTACGACTCTTTCTCGCCTTCCTTACTCCATTCGCGCACTTCTGGAAGCGACGTTGCGTAACTGCGACGAATTCGCGGTCAGTCGCGCAGACGTCGAGAACCTCGCGCGTTGGACCGCGACGCTTGATCATTCGATCGAGATTCCCTTCAAGCCGGCGCGCGTCATTCTTCAGGACTTCACGGGCGTTCCCGCGGTCGTCGACCTTGCGGCGATGCGCTCGGCAATGCAACGTCTCGGGGGCGACCCGAAGAAGATCAATCCGCTCATTCCCGTGGATATCGTGGTCGATCACTCGGTTCAAACCGACTATTTCGGCTCCAATGACGCGCTCGACCTGAACGTCAAACGCGAGTTTGAACGCAACGGCGAACGCTATTCTCTGCTCCGCTGGGCGCAACGCTCTTTGGATAATTTCCGCGCGACTCCTCCCTCGGTCGGTATTATTCACCAGGTTAACCTTGAATACCTCGCTCGCGTAGTCGCCACAACCAGCGACAGCGCCACGCGCGACGCCGGGTTCGACGCTCTTGCATTCCCTGACACGGTCGTCGGCACCGATAGCCACACCGTTATGATTAACGGTCTTGGCGTTCTGGGCTGGGGCGTGGGCGGTATCGAGGCGGAAGCGGTTATGCTCGGTCAGCCGTATTATATGCTCGCGCCCGAGGTCATTGGGTTCGAACTGACAGGTTCCCTTTGCGCGGGCGTGACCGGTACGGATCTTGCGCTCACGATTGTGCAGATTCTGCGTCGCGAGGGCGTCGTCGGTAAGTTTGTGGAATATTTCGGCGACGGAGTCGATCGTCTCTCCACCCCGGATCGTGCTGTACTCGCGAATATGGGACCGGAATATGGCGCCACCACCGGTTACTTCCCGATCGACGCGCAAACGATCGAATTCCTGCGCGAAACCGGTCGTAGCGAAGAGCAAATCGCGCTGGTGGAAGCGTATGCGCAGGCTCAAGGACTCTATCGTACCAGCGACTCGCCTGTGCCGGAATACACCAAGACGCTCAAACTGGATCTCTCCACCGTGGAACCGTCCCTGGCCGGTCCAAAACGTCCGCAAGATCGCGTTGCGCTCAGTCAAATGAAGAACGCATTCCAAGCGTCTCTGCGCGCCCCGATCCAAGAGCGCGGGTTCGCTCTGAGCGATGCAGAAGTCGCGAAAACCGCTACCGTTGAATGGAGCGGCTCCGATTGTCCGGAATCTCCGCGTCTTCCGAAGTTCGGCGAAGAAACGCTGGAGCAGGGCGCTGTTGTGATCGCTTCGATTACCAGTTGCACGAACACTAGCGCGCCTCGACTCATGATCGCGGCCGGTCTACTTGCACAAAAAGCGGTCGCGCGTGGTCTTAAGCCGAAGTCTTATGTCAAGACCAGCTTTGGCCCCGGTTCGCGCGTGGTCGTCGACTACCTGCGCAAGGCCGACCTCATGGCGCCTTTGGAAGCGCTCGGCTTCAACGTCGTCGGCTACGGCTGCTTGACATGTATCGGCAATAGCGGTCCTCTACCAGAGCCGGTCGCTAAAGCAGTGCGCGAAAGCGATCTGGTCGCCTCCGCGGTACTCAGCGGTAATCGTAACTTCGAAGGTCGCGTGAATCCGCTGGTGAAGGCGAATTATCTAGCGAGTCCTCCGCTTGTGGTCGCTTTTGCACTGGCCGGTACCACGAATATCGACCTGACAAGCGAGCCGGTCGGGTTCGATTCCGAAGGCAAACCGGTCATGCTCAGCGAAATCTTCCCGACCAACGAAGAGATCGACGCGATCGCTAAAGACGCGCTCGACGCACAAGTCTATGCCGCCAATTACAATAACGTCTTTGAATCCAACCCGTTGTGGAACGCGATCGAGGCTCAGCCGAGTGAATTGTACCAGTGGGACGCGCAAAGCTCCTATATCCAAGAGCCGCCGTTCCTGGCGGAAATGACGCGCGATGCGACTGAACCCGCCCCGATCAAGGGCGCGCGCGCCTTGCTACTACTGGGCGACTCCGTTACCACAGACCACATCTCCCCTGCCGGCGCTATTAAGGCGGACTCGCCCGCCGGCAAGTTCCTACTGCACGCCGGCGTAGCGCAGCGCGACTTCAATAGCTACGGCTCGCGCCGCGGAAACGATCGCGTAATGACGCGCGGTACTTTCGCTAACATTCGTATTCGCAATCAAATCGTGCCCGGCTCAGAAGGGGGCGTGACGAAGTTCTTTGGCGCCAATGGTCACGACGGCGAGGTCATGAGCGTTTACGACGCCGCGGTACAATATCGCGCGGAACATACCCCTCTGGTCGTATTGGCCGGCGCGGAATACGGTACCGGTAGCAGTCGCGACTGGGCCGCAAAAGGCACGACCCTGCTAGGGGTGCGCGCGGTCATTGCCTCGAGCTTCGAACGCATTCACCGTGGCAATCTGGTCGGCATGGGTGTTCTTCCGCTGGAATTCCTCGACGGTCAAAGCTGGAAGTCTCTCGGGCTCACAGGTACGGAACTCTTTGATATTCCATCGATCGATCGTAGCTTTACGCCTCGCGGTGAAATCACAGTGACCGCGACCTCGACCGATCCCGCCACGGTCGGCAAAGTCACGACCTTTAAGGCGCGCGTGCGTATCGACGCGAAGGTCGAACTTGAGTACTATCTCAACGGCGGCGTATTGCAGACGGTCTTGCGTCAGTTGCTCAATCAATAGTTTTAGGTTACCGAGCCGCGGCGTCGCCGGCGTCGTGCGTTAAGCGCATAAAAGAAACCGCGTGGCGTTCGAGAGCTTTAGAACGCCACGCGGTTTTCTTTTGTGTCGGAACGGTAACGAATTGCCGTGCAATGGTTAAGGAAGATTGAAGTCTCTAGCGTTAGCGACGCGTTTATAGCGCTATTGCTCTGGGAAGAAATATTTTCTCGTAGCCTCTCGCGCGTTGTGTAGCGCACGATGAACTTTTTCTTTCGTCTCTGAGTTTTCTTCCGGTAGTCCAAGTAACTTGGAATCGACCGTCGGAGGATAGGAGCGCGCGTACTGCTGAGTAAATCCCGGAGCTTCTTTCGCCGCGGCGCTTGCCTCTAGCATGTCTTTAAACCACAGTACCTTGGCAAGTTCTTCTTCTGAAACCAAATCATTCCATGACTCGACTGTCATTTCGAACTCCGCCAGTAGTTGCGCGCGCGTGAGTTCGGCAACTCCCGCGTCATGACGTATGCCGTTGTAGAACCCCTGTAGTAGCCACAATTCTTCGGTCGCTTCCTCCAGAATCTTGGGTTTAAGTTCGTCCTCCGCCTGGTCGAAACGCTGGAGCTTGTCGACAAACCAATGCATGACCAAGAGTTGAATATTGCGTTCGACGTTGCTAACGACAGAACGTCGCGCATTGGCGACGGTCTGCTTTGCGCGCGCTTGTCGCTCTTTAAGCGCCGGTCCAGGCTTGACGTCGGTGGAGAGAATATAGCGACTTTCCCTGGGCGTTTGGGGCTCAATGAGGTAGTCGATTCTCAAATAAGGAGGTCGTGGATTCGCCTTGCGCCACTGCTCTACTTGCGCGCTACGATTGCCGACAATGTACTTTGAATACTTACGCAAAGCGTTGGGCAGGGCGATTTTAGTGAGTTTGGGTTCTTCGTCTGGATTCAACGTTTCGTATTGCGCGACTTTTGAGTAATAGAAGTCAAAAATGATTAGCCGCTCTTCAAAGGGTTCTTTGCTGAAATCATGCGTTGCGAGCCATAGGAGCGCCTGGTCATTGCCCGCGTGGTTGAAGACCATCGGCGCCTTGTAATAGCGATAATAGCCAAAAAGCACAACCGCCAATAGCGCTACCGCCAGGCTTATACAAATGAAACGACACAACTTTCTACGACTTTTGCGCCCAGGCGCGGATGGTTGCACGGCGTTCGGTTCGAGCATTGAAATCTAAAATCTCGGTTGTCCAAAGAGTCTGCGCGTCGTGGGGAAGGCGTCGGCGCAGCGTCTTAATAGTTGATTGCGCGTATATTCGTTATAATGCGCAAGGTTAATATTACAGCGCGTTTTCTCTTGCAAAAAGGGCGGAAAAGAGTGAAAAGTTCCTCGGGAATTCTTTCACCTAAATCACGGTTAGGTTATAATAGCAAGCAAAGTATGCGCGACGTCCCGCACGCAATGCCGTGGACGTTACGACGCATTATAAGCGAACCAATCAAACGTTCAAGAGAAAAATGGAGGAAATCGCACGCGCGTTGTCGTCGGTTTCCGATAAGGAGCTTCGCATGAGAACCGTCGCCGCGCTTCTTTGCTTTGCGCCGTGCGCTATGCGCGGTCGACGCGTTGTTGTGTCATTTTTACTTGCGTTGCTCCTGTTTGCTCTTTCTCCCATTGCCATCGCTCAAGATATGTCAGGGTCGGGCGCGTCCGCTCCAGGCGTTGGCGCTCCTGCGCGTGGTCAAGATCAAGGGGCGCAAGATAATCGCGCTTCGGAAAACGTTGCCGCCGCACAAGTTGAACAGTTCTATAAGATCGCGGAATCCAAAGAAATCGACGGCGAACCCCTGTCGCTGGAACGCACTCTCAACGGCGTTTATCACCCGAATGAACGTTTGCGTCGTCTGATCGCTTACTGGGATCTGGCCTCGAAGTACGCGACCTATAATCTGAGTCTAAAATACTACAATTTCGCGCAAGAGTGCGTCGGTAAAATCTCTAACGGCGGAGCGCTGTCGCAAGAGACGAGCCAACTGGCCAATAGCGCTCGTCAGTTGGCGACGCAACGTCGTCAGGCCGCTCGTCTGAGCTTTATTCAGGCGCAATATGATTTCGACGCGGCTTTTACCACGCCCGCGGGTCGTCGCGCCGCGATCAATCGCGCGTCTTATTACAGCGCGCAAGGTGGCAAGATGATCGGCGTCGACTCCGCCGTTTTGTATATTCCCTCGGCTCTTCCCTCAACCGAATCGTATAACACGCGTTACGCCCAGGCGGCTCAAGTTCGCCGTATGTCGACCGAAGCCACGCGCCTCTATGCGCTACTGCCGCTACTGTACGATTCTTTGCAAACACGCGCCGTTCAGACGCAAAACGAATTTGCCGTTCTTATCGGCGCTTATCAGGGTCAGAACGTCTCGCCCGTTGCGCTCTTTTCCGCGCTCGATAATTATTACGACGCCGCCAACGAAATGATCGCCGCGGCTATGCGCTATAACCAGGCGATCGCCGCGTACGTCGCGCAGACGGTTCCCGGTTCCGTCCAGGGCGCTACGCTACTGGCGACGCTCAATCAGCGTCCCGGCTCCGAACAAACGTATAGGTCTTCCGCGCCGGATTCTTCGCGCGCGCCCGCCCAGAACGAAGGCGCTCCTAATTCTCCCAGCGCGCGACCGCCTCAGGCGTACTTCAGCCCCTATGAATATGACGCGCGCTATGCCGAGGTTCTGCCCGGTCTTTTCCGTATCGACGCGCCCTTTGCTCCCTATGGCTACGGCGTCGCCGTTACGCCAGAGCCTATAATTACAGCTTCCCTTTCGAGCTTCGCTTCTAATTTCAGCGCGCTTCCTCCCGCGTTTGCCGACGTCGGCGCGCAGAACGCCAACACGCCTGAATCCCTGATTGCCGTCGCCAGTGCGCAAAATGAAAATGCTCAAGTGACCTTTCAGAACGTGAGCTATCAGGCTACGACGCCTCAAACGCCTCCAGAGTCAGCTCCCGCCGCCGCTACGCCGCCCACGACGACGCCAGAGCCGGTCGTTGCGCCCGAAACGCCCGCTAACCCGCCGACTGACGCCGCGCCCACGGAAATACCCGCGGAAGAACCTGCCGCCGACCCCACTGACGCAGAGCAAGCGTCGACCGAAGAGCAGCCCTCACAACCCGATGATAACGAGCCGGGCGATTCCAGTTCCGATACAATGGCAAAGAACTCTGGAAACGCCCGATTTCCTTTAATTCTCTTTGTCACCGGTTACGAACGCGAATTTAATTTGCCCTGGCGTCCCGACGCGAATTCCCAGTTTAACTCTCATGAATCGCGTCGTTCGGAACCGACTCGTACTCCCGATGGCGCCTATATTAATCATAAAATCGAGGACGAGGAACTCGCTTTTTTTCTCGAACTCTCGCGTGACGCCCTCGCGCAAATCAACGACAATGACGATAGCGACGCGAATGACGTTGATACAATTCTGCGCGGTCAAGACGATCAGGGTCTGTCCCTGCTAGAGGACGACTCAATCGGTTACTCGCCTAATCCTCAAGCGCCCCAAGGCGCTCCTGGCGGCGCTCCTAGCGCTCCCGGCGGCGCGCCTGGCGGGGTTCCCGGCGCACCTGGCGGCGCTCCGCAATTTGGCGCGCCTGGCGGTTCTGTCGGCGGCGCTCCTAATGGTCAGTTTGGTCAAGGCGCGGCGAATACGCCTAATGGCGCGAGTTCACCCTCCTCAAATGCTACGCGTTCTGGCGATTCCGCAAAGGCTAAACTCATTGCGCGCACGCTCTTTGCACAGAGCGTCTCCGATCTTAGCGATCAGGACAAGGGCGTCTACGAACGTCCGATTTCCCTCTATGACGCGCTTTATAACGTACCCGCAAATGCCGACGCGCGATATAACGCCACTTGCGCCTACTGGAAGCTTCAGGGCGCAACGGCGCGTCTGCGTGTGGAGCAGACGCTCTTGACGAATTATCGTCGCCTTTACAACTACGCGCGCGAGAATTCCCAAGGCGGAACCGAGGACTCTCAGAATCGCGTAGCGCGCCAGTGTCTATCCGCCGCGTTCCGCGCCGAGGCGCGCGTGAGTGAAGCAACCGCTCTCAAACGCGCGACCCAGGTCGACCTGCTACAGCGTATAGGAGGTCGCGTCGATACCTCAAACTATCCTTTACCCTCGACCCTGCCTTTCTGCGGCGACGTCTTCCATGACGGCGACCCCGGCGTTTACAACGCGCATATGCGTCGCACTCTGGGCGTGATCCCCCAACGGATTCAGGCTCTGCAAGACCTCGGCGCTACCTTTGGCTCGCCCGAGTCGCTCCTGTCCCTGGACGCAAACGCCGACGGACGAATCGACCCCGAGGTCGCGCTCGCGGTTCTCGAGAAAAAACGTCAGGTCGCGCTACTCTTTATTGACGCGGAACTGGCGCTCAATTTCGCGATCGCTGAATATGTCGCGTATTTCCCCGCGAACGTCTCAAATGAAGCGTACGTCGAAGCGCTCATCGGTCGCGGAAACTAACCTTTTATATTCCCCCCAACGTGCGTATCGTCTGGTCTTACCCACGCACCCCCCTGGGCGTCGGAACTCTCTCGTTCCTGAGCCGTGGCGCGTTGCTCTTGGCGTCCTATTCTGCGTGGCGTTGTTAATTTTTCTGATTTTAACGATTTTCAGCTTAAGTTTTTCTCTCCTAGGTCGATATCCTCGAATAGAGTCTTCGTGCGCTACGGTGGCGCGCGCCTCTGTTGACCTCAAGACAAGGAAGTTCGAGGTGTTCCTATGACAGCTCAGCGTCGCGTACTTTTTGCGCTGATTCTCGCGTCTGTTGCTCTCATGACGTCAGGTTGTGCCGGCGCTCTCATGATGCCGTTCTATCTCATTAATGGAACCGACGCCCCTCCAGTCCTTAAAAACGAGGTTAAGTCGATCCCCAAAGAGTCGACGATGGTTGTGATTTGCCGATCGAACCTCAATCTCTACGGCTCGTCCAATCCCGACTCCGACCTTTCACAGGCGCTCACTTACTGCATTTCCACGGAGATGAAAGACAAAAAGAAGAAGAAGCTCACCTGGATTCCCTACGATCGTGTGGAAGATCTCTTCGACGAGGAAGAACTCCATAATCTGAGCTTCGAAAAACTTGGCGCGAAACTCAAAGCGGACTATGTGATCGGCGTGGAAATCGACTCTTTCGACGTTCATCATTCTTCTCAATTCTATCAGGGTACGGCGAAAACGCTTGTGCGTCTGATCGATGTGAATAAGCACGAAACGATCGCGCGTCAGTCCATGCCGACCTATACCTACCCTCCCACGCCTGTTCCGGTCTCCGATTACGATGAAATTGAATTTCAAAAGACCTTTACGGTGAAATTGGCGAAAAATATCGCGACGCTCTTTTGCCCCCATGACCCGCATGAACAGTACGCCGTCGATTCCGATTTCCCCGAAAGATAAACTCTTCGCCACTGTAACTTACTAGACGTTAAAACCAGGATTCTACGTATGGCAAAGGAAAAACTCACTATCTTTGCGATCGGATGCCACCCCGACGATATTGAATTCACAATGGCCGGCACGATGCTCGCGCTTGGTCAGCGCGGTCATACCCTGCACTACATGACAATCGCCAACGGCTCCTGGGGTTCCCAGACGTTGCGCCGCGCCGAACTGATTCGCACGCGTCGCCAAGAGTCAATCGACGCGTCTAAGGTTCTCGGCGCAACCTATCATGAATCCCTTGTCGACGACCTCGAGGTACGCTACGAACACCGTACGCTCATGAGACTTACCGCGATCGTGCGCGAGGTTCAGCCCGATATCGTACTGGTGCAGTCGCCCTCGGATTATATGGAAGACCATCAGAACGCAGTGCGCCTCGCTGTCACCGCCGCCTTCTGTCGCTGTATGCCAAACGCGCCAGTGGAACCGCCTACCCCCGCGGTCTATCAGGACGTTACCGTCTATCACGCCGCGCCGCACGGTGGACGCGACGCCATGCGCAAAGTCGTGCGCTCCGAACGCTATGTCGATATCAGCGACGTACTGGAAAGCAAATGCAAAGCGCTTGCCTGTCACGTCAGTCAAGATTCCTGGCTTGACGCCACCCAGGGCTATAGCGCCTATATCGAGTCAATGAAGGATAATTCCGCCAAAATCGGCGCCCTTTGTGGTCATTACGCCTACGCCGAAGGTTGGCGTCGTCATAACTACCTTGGTTTCTCCGAGAAAGAAATCGACCCGTTGGGCGACGCGCTCGCCGACGTCTCGTGGCTCGACCCGGAATATGAGAAATGGCTTAATTCCTGAGTCGCCCCCGCGTCGCGCTAACCTTAAATGAATCTACTAAGACGAATAGCTCTTATCGCAGACGTCGGTATATGTGATGAAAAGTCGTGGCAATTCATTTTATATATTAAAAAAACACTCGGGACGACGTCCTGAGTGTTTTTTGTATTAAAATAACTATAATTATCTGTTATTAAATTAATCATGTAAATCACACGCCACTCACGACAGAAATTATCGTACGTGGCGCTGTTGGAGGAACGTTATTTTGTAACCGTCGGTATAATTGGGAGTACAGTCGTCATGTCATGCAGAGTATGAACCGTCTTGAGTTGCGGTTCGGCTTTGTCGATATGACGAAAACCTTGAATGATCGGCTGAGTCAGTAGGAACGCGCGTGCCATTCGCGTTTCAAAGCAGCGTTCCTTGTCGGAGAGTTGCGCTTCCTCTCGTGTTACAACGACCTCGTTGGCGGGCAAGCGCTTATAGAGCTTCTCCTTCTCCTTAGCGCTCGCTGAGGTTAGTAGTCGTTGCGTCGTAACGTCTGTTTCAAACATGAGGACGAAGTAAATGTCTTCCAATGAAGCTTCGTTGTAAAACTTCTGCCAATAAGGGGCGTCTGCTTTGGGTAAAATGGGATCGACTACGAGGACGCTTTGCAGTCGTTTGGCGTTCTTTCGGAAGGACTCTTCCCATTCATTGGGCGTATGTAGTGTTGGATCTCTGGGGAAGAGGAGCTCTGTGTCGTTTGTTTCACATTTTGTGACGAATTCGCTGATAAGTTGCGCCTCGTTCGGCGTGAACTCATCTAACGTAGCGTCTTTGAGGAAGTAGAAGCCGAGTTTGCCTTCGTAGTACAGACCACCAGAGGCGGGACGCGCTTGTTGGCGTAAATAGAGCGCCGCCAGAAGAAACGCACGTTGGCGTAACGTGAGGTTATCAGCTTGGGCAATGCATTCCAGGATTTCCCCCTTCGACGCTAAGAGCGCTTTCTCAAAGAAGCGGTAAAAGTTTGTAAAATCGTCGTAATTATAGTCGTAGCGCGGGGATAGTTTAATTGGTTGAGTCGAGGCGGTTGGGGATGCATCAGTGTAATTGTTTTTTTTGGCGACAGAAAGAATTAAGTCAAGTGGCAAAACATTATCGTCTGTTACAGATGAAATCAAAGACGCCAAGGACTCAGAGTCGACGTCTTGTGCTGACGTCACAAAAACGTATTGCGTTGGGACTTTTAAAACAACAGGTTCCTCAAGCGTATCGAGAAGTCTCTGGGCTATTTGACCGAGTGTTATCTCTTTTTGAAGTCCTACGCCATTAACAACGCCTTCAGTGACGCCATTTCGAGTCGCGATGAATTGTAAGTCGAGGTATTCGTCGAAGATACGTAAGGCTGTATAGTATTCTTCAAGCGTTGGCCCCGCTGAATATTTAATGAAGATGTGACGATGATCATAATACAACGATCGGAGCAGATATGGATAATATTGATTGAGATTTCTACGCAATAAGTTGAGTTGAAACCTCATGAGAGAGTAGAGGACAAGATCTGGCGTTGAATCGATATACTCATTACGTGTATAAACCCAAAAATGGTCTGAAGTCCGACCTGTTATTTGGTTATATGCTATTAATGGCATATTGAGATCCTTACAAGCAGAATCAATAAGCTTTTGAAGAAGAATAAAGGCGTCGCGTAAGTCGTCTTGCCATAACATTTCTGCATCTGTCACTTGAAAAGGATCAAACGCTTGGGTTGTATCGTTCACATGTTGACGAAGGAAGTCATACATCACATCGCGCTCTTCATTTGTGAGCGCTTGTGTGAGGATATATGTGCTATTGATCGTTTGTGTCCCATTGAGTTTGTGATTATCGTCGTCCAAACAAATGTAAAGTCCCGCCAAAAAGAATGCTTTTTCTTTCGCGCTGAGCATTGGATATAGTTTGCAAGACTTGATAAGAACAGAAGGCGGTATTTTCTTAACGAAACTTGTAAAATTACGGTAGATAAAATAGTTCTGAAATGTCAAGTTGTACCGTCTGTCCCAGTCTTTAAACTCCTCTTGTGTCGTCGCTAGAACGACGTCCAGAGGAAGACTAGGCACGTAAGAGGCAAATCTCGTCAAATAGTAAAGATACTCATTTTCAGGGTGTGCTAGAAAGTCGCCAAAATCCTCTCTCGTTTTTAGTTTTCCGGATGGATTCGGCATTCCTCTAGTCGCTTCAACGTCTGTGTCTTGAGCGCAGAGATTACCCCGAGAGAGGATAAGAATGCACATAGTAAACGCTAATGCGACGAATGATTGTTTATGACTACGTTTGTTCATGGTTATGCCTTCGTTGGTTAGATTGGTCATAATAACATGAGCCGCCCAGACGTGTCTACCGTATGCGCGGCGGTAGACTCATTGGCGAATATATGACGATCTCTTATCTTCAGTTGGAATCGAATGGCAGGGCAAACACAAAATCCCCCGGGGTGATATCGATAGGATATTTAGTCGGAGTGTATTCCCATCCATAGCCGTCATGTGGCGTATTCTCGCTGTAGCCGATGCTATGTAAATTGTTAATGAACAAAGACAACGCCGAGTCTTTATGTCCGTAGGCGACTCCATAGGATGGATCGTAAATTTCGTTGTTATACACAAAAATGGCGTGATTCGACCATGTGTTTTCTTTGGGCGTAACAAGCCCCTGTCCTTGAAGGGAAGGATTAACCCTCATTTCCAAGATACGTATTTTTCCTGAATTTCCTGTATTTTCCAAAGTACCGACACGCACTATATCCATTCTCTCCACAGAAATTCCTTGTGACCCGAATATGTTATATGCAAAACGTTGCCATGAACCACAAGTTCCGTCGCCGTATTTTAATAAACTTCTATGCGAAAATCCGCCCTCGTCAGCAACGACGACTTCTCTAGCAAGAGACGGTAATTCCGTGATGTATTCGCCGTCCTGTATCATGTAGGTCGCACCCGCTATAATGTTCGCTACTGTCACGTCGGGTTTTATTCCAATAGGCTCTTTACCATAATAAGTCAGTAGTTCGCCTGTAGTAACTACGCCGTTGACCATGTTGACCTTGTAATTGATCTTAGACGCGATCTTTGTCCAAATGGCGTCAAAGACGTCCTCCTCATTACTAGTTATGTACATATCGCTAGCGGCGACACAACCTAGATGAACGGTCGTGTGGTACATTTCGGCGTTTGAAATGGGCGCTCGATAAGTTACATACAGTGGGTTTTGGCTGTCGCCCATGTCGCCGTCTTCGCCACGACCGTTCACTTCTGCGGAGGTTTTGAATTCCCAGCTTAGGGTAGACGTTAGGTCGTAATATGCACGCTGATTTCCAAAATAAGCTTGGAACGTGGAGGGAAGCGATACTGTCGTGTACCCCGTCAATTCCGTCCAGTCGGAATAGACCGTGGCTATGCTATCGCTAAGGTTATATGTCCACTTCATACGAACTAAGAACGTTCGATTGGCGTCGTAGTTTCCAGCGACGGTGATTTTGCATTGCATGTTCTTTGAACTAGTATAACATACCGGGAGCGTCGCGGTTGGATCAGAAGCTGTCCAGTGTTGTGTGGCGTTTTTCCAATTAGTATCGAACGTGCCGGACGTGTTGGAGAGTAAGTTTTCGTTATTGATAAACTTAACGGTACTAATGGTTAATAAATCATTGTCTCTGATCTTGACAACCGCGCCAGTGGCGTCATGAACGTACGACGTATTCGCGTAACCGCATTGCGCCGATTGAACCGTTAAGACGAGCGATTCGTCCAGTTGCTCAACGATATTGTCGTCAACCGCCTTGATTTTAATGGTCGTCTCAACAGACCCGGCGGGAATTGTGACGGTGAAGATTCCAGAATTACTTGGATTCACCAGGGAAAGGGAGGAATCCGGGTTCACAGCGTAGAGGGAATAGTCGCTCGTAGTTACGTCGCCAGTTATTGCAAGTTGAACCGTGACGGGATATTGCAAATCACCGCTACGATTGGCGCCGGCGTCTTGACGCACAATCTTGAAAAAAGCATAATCCTGCGTCGACTCTTTGAGGACAATATTCCCCTGTTCGTCCTCCTCGCTTAAACATTGAACCGAAACTCCCCAGTCGTCGTTGTCAATAATCGTCGCGGTGACAGAAGGGACGGTACTGGTAAACTGGTACGGGATGGTCGTCATTGGGTCAATAGACCAGGGATCGCCGATGGAGACCGTAACGGTTTCGTCGAGTTCCTTGTGATAGTCGTCGAAGGGGACAATATAGAACGTGAAAGAACCGCCCGCGTATTCGTAGCCGTTGCTCGTTCCCGACAAGTGTCCAACTTGTCCCTGAGGAACATAGACCATATAATCTCCGCCTAAAGTCGCTGTGCCTCCGAAGTTCAGGGGAAGATAATATCCTTTCGGCAAAGCGGGGACGGTTATTGCGATATAATCAGGCGAGAGATCATATTCTCCGAGAAAGTTAGGATCAGCAGTGGAATTATAACCTTCACGGAGCGGATTGACAGTCAAAGGATAACTGGTCGCGTTCAATGCACTTGAAACCGTCGCTTGAAGATTTAACTCGTATTCATCCCCTTCCTCTTCGTTGAGTAGGAGTTCCGGTACGATAAGATTAGTCGAAGGAATCAGATTCAGGGGCGTTGAACAATGAGTAGGGAACTCCGTAATAGGAATACACGCCTCGCCGTTGATGTAGACGATCGAGAGTGAGAACTCGTCCTCAGGCAGAATCGCGTCAATTGCAAGCTCCGTATCGATCATGGCGTCGTCAGCAATTTGACAGACGTCGGACTCTGTAAGCGTCGGCAAGGGAATGACGCCAGGCGGTACGCTGTTTAGTTCGTCCTCACTGCAACCGGCGTCTGAGAAGATTCCCTCGTCCAAAATCACGAATTCTATACACGGGTCATCCCACGCAGTCGCGTCTAGCATTCGTCGTTCGTCGAGACTTTCAAAACGTAGCTTCCGACTAAGCGGGCGCGACTCATTGTAAGAGCTTCCACAACGGTTAGTACGTAAGAGCGCGGTAAGGATACGTGAAAAACGACTGGTCATTGTTTTTTCCTACGACTAGCTTGGGTAATTTTTCTTCAACCTATCATTCACACGACAGGCACACGGGTAGAGTGTATTGGCTGGCTATGAGGTTGTCAATAGCAATAACGTGATTTAAAAGAATTTTTTTACTATCGGTAATATTATCGTTCAGAGCAGTGAAAAAAAAACCGAGATACGCATAACCACAGTGATGAAGACGCCGCGTACGCCGGCGTTTGGCGTACGTGGCGCCGTTGAAGGAATATTATTCAGTAACCGTCGGTATAATTGGGAGTACAGTCGTCATGTCGTGCAGAGTATGAACCGTCTTGAGTTGCGGTTCGGCTTTGTCGATATGACGAAAACCTTGAATGATCGGCTGAGTCAGTAGGAACGCACGTGCCATTCGCGTTTCAAAGTAGCGTTCCTTGTCGGAGAGTTGCGCTTCGTCGTCCTGTATTTGCGCTTCCTCTTGTGTTACCACGACCTCGTCGGCGGACAATGGCTTATAGAGCTTCGCCTTCTCCTTAGCGCTCGCCGAGGTTAGTAGTCGTTGCGTCGTGACGTCTGTTTCAAACATGAGGACGAAGTAAATGTCTTCCAAGGAAGCTTCGTTGTAAAACTTCTGCCAGTAAGGGGCGTCTGCTTTGGGTAAAATGGGGTCGACTACGAGGACGCTTTGCAGTCGTTTGGCGTTCTTACGGAAGGACTCTTCCCATTCGTTGGGCGTGTGTAGCGTTAGTTCTTTGGGAAAGAGCTCTTCGTCGTTTATTTCACATTTTGTGACGAATTCGCCGATAAGTTGCGCCTCGTTCGGCGTCAACTCATCTAACGTAGCGTCTTTGAGGAAGTAGGAGCCGAGTTTACCTTCGTAGAACAGTCCTCCAGAGGCGGGACGCGCTTGTTGGCGTAAATAGAGCGCCGCCAGAAGAAACGCACGTTGGCGTAACGTGAGGTTATCAGCTTGGGCAATGCATTCCAGGATTTCCCCCTTCGACGCTAAGAGCGCTTTCTCAAAGAAGCGGTAAAAGTTTGTAAAATCGTCGTAATTATAGTCGTAGCGCGGGGATAGTTTAATTGGTTGAGTCGAGGCGGTTGGGGATGCATCAGTGTAATTGTTTTTTTTGGCGACAGAAAGAATTAAGTCAAGTGGCAAAACATTATCGTCTGTTACAGATGAAATCAAAGACGCCAAGGACTCAGAGTCGACGTCTTGTGCTGACGTCACAAAAACGTATTGCGTTGGGACTTTTAAAACAACAGGTTCCTCAAGCGTATCGAGAAGTCTCTGGGCTATTTGACCGAGTGTTATCTCTTTTTGAAGTCCTACGCCATTAACAACGCCTTCAGTGACGCCATTTCGAGTCGCGATGAATTGTAAGTCGAGGTATTCGTCGAAGATACGTAAGGCTGTATAGTATTCTTCAAGCGTTGGCCCCGCTGAATATTTAATGAAGATGTGACGATGATCATAATACAACGATCGGAGCAGATATGGATAATATTGATTGAGATTTCTACGCAATAAGTTGAGTTGAAACCTCATGATAGAGTAGAGTACAAGATCTGGCGTTGAATCGATATACTCATTACGTGTATTAACCCAAAAAGGGTCTGAAGTCCGACCAGTTATTTGGTTATATGCTATTAATGGCATATTGAGATCTTTACAAGCAGAATCAAGATACCCCTGAAGTAGGATAAAATTGTCGCGTAAGTCGTCTTGCCATAACCTCTGCGCGTCTGTCTCTTGAAAAGAATCAAACGCTTGGGTTGTATCGTTCACATGTTGACGAAGGAAGTTATACATCACATCGCGCTCTTCATTTGTGAGCGCTTGTGTGAGGATATATGTGCTATTGATCGTTTGTGTCCCATTGAGTTTGTGATTATCGTCGTCCAAACAAATGTAAAGTCCCGCCAAAAAGAATGCTTTTTCTTTCGCGCTGAGCATTGGATATAGTTTGCAAGACTTGATAAGAACAGAAGGCGGTATTTTCTTAACGAAACTTGTAAAATTACGGTAGATAAAATAGTTCTGAAATGTCAAGTTGTACCGTCTGTCCCAGTCTTTAAACTCCTCTTGTGTCGTCGCTAGAACGACGTCCAGAGGAAGACTAGGCACGTAAGAGGCAAATCTCGTCAAATAGTAAAGATACTCATTTTCAGGGTGTGCTAGAAAGTCGCCAAAATCCTCTCTCGTTTTTAGTTTTCCGGATGGATTCGGCATTCCTCTAGTCGCTTCAACGTCTGTGTCTTGAGCGCAGAGATTACCCCGAGAGAGGATAAGAATGCACATAGTAAACGCTAATGCGACGAATGATTGTTTATGACTACGTTTGTTCATGGTTATGCCTTCGTTGGTTAGATTGGTCATAATAACATGAGCCGCCCAGACGTGTCTACCGTATGCGCGGCGGTAGACTCATTGGCGAATATATGACGATCTCTTATCTTCAGTTGGAATCGAATGGCAGGGCAAACACAAAATCCCCCGGGGTGATATCGATAGGATATTTAGTCGGAGTGTATTCCCATCCATAGCCGTCATGTGGCGTATTCTCGCTGTAGCCGATGCTATGTAAATTGTTAATGAACAAAGACAACGCCGAGTCTTTATGTCCGTAGGCGACTCCATAGGATGGATCGTAAATTTCGTTGTTATACACAAAAATGGCGTGATTCGACCATGTGTTTTCTTTGGGCGTAACAAGCCCCTGTCCTTGAAGGGAAGGATTAACCCTCATTTCCAAGATACGTATTTTTCCTGAATTTCCTGTATTTTCCAAAGTACCGACACGCACTATATCCATTCTCTCCACAGAAATTCCTTGTGACCCGAATATGTTATATGCAAAACGTTGCCATGAACCACAAGTTCCGTCGCCGTATTTTAATAAACTTCTATGCGAAAATCCGCCCTCGTCAGCAACGACGACTTCTCTAGCAAGAGACGGTAATTCCGTGATGTATTCGCCGTCCTGTATCATGTAGGTCGCACCCGCTATAATGTTCGCTACTGTCACGTCGGGTTTTATTCCAATAGGCTCTTTACCATAATAAGTCAGTAGTTCGCCTGTAGTAACTACGCCGTTGACCATGTTGACTTTGTAATTGAGCTTAGACGCAATCTTCGTCCAAATGGCGTTAAAGACGTCCGCTTCATCACTAGGAGCGCTCATGGAACCAGCGGCGACACAACCCAGATGAACAGTCGTGTGGTACATTTCCGCGCCTGAAACAGGCGCGCTATAGGTTATGTACAATGGGTGTTGACTCTCGCCCATGTCGCCGTCTTCGCCGCGATCTTCTCCGTCATTGGCGGTTTTGAATTCCCAACTCAAGGTCGAGTCGAGGTCGTAGTATGCGCGTTGTTGAGCAAAATAGGTATGGAACGTGAAAGGAAGCAAGACCGTCGTGTCTGTCGTTAGGTTTGTCCAGCTGGAATAAGCGCAACTCTGATCATCGCCAAGGTTATATGTCCACTTCATACGAACTAAGAACGTTCGATTGGCGTCATAGTTTCCAGCGACCGTGATTTTGCAACTCATGCTGTCGGTACATGCATAACATACCGGGAGCGTCGCGGTTGGATCAGAAGCTGTCCAGTGCTGTGTGGCGTTTTTCCAATTAGTATCAAACGTGCCGGACGTGTCGGAGAGCAAGTCTCTGTTATCGATAAACTTAACGGTACTAATGGTTAATAAATCATTGTCTCTGATCTTGACAACC
>JAUNMR010000002.1 GCA_030537455.1 Planctomycetia bacterium | reverse complement strand
TCATACCCAATCGCTCCTAACTTTCTTCTGATCTCGTCCTCCAGTTCATGGGACTTGGCAAACATATCGGAGAGTTCCGACGTCAGCCTTGTCATTTTCTCTTCAAAGGGCTCGCCGTCGTCTTCCTGTTCCTCAATGCCGACATAGCGTCCCGGCGTCAGGATGTAATCCTGCTTTGCGATCTCCTGCAGTGTAGCGACGGCGCAGAAGCCCTTGACGTCATCGAGCGCGCCGTTCTGGAAAGCCTCAAAGGTATCAGCCAGTTTCTGAATATCCTCTTCGGAAAGATCCCTGTGCTTTCTATCGACCATGTGCCCCATATTGCGCGCGTCGATAAAGAGCGTCTTGCCCTTTTGCTTTTTGCCCTTGGTGATAAACCACAGGGTCACCGGGATGGTTACGCTATAGAACAGCTGGGGCGGCATGGCGATAATGCCTTCGATCAAGTCGTCCTCGATGATTCTCTTTCGGATTTCCCCTTCCCCGCTCGATTGCGTGGAGAGCGCGCCATTTGCGAGAACCAGCCCGATCTTACCGTTCGGCGCCAGATGATGGATCATGTGCTGAATCCATGCGTAGTTGGCATTGCCCGCGGGGGGAATACCGTATTTCCAGCGTACGTCGTCCCTGAGTTTCTCCTGATTCCAAGGATGATAGTTAAAGGGCGGATTGGCAAGAATGAAGTCGGCTTTGAGCGTTGGATGCTGGTCGTCCGTAAAGGTATCCGCATGATAACGTCCGAAGTCGGCGTCAATGCCACGGATCGCCATGTTCATTTTCGCCATCTTCCAAGTGTCAGAGTTTGCCTCCTGCCCATACACGGCAATGGTTCCTCGCTTGCCAGAATGCGCACGAATGAATTTCGCGCTCTGTACGAACATTCCGCCGCTACCGCAACAGCAATCGTACACGCGGCAATTATCGAACGGACGAAGAATGGCGACAAGCGTCTTAACCACGCTGGCGGGGGTATAGAATTCACCGCCCTTGACGCCTTCTTTTTCCGCAAATTGCGCGATGCAGTATTCATAGGTACGCCCGAGCAGGTCTTCGCTCTGCTCGGCATTACTCATGTCAATATTGTTTGTAAAGAGATCTACGACGTTGCCCAGTACCTGCTTGTCAAGTTCGGGACTAGCGTAATTCTTCGGGAGAACGTTTTTGAGCGACGTATTCTCCGCCTCAATGGCTCTCATAGCATTGTCAATGATCGTGCCGATCTCCGGGGTGTGAGCGGCGGCGGCAATAGCGCTCCAGCGCGCCTGCTCCGGTACGAAGAATACATTCACCATGGTATAGGCGTCGCGGTCGTCCTGGAAACCGTCCCCCTCTTCCACAAGTTCCTGATAGCGCTTGTCAAAGGCCGTGGAAATATAGCGCAGAAAGATAAGACCAATAATGACCTTTCTGTATTCCGCCGCAGGGATATGCCCCCACAAAATGCATGCGGCGTCCCAGAGTTGTTTTTCAAATCCGATATTGGCGTTGGTCTTGTCAGCCATCTAAAAGAACCTCCTAAAGAATACGGAATTGGACGTTCTCACATTGTACTACATATGTCGGCGCTATAAAACGGGCATATTCCCTTTCTTCTTGGGATTTTTATACGCCCTGTCCTAGTCGGCGTCGTTAAGAAAACGACCATGCAGGAGTATTACTACTCTCACATGGTCGTATGACGTCACGCGTGAAGACGGTCGGATTTGACTTGCTTAATCTGGCAGACGTCTAAGTCCAACCCGCTAGCGTCTTGTTTCTCTATATAATATAAACGCGAAACTAGCGTTTCGAGCCAAATGAACCTTATCACTCGACGCCAAGCTTCTTCATCATTTCTTCCAAAGGCACGTGCTTCGTTTCTGGCATGACAAACGCAACCCAGAGCAGTTGCAGAACCATAAAGCCCGCGAAGGTGTAGAAAATAACGGCCGGACCGAGCGCCGCGAGGCACGGCGGGAAGAGGCAGGCTATGATCGCATTGAGAATCCAGTGAGTAAAGCACCCCAAGGCGTTGCCTTGCGCACGAACCGAATTTGGGAAGACCTCGCTAATAAAGACCCAAATACAGGCGCCCTGACCGAACGCGTGCGCCATAATAAAGACCATGAGTCCTACCAAGACGCCTAAAATACCAGCGCGCGGCACTGCAGCTTTGGCAGTCGCAGTCGTCTCCGCAGACGTCGCGGGCGTTTCGATCGCGTCGGCAAGCGCGACGTCGGTAGCGTTAGAGGCGTTTTCGGCGTCGCTCTGCTCGGCGATCGCTTCCACGTCTTGCGCTAAAACGGCGTCTTCGCCAGACTTTTCATCTTCTGAAACCAACGCCGTCGTAACGTCCTGGGGCTGCTCAGCGGCAACGACCGCGGCTTCTTCCGCCTTGATCGCATTATTGAACTCAGCGGAATACTTTGTAAACATATACCCAACAAAGAGAAGACTCGTGATATAGCCGATCGAACCGACATACATGAGCTTTTTGCGTCCGAACTTGTCAATGCAGAAGAGCGCCGCCATGGTAAAGACGAAGTTCGTAAGCCCGATAATCGCGGGGAAGAACATTGCCGCCTGTTCACTCGCGCCCGCCATTTTAAAGACTTTCGGCGCGTAGTACATGATCGTATTAATACCGGAAAGCTGATTGAACGCCGCAATTGCAATCGCCAGCATGATTGGCTTACGATAGCGCCAGCAGAAGAGACGTTCTTTACCAGCGGAACGTTCCGACTCCAGTGACTTTTTAATGGCGTCAAGTTCTTCGTCAGCCTCTTTTTCATTGAGGATCAACTTTGACAGCAGCGCTCGCGCCTCGTCGAAACGTCCCTTGGAGCATAGCCATCTTGGACTCTCGGGGTTGTAATTGAGCGCCACCCAGAAGAAGAACGCCGGCACAGCCTCCACGCCAAACATCCAACGCCAGGCGTTATCGCCTAAGTTCAAAGCGACAATAATATAGTTGCTAATATACGCCAGAAGAATACCGAAGACGATATTGAATTGGGTGAGCGCCACTAAGAACCCGCGCTTCTTCGGCGGGGCGATTTCTGCGGTGTAGAGAGGCGAAACGACAGACGCGCCGCCCACGCCGATACCGCCAAGGAATCGGAAGAAGATAAAGGAGTACCAGTCCCAAGGGAACGCGCTACCGATAGCGGAAATGAGGTATAAAATCGCGATCAACGCCAGCGTCGGCTTGCGTCCCAGGCGGTTTGCGGGGTACTGGATCGTGGCGGCGCCTAGAATCGTGCCAATGAGCGCGCTTGAAACGGTAAATCCCAGCCAGAAATCGCTCAGTGCAAAGATTTTTTGTAGCGCGTCTGTGGTTCCGGAGATTACGGCGGTATCGAAACCAAACAGCAAGCCGCCTAACGCCGCTACAATCGAGCTACGCAGGACAAGCGACGACGTCTTTTCTTGTGACATTCTCTTTTTCCTTTTCGTCAGTTACGGCGTCGCTCACCAGCGCGTCGCCGATTACGATAATCTTGTCCCCCATTATTCTGAACGCCAATTAAAAATCAAGGACAATTTGCAAAAGAACACTTCAGCGCCACGCGTAACCCATTAATTCCGGAAGAATCCATCAAGACGCAAATAAAAAGTCGTTTCTTCCTTGTCAGCGACGTACCCGGAAAGGACGGCGTCAACCTTGAAGAAACGACTTCACATTATAGATAAGCGTCGGTATAAGCGTAAAGGATTACGTCAGCTAAGAGTCTCTTCTAACTCGTTAACGAGGGCGTCAAATCTCGCCATGGCTCCTCTGATCGGCTCGGGTTTCTCCATATCGACGCCAGCGGCTCGTAAAATGTCAAGCGGCGCGGCGGAACAGCCCGCCTTGAGGAAGCCAAGGTAGTCCTCGCGCTCGCGTTCACCGCCGCCAAGAACGCGATCCGCCAGAGCTATCGCCGCAGACAAACCAGTCGCGTACTTGTAGACGTAGTAACCACGATAGAAGTGAGGAATACGCAAGCACTCCAATTCTAGCGCGTCGTCAATCACAAAGTCCGATCCGAAATACTCGTTCAAAACGTCACGGTAGATCTTGCGGAAAACATTCGCGGAGAGCGGTTGACTCTCTTCTGCAACTTTATGCGCGCGGAATTCGAACTCCGAGAACATCGTCTGACGGAAAATCGTCGCGCGAATGGCGTCGAGTTCACGGTTAATGATCCATGCGCGCATTTTCGGATCCGTTTGATTGGCAAGCAGATAGCGCGCGAGCAATTGTTCGTTGAAGGTACTCGCAATCTCAGCGAGGAAAATCACATAATCGTAGTAACGATACGGTTGATTGCGCGCGGAATACCAGCTGTGCATGGAATGTCCGCCCTCGTGCGCGAGTGTAAAGACGCTTTCGATCGTCGACGACTTGTAGTTCGTGAGGATATAAGGGGGAAAATCATACCCGGGGCAACTAAACGCGCCGCTTTCCTTACTTTCGTTTTCGTAGCGGTCGACCCAGCGTTCGGTCGTCAGACCCTTTGTGATCGTTTCAACGTATTCAGAGCCAAGGGGTTGTAGCGCGGCGCCGATCAATTCCACCGCCTCGTCCCACTGGTAGTTGACCGTAATATCAGAAAGAATCGGCACGTAGACGTCATAAAAATGGATCTGGTCGAGTTTCATCAACTTACGACGCAATTCGTAGTAGCGATAGAGGCTCGGCAACGATTCGCGAATGACTTCGATTAAATTGACGTAAACGCTTTGCGACACTTCCTCTTGGAACATCGCAGCCTGTAGCGAAGTTTCAAATCCACGCGTCTTCGCATAGAATACGTCCTTGCGAATCGAACCTTCCAGTAACGCGGCAAAGGTATTCTGGCGCGCCTCGTATTGCGCATAGAACTTGTCAAACGCCTCTTTTCGGATCGTACGATTGCCCGAATGCAGGAAAAGCTGTAGCGTTTCGTTGGTGAGCGGTCGCGCGACGCCGTCTTCATCATTCACCGACTCGAACTTCGTTTCAACGTCGCTGAGTAGTCGGAACGCCTTGGAAGGAGTATCCGCCACGTCGGAAACAGACGCGATCAAGCGTTCTTCGCTCTCGGAGAGAGTATGCGGCTTCAAACGCAGAATACGTTCGAGCTTCACGCGCCATGGTTGGAGACGACCGGTCAGCTCGTTCTGCCATACTTCGGCATTAGCGAGCAGTTGCGGTCGCACAAAGCTCGCGCTCTCCCCAATTTGGCTCGCCGCGAGACTGAACTCGCTTTGCATCTCCTGATAGGTCGCGTTGGACAAATCCTCGGTCGATTTGAGAAAGACGTAAGTCCCAAGTTTATCGCCTTCGCGGTCGAGATCCTCTTCGTACTTAAAGAACTCAATTATTGTGTCGACGTCAGTGAGTTTGCCGTCGTAGTCAGTAATACGTTCAGCAAATTTCTTCCAATCGCCAAAATCGTCGCGCCACTTCTGATCCGATTTGTAGATGCGCGTCAAGTCCCATGTGTCCTCTTGCGCAACTTCTGAGCGTCTTTTTAATTCCGATTCCATACTATCTCCCCGGTTCGCGTCGGGTCGACGCGCAACGCGTTCAGTTATAAATTCAAGCGCTTCGCGCGGAGCATATAGACCTCGCGAAAGCCAGCGGAGACTATTATACCAGTTCCAGACCCGGCGTCAAACAAATAATTCACCCCGGTTATACGTAGTGTTTCGATATAGACTTGAAAACGATACTTGTAAAAAAACTGGGACGTCTTTGCCATTTCTCATTTGTGTTAACCTATGCCGAGACCCCAAAAGGCAAAGACCAAATTGCGTTGTACTATTATCGATATGTTATACTATCAGCGCTTTAGCTTATTAAAAAAAGCTCATTACCCCGTCCAGGAAAAAAAAATAACTTTTCTTGGTCAAGAAACTCTGGTGTAAACGCTACCGAGATTGTACGTACTTTAGCGATTCATACGCAAGTCCATTAAACTTTTTCAAATCGACACACGCTAAAACCCTTGAGAAAAAAGTGACTTTACAAGCCCAGTTTATCTGTTAGAATCTGGCTGTGCTTCGATGAGACGCTATATACGTAGTTTTTTCAGAAAAAAGTTACATATATATGGAAAATCGTCGATAAGAGTGACGTTCAAAAGACGAGAATTAACGCCTTTAGGACGGTGAAATGACGGTCGTAGCCAGATCATAACCGCTACAAGCGTTACGGTCGTACGACCGAAATTGCGCCTGACGTCACCACCGCGCACACGTTTGACCTGGACGCCTCAAGTTTTCGCGGAAATGGTTAAACGTTTCATGACAAAAATGCCGATTGTAGCATTATTTTGACGTGAAAGCGTTATATCAGTTGCATGCTATATGACGTCTCAACTCACGTCAGTATGACCGGTCTTAACCAACAAGGAAGTGGCGATGATTTTATCGGGTCTCGAGATTGAACGCGAAATCGCACGTGGCAATATCGTCATAACGCCGTATGATCGCGAACGCCTCAATCCCAATAGCTATAATCTGCGACTCTTCGACGAAATGCTCGTTTACGATGAAGAAGAGCTCGATATGAAGAAGGAGAATTCATATCACGTCGTGAAGATTCCCGAGTCGGGTCTGACGCTTGAGCCCGGTCGGGTTTACCTGGGTCGCACCCTGGAATTCACCGAGACTAAGAACTTTGTTCCCATGCTGGAAGGACGTTCTTCCATCGGTCGTCTGGGATTGTCGATTCACATCACGGCGGGATTTGGCGACGTCGGCTTTCGTGGATACTGGACGCTTGAACTGCACTGCATTGAGCCGATTCGTATCTACCCCTTCGTGGAGATTTGCCAAATCTATTATCACACGATACAAGGCGATTTTGAGCCTTACACTAGCGGGAAATACCAAAATAACACCGGTGTGCAACCAAGTATGATGTACTTGGATTTCCTGAAGAACGCTAAACGCGCTCAGTAATTTTCCAGGCGCATTTAATTATGCGTCGCTTATCTACGCTTTCATCTAAATAACTATCGACGCTTGTGCAAACAAGCTCGCCCTTATATCCCAAGAGGCTGGTTCGAATGATCAAGACTAAATATCCGTCTGAACAAATGGATCAAATCAAATACATCGTGAAACGAGACGGTCGTCGCGCTCCTTTTGTATCGGCAAAAATCGGCGCGGCCATTCAAAAAGCATTTGCCGCCACCGGTCAGCCTCAGTCGAATGAATATATCGCCGAATTGGCAGATAAGGTCGTCGCGCGCCTGATCGAACAAGGTCTGATCGATCCGGACGTTGAAACGGTTCAAGATCTCGTGGAAGCGACCCTCATGGAAAACGGTCACGTGCGCACCGCGCGTAACTATATCGCCTATCGTGCGGAACGTACGCGTATTCGCGAAACCAACACCCGCCTCATGAAGACCTATGGCGATATTACCTTCAAGGACTCCAAGACCAGCGACGTCAAGCGCGAGAACGCCAACGTAAACGGCGACACCGCGATGGGACAAATGCTCAAATACGGCTCCGAAGGCGCCAAAGAGTTCTTCCATAACTTCCTACTGAAGCCGGAGCACTCTGCTGCACATCGCGACGGCGATATCCATATCCATGACCTCGACTTCTACTCCATGACGACTACATGTTGTCAAATCGACCTACTGCGTCTGTTCAAAGGCGGTTTCAGCACCGGTCATGGCGTCTTGCGCGAACCGAACGATATTCAGTCCTATGCCGCCCTGGCGTGTATTGCGATTCAGTCGAACCAAAACGACCAGCACGGCGGTCAGTCGATCGTGAACTTCGACTATGGTCTCGCCCCGGGCGTCATTAAGACCTTCCGCAAGCTCTATCGTAATAACGTCGTCAAGGGTATTCAGTTCCTAACGCGCAATCATAGCGCGTCGCTCAGTGAAACGATCAAAGAGATCCATCGCGAACTCTTCGACGCCGGTCATGATCTGCGTCTGGAACACTACGAAGAGTTCATTCAAGCGGAAAATGACGCGATTCTCGCGCGCCTGGGTCAAGCGTTCACGGAACCGAGCGCTCCGCGCGCCGAAAAACTTGATCGCGAACTGCTTCAAGAGATTCAACTTGAAGCGCTGGAGCAGGCTCGCCAAGAGACCGATCGTGCAACCTACCAGGCGATGGAAGCGCTGGTGCATAATCTCAACACAATGCACAGTCGCGCCGGCGCGCAAACGCCCTTCTCCTCTATTAACTACGGTATGGACGTGTCTCCGGAAGGTCGTATGGTCGTCAAGAACGTCTTACTCGCTCACGAAGCGGGTCTTGGCGCGGGCGAAACCCCGATCTTCCCGATTCATATCTTTCGCGTTAAAGAAGGCGTCAACGTCGCGCCAGGGGAACCGAATTACGACCTCTTCAAACTGGCGTGCCGCGTTAGCTCAAAGCGCCTCTTCCCGAACTTCGCGTTCCAAGACGCTCCGTTCAACCTTCAATACTACAAAGAAGGTCATCCGGAAACGGAAATCGCCTACATGGGTTGCCGTACGCGCGTGATTGGCAATATTCACGACCCGGAACGCGAGATCACCAATTCCCGCGGTAATCTCAGCTTCACCTCGATTAATCTGCCTCGTATCGCGTTGCGCGCCCACGGCAATATGAACTTCTTCTTCGAAGAACTCGAACGCAAAATGGATCTGGTCGTCGACCAACTCCTGGAACGCTTCCGCGTTCAATCTCAACGGAAAGTCAAGAACTTCCCGTTCCTCATGGGACAGGGCGTATGGCTCGACAGCGAAAAACTCGGTCCGGAAGACGAGGTCGGCGAAGCGCTCAAGCATGGCACGCTTTCTGTCGGGTTCATTGGTCTGGCGGAAACGCTCAAAGCGCTCATCGGCGTCCACCATGGCGAGAGCGACAAGGCCCAAAACCTTGGTTTGGAAATCGTGTCCTTTATGCGCAACTACCTCGATAACCTCGCGCGTAAGACACGACTGAACTTCTCGCTACTGGCTACTCCGGCGGAAGGACTTTCTGGTCGTTTCGTTCGTATTGATCGTGAGCGCTTCGGGAAAATCGAAGGCGTCACTGACCGCGAATACTACACCAATAGCTTCCATATCCCGGTCTATTTCAATCTGCCCGCTTGGAAGAAGATCCAATTGGAAGCGCCCTATCACGCGCTCACTAACGCCGGTCACATTACCTACGTTGAATTGGACGGCGATACTACGCAAAACCTCGACGCCTTCGAAAAGATCGTGCATGCCATGCGCAAAGCCGGCGTCGGATACGGCGCTATCAATCACCCGATCGATTCCGACCCACAATGCGGCTTCCTCGGCGTAATTGACGGCGATACCTGCCCTAAATGCGGGCGTAAAGAAACGGTCGACGCGCCGTTCGAACGCGTGCGTCGTATCACTGGTTACCTAGTCGGCACGCTCGATCGCTTCAATGACGCCAAACGCGCGGAAGTGCGCGACCGCGTGAATCACCAGGTCGAAGGCGCTAACGACTGCTCCTGTGAATGCCACAATCACGTCGGCTCGGAGGACTTCACTGAATGACTTTGCGAATAGCAGGTCGCATCGCCGACTCCATCGTGGACGGTCCAGGTCTGCGCTATGCGCTCTTTCTCCAGGGCTGTCCGCGCGCTTGTCCCGGTTGTCATAACCCTCAAACCCACGACCCTCTAGGCGGGTATGAAGTCTCCATTGAGGACGTCCTAAAGGAGATCGATTCCGATCCGCTACTCGACGGCGTGACTTTTAGCGGCGGCGAACCCTTTATGCAAGCGCATGAACTGATTCCTCTCGCCGACCAAATTCTCCAGAGAAACTTAAACCTTATTACCTACACCGGGTACCTCTGGGAAGAATTAATTGAGTCCGATAATCCAGATTGGCGCTCTCTGCTCGAACGTATGGACGTTCTTGTCGACGGACCGTTTGTTCAAGAATTACGCGACTGGAAGCTTAAGTTTACGGGTTCCTCCAATCAACGGATTATCGCGGTTAAGCCGTCGTTGCAAGCGAAAACGCCCGTGGTTCTGACTGAATTGACGCATATGCCGTCTAACGCGGCTCTTCTGAAGTAAAAGCAGATACGTTACTCTACCCTACGTTTAAAACAGACGCCGTCCTCTTGAACGACGTCTGTTTTTACTTTAGCTACGAACCGTCTGTCGGTGCGCTGCAGAGCGTCAACAGACGCTTTTTTATCTTTGAGCTTGACAAAACTGGGGAAAATTCGCAAAGTCACAGGAGCGTCCCTAAGGTCATCAGTAGTTCAGACGTTTTTAAATCAGGCGCGCTATACGCGTTGTTAGTTCGTGGAGTCAAGAGAAGTCTCATGGACAAGCCGTCGACTAATTGGCATAACGTCCGTAATGGACTGAGCAATGCGTTTCCTCCCTCACAGCAACGCTCCCCCAAGCGTCATTACGCCATTCCCCTGTGCTGTGCGCTCCTTCTCTTTTCACTCGGTTGCGTTCCAGTCGCGTTTGCGCAGTTTGTCTATCCAGCGAATGACTTCGGCAACGGAACGCCCTACTTTGACAACGGCATGCCAATGATGATTCAGGGCATGCCCAACTCATTTGACGCCAATCTCCACGGTATGGACGGCTCCTTTGGCTATGGCATGGATCTTTCCGGAGTGAACGCGTTCAATCCACCGCCTGGCACAATCACGTCGAATCCCATACTCAATTCCAATGTCGTTAATAACATAACGCAGGCGGACGGTACGAACATTCGCATCCTTGGCGACGTCATGTCGTCGATTCCCATTGGCGACTCGCGCTTCGATAATATCCCAGTACTAAATGAACCGCAGTTTACTACACAAGAGCGAAGGTTGCCGGAACTTAGCATACCGCAAAACGATTCTGAATTGGCAGAACGCATTGACGCGCTCTTAGCACGCTTCACAACGCCAACACTCGCGTTGGAACGTTCCACTCCCGGTCGCGTTTTGCGTTACTCGCTCGTGGGCGGGGTTGAAGAAACCTTCTTGATTTCCAATACCCAAGCCGTCACAGCCGACCAACTTAGCAAAAGTCCGGCGTTAGAGTCGATCTACGCCCTGGGCGCGTTGTGTTGGAATAAACCCTGCGCAAACCGTCAGCTCCTGCGTGAATCTAACGATCACGTCATTCCGACAGTCGGCGCCGGCTTTCAGTCACAGCGTGGCGAACTACTCGCAGCGCTCGCCTTCGCACGTGTGACACGCGATTACGAAATGCGCGTCGGCTCTAATCATTACAGCGTTAACGACCTAATCGCGTGGGAGAAATATTCATGTTCCAGTCATGCCGACCTAACTTTAGTAGCGGTCGGATTGGCGTACTATTCCCAAAATCCCGACGAAACCTGGGAAAACGCCTTTGGCGAAACCTGGTCGCTCGGTCGTATTCTAGAGGAAGAAACACGTCGACCAGTCGACTGGGGAACGCCGAGTTGCGTCGATAAACTCCTGGCGTTCAGTTATCTTGTGGCAAGACTAAAGCAAAGCGCCGCCAATGCGTCTGGGACGCTCACGCCGACTCTTACGCGCATCGAACGTTTTCTCGTTGCCATCAAAGCGCGAATCTGGGAATTGTATGGCGACAATAATTTGAGTAACGTTTTGTTCTTTAATGCCAAAACGACTATCTCCAACCCCTACATGTCTCTCTACGTCAATGGTAAGTTGTTCCGTTGGCTCACGATAGTAGCCTCGCCTGAGGAAATACAGTCGTCAAAAATGAAGAGAGCTGCGGCAGAAATTTGCGCGCTCGTCGATCAACTCTTCAATTCCATCGACAATCTTGAAGAGTTATCTGCGATAGACGAAGATTCGCTTTGCATTGCGCTCCAAGCGCTTGCAACGTTCCGTAAAACACTCCCTGTCCAACGCTCACGAAGAAACTTTAACGAGAAACAGGAACTCCAACCGGAATCGCGCGAAGCACAAGAGCGTCCCGCCAACGAGGAATGAGCGTTTCCTCTTCACTGAAATAATACCGCGTCCGTATTGGCGTATAGACGTAGACTCAACCTTTGGCGAAACGTTCATGTAAATATTACGATTCACCAAGGCAAGACGCTCTTTCTTGCATATTGCTTTCTTCAACGCATTGATACCGACGTAACAATATCATTGACAATTGAATACGTTAGTCGTCGTAGTCCATTTCTCGAATTTCATCGTCGATGATCCACCCCAAACGTCCCACCGTCAAGGCCAGAAGTATTGTAAAGTAGATCAGTAAAATCGGCATGGCGTACCAGAAAATATTATTGGCAAGGAATAACCCCCATATAAAGGAAGGCAACCATCCCAAAAGACCGACTATAGTGTAAAAGGCAATCCAATTCTTTGTTTGCGTTGCAAAACTATTCCAAACGTTGACGCTGATTGGCGCAAAGAAACTACTTGACTGTTGCGTGCTAAGCCAAAAGATTGGGAAGAAGAACCAAAAACTAAACGACGTTGCCAAACTGATCGGAATCAGAGAATGGAACGAATCCGCTCGTTGGGTCCATAGCTCAAAGAAACTAGCGCCCTTTGAAACGCCTAGTATCGCGAGCGTCACCAAACCGGGAACCATCGCGGTTATAGCAATTCCAAGCGTCCACAAGCCTTGTAATAAGGACATTATGAGACTAGATCCCCCGTCAGACGGCGTCGGTAAAGCCTTACGAGCGCCTAAACAAGCTCCATCGTACATTTCCCTAAAATAACGTCCTGTGAGTACTAAGTAAAGTAGAAACAAGAAATACAAGGAAGTCGTGCCGATCCCCATGTCTACCGACGCAGAAAGACTGGCAGGTCCTCTCTGCAACGCAGGTCCTATACTTGGAATGATAAGCGTCGAGAGTATGTATGCGCCAAGACCTCCGAACGCCATAAGAAACGCCCCCCAACATAGTACATTGGGATCGCTCGTCATTTTAAAAGTTCCGTTGAGCATTGGAGCTCTCTTCGGGGGGGACGGATATGCCCAAACGTAATTCTCGCCGCGTCTACGCAAAACCAATGACGGGAGGTAGCTCTTGTACGCTTTATAAAACTCATTGAATCGGTCGTTTGCGCCACTACTAAACCAAGTAACAACTCCACTTTCGCCGTCGGTAGTCGGAGCGTCTGCCGACGACGTCTTCATCTGCTGATTTGACGTTGGCGCTTGTGGACGCGGCGGCGTCATCGATTGTCTGGTAGAGTTCCCTTTGTGGGCGCTCATTTGTTCCTTCACGGTTGCTGTCGGTCTAGGCGACGGCGCCCGCCCCACTTGCTTCTGAGCGTTCACAGACGGAGTTTTCGCAGTCTTCGCACTCTCATGTGACGCGGTGTTTGCGCGATTCAGAAACGTCTGTCCCCAATAACCGTCCGAAGTCTGCTTGTCGTTTGGGTTCGAGGGACTTGAGGTTGAACGACTTGGCTTTGTCGAAATATTTTGAGGTTTAGCGTTGGTCTGCAAGGGTTTGGAATCGTTGGGAACGTCTTGTGACCTCGCGCTTTGAGAAGTCGAAGCGTTCGACGCTTGCGTCTGCTTTGCCTGCTTTGTTTGTCTAAAGACTCTTGTCAAAGTCGATTCAGGAGCGCTAGGAGCGACCTGACCATTCATAGACGAATTAGGATTCGTCGTCACCATTCTGCCATTGGGCAATTGAAAGGTTTGTGAAGGCGCCTCTGGCACTGCGCCTAAATCGTAACTGCCAACGTCGCGAGTACTAAAAGTCGTTTCAATCGTATCGATCTGTTCTTTAAGCGCCTGGGTCACCACCGTCTTGGCGCCACAATCAGGACATACAATGGTCTGCCCCACTTGTTCCGGCTTTACGTACATGAGGGTTTCGCAAATGCGACAATGGACGGGGATTAATTTCTCTTGCTTCGCTCGCTGCGTGGAGTTCTCGTCCCCAATGCCGTAAATCGAGTCGGAATCCAAATCAAGTCCTACCCGATTCGGATTGCGCATTGGCGAATAAAGCTGATCACGCTCTTGTCGGTCAAGTCTCTCTCGCCTGATTTCCTCGTCGGTGGGATGGTCGAAATCAAGGTAGGTCGGTACGATGATTTCTCTCTCACAATCCGGACATCTTATCTTTGTTCCCATCTGTTCGCGCGTAACCGATAATAACATTGAGCAGACTGGGCACCCAAAAGTTCGGTATCTCACAGGCATACCGCCCTGACCGCCAGAGTTCTGATGGGAAGAAGTATGATTGTTATTATAGAAATCTGACATGTCGCGCACCATTTGTCACTTGGTAATTGATCAATCGTAGGCGCCAGGAATCAGCGTCCCAAAAACGATCTGCGATTTTTGCATCAAGCTCGAACTGGAGAGACTTGAAATCGAGGCGCTTCAATTTCTGGTAGCCTCAGTATAACCGCTTCAATATTATTTTACTAGTCAAACAGAGGCAGAAAAAACGAGTGGCTCTATGAAGAAATCGTGACGTCGTGTACATTCCAGAATCACGGCGTCACGTGTAAATCTAGCAGTTAAACTAGACGAGTGTGATTTAACGCTAGGACGTCTAACGTCAAAAGTCATTATAGATTTGAAAGGTCAATCAACAACTCATTTCTTGGCAATGGCGCCGACGACCCAATTATCAAGTTGCATGCGAGTCAGTTCAGCCCTGACGTCGTGCGCAACCTCAGGTTTAACGACCAGAACCAGTCCAAGCCCCATATTGAAGACGCGTTCCATTTCATCGTCGTCAATAGCGCCGAGTCGCTGCAACCAAGCAAAGACGGGCGGAATCGTCCAGGAGCGCGGCTCAATCTGAGCGGTCAAACCTTCCGGTAGGATGCGCGAGAGATTTTCCACCAAACCGCCGCCGGTAATATGTGCAATCCCACGTATTCCTTCATTGGCGCCAAATTGCTTCAGAAGCGCCAAAACCGGTTTGACGTAGAGTCGCGTGGGGGTCAGCAATTCGTCAGCGACGGTCTTGCCCAACTCGGGAACAAAGTCGTCGGGATTCAAACCGGCGATTTCAAAGACAACACGTCGCGCCAACGAATAACCGTTGGAATGACAACCACTTGACGCAACGCCAATGAGGACGTCGTCGTCACAAATCGACTTTCCGTCGATGATCTTACTACGCTCCGCAACGCCGACACAGAAGCCAGCGAGGTCGTATTCCCCCTGGTTATACATCGCGGGCAAGATGGCGGTTTCGCCGCCAATGAGCGCGCATCCGACCTCTTCGCAACCTTTAACAATACCCGAGACGAGCGCTTCGAGCAGGTCGGGATCGTCTTTGGGCGAGGCGACATAGTCCAGAAAGAAGAGCGGTTCCGCACCGCAGCAAATGGCGTCGTTAACGCTCATGGCAACCAAGTCGATCCCGACGGTATCGTGACGACTGGTCATACAGGCAATTTTAATTTTTGTGCCGACGCCATCGGTACAACTCACCAGCACAGGGTCGTCGTATTGACGCTTTTCACCGCCCGGCGCAGTCAAACCATTTAGCTGAAAGAGTCCGGCAAACCCGCCGTCGAGACGCATAACGCGTGGTGAGAAGGTTCTTGAAACGAGTTTCGGCAAACGTGCCATCGACTCCGCGTAAATATCTAGATCAACGCCTGAACTTTTATAAGTCGCTTTTTCCATTAAGAGCGCTCGCTAGCTGATATTAGGGTCTTTGAAAAGAGCGGTTCACAGAAATAACGGTTCAACAACGCCTATCTTCTGGCGAAACTCGTAATTACCCTGAACGCCGCTCTACCTTACCACGATTATAATTAGCGCGTGGCGCTCGTCAAGGAATTGTAGCGAGTTTTCACGTGCTTCTACTGGGATTGGATAGGCAAAAAATAAGTCTAGGTCTCTACAACAAGATCTCAAAAAGCGCTATAATAATACAAATTAGCGTCAGACGTTTTGAAAGGTAAGAGTTAAAGCGTCAACGAGCCGACGACGTCTCGCGTTGCGCATCAGTTCAATCACTGACGTATAACTCCATATTCCCTATCCAACAACCGTGAGAATCTAATCAATGACATACAACGACGACACGTCGCCAAAAGACTCGCTCGAAAGTATAGAACCCATCGCCCCCGCTAATCCTAAGAATGGGAAGCCAGCGGACGACGACTCTACCCTTTCGTCTGAGCAAGCGGTTACATCCAACGAAGAGTCTGAACCTGCTGACGCGGAACAGACCGAAGGGTCTGCCACTCTTGCTGAAGCCTTGGCGAAGTATCAGATTGTTCTCCCGGAGGAGAAGGTTGCACTGGTGGAAAAATATTGCGAACTTCTCTGGACATGGAATGAACGCCTGAATCTCACGCGTCATACGACCTATGACAAGTTCGTTTCGCGCGATTTATATGACGCGGTTCGCCTTGCAAGTCTCCTCCAATCTGGCGAACGTGTGCTCGACGTTGGCTCCGGTGGCGGCGCGCCCGGTATGCTTGTGGCAATTTTACGACCCGACGTCAAAATCGATCTGTGTGAAGCGACCGGAAAAAAGGCGACAGCGCTCGGCGATATGGCGGAGAATCTCGGTCTGGACGTAAACGTCTGGTACGCTAAAGCGGAAGACCTTTTGACAAATCATCGCTTTCATACCCTCACTATCCGTGCTGTCGGTCGAATCCGCTACCTGCTTCTCATGCTAGCGAATAGCTGGAATTCATTCCACCGGATGCTCCTGGTCAAAGGACCGCACTGGGTTGACGAACGAGGCGAGGCGCGACATTATAACATGTTCAATACATTGGCGTTGCGTAAACTGGACGAATACTCCCTGCCAGGCGACGACCACAATAGCGTGATTCTTCAAATCTGCCGTAAGGACTTATTCGAAGATTTGCAACAACGCGCAGAGGATCTCAAAAAAGGCGTTCCCTTCCGTGAAGAAGAACATGAATATGACCAGATCAAGCCCCAGACCGCGCCACGCCGTCAAGGTCGAGGTCATAGCGGCGATCGCTCAGGCAGTTCGCGTTTGCAAGGTCGTTCTGGAAAAGCAGGTCAGGGTCGAGCTAGCCAGGGCACACGAACCTCCTCACACCGTGCTAAGGGCTTAGGCGACAGCGCTGCGTCGTCTGCTCCTTCTGGAATTCACGCACGTGCCAATGGCAAGCCGCCCAAGGGGTGGACCGGGAAGAAACGTGAATTTCGTGAAAGATACGGTCAATCGGAGTCAAAAGCTTCCAAGCCGTCGCGCGGTAATTTCCGCAATTCTAACAGTAAGCGTTCTTCTAAATAGTCTTAGCAACGCGCTTACTATGTTTATTCTGATTTCATAAAGAACGAATTATCCATTGGCGCAAAGTTGGAATTCAGCCGCCTTAGTCGCCATGCATTCATAACTCTTGAAAGGATTGACTCCATGTCGAGTTCATTATCGTATAAACGACGCGGTATTATTTCCTTCTTCATGCTAGCGCTTTTGATTTGTGGTCAATGCGTCATGACGGGTTGTCACGAATCAAAACGCGAACCCGGCGAGGAACAAACGGAGGTACAAGAGGGTCCCACAGCGCCGATGTTCTCCACGGAAATCCGCTCGCTTCCCGCTGACAAACTCAACGCGCTTGGCGCTAAAAACGCTTTGCCGACGGAATATGTTTACCCAGGCGCTTACTATATCCAATCCATTGACGCAAAAGCGTTACGCGCCACAGAAGGAGGCGAAGACGCGTTAACCTACTTTGCCACAACCTCCTTACAACTGCCTGATCCGAAACTCCTTGTCAATGCCGATATGGCGCTTTACAGTAAAGGCATGGCGCCAGTTCAACTCCTTGACGCAAAGACCTCAAGCGTTCTGCAGGAAAATTTCCCTCTAGACGCTGAAGTGGTCTATATTGTCTGTGAAACGCCGGTCGATCAGAAGTCTGTGGTTGAAGAAATCTTTAAGGACGTTGACGCTTCCAAGGTCAAAGAGGCGTCTTTTGGTTCACTAACCTTCACCGTCAATGAAGATTCCCTCCTGCTCCCGCTTGACGAATCTGGTCAGCTCCTCGGCAAAGTGGAACACTGTATGGGCGGCGTGTGCTGTCCCACCTCTAACTCGATACTCTTTATGTCGGGTCCGTCGAGCGCTTTTGAGCAATTTGCAAGCGAATTGACCGGAGATCAGCGTGGCGTCGCAGCGCAACGCATCGCCCGCATTGACATGACGAACGTCGCTATGGCGTTCCAATTTGACTACGACGCTGAGTTCCCCAACGTTCTACAGATTCGCCCGCCCTTCCCGGTCACCCAAGATCTTCACGAAGCGATGAGTAAAAATGTAGAGGCGTTCCAATTCCTCGTCGATATTTCCAAGACCGATAGTAATCTCATCACGCTGAACGTTAATACGAAGACGAAAGAAGGCGTCGACGCCATGCGTAAAGCAATCAGCGGTATGATTATGCAAACGCTCGATAGTTTAGAGACTGCGCAAAAGAAAGTTCCTGAAAACGCTGACGCAAACGGTCTCTCCGATTTGAACTTGATCATCGCCATGTTGAAATCGGTTCGTTTCGATCCCCAAGATCAGACGCTTACCGGCGTTATTCAAAACTCCGAAGAGAGATTAGGCTTCTTTAAGAAAACCTTCCAGACCATCAACGACGTACGCCAGAACTCGGAAATTGAATCGAAGTATGCGGCGTTGTCGGGCGCTTTAGCTCAAATCAACAATGCGTTCAAGCGTTACGTAAGCGCTAACAAAACTTACCCACACGCGATTTGCGACGCTAACGGCGCCCCGCTACTGAGTTGGCGCGTAGCGCTCCTGCCGACTTTTGGCGGTCAGTTTGAGGAACTCTACAAACAGTTCAAACTTGACGAGCCTTGGAACAGTGATACGAATATCAAACTGCTTGATAAAATGCCGGCCATCTATCGGTCTTCCGCAGATCCCGCGCTCATGAATAAGACTCAATTCCAGGTCTTTACGTCCCCCGAGACGCCGTTCGGTCGTTACCCCGACGGGCTGAAATTGCAGAATCTTGAGGATCCTGCCGCGACCATTGCCATTGCCTGTGTCTCCGAAGAGAATGCGATTGAATGGACGAAACCGGAAGCGCTTACGTTCAATCCCGAGAAACCGACCGCTACTTTCGGAGATCGTGTTCTTGCGGTTACCTTCCTGGATAATCTCCTGAACCTGCCTTGCGACGATAGCGAAGAGCTTGCTAAACGTTTGGCGACTTTCATTTATGGCGTTGCGCCAGAAGACGACGCGCAAGAGGCTTCCCCGTCCAATGAAGCGCCAGCCGACGACGCTGGCAACGCGGTCAGTTCAGAAGAAGTCCCGGCTGAAGAAAAAGTCGACACGGAACCTGTAGCTGAACCTGTCGCTGACGCCGCTACTGTAGAAGAATCCGAAGGGACGCAAGAGTAACGATATAGAAACATATCTTACATCTTGAAAGCCGTTATTACGCCGCGCCAAAAAGCCGAACATATATCGACCTTTTGGGCGCGGCGTTGTTAAATTCCGCTTTAGAAAGACGATATCATGCGACGCCGTGTTCTGTTTGTTATCCCTACGCTGGATCGTTGTGGCGCAGAGAAGCAAATGACCTTGCTGGCAAAGGGTTTGCCTCCGGACGAATTTCAGCCCCACGTTGCCGTCCTTACGCGTCTTGGACCATACAAAGAAGATTTAGAAGCGGCAGGCGTCCCAATCTCCTTTATTGATAAAGGTCACAAAATATCGCTCAGCGGTTACCACCGTCTCAAGAGTTTAATTCGTCGCTTCAAGCCGGACGTCGTTCACACTTGGTTATTTGCCGCGAATTCCTATGGACGCCAAGCGGCTTTTGCGTGCAAAACGCCCGTGGTAATCTGTGGCGAACGCTGTGTCGATCCTTGGAAAGGCGCCTTACACGGTTGGATCGACGCCAAACTCTCTAAACGAACCGACGCCTATATCGTAAACAGTAGCGGAATCGTCGACTTCTATACTGGACGCGGTTTGCCGGAAACAAAATTCCACGTTATACCCAATGCAGTACAAACGCCTCCGTGGGTGACGCCACAAGAGCGAAAAGAGAATAAACGACGCCTGCTTGAAGAACTTGGACTACCCCTAAATTCACGACGTCATAAGGTTACGGAAAAGGGACTACTCTTTGATCAGATGGATATCACCGAGACGACACAGGCGTCAGAAGAGCCCTATCTCATTGGACTTATCGCAAGATTTTGGCCACAAAAACGTATTGAGGACGCGCTATGGACCGCCGACCAGTTGAAATTTGCCCTAATGAATTTCTATCTAATCGTAATCGGCGACGGTCCGGAAAGAGAACGATTACTGCGTTATCGGGAAGACTTACAGCTCAAAGATCGCGTTATCTTTTTAGGGGAACAGAGCAATACTTCACGCTTCATGAAAGCGTTTGACCTTGTTTGGAATTGTAGCGCGTACGAAGGCCAATCAAATTCGATTCTGGAAGCGATGGCACACGGCGTTCCCGTGGTCGCCTCTGATATTCCAGGTAATCGCGATCTGGTTGTCCCGAATTACAACGGTTCTCTCATACCTGAGTATGATTACGACGCCACACGTCGTCGCACGGCTTTATCACGAGAGACGTTACGCCTTCTGAATCCCTCAAACTCCTCGCTCATGGAGAGTTGGAGCGCTAATGCTCACGCCTGGACTAAGGAGAACTTTTCCCTTGACGCCATGATCGAACGACACGTCAAATTGTATCGAGAACTCTTACAAAAGAAAGGGTTATAACGTTTTCGTCGGAGCAGACGCCAAATCTTTCAATCGACTTGGCAATCGAAACGTCAAGCATGTACTGTCTTATCACAGTAAGACCAACTAAAACAAGGCGTTAGCAGGTTATTCTTGTGGGAGAGAGCCTGCTAACGCCTAACTTTTTTGTCAAGGAAGTTTTCAAATCGCTTCCTTTGTCATACCAACGCTCAAACGCACGTTCGAAGTTTGCAGCGGTAAGGATCAAACTTCGGGTAATTCGTATCCTTTACGCGCTTCTCTGGACAGATAGGTATTCGCTTCATCATCGTCGATAAACACCTCTTTCTCGGGATCCCATTTAAGGGAGCGTCCTAAATAGCGCGTGATATTGAGGATATGACAAATTGCGGCGCTTCGACGACCGATAGCGATATCGGAAATCGGTCGCTCGCCGGTCTGAATGCAATTGAGCCAATTGTCAATGTGACCATTGGTCGTGTATTCCTTCTTGAGGACTTCTTCCGCCATTTCGGGCGGGTTCGACTTGAGATTACCGCGGAAGATTTCCATTTTGCCATTCTCTCCCACGAAGATAGCGCCGCCCCAGTTAGCGTCGCCGAGTCTCACTCGAATACCATTGGCATATTGGAAGGCCAGTTTCGGATTGCCACAAATTTCATTTCCACGATCGGCGGATTCCGCCTTGGAGTAGACGGGTGGAATCAACTTACTGGCTCCTTCTTCGACGAGGAATTCCGTTGGCATAGTAAGATCCATACCCAGCGCGCATTGGATCTGGTCGATTCCGTGCGTTCCCCACCCGGTCATTTCCCCGCCGGAATAGGGACGGAAAGAGAGCCAACCAGGCTTTGCACGCGGGGTGAACAGATCGATATTATAGGGAACAACGGGCGTTGGACCACACCAGGTTTCCCAGTCAAGGTCGGCAGGGGCGGTTTGTGCCGGTAAGTCGCACAACCATGGGCTCTGATAGTTCGCGGCGATAATCTCTTTGATTTTGCCAAGACCGCCATTGCGAATGAACTCACAGCCGAGGTGATTCTCACGTTGCGAACGCTGTTGGCTACCAGTTTGGAAGACGATATTATTGCGTCGCGCCGCCTTTTCCATCAATTTACCCTCATTGATGGTCAAGGTGATCGGTTTTTCACCGTAAATATGTTTGCCAGCTAGACATGCGTTGATACAGACCAAGCCGCGCCAATGCTCTGGCGTTGCGGTCATAATGGCGTCGACGTCTTTTCTCTCAAGAACTTTATGATAATCCTGATAGGCGGCGTCGCACCCAGTGTCCTTTGCGACTTGTTCCGCTCGGGATTTCCATAGGTCAGCGACACAAATCGCCTGTGCCTTCGGATGTTTAGCGGCGCTTCTAAAGATCTCGCCGCCTCGACGTCCCACGCCAATACCAGCGATTCCGATTCTCTCATTGGCGCCAGGTCGTTGCTCGTCGGCTAAGGCGCTACGTGGAATAATCACCGGCGCCATAACGCCAGTGAGGGTCGCTACGGACGCATACCGTAGAAATTCACGTCTTGCGTATTGTTTTTTTACTGTCATAGTTAAACGCTCTCTCTCGCCAGGAAGCGAAGAATTAAAAATGAAACCGAATCAAGCGAATCTCTCAACGAAGCGCTTTTCAACCGGGACTTATCCCAAGAGTTTACGTAAATAATCGATAGAACGCGCCGCCTGATCCATAGAGCCGCATTCCACGCTCATAACTACGTCTCTGGGCGCTTGGCGTAAAATATAGACGACCTTTTCCCAGTCGACGACGCCGTCGCCACATGCGCAACCGACCGCAGTGCCCATGACTTTTCCACGCTCCGCGTCGGACTGCTGTTGGGAAATGTCTTTGGCGTGTAAATGAACCACGCGATCCTTCACATGCTCCAGCCACTGGCAGGGATCTAAACCGCCCAAATAGGCGTTGCCAGTGTCGAAATTCGCGCCAATCCATGGGGAGTCGACTAATGACAGAATCCTGTCATATCCGTCAATACTCAGTGAATAAGTCTGATGTGTCTCCAGACCTAAAGTAATGCCTCGACGTTCGCAAACTTTGACCGCTTCCATAATGGAATACTTGATGAGGACAAAATCCTCCTCAGCTGTGGTCCAGGTTTGCTTGTGTCCTTCGTGAGTATTGATAATAGGAGCGCCAGCCTCTTTGGCAAATCGCGCGGCCTGTTTGAGGTATTCAACGGCAATTTCCGGCTTGGAAAGCTGGCTGTGAGAGGAAAAGGCGGAGATTTTAAGACCGTGCCGTTCCACGCAATCGCGTACGCGATAGGGATCGTCGAGCATTGAAACGCTGTGAAAATATCGCGCTTCGCTCAATAATTCGCGTCCCCAATGCACCATCGGCTCGACATATTCGTAGCCAAGTTCAGCCGCAAATTGAACGCCCTGTTCAAAAGACTTGTGCGAGGTTCGTACCGCTTCTAAGTTTAACCCTAGACCTATTTTACCCATATTTTCCTCAATGCTCGACTACGGTCAGATTCACGCCAAAAGTTATATTGTCGCTACCAGAGCGCTTTATGCAAATAGGCACATAATCGAAGCTCCACGCCAACAATCCGAGATTATGTGCAAAACTGTGGACTTGACCAAGTCTATTATATCAGTCGGCGCCTTAGCGCGTCAATTCTCCGTGAAAAAATTTCGATGAAAAAAGGGCAATAGCATAAACCATTACCCTTGGTCTTACTACGACTCGCTCAAGGCTGTAGACGCTTCCAAGCGGAAAGAATGCATTGCCATTGAACGTCTCATGCGTCAGATATTCTTCTGATACACACGATATTTTTTGAACCGACGAGCGCCAACACGTTCAAGGACATGTGAGATTTTGTCGTTGTACTCGTCCGTCCACCCAAGTTCTGCGTTCTCATACTTCATCTTGTAATAGCCGAAATCAAACGTATTGACAATTAAATTCTCAGCAACGCCCTTTCGACGGTATTCCGGCAGGACACACAGGACAATCAATCTGGCGCCCTTAACGCGCTTTAATCGACTCTTAAGTCTGAGCAACCCCAAAAATGGAATGCCAAACCAAGAGGTTTTACCGTTCAATGGCTTGGCCGCCTCATTGAGGTCTGGGATCGTTATGGAAAAACCGATCGGTTTTCCATCGGAGGATTCGGCAATCAGTACCATTTCTGGGAATGCAATCTGATGCAACATCTGCGCGTATTGTTTGATTTCCGCATCAGTGAGCGAAACACTTCCCCACCACCATTCGGAGCGAATATGGTCATACACTTGCATGCAACGACTGACGTCGCCTTTGAAGTCTTTAAGTGAAAAGGGACGCACCGTAAACTGATAACGATCGCGCAGTCTCTCAACAATCGGTCTCCAATTATCAGCAAATAACGCGGAACGATCAAACCACCAGGAGAAGAGATCTCTATTTTTTTCCCATCCCCATCCCTCTATAAGGCTTTGGTAATAGGGCGGATTATAGGACATCATCACCTTCGCGGGGGAATCAAAGCCGTCGATAAGCAGACCGTATTCGTAATTTGTAGAGAACTCAACCGGTCCGAAGACAACGTCGCGCTTACGCTCCACTTTTAGGATACGCACGCCCTCGTCAAACAGAGCATTGGCAACTTTATGGTCGTCAACGCACTCAAAGAAACCGAACATGCCATAATTGGCATTATTTTCCTGATTGAATCGTTCGTCATCGGACACGAGTAATCTACCAACAGGTTGACCGTTCTCCACAGCGAGCAATTCCTGCGCCCAGCCGTGCTCGAAAAAAGGATTCTTTTTGCGATCAAGTTTTTCTCGAATCAAGAAGTCAAACTGAGGCGTCCAGTTGGTATCGTTCTGGTAGATTGTATGGGGCAGACGTATGAATAACTCTCGTTCTCGAGCGTTTTGTACTTTAATAATATCCATGTGTATCTAACGCATGACGTAAGTCTCTTGCATCTTTTGACCGAGGAAAGTCACAAGACGTCGTGTGATAGGGAACTCTTTTCCCGTTCACATGTTCCAGTCGCACTAGACGTCACGCTTTTGTCGCTGTCTTAAAGTCGTGAAAATACCTAGTGTGAAACGTTTTAGAGACTCTTGTCGTAGACTCGATATGTCTTATTACAAATAGCGCCTCCCTTTTCGAGACTGCCTCGAGAGAATTGGTTAGATTCCAACACCCAGGAGAATTCAGCTTCTTGCACGCCGCATTCCACGGCTTTGGGAACAATCGCATTAAGCAAAACTAAGCCCAAACCAGACATTTGATATTCTGGCAAAACGTTGGTGCTGATAACGCGGATACGTTTAATCGCCTCTTCACGTTTTCTAAGAAGTTTCAAGAAGCCAAATGGGAAGAGTCGACCGTTAATCGCCTTAATACGCGGATTATAGTCTGGCAAACAGAACGTCGCGCCGACAGGCTTGCCGTCGATTTCCGCGGCTAGCGCCAATTCGGGAATCATTAAAAGTTTCAGTGACGACGCGGTTTGCTTGATCTCGCGTTCCGACATGGGAACAAAGCCCCAAGTGTTTGTCAGAGAACGATTGTAGACGTCCAGGAACATCTCATAGTCGTCGCGAAAACGTCTTTTATTCAGGGGTCTCACGGTAACGTTAAATCGCTCTTGAATCGCTTCGGCCGTATGCAGGAAACGCTTACGGATTTTAGGGAGCATGTCGATTTTTCCCCAGAATGAATACATATCTTGCGCCTTCTCGAACCCGTAATTTTCAACAAGCTTTTGATAGTACGGGGGATTGTACGTCATCATAAAGAACGGCGAGGCGTCGAAACCGTCGATCAGTAGTCCAACGGTGTGATTCATAGAGGGGTTCATGGGACCGCGCATTGTGACAACGCCCTGAGACTTGAGCCAATCCTTAGCGGCGTCAAAGAGCGCGTTGGCAACGTTTTGATCGTCAATCGCCTCAAAAAAGCCAAAGAACCCGACGCCGTCGTGATAACGATCCAGATGGCCTTGGTTCAGAATTGCGGCGATACGACCAACCATTTCGCCATTACGCATCGCATAGAAAGTCTGTATGCGATTGACGTCATAGAAGGGATCAGACGCAAAGCCAAGTAGCCCCTTGTCCTGCAACAGTATCGGCGGAATCCAGTAAGGATCGTTCTTATAGATTTCCCAAGGGTAGAGTAATACACGTTTCTTTTCAGCACGTGTTCGCGGTTCCAAAATAGTAACGTCGCTCATGATATTGAAAACGAGAAGTTGTTTAAAAATAGTCGTGATCGACTTGCGTCACACGACGTTGTCCATAATCATCAGGCGCACTTGACGCATAACGCGCACATAACGAAGTTATTCTAACAAAGGAATCACTGTCCAATTAGGAAGTACATCACGTCTCCCTCTTTAACAATATACTCCTTGGTTTCACGGTGATTTAGACCGGCGGCTTTGACCTCTCTTTCACTGCCTAATCTCACGAGGTCGTCGCACGCCATGACTTCACAACGAATGAATTTCTTAATGAAGTCGGAATGAATACGCCCGGCCGCCTCAAGCGCCGTGCTGTTCTTACTAGTGAGCCAACTTCTGACTTCCTTTTCTCCGGCGGTCAAAAAGACCATCTGACCGGAGGCGTCCATGATAAAACGGGCGACCTTATCGCGTCCTACTCGCTTGAGTCCCATTTCGTCGCAGAATGCCTGCGCCTCCTCAGACGACATTTTTTCCAGTTCCAATTCCAGACCGACGGACGCCGCAATTAACGGCTCCTGCTCGGTTCCGAATTTTTCATACTGTTGGAAATCGGTTTCGTCGTCCCCGGTGTTGACAAAGATCATACGTCTCTTCTCGGTCAGGAATCGAAAGGAACGCGTGGCATGATAATGTTCTTCTGACATCTCTTCCGCCAGAAGCGGACGACCGCTTTCGAGTCTTTCGCGTATGAGTTCAAGCGCTTCGCGTTCAATCTCAAGTTTCTCTTGGTCGTCGCGTTGCAGGCGTTTTTTGATTTGTTCGGCAAGTTTCTCCAGACGATTGGTCACAATTTCCAGATCGGCGAGAATCATGTCTTCGACAAAAGACTGCATTTCCTGATCGACTTTGGCGCCGGAAAAAGCAGGAATCACACAGACAAGATAATCCGCTTCACGCAGTCTTCCCAACTTCGTCACGTTGCCGACATGGTCGCGATTCAGTCCAGGGACGTCAACGATCTCCATAGCGGCGTAGGTGATCTTCTTGGGTTTGTAGATCTCGCAGAGCTTCGGTATTCTCGGTTCGGGAATCGTCGCCATTGCAGACTGTGCGGAGTTGACGGCGCTTGGATCTGGCATAACGCCACTGAGCCACTGAAATAGGGAACTTTTACCGCAACCGGAATAACCAACTAAACCAATTTTCATTATTTCACTCTTAAACGTCAAATCGACGTAAATGCACATAGCAAACACATCCCAGGCGAGACGCGACCCCAACGCTGGAGTTCAACGCAATGCCCTGGGATTATAAAGTAATCTTCGACAGCGTGGACAAGATCCTGCCGCGCTCACTTGTACTTGGGCAATCGTCTGAGGCGGTAAGGAACAATTACATCCGCTACAATACTGTTCGTCTTGTATCGTAGCAAACGCGTCTTCACCGTGATAGGTTCTACGCGCAAGTTCATAGTGGGCGATCAATTGTCGAGGAAGTCCCTTCTCTTGTTCGGCAAGTTTCTGTTGAGCCGTCTTCAATTCGGACGTAAGTTGCTGTTCCAACTGTGTGAAGCTCGCCTTTTCTTGCTCGAACGCCTGACGCGCTTTCTGAAAAATCAGTGTCTGTTCTTTCACCTCGGCTTGAAATCGATCCAACGTCTCCAATGCGGTTAAGGTCTCTTCCGACAATCGATCGAACTTTTTCTTATCCATCTCGATCTGCAACTGAATCGTATCGTATTCACGCTGGGATCGAGTTTGATCTTGTTGTTCAGCGCGCAATTTCAGTTGTGCTTCAACCTCTTGCGTTTGTCGGTCTTTCCCTTGGATTTCGACCTGTAACGCCTGAATCTTCGCCTGCAGGTCCTTTACTCGCTCATAGACAATCACCGCATTCTGACGCTTGACTAAGCACATACGCCGTCCTTTGTCGATTCGGTAACTCAGCTCAGTCGACTGGCGACACAAGCGAAACAACGAATCGATAAGCGTGGCAAGTTCTTTTTTATCCATAGTAAACGACCCAGGAAAACTTCGGAGAGGCGCAAGGGAGCGGTTAAAATCGCAATGCGTCACTTCATATGGTAATCTCGCGCACAACGCGCTTGATAGAACAAGACCGCTGCGGCGTTCGACACGTTTAAACTATCGGCGATTCCCAGCATTGGCAATCGGATTTTTTTCAATAAGTCGAATTGCTTGTCTTCACTGGTCTCTTGCGCCCAAAGGTCGGTGAGGCCATACGCTTCGCTGCCTAAAATAATAGCAGTAGGTCTGCGGTAATCGAGTTGGTGAAATTGTAACGCCTCGTCGCACAACGCAGTGGCGCGTTGTACTTTGTATCGTCGCAACCACGCCACAATGTTCTCAGAGGAGTCCACAACAATTGGCATATGAAAGATCGCGCCTAAACTTGCACGAATGACGTTGGGGTTAAAGACGTCAAAGCGTTCCGTAGCGATCAGGAGCGCGTGAATTCCAGCGCCGTCGCCACTACGAATAATAGCGCCGACATTACCTGGTTTTTCAACGCCCTCGATCACCCCTAACAACGGGGCTTGTCCGGAATCCTTTGAACGCTCGTTTAAAACAGTCTCCAGTTGCGACAGTTCGGTGGTCTGCGTATGTGCCACGGCGATCACGCCTTCGTTCCGGTCGCCGAAACCGATTTTCGTAAAGGCGTCGGTTCGTAGTGGAATCACATGAACGCCTCGCGCTTCACATTGCGCGGTCAGCTCGACAATTTCCTGAATACGCGCCGGATCACGCCCGGTAGCGCTCAACGTCTGAAAAACGTCGGGACGTTGATCTGCAACTGCGCTAGAACCGGCGTCCCAAAATAGCGAGTCAAACCGAAAGCCGCAACGCCATGCACGAGTCGCCTCGCGCAAACCGTCGATTAAAAACAGCCCCCGTTGACGGCGTATACGACTTTCGCGCAACTGCGTGGCGCTCTTGACTCGGGGATTATTGACGCTAACGATCGTCGCAAACATGTGATAACCGGAATTGTTCTAAAACTATTCGCGAAAGAGACTCTTTCGTCCCATGCGTCGCTAAGTACGCACGTGTTGTTAATTATAACGCATTTATTCCAGAGTAACAGTCACAGACTCCGGTAAATTCTCGAAGAGACTGCGCGTATACTCGACAGTTTTCGACGTCGCCCAGGGAAGAGTGAGCGCAAATACCATCAGCATGACAATCAACTTTATCACGAAAGCTATGGTCTGGTCTTGTATCTGAGTCGCAGCTTGTAAGACGCCTACGATCAAGCCGACTAGCGCGCCGACGAACAAAAGCGGACCGCCAAGCACAAAGGCTAAATGTAAAGCCTGACGCGTCAGATTAACAATAGATTCTAGTTCCACTTCTGCCCCTCACGGTATCTCTTTGAACATCAGACCTTTCAAAACCACAGGCGTGCTAAAGATTAAAACTCGCCAAAAGTGATTTAACCACCAGCGTCCATCCGTCTGCTAAGACAAAAAGCGCAACCTTGAAAGGCAAGGAAACCATTGCCGGGGGCAACATCATCATGCCAGTGGAAACCAAAACGGCTGAGACAACGAGATCAATGATCAAAAAGGGTAAGAGGATTTGAAATCCGATCAAAAAGGCCGTCTTGAGTTCGCTCAGAAGAAACGCCGGCGCTAACGCACGCCAGGGCACGTCCTCAAAATACTGTGGCGGCTCAGCGTTGGGTATGTGCGCCATAAAGACGTCAATCGTCTCGACATTACCGGAACGCTCGATCTGCTTCCACATAAACTCGCGCAAAGGCGCCTGACCCACGTCGAACGCTTGGCGCGCCGTGAGTTCGCCCGAAGCATAGGGCGCCACCGCTTCACGATAAATTACAGACCAAGTTGGCGTCATAATCAAAGCGGAAAGAAACACCGCCAAGGCGGTTAGAACTTGATTTGATGGAATCTGCCCCACCCCAAGCCCCTGGCGCAACATTCCCAACACAACGGATATTCTCGCGTAGGAGGTTGTCATGAGAAGAATAGCCGGCGCTACGGTAAAGATCGAGACGATTAAAATGCCAGAAAGAGAGCCAGTAAAACCTTGGGGAGAGAGCAAATGACCGGGAAGATTGGCAATAGCGTCCCATTGCGCACGCCCAGTAGCGGGAGAAAGCAGATCCTGAGACGGCGCGGTTGGATTCTGTATTTCTTCCGCAATGAACACGGTCGAAGGAAAAGCGTCGTCGAATTCAGTCTGAGCGGCGTCGAGATCGGGATAACTTTGCGAGGCTTCCTCTTCAACCGCGCCGGCGCCAATAGTGGCGACTCCCTGTACGTTTCGCTGGGGATAAACGCGGTTAGCAGTTGAGTCCTGAGCATTGACGCAACTGGCGAAATTAACCAAAACAACAGCGAGTAACGTTAAAAAAACCTTTAACGTTACTAACAAACGCTCAAATAGTCTGTATTTACACGACAAACGGTTTGTGCCGTCCTGTCTACACATCCGCACAACGCCAGGGCGTTTCACGTCACCGGGGACTCTACGACGGTTAGGCTTTTGCTCTTGGACAATTCTCATCTCATTCAATTCCTAACGTTGCGCTATTATTTCGAGTTTAACCGTGTTTTTAGTAACTCGTCTATTTCAGCTTGGTCAGAGACTTCCGCAAGTTTCACGCATGAATCGCCCCCCGTGGCAATGAGAAGAACGCGCGTACCCCAACGTATTGTGTGAAGACGCCACTTTCGATCGAGAACCGTCTGATCCAGCGTTTCAATATTCTTAGAACTTCTCGAAGGATTGGACGACATTCGTTTGGTCAGTACTCCCAAAACGACGATGACTCCCAGAATAATCGCTAAAGCGCTGAAGGACTGTAAGATACTAGAACTCGTACCGTGCCGTCCGTTTGTCGCAAGCTTGACGTTAGAAGTCTCTGATTTACTACTGATTGGGGTTTTTCCATACGTAGTCGGAGTCGATCGTTCCTCATTCGTGACGGAGGTATTGTCGGACGGTATTTCCTGGGCGATCGCGTCGAATGAACCGGAATCTTGCGTCGGCGCGTCGGCGCCTTCACTTGCAACGCTCTCTTGTCTATCGTCTTGGCTAGTTCTTGCAAAACAAACAACGCCACAGGACATTGCAAGCGCAAGAAGGAGGATTGTAATGAGACGGTCACTCGTGAAAAGAGTTTGCCGTCGGTTAATTGGGCGTCCATACATCGCGTCTATCGCCTTAAATGAGGAGTAATACGCTTATAACGGAGGGTAATCGCACCGTGATTATAACGATTATAACGTTTATCCAAATAATTGACCAGTGCAAATAGAAGGAATAGAGTCGCGTAGGTTACAGGAAATACACATGGTTCCTTTTCCTTGTCTTGACCAGAGTTAATCCTATTCTCCCTTGCAGACAATCGTCACAATCGCTATAATTACTACGTTCCCACAGGACAAGGTCGTTGACAGTTAGTGTAAATTGAGGACGAAGATGATCTCGCTTAATATCGATCTGAACGAACGTAGCTATGATATCGAGATAGAGTCCGAGGCATTGGATCGTGCCGGAGTGGCTATAGCGTCACTGGGAGGAGTCTCTCGGGCGCTACTGGTTGTTGACGACATGGTGGAATCGTACTACGGCGAACGCGTCTGTACGGCTCTTGTGGATCGTGGCGTGGAGTTAGACGAGTTCGTGATTCCCGCGGGCGAGGAAAGTAAATCGATAGACGTCGCCTACTCTCTTTGGGAGCAATTTCTCGCCGTCGGCGCGGATCGGCACAGCGTAGCAATAGCGCTCGGCGGGGGCGTGGTAGGCGATCTCACCGGTTTCGTGGCGGCGACATACGCTCGTGGAATTCGTTATTATCAGATCCCCACTACGCTACTGGCACAAGTGGACAGTTCTGTCGGCGGTAAAACCGCGATCGATATGCCAGGCGGTAAGAACATGGTCGGAGCCTTTCACCAACCCTGTGGAGTTCTGATTGATCCTAAGGTACTGGGCACGTTATCCGACGACCAATATCGTTCAGGACTGTGCGAGGTGGTAAAATACGGCGCGTCTTTGGATCGTGAGTTCTTTGATATCCTCGAACAGAACGTCTCTCAAATTAATTCACGCGACTCGGAAACCCTGGCGACTATTATCGCACGTTGTTGCCAGATTAAAGGAAAGATCGTCTCGGAAGACGAGCGTGAAACTTCTGGATTACGCGCGCTTCTAAACTACGGTCACACCTTTGGTCATGCAATTGAAACGACGCTTGGTTACGGCGCAATTCCTCACGGTTACGGCGTAGAAGTCGGTTCGATTCTGGCGGCGCGCTTGGCTAAACGCCTGGGTGATAAGGGCGATGAACGATTTGCTCAAATTGATCAGGCATGGATTGATCGTCAAATCAGTCTGGGCAAGGCGCTTAACCTTCCAACGGAACTGGGCGACCTCGGGCGCTCATTTGGTGATTCCGACGCAACTAAACCCGAAAGATTAGTCGAACTTATGGGTTCAGATAAAAAAGCGTCTTTTGGACAGTTGAATTTCATTCTACCTGTCGCGTTGGGCGAGGTCGTCAATGTGAAAAATGTCGCACGAGACGACGTTTTGGCAGTTCTGGAATAATCGGCTATCCACTTCGCTCGGAACTCCGACGTATTAACTCTGCTTAAAGATATGACGTCGTCGACTAATGAACTCGAGGAATTAGAGCGCGAGCGTAAAAGAGCGCGTGAATGGTCGCATGACAGGCGCGACACGCTCCGTTTTACGTTATGCTTTGCATTAGCGCTGTTCTGTATGTTGAGAATACAGTCAGCTTCCGCGCCGCTTAATATCACCCAATATTACATCGACGTAGAGACCGGCAATCCAGATGCACAATACAAACCGGAACCCTATGTTTTTTGGATTGATCTGAACGAAGCGACTAGCGCCGACCTAAAACTGCTTCCTCGAATTGGACCGACGCTAGCAGGACGAATAATTGAATACCGCGAGGAAAATGGAGATTTTAATGAAGTCAGCGACCTTTTAAACGTACGTGGAATCGGCGTTAAAACACTAGACGTCATTGCCCCTTACCTTCGCGTTCAAGCCACGGAATATTCCGACTCGAACTCAGATTAAAAGTCAAAACGCAATCAGATGTTATGTCTGATTCAAAGGAATAAAACCCATCACCCCTGAATTCAAGGCGTTATAAGGAATGCTAACATATTTAATTTTCGTCGTTCCGCCCGCGCTACTAGCAATGTATGCACAGGCTATCTTGAAGAGTCGCTATGCCAAAGCGCAAAAGGCGCCCTGCCAATATACCGGTTACCAGGCGGCGCGCGCCATTCTTGACTCCGCTGGGCTTCAATCAGTTCAGATTGAACGTATCGCAGGTAGCCTCACGGATCATTACGACCCTCGCGCCAAAGTTTTACGTTTGAGTGAAAATTCTTATAGCGGTCACAACCTGGCGTCAGTTGGCGTCGCCGCACATGAGGCAGGTCATGCGATCCAAGACGCGTCGCATTATAAGCTTATGGTACTGCGTCAAATGGCGGTTCCACTCGCCTCGCTCGGTAGTAATTCCGCGATGGCGCTGATCGTAGCGGGCGCGGCGCTCCAGATCACAGGTCTCCTCCTTGCAGGCGTAGCGGCCTTCGGCATGGTCGCGCTCTTCCAAATCATCAACCTACCGGTAGAATACGACGCCAGTTCGCGCGCCAAGAAACTGCTTGGCTCGCTTGGTTTTGTCCCCGCTAAAGACGCGCCAATCGTCAAAGGCGTCTTGAGCGCCGCTGCGTTAACTTACGTCGCCGCAATGCTCTCTAGCGTCGCAGTCTTCCTGTACTACCTGCTTTCCGCCACTCGTAGTCGAGATTAGTAACGCAAAGCCGTGACCTAAATCATTGCTCGGAAACCGTTCAGTTTCTAGCGTTGCCCCTTCTCCCCCAGAAAGTCGCTCCGATGCGTATTTCCCTCCCCCTATTTGCTCGTGAACAGAAAAACCAACGTTCTCTAAAACGCATGTCGTTAGAGACGTTAGAAGATCGACTACTATTAAGCGTCACGCCTGTTTCCTTTGCAGACACAATCCTAACGCGTTACTCCTGTGTCCCGGTCGCCGTCGCCAGTGAGAACATAAACGTCTCCCAACCTATCGCGCTGGATACAATTGACGACGCTTCAAATGCCCAAACCGATTCTACGAATGACGTCAATGAGGACGCCGATAACATAGAAATCGGGTTTGATATCGATTACGAAACACTAGTAAGCGGCAATGTTCGCGTACTGGGGCAAAACGGTATTTCGTATTATTCCAACTACGATTACTGCGAGGTTCCCGACCCTGTCTATATAGAACTGTGGAATCAGGCGCTCTCGAAATGGGAAGAGATTATCACGGTCGGAGCTGAAGATATTGTGTACCCATTTGAGGTCGACGGCTCAACCGATCTCGAAGTGGACGATCTTTTTCTCTACTTCGGTTTCAGCGATTCATTCTCCACAACCAAAACACTCGGTTCCGCACTCAACGACGGATATTACCGCGACGGAGGCACGGGACTGGCGGCAACTGGCTCATTGATCTTCAATGAGAAGTATTTCGTCTCTAATCCGAGCGCGACGGTTCAACGCGTATTCTATAATACCGCGCTTCATGAAATCGCCCACGCTCTAGGCTACAACGTTACGCATTTCAACACTACCGGTCTGATTGAAACGGTAACGACGACGCCATTCGACCTCAACGACGTCTTTGAATCCGGCTCGACCTATTATCGCTATTACGGCGAAAAGGGCGTACAACAGTACTATAACTCTTTCCCAGAGTATTTTACGTCACAAGACAGCGAACCAAACAGCTTCTTAATGGAGACCTATACCGCTACCGGATCCTACGGCGCCCACCCGAGCTTCATACTCGCCTCCTACTACCTTTATCTAAATGAGCGCGACGGAATGAGTTACGCTATTCCGACGAATATTGAGGTGACAATTACCTCGATGACGCTTGGCGTGTTGGAAGACCTCGGCTACCAAGTTGACTATAATTATGCCGATACATTCGGCTCCCCTGCGCCAGAAAACCTTGTCGCGTCGACTGTTGGTAAAAGCGTTGTTCTGTCATGGGAAGCTGCGTCGCAAACTTCTAGCGACGCCACATATACCGTGGAACGCTATGACGTCACAGAGGAACTGCGCAGCGGCGAAGCGCTCTGGCAGGTCGTTGCAACTGACGTCTCCAATAATTCCTTTGTCGACTCGACCGTATCTGCCGGTCATGAATATAATTATCGCGTTCGTGCAACGAATCTTCGTACGTACTCTGAGATTGGCGTGTACCGCGCCCAATATGGCGACACAATTTCCTGGGAATCCGACGACTCACGTTTCCGGATCTATGCACTGGTCAATGCCGGTTCCAATCGTCTCGGCTGGACTAATGTTGTTTCTTCAACAACCAATACCAGTTGGACTGTTAAGGCGTTAGATAACTCCCCCTATAATGGCGAAACGCTCTATCGCGTAGTCGCTATCGGCTCAAACATAGAAGAGACGGAGCCGTCGCGAGCAGTTAATGTTGCTGTTTGGACGAACGCTAACGACTATGTTCCAAACGGTTACGCTACTGAGGATTGGAATTGCATTAAACGATTCCTCGAGCTGACCGATGAAAACGGCGTTAAGAATGGCGTCAAAATAGCGGGCGACGACTATTCGCCCGACTTTCTGGAAGATTTCAAAGGGCTTACGTGGAGCCAGTTCGACGGTAAATATCGCGTTACGCAGATCTCCTGGTCGAACTACGATCTGGTTGGCGACCTTGATTTGATTGATTGCTCTAAATTAACGCGCGTGGTCGTCAACGACAATCGAATCGACCAAGTCGAATTACAATCGTTTACTACTACGATTGTAAACGTTGCCAACAATCAACTTGAGACTTTGGACGTCTCCAATCTGTTCTGTTTGGAATCGTTGAATTGCCAATCGAACAGCCTGGGCGAATTGGATCTTTCTAATAACCTCAGTCTCATTTATCTTGACGTTTCCAACAACGCGCTACAATCCTTAGACGTATCCGATTCTTGGGAACTGACCACGCTCAATTGCTACTCCAATAACCTCGAAACGCTCGACGTCTCTGTTAATACAGCATTGAGCGCATTAGCGCCTTGGACCACAACGCTCAGCTATGTCTATTTACCCCAGGGCTTTGCCGGTACAGTTGACGTATCGCAATCCTCTGCAACGAGTTATCAGTGGCACAGTGACGGTCAGGACGTCGACAACGGCTCGGCATATACTTTCACCGGTCAAGACCTTGCCACCGACGTATGTATCGCTCACACTACGGATGAACAAACGATTGAATTCATCGCCGGTTACTCCCAAGAGCGTCCGTCGGCGCCGTCAAATTTGACCTTCGGCGTTTATAAAAATGGTCGTCTCCAAATGAGTTGGGTCGACGGTTCTCAAGACGAACTGGGCTTTAAAGTCTATTATCGCATTAACGGCGGCGAATGGCTCTTTGCCTCTTCCATTCCTTCCGACGCTACCACTTCGGCGTCGACCGGAACAACGATCACTCGAACCGCTTATGGTCTTGATCCTAGTCAGGTGTACGACTTCAAGGTTTGCTCTTACAAGCTTTCCGCTGACGGAGTGGAGTTGGAATCATCCCCCCTGGTTGGAACCTTTCACGGGGTCGCCGACGCCACGCCAACCCTAACGATCACACTCGACGAGCCCATCCTGGTAGGTAAAACGCTTACTGCCTCCGGTACGTTGGACAACATGTCGCTCGCAGACGTCGACGGCGTGACTGTACAGTGGTTGCGCGTGAACGCAAACCAAGAAGAGACGGAGATTACTAACGCCAACGAGTGGGAATACACGCCCACGAGCGACGACGTCAACTGCTACCTCAAAGTTCGCGTTACCGTGAACAACGAGCCCGTTGAGACCACGACGACGTCAACGGTTCAGGCAACTTCACTCGCGACGCCAACCGACCTGGTCTTCGGCGACCTGGAAGACGGTTCCGTCCTATTAAGTTGGCTTGACAGTTCAAATAACGAAGACGGATTCCTTGTGTATTATCGCGTGGATGGTCAAGACTGGAAACTCGCTGATTCAATTGAAGTTTCCGAGGACGTATCGATTTCCACGGGCACGACAATTTCGTGGCAGGCGCGTGGTATTGAGCCTACGTCGATCTATGAATACCAAATCTACGCCTACGTTTACGACGACGTCGGCGCTCTCGCTTATTCATTGCCGCTTCAGGGCGTTCTGGAATCAAAAGTTGAACTCGACGCGCCCCTGAACTTTATCGCCTACGATTACGATTACCAAAACCTTACGTTACAACTGTCATGGGACGCAGTCGATAATGCTACTCAATATGAGGTACAGTATCGACGTAGCGACGATCACGGCGTAACCTGGCGCAACGAATGGACGCGTGCAGAAGTCACCTCTCTTACCCACCGAACCGCTGTTTACGTCCACGAAGACAGCTTCTATGGGTTCCGTCTGCGCGCTGTCAACTCCAATGGCGCGTGCTCCGAATGGAGCTATTTAACTTACGAACACACGCCGACACTGGCAACGCCTGAGTCTTTCGTAGCAGGCAACTATGACGCGCTACTGCGCCAGTTAACGCTCACATGGAGTGCGATTGAGGAAGCAGAACAATACGAAATCCAATATCGACGCTCAAACGATCAAGGGCAGTCCTGGCAAACGACCTGGTCGTACGCTACTTTTGTTCAAAACACTGAACACTTAGCGCGTGGTATTGACGCTGAACAGTTCTATGAATTCCGTCTGCGCGTACGCGACTCGCAGGGCGAGCGTTCGGAATGGAAGACCATACAATACGCCTACAACGACGTCTCAGACGCGGTCTTTGACGAACTGAGCCACTGGTCTTTTGAGGATTGGGAAAACCTCGACTAATTGTCGTAAAAGTTCAAATACTCTAACTCAAATGAATAAGGGACGCAATCGATTCAACTTGAATATCGATTGCGTCCCTTTTCCATATCGTTAAACGACTTCGCTCGTGGAACGCCACACGTCGCTATCTTACGAACCATTGCCTCTATGGGGGCGTACCAAGATCTTACGCGAACCGATATAATAGCGCCGTCCGTCAACCGCGGCGACTCTTAAAACGCATTCGCCTGAAAAGTCTTGCGGAACCATGATTTCAGTAGTAAAACGACCGTTCTCCGTCTTAGCGCGCATGGCGTCGACAACGAAATCGTTGGCTTTTCGATAGGTCGTATTGTACTCCTCGCGCGCCTCTTCCGATTCGGCAAAGACACGCTCGCGCTTCCCTTTTTGGACGGTCGATCGAAAATCGGCAAGTAAAAGCTCAACTTGTACATAGGCCTCTGCCTGGTCTTCGATCGGTATTTCGCCTTGTATCTGGATTGTCTTAGTCGAATATGCGACGTCGGGCGCCTCAAAATCAATCCTGGTCGGAAATTTAATTTGCAACAGTGGGTCGCCCAAAAGATTAAACTCTGCGATATGATCCATGATCTGTTCATCCAGGCGATTGGCCGTTGGATCAAAGATCTTTGCGGTTTGATCAAGGAATTGTCGAAACGAATCGTTCTCTCGCCGTTTATCTTCTTCGCGTAAACTACGTTGCAAACGTTCGTTAATCCAATCTAAATGCCCGCCGACATAATCTCGATTGGTACGTTGTGGTTTCCGAGCATTATGACCTCGCCACTGTCCAAGTTTTTCTGAATCAACTTCTTCTGTCAACTCATCGAACTCTATTTCCTCGGATAGAGACGACTCGTCGGTAAGATCGTCATTCTTCGAATCAGCGGGACTCGAATCGTTAGTGTACGCCGCTAAATTCTGAGCGCGAAAAATAAGTTCGCCCAATGTGCGCGAATAGATAGACTCGTCCTCATTGACATAGCTACTATTAAAAGCCACGTCCATCATGGACGCGCCCAGCACGCACATGCCATAAGGAGCGGTACGCCGACTCGCCGCCAGAACCGCAACCGGACCGTCAGGCGTAAGCAGTAGTTCTTCGCCTAAAGAACGCCATTTAGCGTCGTAAGCGCCGGCGTAACAGGCGAAGAAGAGCGCTATCGGCGACATTCTGGGACAATCCAATCGCTGGCAGTCGTTGATTTCTAATATTCCATAATCCTTGCCATTGGGCGCAACGTATCGGTCAAGTCCGAAGACACGACCATGCCCGGCGTAAATCGTAAAGAGCGAACCCTCGTTAAGTCTTTCTACAACAGTATCTTCAAAATCAGGAGGATACGGACAAAAAACGCTTTGAGTGGAGAATTGCGTGAGGGACGTTGAGAACTCCTGTGGCAAATACTCCGAAAACAGTTTCCTAGCGGCTTTTTCCACAACCGCGTCAACTAACATTCCTAACCCGCTGGGTTTGCCAGGCTGATCAAACGTAGTCTCCGGAGAGCTTCCGATCACGCGCAAGTCCAGACCATTCGGTCCGGAAATAATATTAATACGTCGCGTCCAGTTTCCGACGGGCGAATCGGTCTCGTAGCGAATGATCTTTTCAATCACCTCGCGCAACTGCTCAGGCGTTTCCACGGGCAAGCGCCCGATGGGCAAGTCAGGAACGCCGTCTTCATTGAGGTCGGCATAATAACCGTCGCTGGCCAAGAGCGGTTCGGAACCAAAGACCTGAACAACCCTTGCCGCCACACGTGGCGCGGGGACGACGTCTCGCCACATATACGGCGCGTCTTCGACGGGCGCGCCGTCCCCCACAAGCATAATGGCGGCAATTTCACGCTGTTGCGCAACTTTTCGGATCTTTTCGCGAATCTCCTCGGGAGTTGCGACCGGCGTCTCTTGAATACTCATGTCGCGTGAACCGTCGCTATTGGTTCGCGCAAGGGGTAAATACATAATCTCATACCCTTGAGCCTGGCGAAATTCAAACCACGACTGTAGAGCTGACTCAAAGACAGGCGGAGAAAGTACCAGTACCAGGGGCTGCTCGTTCATTCCCTCGTTACCGTCGTCTGCTACAGACGGAACACTCTGAATCTGTGCGGTCTGTAATTCCTGTGAATACGCCAGGGCTTGTGCCAAACCAATGGTCAAACAGAACAAACTAAACGCCGCCAAGCAAAGTCGCCGTTCTTGCATCTTAGACGCTCCCCACGCTCTGTGTAAATTCTTATGCATTTTTGTCATAAAGCCCCTCGTTATTTCATATGGCGGGCAAAGCGCACCCCTAAACCAAAACCTTTTAAAGCCTTGCGCAAAAGATTGAACCAAAAGATTGTACAAGGTCAACCCTAACATACGAACCACCGCGTCATCTGACGACGTCACATAGTGCATTGCACAAGTGAAATCAAAAACTGAGCCTTTGAATTATACACTTGCCCATGAGACGATCGCTAGTCAGATTAGACGCCGCGTCAATTAGCGCAACTCTCAAAGAGCCAGAACCAAGATTGGAGCTCTTGACATATTCGTCTGCCAATTCACCGCAAACGCCATAGGCGCTCGTTGCATACGTGACCGTCAAAAGATCAGACAGGGGTGAACCCGTCAAACGCTCAGAAGCGAGGAAGGCGTTTAGAACGGCTGTGAGCATGCATCCGGAACCAGAGATTTGCGCCATACTTGCGCAGCCATTATACACCCCGTATAAATCGACGCCATCGGTGGCTAAATCGATAGCGCCTGAAGCAACGACTGTAGCGTGAGTGGTTTGCGCAAGATCGCGTAAATAACGAGCACGGTCAGCGATCGTCGCTTCGCTCACTAAATCGTTCTCAGAGGCGTCAACGCCCTGCCCGCCACTGACGCCGCGCGACAGCGTCATGAGCTCTGACATATTACCGCGAATTGCAGTAAAGCGATATTTCTTCAGCAGTTCCAAAGCCGTGTTATAACGCAAGGACGAGGCGCCGACGCCAACCGGATCGAGCGTCAATGTCAGTCCACGCTCGCTCGCGCTTTGGCACGCACAATGCATCGCCTCAATTGTACGACGGTTTAACGTGCCAAGATTAATATTAACGCCAGAACTAATCGACACGATCTCCGCCATTTCATCAGGCTCATCCGCCATAATGGGCGAGGCGCCAAACGCTATGAGAATGTTAGCGCAATCGTTCACGGTAACGTAGTTCGTTATCGAATGTACCAAAGGTTGGGTTCGCCTAAGCGTCGCCAAAGTCTCACACACGCCCGGTATGTAATTATCCGTCATTGTAACGCCTCTGTCTTTTTAGTCTCTCTCTTATGTCTAATTACAAGGTATATCATGGCAAAAATGGCATAAGGCGTCAAGCTAGATCAACTATAGTGAAAATTTATACGATAGGCGCTTGACAAAGACAAATGTGCAGAGTGCGATAAAAATGCACGAAACAAACGAGGTCATACATGAGTAATCGATACTTTAGTGCAAGAGTTAAAGAACTTAAAACCAAGAAGGGTTTAAGCATGGATGAGCTTGCTTCTCAGCTCAGGGTTACCAAGAGCCGAGTTAACAGTGGGAGAATGATAATAAAGACCATTATCCCATTCTTGAGATAGCTTATCATAGGGAACGCAATCTCGATAAAAGCGGCAAACCTGTGTTGCATTATCACACATGCGACAGGGATTATGCACGCTCAAACGCTACTTAATTGACCAGAGCAATGCGCAATCGCTACAAGAAATATTTCAAGGGGACGCCGCAATGCTCAACGGAAATGTTAAGGAATTCGTTGACAACCTGTACTACGGCGCTGAAATGTATTATATATACCGCGAAAAGAAATATTTCATACAAGGATGGTAGAAGCGTCCCCTTCATTACCTTGTCCTCGATTATTAGGATGGGACTTCGAACTCATACGTCTTTGAGGGTTATCAGTAGAGGCACAAAGTAGAAGACTCGAACGAATGTGTGCAGGAGTTTCTAAATGCTCCTCTGTGGGACGGGAAGACCCTTTATGAGAAAGAAAAGGAGATCACTTGGACTGAACCGTGAAGGAACTCTGTTCCCTTTCCGGGGAAAGTCCTTGATCATTCCTAAAAGATTGAGAGTTAGACCATACCGTGCGTCTAATCCTCTCTTTCGAACTTTATATTTCGAGGTCACTATATAGGACAAGCTGTCCGAGCTAAAGCACACAGACTGCTCATTCGTTCTGTTTTAACAACCCAAGGTCAACGCCAACGTCTGAACAAGAGCAACCTCATTCTTTCGAGTAGCAGTTCTGGCGCTCCCGCATTTAATGAGGCTGAAGATATTTGGTTTCCTTGTATTTTCAACCCAGGCGTGTATATTTATAGATATGCTAATTTACGCGTGAGAACGTTTTGTTCCATCTGGAAAGCCCTTGCATTCCAGTCGCGGTTGAGCGCGCGTCCAACTAGACGTCGCTCGTTTCCTTACCATCCTAAACAATTAGCGCATACGCGCGGTTTACGAGCAGATGCCAGTTAGAAACGTTTATTGTTTCGTCGTCGTTATAGTCGTTTCGCTCTTTATAGCGAGTAAAACGTCATTACAAGAGCAGATCGTGCGTAACGTCGAGCGTGAATTAGAGAAGAACGCTTTATCGGCGCCGTCGCGCGAGACACTCCTGGAAGGAGCCATCGCCGGCATGACAGAAGCGGTAGGCGACTCGCCCTACACAGCCTATCTTCCTCCGAGCGAACAGACCGACTATAAACGCGAACTGCAGGGGCAATTTGCCGGCGTTGGGATGAGATCCTTTGTTAAGGACGCAAACTCTGGAGAATTTTACTTTGTGGTTCTGCGCGACTCGCCTGCTGACAAAGCGGGTCTGAAACTTGGCGATCGCATCGTTGCGGTCGACGGTCAGCCGACGTCGCAATTGTCCCTCTTCGAACTCACCGATAAACTCCGCGGACCCGAGAAGACGTCTGTCACACTGACAATTCGCCCACGCTCAACGATTTCTTCTTATGTCGCTGGTCTTTCCACATCGCCAAACGACGCTTCCGTAGCAAACGTCGTAACCCAAACTGACAACACAACCGCTGATATTACAGAAGATTCCAACCTAAGCGAAGTCGTTGTCACGCGCGACGTTATACAACAGGACGTGGTGTCAGGCGATCGCCTCGACGCCAATGGCAAATGGATCTTTACCCTCAAAGACGCTCCCTCAATTGGTTATGTCGCCATTGAACAATTCGTCGACTCCACCGCGCAACAGACGCATGACGCGCTCGCTCAATTGCAGCATGAAGGAGTCCAAAAAATAATCTTAGATTTTCGCGGTAATCCCGGCGGGTTCCTTCCCAACGCGATTGCCATCTGTGAAGAACTCCTCGCCGACGGCTCGCCGATCGTTGAAACGCGAAATCGTAAAGGCGTGACAAACCGATATGTAGCGCACTCCAAGAAAGGGAAGCGTTTTCAGGTCGCCATTCTCATTGACCACGATAGCGCGAGCGCCTCTGAAATCGTCTCCGCAGCGCTTCAAGACGCCGGCGCGGCAAAACTTATCGGCGTTCGCTCCTATGGTAAAGGCACAATTCAAGGTATTTACGATCTACCCTGTAACGCCGGAACGTTACGCATGACGACCGCGTCCTTCTGGCGCCCGTCCGGCAAACCGATTCATCGTCAAAAAGACGCTAAACCTGAGGACGAATGGGGCGTGTCGCCAGATCCCGGGTTTGAAGTTCCGATTAGTCAGATTGACTACTTCTATTATCACTGGGTTCGCGCGGTTCGCGTCTCCACTACCGAAGCGTCTGCGCTCGACGCACGTGCCTATGCCTTTATTACCGCACAGACTAATTCGTTGCTCAAGCGTCTGTTCGAGGCTCCTACCTCGGACAAAATGGAAGCCGCCGCTGAACTTGGTTTTGATTTGGACTCTCTCCAAACCTTCATTCACAATAGTGGCGCGACGTCTAATCAACCCGATTCAGCCGAGTCCACAAACAATTCGGGCGAAGTAGACGACGCCAACGCTACCTCGGACGAGGAACCAGTCGTTGATGCAGAGGCTTCCACTAATGCGAACGCAGTCCCCTTACTCGAAAATGGTATATTTACCCCTCGAGGACGCGCGCCGTATTTCGATCCTCAACTGGATAAGGCGATCGATTACCTGCTCGAACTCCCTGCGGACGATTCCATAGCGTCCCCAAGCGCATTCGAACACAACGAACGGAATCGACTCTAGGTCTTCGCCGACATAGTTCTCATTGAACCGCATTTGATGACGTCCTGCGCATAGCGCGCTTCTTTCGCACGTCGTTCCGCCTTATGGTAGAACGACATAATCTCAACTCTAGCATACCGGATTCAACCATGACGTGCCTTAAATACCACCTTACAAACATAGCGCTTGGCGTCGCCTTGCTCGCCACTGCGTTTTATGTAACGTCCTCGGTTTCCGCGGGCGAAATTACCGTTGCCTCCGGCGGTCAATCCCCTTATGTGATCGTCGTGCCCGCAGAGCCTAGCGCAATGCAAAGCGCCGCTGCACAAGAGCTTCAGACGTTCTTTGAAGAAGTCTCCGACGCTAAACTGCCGATCGTCTCAGAAACAACTATAGAAGGCTCTGATCTGTGTGAAACCGTTACCTCAGGTCGCTTTTTTCTCATTGGCCCGAGCGAGCTCACCAAAGCCGTACTCGGCGAAAAGCCTGAAGCAGAAATCGGTTACGACGGTATAATTGTCAAGAGCGTTGGCTCTTCGGTCGTTTTGAGCGGCTCCGTCAAACGTGGCGCCCTCTATGCCGTTTACGAATTCCTTGAATCTCAACTCGGATGCCGATGGTGGACCTCAACCGAATCGACCATTCCGCACACGCCGGAACTGTCAATCGCGGATGATTTGAACGTCTACTACGCTCCGAAACTGATCTATCGGGAATCCTACTACCGTGACGCGCGCAAGAGTCCCTTTGCGGCGCGTATGCGTTGTAATGGAAGCGGCGAGCCAATACCCCCCGAGTTCGGCGATCATCATGTTTTCCAATACTTCGTCCACTCCTCCTACCCGTTAATTCCCCCGGAGAAATACTTCCTCGATCACCCGGACTGGTTCTCGGAAATTGACGGCGTCAGAAAAGTCGGTGTTCCCGGATGGAGTGGTTCTAGCGATACTTACCGCAAACTGGTTGAACAATTAAAGCCGGAACAAATTCACGCTTCCGGAGCGCAACTGTGTTTCTCAAATGACGAAATGCTCGAGGAACTTACGAAAAATGCGCGTGAAGCGTTGCGTAAAAATCCGAACGCCTCTTTCCTTTCTATCAGCCAAAACGACTGGCACGGCTACTGTACATGTGAAAAATGCCGTGCAATTGACGAAGAAGAAGGCTCGCACGCCGCCTCTCTACTGCGTGGCGTTAACAAGGTTGCAGAAGCGTTAGAAGACGAATTTCCCGACTTATATGTGGAAACGCTTGCGTACCAGTACACGCGTAAACCGCCTAAGACGTTGCGTCCGCGTCATAATGTCGTTATTCGTCTTTGTTCAATCGAATGCTCCTTTGGTCAGCCTCTTGACTCCGACGCCAATAGTACGTTCCGCGACGACCTTGTCGGTTGGAGTAAATTGGCAGACAATCTCTTCGTTTGGGATTATGCTACCGACTTCGCGCTCTATCTTCTTCCATTCCCGAACTATCACGTTCTTGCGCCGAACATTAATTTTTACATCAATCACAATGTGATTGGCTTCTTTGAACAGGGCGATTATCAGTGCGAGACGGGCGATTTTGTCCAACTTCGTAACTGGGTTGTCTCTAAGCTCCTTTGGGATCCTAGTCTTGACCCGAAAGCGCTACGCGACGAATTCGTCGCAGGCTATTACGCGCCTGAACTCGTCCCGATCTACCGTGAATACTTCGACGCCTTGATTGAAGCGGTAGTGAGTAAGAACTACTATCTTTCGATCTATAGACGCTCTGCCGGCGACTGGATGGACGTTTACACGCTCTCTCATGTCACGCGTTTGCAACGTCAGGCGTCTGAAATAGCAGAACGTTTGGAAAAAGAGAATCCTGAAAAATACAAGGGACTCTGTGACAAGGTGAGTCGTGAGCAGATTCCTCTCGATCTGGTCTGGCTACAAGAGTATCGGCACGCAAAACTCGAATGCCAACTGCGCGACATTGAATTCCTTGGACCGGAAGATCCACTGGAAGCGGCGCGTGCCTTTGTGCGTAAGTTAGATAAATTCGGTCTGACGCGTTCACGCGAATCGGATTCACCAGAACAATTCAAGCAATTCAAAGAAGAATTCATTCAGCGGTATGAAGATTACCAAACCGCCGAAGCGTCCGTTCCCAAGGAATGTGAAGGAATCTCGAATAAATCTTGGATTGACCTGCAAGAGTATGATTTCACGAAGTCGCGATTCAATGACTGGACCTTCCTTGCAGAAGACCCCAGCGCGTCCAATAAGCGCGCTGTCATGATGCCGGGCAATCACTTTGAATGGGCGACCGCATGGTCGATCGCTTCTTTCTTAAACAGTCTGGAACCGACTGGCGAACGTAACGACGAAGAGCCCGTCTATCATGTCTATGCATACGTGCGTTGCGAAGCGACTGCAAAGGACGGTCCCGCAATGACGCTCGGCGTTTACGACGAAAAAGAGAAGAAAGGCGTTACTCATCGCTCTGTGACTGTCGAGCAGATTAACGGTAGCGACTACGTCTGTATTGACCTTGGATCTCTACCCTTGCGCACTTCTCAGTACGCTTGGTTCGCGCCTCCGAAACGCCCTGGGGAAGTCCAGAAAGTCTTTATTGACCGCTTAGTAATCATTCGTGAACACTAACGTTTATGAAAACGTGACTTGACTCGACTCCACATGTTTCAGCGTTTGTTCGTTGCGCTAAATACTTGACGGCGTTAACAACTCGTGCTAAAATGCGTGGCGTCGATTGTTCTGTTAGTTACACAACAGGCGCGTAGCGATTAAGGCGTTAGTCGCTTTGCGCCTATGTATGTACCATACCGTGGGAGCCATAGCGTTGTTTGTCGCCGTTTCGACTCGTTGCTTTCCAGACATTCCCTTCGTCAAAGCGCTGCAAAGATTAGCAGATCTTGATTTTACCTGCAGTGAAATAGCGATTGGAGACGGCGCAAATGATCTGCATCCCGAATGGATTGCGCAAGATTTGACGAGGGCGTCGCGTATGTGTCTGACAAGCCGTCAAATCTCCCCGATTTCGCTTTTCTTAGATTATGCGCCGCAATCGCCTCAATACGCTAGTAAGTTCGTCGCTGCGTTACAACTTTGCCAAGCGTTACGTATAGGCGTGGTCGTAGTCAAATCATCCGTCCAGGGTTCCCCATATAATGAGGAATATGAGCGTTTTCGGCAGATGGCGCAATTGGCGAATCGCGTTGGCGTGAGCGTTGCTGCTCTCACTGAAGCTAATACCATCGCCGGAACGATCGATTCGATTCAAAGTCTCTGTGGTTCCCTGCACGGTCTAACCGTGGCGCTCGATCCGTCCCACTTCATCTATGGACACAAACCGCCCGTGGACTATGAGAGTATCATTCCATATGTCTCTCACGTTCATCTGCGCGACACAACCTCTAAGAAGTTCCAAGTTCAAATCGGTCAAGGCGAACTAGAATACAATCGTTTAGTTGCGCAACTAAACAGACAAGGTTACTCGCGCGCACTGTGTATCGATTTGGCGCCTTTGCCCAATATCGATCAAGACAGTGAACTTCGAAAAATGAGACTGTTAGTCGAAAGTATTCTGTAAGCGCGTCAGTAAGACGTTTCAATTGGCGGAAGAGCTATTTATGGCGAGACACTCCGATGCTCAGTTGGCTTGTTAAAAATATCCTGATAATTTTAACAAAATTCGTAAGCGGGGCGTCCGTACGGTGGATCGGATGTCGACCTGACGAAACCTGCCAGCGCGTTTATATCGCCAATCACACCAGTCATCTCGACGGAGTCGTTATTTGGGCGGCTCTTCCGTCGGAAATACGTAAAAACACTCGACTTGTCGCCGCCAAAGATTATTGGATGGGCGGTCCGATTCGGCGATTTCTTGCGATTAAAGTCTTAAACGTCATTCTTGTGGATCGCGAGAATGTTTCTAAGCGTAACAACCCGCTCTATCATATGTTAGATGAAATGGGCGATAAGTACTCCATTATCATCTTTCCCGAAGGCAGTCGCTCCACCACTGGCGTGGTCGCTGAATTCAAGAGCGGCGTGTACTATTTGGTCAAAAAGAAGCCGGAACTAGAAATTATCCCTATTTACCTGGACAATATGAACAGGATTTTACCCAAGGGCGTGCTTTTACCGGCTCCAATGCTTTCGCGCGTACTCTTCGGCGCGCCAATTTGGTTTGAAAAAAATGAATCCAAAGACGCATTCCTCGTGCGAACGCGCGAAAGCGTTTTGGCTTTGAAAAACTTTCGCGACCAAATAGAGAACCGCTAAGGCGTTCACATCCCCCATATGTCGATAATATTGATATGTCCGCTCCCACCCAACAAGATCTCTCGCTCAATGACGTTATGCCGTCGACTAACGATGAATCGTCTTTAGAGCCGTCGTCCACAAAAACGCCTAAGAGAAGTGTTAAACTTGTCATTAAGATTTGTAAATTTCTGATACTTGTACTCGTCGTCCTTTGGCTAGGTTGGCAACTGCAAAAGAACTGGCGAGAGATTCAAACGTACCATTGGAACCCACGCTTTCACTGGCTTGTTGCCTCTGGATTGTTTTATCTTACCGCCTACCTTGCTTCGGCAATATTCTGGAGTCTTACGTTACGCTGGCTCGGACAGAAAACGTCGTTTTACGAAGGCGTCAAAGCGTTTTACTACAGTCAGTTAGGGAAATACATTCCCGGTAAAGCCATGGTCGTGGTCATTCGTACCGGCATAGTCTCCGATAAAGGGGCGCGCGCTTCCGTTGCGGTCGCCTGCGTCTTCTATGAAACGCTAATGATGGTTGGAACCGGCGCCTTTCTTGCCGGAATCTTAACTTTTTTTTACTTCCACGCGCAACACGTTTGGGCGCTCTTGGCGCTTGGCGTGGCGCTATGTTCTCTCGTTCCACTCTACCCGCCAGTGTTTACGCGCCTGTTACGCATCTTACGCGTAAACGCCAATGACCCAACATTCCAAGATCAACTCAAAGCGCTCAATTGCAAGTCTTTTCTACTTGGCGTAGCGCTCATGTCGATCCTGTGGCTCTTTATGGGTCTTTCCCTTTGGGCAACCCTTTGGGGAGTTGGAATAACGCCCACGCCTCTGAATCTCACTACCATAGTTCGACTTGTTGTCACCACCGCGCTTGCGACCACGCTTGGATTCGCCATTCCAATTGCGCCCGGCGGACTAGGCATTCGCGAGGCTGTGCTTTCGACATTACTTACAACGTACCTGGCTATGCTATTAGCTATGCCGGCGAATAGCGATATGGCGTTGGCTCCAGAAGCATTGGCAACTATTGTTTCTCTTTGTCAAAGAATCACACAGATATTATCGGAAATAGTGTGCGCACTGAGCTTTTTTGGGGTTGACCAATTGCGCCGACTCTCTCGCCTTGATCGGGCGTAAGACGCCAAGTCATATATTAAAGTGAAAATGCAAGGCTATCGATAATGGAATCAATAACCTTGCAAGCGTAATTCAATCACATAGTTTGAAACGAACCGCTCTAGAAGCGAATCGTCATGGGCGGTTCGCTGAAAGAGTAAAAGGTAGCAACACAGTCTTCAAGTTTAAAGATTTCAGTATTTCCATCTCCCGGCGCGTAAAGCGCTTTGAGTTCAGGGTAGGCTTCAAGCATTTGCTCCTGCGCGGCAATACGCGGTTCTTCAACGGCTGAAGCGCTCAGACGAAGCCACTTGGCGCCGTCGTAGGCGCACAACTCAACCTTGGGATTGTCGTGGATTTGCTTGGAAGTCGGTTTGGAGCGTCCAGTCTGAAAACAGAGTTTGCCGTCAAAGACGTCAATCGTCCCAAACGGTCGAACGTGCGGCTGGCTGTCGGCGTCACAGGTCGCCAGGAAATAAGTCTGGCACGTCTTTAAAAAGTCTAGTACGCGTTGCATCTTTACCTCTTTGGTTCAAATTGTGATCAATCAGGGGGATAGACCGTTTAGAGCGTTGATTTCTCGTTTGCAAGCGCTTGTCGAATCGCTTGAGCCAATTGATCAGGACAGGAAGTCGGGCGACCCGCACAGGAAATTCCCTCCAAACGATTGACCACTTCCGACGCCAACTGTCCCTCTACCAGTTTTCCAATGCCCTGAAGATTGCCATTGCAACCTCCGAGAAAGGACACGTTATGCAAACGCCCGTCTTCAAGAGAAAATCGAATCTCCTTCGAACAGGTTCCAGACGTCTTATACGAATAGTTCATTTAATTCTCCAAATTATAGCAGGTTCCTTCTTGCGCGAAGTAACGTCATTCTAAGTAAACATTTCACGGTCGCTCATCTACCGATTTAAAGACAGTACGATAGGTAGCGGAAGCGTTTGGCGCTAACTCAGAAGTCTCTAAGAGCGTCATGACGCCGGGATTGGGCGAATCGAACTCTTTGTCAGATTGACACGGCGCTACGCTCCATTGAACTGGCGTCGACGCATCGGTCGTCACGGTTTTGAAAAGCAAGTTTTCAGTTCCGGGAGTTTTCTGAGTCAAAAGTACGCCACCGTCGATAGTTTCCGCATTAGCGGAGGCAATAAAGCGTCGTTCCACTTTGGCGCCTTTATCTTGGAAGGTCTCAAAGCAGTCTTCGATAATCAAATCGCCATTGGGCATGAGCGTGGCGCGTCGCGTCGCCTTCTTTAGATCATTTCGATAGACCGGCGTAAGGTCAATATAAGCAAAGGAAGGCTTCTGCGCGTCGCCGATCTGCGTTTCAATAAATGAGGCGCGACCGTCAACGAGTTGGGGAGCGTCGTTAATCGTAGGAACACTATGTCCGTAGTTGTTATATCGCAGTATCTTCCACCGATCTGAATTCTGATTCATTGCCCAAAGATTCATTCCACGCGACTCAATCGAATGGTAGGATTCCGGACCAAGTTCGCAAATCCAACGAACGCCACGATCGTCATAAACGAACCCGCCTTCATCGAGATGTCCGTGGGGCGAACGCGGCGCGCCACATTTAATACCAAGATAGGCGGCGTCGGACGTCCAGCGCGTGCGAAAAAGCGCCACACAGCATTCTTGATTACCTATGCCAATATACCCAAGTTCCTTAGGCGTAACGCGCGGGCCATTGTTCGAAGCGTCTGCCTGAGCGCCCCACACTAGGGCGCAAACGGCAAGACGATCACGTACCAGCGAACTGTACGATCTCACGCCAAACTGAGATTCAAGTTTCGACTTGTCCGTTTGCCAAAAGTACGCCTGATTCAAAAGCGTGTACTCATTAAACAAAAGTTGGGGATCATTAAACTTACGTTCATACCAGAAAGCGACTGGTTCAAACATCTTCCCCCCGCCGGAATCGGGGTAATTATATGCCAAACCCGTAGCGCCGAAAACGTGTTCAAAGTAGTTGATCGAAGCTAAGAATCCCTTGGAGTCGGAACGACCGAAATCCTGACCAAAATAAGAACGGAGCGCGTCTAGTAGGAGCGTATTAAAGCCGGTGCCGTAGGCCCAGTAACCTGGTCCCTCGGTGTAATTCCCATCCGGCTCATACGAAGACATACTCCACGTGACGCCGTTAACAGCTTCGGTTATCACGTCGATCAGTAACTCTTTATCACCGTCGGATTGGGCGTCGTCATACAGAGCTAACGCGCCATAAAGCGCGCCGCACCAACAGACCTGGTTCCAGTTCGCGGTATTGCGCTTCCAACCACGCTTAAAGTTATAAGCCTCCTGAACGCCTTTATCACGGATAGACTCGTAAATCAAATCACGATTATCTTTCGAAAACTGCTCTTTGCATACGTCATAGCCGATCGCCATAGCGACGGTCATTTCAGCGACGTCAAGGAAGTGCGAGGGATTCCAGTTTTCAAAGTTCGCAATAGCAACCATTTCGGTCTCAACGCGTTTTGCATATTGCTCTTGACCTGTCATGCGATACAAGAAAGACCATTTGGAAATGCGACTTAACGCCTCGCGCGAGACAGACAGGAGTCGTCGCCCGGTTAGCTGGCGCTCCACTGGAGGCTTATTCGACGAGTCCTCCGCGTTGAGTTTGAGCGCGTCGTAGTAAAGCTTCCATTTAGGATCAGAATCGATTTTATGCCGCGCACACTCTATTGCATCGTCGTCCACGAGTAATAACGCCGAATTAGACTTGTTTGCAAGCGCATCCACTACTTGTTCGCGCTCCACAGCCACAAAGTCATTGTGCGCGGGCGTCGCTTCATGCTCAGCGCCACACGCGTCTAACGTCAAAAGCAACCCTGAAAGAGCTAACAAGAAGGCGCTTCGAAAGACTTGATTCGACATGTCTGCTCCTGATGTATAAAAAAACGATAGCCTTGTAAAACGTGAACTTACATGGACTTCTCTAAATGGACGTCGGTTGTAACATACACGCTTACCATATTCTAACTAATCACTAAAGTGAGTACAAGACAGGTAAACGATAGACGCGATACATTCAGCCTTATTTTCTTAAGCGCTTTGTGTTTCCTGTCTGCGTTCAGATTACAGGAAGCTCTCCTGATCGCTTCGCGATAACATAGTTTCAGGTTCGCATGAAAAAAGAACGCTACTGAAAAACAGACATAGTCTGAGTCCAGTAGCGCTCTTAGTTATTGTATCGCAATGTTTACGAGCCTAATCCAACAGTTCGTGTGAACGCAAACTTAGGCTTGTTCTTCTTCTAATTCTTCGTAATCTCCCGACTCTTCCTCCTCTTGTGGCACGGGAACGTCCTCTTGACCTTGTGACTCAACGATTGCCATCACCTGCTCTTGCAACATGTTTCGGAATTCAGCATTCTGTTGCAAATACGCGCGAGCCTTTTCACGTCCTTGTGCCAACTGTTGGTCGCCGTAGCGGAACCACGAGCCAGATTTCGTGATAAGTTTATACATGATGGCCAGGTCGAGCAAATCGCCCTCATAGCTAATGCCATTGGCGTGCATCATATCGAATTCAGCAACGCGGAACGGGGGCGCGACTTTGTTTTTAACGATTTTCGCTTTAACGCGTTGACCGACGACTTCTTCCCCCTCTTTCAGTTGACCAATGCGGCGGATATCAATTCGGCATGAGCTGTAGAATTTCAAAGCCTTACCGCCAGGGGTCGTTTCAGGCGAGCCAAACATGACGCCGATCTTTTCACGAATCTGATTAATGAAAATGACGGTCGTCTTGCTCTTGGCAATTGCGCCGGTGAGTTTACGTAGGGATTGGCTCATAAGGCGCGCTTGCAGACCAACGAATTGATCTCCGATTTCGCCCTGCAGTTCCTTCTCCGGCACAAGCGCCGCGACGGAGTCGACGACGATGATATCAACGGAATTTGACTGCACAAGCATTTCTGCAATGCGCATTGCTTCTTCACCGCTACTCGGTTGACTGACCAGTAGGGATTCCAACTCCACGCCAATACGCTTTGCCCAGCTGGGATCGAACGCATGTTCCGCGTCGATAAAAGCCGCTACGCCGCCGCCCTTTTGAGCCTGTGCGACGATGTGAAGCGTTAATGTTGTTTTACCGCTGGATTCCGGTCCGAAGATTTCCACAATACGCCCGCGAGGAATACCGTGTCCGCCCAGGGCGATATCAAGAGACAAACAGCCCGTTGAAATACCTTCCAGACCCGGCGCCTGATCAAGACCAAGAGGCATAATGGCGCCTTGACCGTATAGTTTCTCAATCTGATCAACCGCGACCCTCAAACCAGGATTGCGTTCATAGAGCTCTTGTATTTTCGACTTCTTTGTAGCTTTTGCGTCTGAGTCAGCTGCCTTTTTGGCCATATTCATACCCTTGGCACACGAGACCAAAGTCCATCCGGAATCATTCGGACTTCTTTTGTGAAACAACAAAAACGTCACACTTTGCTCGAATATTGCAAGCGTGAAGCGAAGACGCCACGCCAGTGCGACGTCAAAATATATACAATTTAAAACACAAACGCCCTACGACGTCAAGCGTGTGCGAAACATTTTTTGGTCGTCGCGAACGCTCAACCAAGCACGTCAGGTAAAAATCCGTGACATATTAGATCAGTAAGTTTTATTATTATTCAAATTGCTGACGTCCTTGAATAGCGTCGGTCAACATCTCATTATTGGCAAATTCTAGGGTACTGCCCGTTGTGATACCTCGGGCCAATCTTGTAATTTTCACGGGCGTATCAGCCAAGCGGTTAATAATCGTCAAGGCGGTACCGTCGCCCTCCACAGTGGGATTAGTCGCCATGATAATTTCTTTAAAATTACCGCTTCTAACGCGTTCTACCAAGGCGTCGATGGTTAACTGATCCGGATTGACGTCGTCAAGTGGCGAAACGCGTCCCAAAAGGACGTGATAGAGTCCACGGAAACGTCCCGTATTTTCCAAGGCAATCAGGTCACGAGGTTGCTCAACGACGCATAGGAGAGAGGAATCACGGTTTGGATCGCTACAAACGTCACACAATTCGTTTTCTGCCAAGTTGAAACAACATTTGCAGTATCGCACCTTTTCTTTCATGTGGCGAATTGCGTCAGACAATGCGAGCGCCTCCGGTTTGGAGAGCTTGAGGAGATGATACACAATCCGCTCAGCCGATTTTTTGCCGATCCCGGGTAATTTTTCAAACTCTTTCATTGTCTGAACAACAGACTCAGTTAACTCTGTCATGATTAAAAACTTCGTCAAATATAATCAGTTAATAAGAATGAAACGGTAATCACTTAGTCGACTCGATGCAAACGTTCAGGCGTATGGAAGCAACGTTGATCTAGGAGTTTCGTCAAATCGTGTAAACCATTTGTCACAAGGTTGTCAATGACAGTTGTTCGCGGTTTCATTGGTTGGAAACCATAAACAGAAGTTAAATCGTCGAAGAACCTATTAAAGTGAAACTCGGTCAAAGCGGCGTCGCCACCGGCAAAGACGAGTTCCAACGCGGCGTAGTCGCCCTGTTGTTTCTTGATGACGGCGCTCGTCTTGAGATAAAAAGACGTCACGGCTCCGACCAAGGAATAGACCATGCCAAGTCTAATAGCTTTCTGAGTTTCCGTAGCGGGATAATCCGGCGCAAACTCGAGGATCGCCTCTTGAAAGCTCGACGCAGACGCGGCGGTCGCAGTCGACTCGAACTGCTCAACAAATGGCAAGGCGTCGGTTTTTGCCTTTAACGCTTCAGCCACCAGTCGCGCGCCGGGAAGAATCGCGCCCCCGCGAAAGACGCCGTGTGAGTCGACGTAATCGACCGTCGCCGCCGTACCGACGTCAACCACAATAAAGGGCGTTCCAGGAGGTACTCGTTTCACAGCGGCAAATGCGGCGACAACTCTATCAATACCCAACTTTTCCGGAAAGTCATACTGACATTCAATTGGAATATCGTTGAGCGTCAGAACGCACACAACGTCGTTAGGACGAGTTGACGCCACGATATTCAGTAGCGTCGTGGTCTTGGCACGATTAACGCTTGAAATAACCCAACGCGCCGAGGACGTCAGACTCTTAGTAATCTCGCCAAGCCAGCCGCTCGTTAAACTAAGATCAGGGGTTGGATCGGCAAAGCTCTCCTCTGGAATATGGTCGCGCGGTGCGACATTCTTCCACAGTGCATACTTTACACGAGAATTACCGATATCAGCGACAATGAGCGAAGGGAATGACGTCATCTTCTTGAAGGCGCGTGTCACGCAAGGAACGGGAGACGTCGGGGGACAAAGAACAATGGTAAGTCGCCTTCTCACCTCCAACGTCCCATAAGTCTCCGCGTTATATTTATAGCGATAGCATAGGCGGCGACGATCAGATTTTAATCAGATCATAGTCAGTAGATCCCAGACCGATTTCCTCGCCATATTCGACAATGGTGCGCCAGGAAGTCGATGGATGCATCGCGGTAAAATAATCGCCATGCGTTTGTTTGTCAGCCAGGGCGCTGTTCGGTATGACAGGTTGCGCATTGATAGCGTTTGCACATGCCAAATCCAGAGCGATGGGGTCAAAAGAGGCGAAGATACCGACGTCTGGCACAACGGGAACGTCGTTTTCGGCATGGCAGTCGCAGAAGGGGGAAACGTCGACAACGAGCGCCACGTGAAAGTGAGGACGACCCTGAACCACAGCGAGTGAATATTCACAAATCTTCTTATTGAGGATTTCGAATTTTTCGTCGAAGGAAGCACAAACGGCGTCTTTGGGACAACGTCCAATACAACGTCCACAACCGGCGCACTTAGATTTGTCAATGGAGGCCTTTCCTTTCTCATCGAACGACACGGCGTCATGAGCACAGGTTTTGGCGCAGGCGCGACATCCAATACACTCGTTACGGTCAACCTCGGGCTTGCTACTGGAATGCATCTCCATTTTACCAGCGCGGGAACCACATCCCATGCCGATATTCTTTAAGACGCCCCCCAACCCCGCGCATTCATGCATTTTCACATGAGTGAGCGTAATCAAAACGTCGGCGTCGGTTATGGCGCGCCCTATTTTAGCTTCGGTGACATATTGTCCTTTGACCGGCACAATCGTCTCGTCAGTTCCCTTGAGTCCGTCGGCAATAATGACATGGCAACCGAGCGTGAAGGGATTGAACCCGTTCAAATACGCCACGTCCAGGTGATCCAATGCGTTTTTACGACTTCCAACGTAAAGCGTATTGGCGTCTGTCAGGAATGGCTTACCGCCATGCTCGCGCGTGGCGTCCACCAGAACGCGTGCAAAGTTGGGGCGAACAAAGGCAAGATTACCTTTCTCGCCGAAATGAATCTTAATGGCGACAAATTTACCGTCCATTGGCAAACGTGCAAAGCCTGCTCTCTCAATGAGTCTTCTCATCTTCTGCAGGAGGTTTTCATTCGGAGTAGCGTGGAAGTCAGTCCAAAAGACCTGGGATTTACTCATAGATTATTCCTATATTATCTGTAATCCTCAACCGAAGCGTCTTGCAAATAACGATCGATACATTGTTGAACGCCACGGTTTATAATTCATCATTTTCCTCTTGCAAGTCGTCGGCGTTGTCGGAAGACGGCGCCTGGTCGCTTTCTTTTTCTCCATACACACGATTGCGAATCCGTTCGTCTTGTTCGCGTTCCCTTTGGATGCGCAAGAGCGCCTCGCTACGCGCTTGAGAACGTTTGAGATTTTTTTCTACGTCCTCGAGGTACTTATCACAGAGCCACAAGTTCTTTTTCGCGCCACTGTTTTTGTATGCCATGAGCAGATCATAACACTCTTGGTCTTTGTTCATGACCTTAGAGTTTTGGCACATCATACGAATTCGAGCAAAAAAGAAGTCGGAGACGTCTGGTTCAAGCTCATAGGCGCGCGCGTAAAAATCGTCGGCGCGGTCGAATTCCTCGAGCGCTTTGAAATAGTTGCCCGCATAAAAACAGTACTTAGCGTCTTGCGCGTCCTGGGGTTGAACACTAAAGACCTCCTCGCCCTTGGCAAGGATCCCTCTGTACAACGTCGTTTGCTTCCATTGAGCATACTGACGAATAAGTCGACAGAGAACATATGGATTATTCGGCATAACGTCCACTATGGCGTCAACGACTTTATTTTGAGGGGTCTGAGCGGCAAGCGCAATTGCGACCGACTCCGCCTGACGCGGATCATACTCCACGGTCTTTTGCCAGAACTGATTCTGCAAGGACGTCGATTTGACGTTGCTCAAGTAGTAACCGTTGATATAGAGCAACTGCGAACTATAAGGCGCTAGTGAGGCAGAGCGTCGTGCGTTTAATTCAATTAGATTTCGATTGTCAGGCCAGCGTAACATAGTCGCAAGCGGAGCGACGCCGTTGATTTTGGGATAGATCATCGGCTTCATAGGGCAAATACGCCTCGCCGCCAAGAAATTCTTCATTAGCTCAGGAGCGACTGACTGAATCAATTCGTTCCCACGAATGCGCAAGGACGGCACTTCAAACCCGATACCCTGGTACTTTAGGAGGATTTCCAGAGAGGAGTCGAGCGTCGTTTGAGCCCAAAGCAACTTGGGATCGGTATCAGGTCGTCGAGCTAGCATTTCGTCACGACGATGCAATCTAAATCTCAACGTTTCCAATTCTCCCAAAGTATATCGTACTTCAAAGGAATCGTCGCGTTTGGAGACGTATTTCTGGAACGCTTTAATTCGCTTTTCAACGTCCGTGGTCTTGGCATAGGGAAGCTCGTCTTCGGCGAAGACGGAATCGGATAGTAAATTCTCGCGCGTAATCAGATCGTCAGACTCTTGTAAAACCCAATGAGTTCCTAAGAGAGTCACAAGTAAAATCAAAGTAGTGACAATCGCGCCAACGCGTTCCATTAGCGCTAGGCGACGCATCTGTTCATTGGCGTTTGAACGTAATTTACGATTGCTCAAAGCCTGTTTTAACATATCCCAACGTCGACGATTCTGACGTCCCAACGACGCGCCAATAAGCGCTGCAAAGAGCATGAGATTGGCAGGGAAATAGTTGCCGAAGTCGAAATTAGCAGCTACCAGCTGTCCCACAACGATCACAACGCCAGCGGAAGCAAAGGCATAGGTTTCCAAGCTATGGTTTCCAAAACAGAATTTACCAATGAGCCAGAATAGCAAAAGATATTCGGTCGTCAGTAGCGTCAGCCCAATAATCCCAAATTCGACAAGGGTTTGGATAAAGACGTTTTCTGCCATATGGTAATAGCGATTCTGCTTTGTGGCAACGTCGTTAGCGTAATTCGCCACGGGATAAGCGTTGAGACCGGCGCCGAACCATAAATAGTCGCGCGAAGTGTGTAGCGCGCCGCGCCAGTTGTCAAAGCGACCATTGGCTTGAATGAAGGCGTCGCCGTTATCATCAGTTTCCACAATCGTCGCCATACGTGCGTCAACATGTTCATGCAGATTAACCGCCACAATCGCCCCGCCGGCGATCAGAGCCACGAGCAAAAACGCCAACCAATATTTTCGCGCTTCTTTTCTAAGGCATAACAACAAAGTACCGAGTAAAAAGACAAGAACAGCGGTACAAGAGGCGCCGCGAGAATATGAGGCAAAGATCGCGGCGACGATCACGCCCATGACAAAGAGCCAAAGTATAAATCGACGATTGAAAAGGTAAAAGAAGTCGCCTAACAGTACCTTCCACTTCGAATGAATCGGTTTGTCGTATCCAGATTCACGCGCTTCTTTTTCTTCCTTTTTACGTTCTTTAACCTCTCTTTGCAAACGGAAGACCGTCCCAAGGAACTCTATACTAGCCAAATAGACACAAGCGCCTAAGGTTAAGACAAGATAGCCACCGGCGGCGTTGCGGTCAACAAATGTCCCGTAGCCGGCGATCTTGGCCTTGGAAAGCAACCAGTAGTCAAAGATTTTAAGATTCAGAAGACCTGAATTTGCGCGTAACGAAAGACACAACAGCGAATAGCACAGACCGACCAAAGCCGCCACAATAAAGAGGAACCGACGCGAGGCATTAGTATTGAAGAGCAAAGAGGCGGCAAGGAAGAGTATAAAACCCGCCCACATGCGCATGAACATCTCGCGCGACGCTAATGGATACAGACTAATCGTATGTCCCCAGACTGCGACACGATTGCGTTGCGCTTCCGGTAGAAATTCATTTTCCACGAGTGCGTCGATAATCATCGCCGTTTCTACGTCATATGCGCTATCATCCTCATAAGGAAACGCTTGTTCCCCCAAAATACGCGTCTGTTTAAGCGCCTCGCTTTCGGAGAGACGATCCTTTACCTGTTCAAGGCGTTCGATCATCTCCAGCGCTCTGTCGCCTTCAGTATCGTTTTCACCATCATGGTCAGAAGAAAAATCTTCGTCGATTTCCACGGAAGTAGGGAGGGAATGAATTGTGTCGTAACCGATATTCGGCGGCGTGAGCGCATGATTAAGCTCAGGCACGCGTGGCGACAGCTTTGCAACGACGTTGTACGGCAGAGGAATGAATTGCAGGACAGACAAAGCCAGAGCGAGTATCAGTGGAATCGACGCTAAAAGAGCGCCTTTGTAAGAGTTCATCTGTCGCGTTCGTTTCGTCGTGGTCCACAATGCCCCCAACGCCAAAACGCCGCTTGCTATACACAAGAGAATCAGGTATCGTTCCGCAACAGGATCAAGTCCAGCATTGCGCAACGGACCAAAAACTATAGTCAAAATAACGCAAAGGCGTCCGAGATAAGTAAGGATTCGATTAGCTGTCTGCATGGATATAACGTGCAAAACGAGGGTCGAGGAAAAGTACGAGCGATTCCAATCACATCGTCACTGCGGTGAACAAGGGACGCGCGTTGTAACAACCATTGACACAACGAAGTCATTTCATAACAAGTTGTCCTAACTTCTGGGAGCTATATTATACCTTTTCCGTCGAGTTTGGTCAATTGTGAAGGTTCATTTGAGCTTTAACTTGACGGCGTCGTTCGACAAACTGTTGATAGTCAAGGGTGTTGAGAACGTCGCTTGCAACCAGACCTGCGCGTTGCGCTTGATAAACGCCAAAGTTCAAATACAGAGCATGCTGGGGATTGTGCGAATCGGTGGAAATCACAATCGGCACGCCGTACTCTTTAGCGAGCATGAGCGCGTCACGATCGAGATCCAATCGTCTAGGCTGGCAGTTGAGTTCCAGACACTTGCCATATTTTGCCGCATTTTGACATAAGAACTCGATATCTACGTCAATTTTGGGTTCGATACCAATCATTCTTCCGGTCGGGTGGGCAATAATGTCAACGTATGGATTCCGAAATGCGTCAAGATATCTTCGATGAATCAATTCACGAGACTGGCGCTTGCCGTAGTGGATACTAGCAATCACCCAATCGGCTTTGGCAAGGGTTTCGTCTTTAAGATCCATACCGCCGGCTTCAAGAATATCGCATTCGATTCCTTTAAGGACGTGAAAATCAATACCCGAGCTTGCTAAGCGCTCATTAAGCTGATCGATCTGTTCCCAGTATCTCAAACATTCAACGTCGTTCATTCCACCGGCAACGGCAACATTTTGGGTATGATCGGTGGCGGCCATGTAATGTAGTCCGAGCGCTCGCGCATTGTTAGCCATTTCCTCCAACGTTGCCGAACCGTCGGTAAAGGTAGTATGCAGGTGCAAGTCGCCCTGAAGATCCTGCGGTTGAATCAGCTGCGGTTCGCCCTGGGCAATCCACTTCCATTCAGCGGCGTCGGCTCTTAACTCGACGGGAATATAGGGCAAATTGAGTTTTTCATAAAGTCTCTTTTCAGTGCGCGAACAAAGTCGTCGCGTACGCTCATAGAGTCCAAACGGCGTTAGATTCATGCCCCTGTCCCTCGCGCGTGCCTTTAACTTCTTCCAATGTGCCGGCGTTGAGGTTAGGAGCGCTTCGCGCACGCCCCAAACGAAATCAGAGGCAACATAAAAATAGAGCGTCGCCGGGGGCGTCGGCCTATTGTTATAGGGCATAACAAAAAAGTTAGGGAGCAACTGCACTGCCAAATAGAAAGGTTTTTCTTCTAAAACTTTGTGGCAAAACGGTGATTTTTTAATTCTCGCAAAGAACGCCGCCGGATTATCGCACCGCGTTAGGAAATCGAGTCGAGTCAACATGTCCTCACGCCGACGTAAGGCGCCAACCTTGACGGTTTCAAAAACTCCGTTTACCAGTTCGTCAAATCGCTCTTGTTCCTGATTTTCGAAACGTCGACGCGCTTGTTGACGCTCGCGTTCTTCTTCACGTTGCTGGATTTGCGCATAGGCAGAACTTTGTCGTGTAACAAAAAACCGCTTGAATTTATCCACAACCCCAGCGGCCTGTTCTAATGCGGCGCCAAGCTTATCTGCAGACGCAAGATCGGTCACGCTTTCACGAAGCGTCCCCTCATAAGGACGCGACAATTCAAAAATGACAGCGTCTGCTAGAGCATCGGCGTTTGCCCAGAAGATCGTATCGGGACTAGCGCAACTCGGCTCAGCGCTCGTCAGACTATCCAATGTCGCTTGGTCGGAACTAGCGATAGCGTTCCTATCATGGGAATCGGCAGAACGCTCTGTTTCGCGACGCACAAGTTCTTCTAGAACGTCAAGTTCCGTTTGTTCCGACATAACGCCGGCGGCAAAGAGTTCAGAACGTTCACAAACCTGACGCAGGCGTTCGAGACTTCGCACGGCTAAACGCTCACGTATAAAGACAATGGAGTCAAGTGGCAACTGTTCCAGAGCAAGGAATTCCAACATCGACGCGGACAAACCATGTGCAAGTTGGCGTTTAAGTCGTGGCGCGCCGGTAAGGATCGTCTCACGCAAAACTGCAATGGCCTCACGTGTATAACCGCTGAACCAATATCCAAGCATTTGGTCAAGCTCATGCAGGTCGCGTTCAGCCTGAACGCCATTGAAGATTTCCAGAGGAACTTCAAGGTTTTTCACACGCGCGGCAAGTTGTGTGAGCTCTTCTGACGCTCTAGAGGCGCCCTCGCGGAATTCCAGTAACCGCGCCGTTTGATTAACGACGTCCGAAACAGCATTGTTATTCATGAGGCAATTCTCGTCGTGAGTCGACCAATTGGACGCTCGAAATCACTGAGTCACGAAGCATGCAAAAAGTACGGAACGACGCGTCACACAACGCGCCGTTCCGATAATTAAGACCGACGTTAATAAGAATCAAACGTCAAGATCAGGCGCGACTTCAATTAGTGTTTGAAGTGACGACGACCGGTGAAGATCATCGCAATGCCCAGTTCATTGCAGGCGTCGATAACCTCTTGATCGCGCTTGGAACCGCCGGGTTGAATCACAGCGACCACGCCTTTGGCAGCGCGAATACCGTCGTCGAACGGGAAGAATGCGTCGGATCCAAGAACCGAGCCTTCAGCGCGCTCACCAGCCTTTTTAACGGAGATTTCAACGGAATCAACGCGACTCATTTGACCGGCGCCAACTCCGACAAGCATTTCGTCCTTACACAGGACAATGGCGTTCGATTTGACGTGACGCGTCATTGCCCAGGCAAAACGCAGATCGCGCATTTGCTCTTCAGTTGGAGCTTTATCGGTAACCACGCGCCATTCGGATTCGTCGTCGTCTTCCACATCGGCGTCTTGCAGGAGCGCGCCTCCGGTGAGAGGACGCACGACCCAATCGACCTTAGCGGGTTCTAAGACGTCGCAGCCACATTCCAACAGGCGTACGTTCGCATGCCACTTCGGAACGGTGGTGAGGATTTCCAGCGCCTTCGGGTCATACGCGGGAGCAATAATAGCCTCGACGAACAAACCAGGTTGCGCTAAGTATTCTGCGCAGGCGACGTCAACCACACGATTCAGCCCGATAATGGAGCCAAAAGCGCTCAGCGGATCCCCTTCCATACCTTTACGCAACGCCTCGGCAATTGTGTCGGCAGTCGCGGCGCCACAGGGGTTGTTGTGCTTGAGCACGGCGACGGCAGGACGTTTGAAGAAACGCGCCATACCAAGCGCTGCGTCAAGGTCTAAGAGATTATTGTAGGAAAGTTCTTTACCATTGAGCTGACGCGCAGTCACAGCGGAGGGACCGGTGTATTTAGAGTCCACGTACAGCGCGGCGCGTTGATGCGGGTTCTCGCCATAACGTAGCTCAGTGGAAAGCTTCATTGCAGTGGAAATCGTATTGGGGAACGTCGCCTCGCCGTCATGTTCTGCGAAGTAACGCGCGATAGCCGCGTCATAGGAGGCGGTGTGAGCGAAAGCGTCGCGCGCAAGACTGCGTCGCATCTGTAATGTCAGTGAACCATTGAGTTGGATCTGCTCGAGCGTCGGACCGTATTGTGAAGCGTTCGTGACAATACCGACGAACTTATGATTCTTCGCGGCGGCGCGCACCATCGTGGGACCGCCGATATCGATATTTTCAATCGCCTCGGCGTCAGTGACGTCCGGCTTGGCTATTGTCGCTTCGAAGGGATAAAGATTGACCACAACCAGTTCAAAGGGCTCGATACCATGTTCCGCCGCGGAATTCATATCGCTCTGGTCGTCGCGACGGCAAAGGATTCCTCCGTGCACTTTCGGATGGAGCGTCTTGAGACGACCGCTCATCATTTCAGGAAAACCAGTATAGTCAGAGACGTCTGTCACTGGTACGCCATTAGCTTCGAGATGGCGCTTGGTACCGCCGGTACTAAAGAGTTGCACGCCCGCGGCAACGAGACCACGTGCAAATTCGGTCAAACCGGTCTTGTCACTGACGCTGATCAATGCTCGTTTAACCTGAGGATCCATATTTCATCCTTTCACTGGTAGTAAAAAGGCTCACGCGCCTAAGCGCACAAATAGTAAAGAAGAAACTAACGCTCCGTCTCGCTTTGCAAGCGTCGACTCGACGTCCTAACGTAGTCGGTTCATATTGTCTCAGTAAACAGGAAAGAATCAAGCCCCTGCTTACGACTGTGAGTTTGTTAATGGGGTTGCAAGATATATCCTCGTCCCTTGGCAAGGCATAGAATGCGCCCCTGTTCGTCGCGCACAGTAACCTCGCCGGCAGTAGTCGTACGAGTACGGCACAGCTCGCGCGCCTCGGCAATAACCTTACCGCCTTTAACGGACTTAACGTAGGAAATCGAAACTTCCAGCGCCACAACAGGCTCAACGGAATGATTAAAAGCGGCGGCGAGCGTGTAATCAGCCAGAGAAAAAAGAACGCCGCCTTGGCAAATGCCAACGCCGTTCATGTGAATGTCTTTCACTTCCAGCTCAGCGGTTGCCGTTCCCTCGCCTACGGAGGTTAATTTGATACCGAGTAAATTGCAGATGAACTTGTCGGCGAGCATCGTTTCCATTTGGCGACGTTGCGCTTCTGGGAGCTCTTCGAGTTTTATATTTGAATGTTCCATGTGCCAAACCTACAGTCGACCAGAACCATGCGTATCGTATCACGTTCGTAATCGTTAAATGTCAAAGAACCTATCGATTCAAACGGATTTGATTGGTAGCCACGAAGACTTTGTTGTGTTGAATACGAACCGTAAAGCCAACTTCCTCGCCGAGCGCTTCCAAGTCGTACTGGATCACTTTCAAGTCAAGCTTCGGATCGACTTCAACCTGACCGATCAAGACGAATTCGCCGTCTTGGGTGATATTACCGTAGAGATCGATGATATTGATCTGTTTCTCACACAAGTAACGCGAGAATTGAGCGACGATACCTTCGCTATCTTTGCCAAAGGCTGAGATAACATAGCTGTTGACGTCGGAAGGAAGCGACTGTTTGACGTCTTTGGCGCTTTCGAAAAGGATCGCTTGACAGTTTTCCATGCCCTTTTCTTCTAGAACCTTCGCCCTGAGCGCTTCCGGCTCGCAGTACTCAGGCGTTGAAAAGGTCATAATCAAGGTAAAATACCCGTCAAGAACCGTCTGACTACAGGACTCGATGTTACCTTTCACCTTGTCAATCGCAGAACTAACGCCCGCGACAATACCGGGTCGATCCAGGGCCGTTACGTTAATGACGTAACCGTATTTCATATATGTCCTCTCCTTTTGCATTGAAAGGTTATTCGTCAACGCGCTAGCTATTCTTCGCGCGCGCTAAATTCCAGTTTCCAACGCCGAGCGCCTGACGTCTCTTCGCACCAAATCTCCAAAGCGCCAGACTCTGTTATGATGGAACTAAATTGTACCACTGCAAACTCTGGTTCAACAGGCGCCTGAGCAATAATAGCATCGTCGGCAGGTTCGGAAGTCAAAGTAGTCACCAGTGGGGCAGTCTCTTGTAAATCACAGTTTGCCTCGGGAACGTCGTCATAATAATCGAGGACGTCCCCGGGCGCGTCGTGCGGTCTTGTGGTGGAACAAAACAGTCGAAACTCTGCCTGTTCGCCTAGAATCAGTTCAAAGGGTTCAGAATCGATCGTACACGGCTCCCCCTCCTCCATTCCAAACGGGGCGACACACAAGGCTTTAATCGGGCGGCTCACGCCGGGGATTGCCGGTGCGCTACTCTCAATTCCAATGTAATAGGAACGAGCGGAAGCGGCGCGAATCTTAACGCCTCCCAGGACTTTTGCAAGCGCGAAATAGGCGGCGCCGGTCGCGACGGCAAAGTCCAACTCAGGCGTCTGGTCAAGCCTCTTGGGAGGATCCTGATCAGTCCAGACGCCAAGCTGCTCTTGTAGTCGTTCTGTAATCGCTTGCGCCTTAAAGACGCCGCCGTTGAATAGAACCCAATTCGGCATAACGCCGGCGTCGGCAAGGAAACTGGCAATATGCTTGGTTATAGCGGGGTCTGTTTCATACGGTAGACCTTTTTCTCTCAAACCGACTCTCGAACGCCTTTGTGGCTTTGAATCGGCAGAACATATTGGGAAAAACCCGTCGACTGCAATTCTCACGGCGTCTTCTTTAGCGAAATCAACCGAAAGGGACTCGCCCACTAGACGACTGGAACGACCTTGCAGGGTAATCTTGTAAGTATCGCGCGTTTGCGACGGATCTAAGAGCGTTTCCTTAGCGTCGCGGCATTCTGCCAAGAGCGCAGTCGACTGCCAAGGGTTCAGTTCAACGCCTTGTGAGCGCAGTAAACCAGAGGCATGATGTGCAAGAGCTAGGTCGATATTATCGCCTCCGAGTAGGAGACGTCGACCGATTGCAATTCGATTAAGCGCAAGACTTCCGTCTTGTTCTTCCACCTTGACGAGGGTCAAATCAGTCGTACCGCCGCCGACGTCACAAACGAGAATAATATCGTCTAAATGTAGCTTCTTACGCCAAGACGTAGCGTTTTTGGCGAGCCAAGAATATAGCGCGGCCAGTGGTTCTTCAAGGAAAATGAGATTTTGTTCATTGAATCCGGCGTCGAGCGCGGCTTCTCTTGTGATTTCACGTGCGCTTGCGTCGAACGAGGCAGGAATCGTCACGACAACGAGTTGCTGAGTGAACGGGTCGTTTGGAAAGGCAAACTTCCAGGCGTCGGAAAGTCGTTTCAGGAGTTGTTTTGCAACCTCTTTTGGCGACGCCTTAGGTTCATTCGTAGCGGCGGCTTTCGGTAAGAAGGCAGCGCGCTTGTCAACGTCAATACAAGTCAACCACGATTTAGCGGAGGCAATCACACGATTGGGCGCTTGCGCATGGCGTTTCTTAGCTATTGTTCCTAAAAGGCACAATGCCTCTGGATCAGAGAGTCCCAGACTATCGGAATCGGTCTTAGATGAAGCCAAACCGAATAACTTTTTGAAGACGCCATGTTTAGCCTTGGATTGCTTATGCTCTTGCGAACTCGACGTGGACGTCGCGACTTTTTCTTCTTTATCCCAGGGCAGGCGCCAATCGTTTGCTTGGCGCTCTTGTGGGTCTCCCAAGTAAAGGAACGACGGTAAAGACGGGAGAGATTCGACGACGGCGTCGTCTACAAACTGAGGAACGTCAAGCAACGTAGCAGTGGTTGTGGACTGGTCGTCGAGCTTGATATAAGCAATTTCGCAGTTTGTCGTTCCCAAGTCGATACCGATAGCGTAACGAGCAAGCGTGGCGTCCTGGGGTGAATCTAAACCTTGGTCTGTTAATTTGCCTTGTGTTTCCATCATCGGGATTCTAGTTAGTCGCGAGCTTCTGGAGCGGATAGAATGTAAACGCTATCGATTCAAATCAAAGGCGCAAATGGAAGTTTGCAGAGGAACGACAAATCACGCGTGCGGTTTGAGAGCGACGTTTCCGTTGGAATCGATTTCCAGAACAGCACGAAGTTCGTCGTAGTTACTCACGACCAGGTCGGCGTTTTGGTATTCCTCCACACGGTGTCCTTTACTGAAGAAACCGACGGTCGTCATATTGGCGTTTTTACCAGCGTTGACGCCACTACGAGAATCGTCGATTACAATGCAGGTTTCCGGAGCAACGCCCAAGATTTTTGCCGCTTCTAGGAAGATATCGGGATTCGGTTTGCCACGTCGAACTTGGTCGCCTGCTACCACAGCGTCATGGAAGTAGGAACCGATTTTGAGCCAATCCAGAACATACTCGACGTTGACACGCGGAGCAGAAGAACCCACCGCAACTTTGACGCCATGTTCCTCGAGAAAAGCTAGAAAATCCAGTGCGCCGTCAATCGGCTTTACATAATCGACAATACTATATCGAAAGGCGTCTTCCTTTCGTCTAACGACGTCAGCCACTTGGTCAGGCGTGAGCGACTCACAATTCTTCCAGTACTTTTCAACTATCGACTCCGAGGTCATTCCGAAGGTTTGCCAAAAGATTTCATCAGAAAACTCAAAGCCCTCTTCACGCGCGGTTTTACGCCAACTGTCGAGGTGCGCCTGATTACTGTCGATCAGCACGCCGTCCATATCAAACAAAATTGCCATATCGGCTAAGTCCTTCTACTTGGAATCGTTGTGTTCTTCGCACGCATGAGCGTGGTCGAATTGAAACCGCTTATCATTATTTTACCTTAATTACGAGAATCGCCAAGGCGCGCTCACGTCCCCTTTTGACGTTACTTTTATATGGTAGACGGTATGACTCTGAAAACACACAAATCAATCAGAAGTTCTTTTGAACTGCTTCTACGTTGCTAGAAACGTTTTGACGCCTGTGGGAAGGCGCACACGTCAGTCAAGCACAAGGTAAAATAACAAAGATAAGTAAAAAAACCGGTTTTAATGTTCAACTTGTATTAAACTATGGAAATTGGTAATCTCGCAAGGTCTACCGCGCGAAGCAGAGGTCTACTCATAGTTCAATGCGAAGAATTGCGCTAAACAGTTACTAACTCTATACAACTTAAGGAAAAAACAATGACGACGTCATCCCGTAGCGACGCTTATCCGGTATGCCGTGGCGTACGCGGCGCTACTACGATCGAGGAAAATACCCCAGAAGCTATCCTAAAAGGAACGCGCGAATTACTCGCGCTCATGATTCGCTTCAATGATATTGACCCCAACGACGTGGCAAGCGCAATTTTTACGACAACAACGGATCTTGACGCAGAATTTCCAGCCGTTGCAGCGCGTCAATTGAACTGGTTCGACGTTGCTCTCATGTGCGGACATGAACTTGACGTTCCAGGTTCGTTACGCAAGTGTATCCGTATTCTTCTTCACTGGAATACCACGAAAAACGCTCAAGAGATTCGACACGTCTATATCAAGGGCGCTTCTAAGCTTCGACCGGAACGTAGCTGCCTGCCGCCAGTGGATTGGGATGAACTGGAAGCATGGATCCAATCCCAAATTAATCCGAAAGTGAAGTCGAATCGATAATCACAACTTTGCTCGAGTCATTTTCCACCAGATCAATGACTCGAGCCTATTTGATTACAACACGTCTATTCTCTCTCACATAGAGCAGTCGCCATAGGACAAATTCTCCGATCAGATTCGTTGTATTTATCCTAGATTATATGTTTTAACAACAATCAAAAGATAGGCAAGATGAAACGTATAGACATTTTTTACAATCCAGGATTTTTAGGAATTCTATACATGTTTCAAACTCTTTTAATCGCATATATTTAGTAAACTTTAATCGATTTTTCTCTAAATAGAAAACAGAACCCAAAAAACACTTGAAACTGTCGTTAACTTTGCTAGAATACTCACAAGCTTGCATTCCGAATTTCAAAGTGACGATTTGAGATTCACGTAGACAATTAACGAGCGTCCCGATTAGTGGCATACCGCGGTAAAGCCGTTTAATGTCGCGTTTTCCGGGACTTGCTATGAAGCGCGATCAAACCTCCAGACGACGGCGCAGTCAAAGTTGGGGCTTTATCAGTCTTCTAAGCATAACCGACACAACTCCGCATGTGTCGGCGCTTTTCTAAAGCTACGCGTTGTCAGAGAGTGCGCTTCAACACGGTTCCGCCTGTTGGGACGACTCGTAATTCAACGATTTTCGCACGTTCGGGCGCGTTTTTCCTCACACGCTTACGCGTCTGTACGTTCGAGGACATTAGGCATTCCTCCTTCGCTACTCTCCCCATCCTCCACTCCTAATTGAGGATTGTTTTTGCTTGTTAGTTCCAAGCAAAACAGGAATAATTGATAAAATTGTCAAAAAAGACAGTTTTATGCCTAATGGTAGTAATGTTCGTTGGTTGTCGCATCTGGAGTGTAAACAGGATGACACGCCCCGAACAACGCCCCTTCATCGGTATCAACGTCGAAAACAAACCCGCTCGTGACTGCGTGCCTGAAATTGACTATCTCTTCGCAGGTTACAAGGACGCAATTGAACGAGCCGGTGGCATTCCGGTAATTCTCCCGCCGGTGAGCGAAGAAATCATCCCCTGTCTTCTGTCTCGTGTAGACGCATGTCTCTTCGTCGGCGGACCTGACCTCGATCCCCGCCGCGACGGTTTTATGGTACACCCCTATACGCGTATGATGTCGCCACGTCGCGAACGTTTCGACCGAGCGCTCATGGACGCGGTCGCTAAACGTCGTATGCCCGTAATGGGAATTGGAGTCGGTATGCAATTGCTCAACGTCAGCCAAGGCGGCGCCTTGTCTTTGCATATTCCCGAAGACTTCGTGAATGCCATTAAACACTGCGATCCGATGGATCGCTCATTACGTCATACGCTCGAAATCGAAAAAGGAACGCTACTTGACGCCGCATACGGCGGTTTCGACGCGTATGTGAGTAGCTCTCACCACATGGCGGTCGACGACGTTGCTCCCGGTTTCATAGTTTCCGCGCGTTGTCCCAACGACGGCGTAATTGAAGCTATCGAATCAACCCAAGACGATTGGTTCGCATTTGGCGTCCAATTCCACCCGGAATCGCCCGAAGCGACCTTGCTTGACCAGCGTATTTTCACAAAGTTCATCGAAGGCGTTGTCGCCTATCAACAGACCGCGCGTAATATTTTCGCCTGGTCTTCCTCCAAAGCCTCAAACAGTCGTTATAACGCCGTTTCGGCTCCTCATGAACGCGAGAGTGTTCGAGTCTAACAACATTCTGAGGCGTGCTTTACTTCTAATATCGTAAAGCGCGCCTTTTTTCGCTTTTCACTTCTCTTTTCTCGTCCTTACCCATCCGTATCGTTCTTCTAACGTTAGTTATTTCAGTCTTAATTTGTAACACGGTAGATCAATGCTCTTTTTAAAGAACAAACGAAAAAGCGCCTCATCGTCGCAATCGTGGTTTATTGGCGTGCATTTGAATTCGACGGTGAGTAAATTGGAAGCGTCGCTACTAGGCGCTTCTGGCAGCGCTCCAGACTCAGAGATGTCGTTACAAAAGAGCCTCTCCTTCGACTTACCAGAAGAAATCACAGACGCTTACAGGGAATTAGCGACGTTTAGTCAAGACTCCTCGATACAAACGAATAAACGCAGCGAGACGGCGTCAACTTCTTCGCTCCTTAATAAATTGGCGTTACTCCGAATTATGACAACGAGTCTCTACGAAGAGGCAATTACGGAGTTACTCGTCGATATGCCGAGCGCACATGACTCCCTTGTGGCAATTGCAACGCACGACAACGGTCTGAACGTCGAGTTAGCGGAGGTGGAGTCCAGTTTTTATTCCTATTCACTGAGCGACGCGCGCCTTCTCTCCAGACACACAGATTCAAATATTATTGAATCTTTCTACGCCGTCGAAGGATCCAACGCCCAGCGTTTCCCTTACGCTTCTGCGCTTACCCCTGGCTATGTTGCACTCTTACAGGACTCCGCCCATGCCGCCCTTATCATTGATCTGGGCGAGGTCGCGCGCTGGCATTACATCCCCTCAAGCGTTAATCAGGGGAAAGAGCAACAGCAAGCGTACACACATAACGTCGTACCCTGTGGGAAGTTGCTCAACCTCATGACGCGTCATGCCACTAAAGGCGAAACGCCCTTTGATACCGGTGGAAAACTCTCTGTTCAAGGGAAACGTTCCACCGAACTGCTTGACCTGTGGCTCTCACGTTGCGCGGATTATCAACAGAAAAACAATCTTTCCTCCACATTCTTCCCACTTCAGGAGCAGTTTTACAACGACGCTCTTCTCAATAGTCGCCTTAAAATATCATCCCTTGACGCGCTTTGTACTAGCGCGCACTGGATCGCCGAGCGCATTTGTCAAGATATCACACAATGCCTTGGCGCAATTGACGACTCTTGTGAAGTCATTCTCATGGGCGGGTGTAAAAACAATGGTCTGCTTTTGAGTCTATTGTCCTCTCTTTTGCCCGTCAGTTCCTTTCACAAACTATCTGATCACGGTTTAATTGAAGACTCCATTGACTCAGTTGCCGTCGCGGTTCTTGGAGTCTTTGCTTGCTTAGCGCTGCCTTTGCCGACACAGTCGTCTTGTGATTCTGTGGGACGTCTTACACTCGGATCCACACAGAGCTATCAACGCCTAATGCAGTTCCTACGAAACTGAAGTCAACACGTTCGGTTCTTGATTTTATGTTGTTTTAAAAATGTAGCGATAAAAAGTCTTTACAGTCGACGTCCTATGCGTAGACTTACTAATACAGTGTGTTTTAAGGTTCAGACCTTTTGACGAGACGTATAAGTCGCGGCGTCTTTCACTTAGCGCACACTTGTTCATGTATGCCGACGCATTCTTCGAGAACTTGAATCGAGGACATTGCGTCTTAGCTCTTTACCTCAAAGAAAGTTTTGAGAATGGAAGAAAAGACTATTTTCAAACGCATTATCGATAAAGAGATTCCGTCTAACATTGTCTATGAAGACGAACTCTGTCTCGCATTCCATGACGTGTCTCCTCAGGCGCCAGTTCATGTCTTGGTGATACCGAAAACTACGAAGTTGCGTTCTCTCGACGACGTTACCGAAGACGACGTTCAACTCATTGGTCATATTTTCGCCGTGATTCGAGAGGTCGCTCGTCAGCTGGGCATTGCGGACGGCGGTTATCGCGTCGTATCTAATTGTGGAGAGCACGCGTGTCAGACGGTTCCTCATCTTCACTTTCACCTAATCGGCGGTCGCGATTTCACATGGCCACCGGGGTAATGTTCCGCGTTGCTATTTCCCGATGCTCATAAAGACGCCCCAAAGGTACCAACATGGACAAAATCACACAGTACATTGACGCACATAAAGAGGAATTTCTGTCACAGTGGTTCGAAGCGCTGAGAATCCCAAGTATTAGTGCGCAACAAGAGCACAAAGGCGACATGCAGAAGATGGCGCAGTGGCTCGTTTCGTTCTTCCAAGAGAAGCTCGGCATGACCTCGCGTCTGATTCCGACCGAGGGCAATCCGCTGGTATACGCAGAATCTCCTAAGATTTCCGGCGCTCCGACCGTTGCGCTCTATGGTCACTATGACGTCATGCCAGTCGATCCGGTCGAACAATGGCATTCCTCGCCCTTTGAACCTACGATTCGCGACGAAAAGGTCTATTGCCGTGGCGCTAACGACGACAAAGGTCAGTGGAGCGCTCACCTTTGTGGTATGCAGACTTACCTTGCTCTCAACGGTTCCTTCCCGTTGCAAGTCAAGGTCATTCTCGAGGGTGAGGAAGAAGTCGGTAGCGACTCTTTATCCGCGTTTCTCGACTCAGAAGCGAATCGTGACTTACTTGCTTGCGACGCACTGATCGTGAGCGACTCCTCCGCCGGTGGTCCCGGAATTCCCGCAATCACTTACGGTCTACGTGGCGTCGTTGGCTTCGAACTCAAACTGACCGGTCCCAACCACGACCTACACTCCGGTATCTATGGCGGCTCGGTCTATAACCCCGCGATCGCTTTGACCAAAATGCTCGCCGCTATTATTGACGAAAACGGCAAGATCCAAATCCCACATTTCTACGACGACGTCGCCAAACTGTCAGAAGAAGAGCGTAATGCGCTTGCGTCCAATCCATTTGACCCGGAAGAGAATAAGCGTCAGTTAGGCATTGACGCTGAATTCGGCGAACCGGAATACACCACATTGGAACGTCGTGGCGCGCGTCCCTCCTTTGATATTAACGGCTTGACTAGCGGCTACCAAGGCGAAGGGGGTAAAACAATTATCCCGTCAACGGCGTCGGCGAAATTCACCTTCCGAACAGTTCCTAACCAAGATCCGGAAGCGATTCGTGCTAACCTCGAAAGCTTCTTGCGTAAACAATTACCGCCCGGTATTGTTATGGAGCTACAGTATCAACAGGGTTCTGGCGGTATGGTCGTGCCGCTCGACGGTCAATTCCTTAAAGCGGCAAGCGACGTTTTGGAAAAGATTTACAATCGTAAACCACTCTTCGTACGCGACGGTGGCGCTATTCCGATTGTCGCCAAATTAAGGAAAGAACTCAATGCCGAAGCGGTTCTAGTTGGGTTCGGTCTGGACGACGACTGCATTCATTCTCCCAACGAAAAGTTCGACCTTGTCGCTTTCTTTGGCGGCGTTAAGACCAGCGCAATGCTTTGGGACGCCTTTGGTAAGATCAAGTTGTAAAACGACATAACGCCTTGCCTTCTTAAAGTCGTTTTTTTCAAGCAGACGGGAGTTGTTCACGCTTACAACTCCCGTCTGCTTAAATGTAACGATCTCGTCCCCAAGTCATTTCACATCCATGGGACGCTAATAATATTCAACGAGAATGTTCAATAGAGATCTTATTCCTCCTGACCTATTATTTCCTGTAATAGACGAAACGACGCCAAACGTCGTGAGTATGTCGCACTTTCTTTCAGTCGACTTGACTTTTTTTGCATTATGTCAAGGAGTCTTCCCCTGGACGGAACCAGAACTTCTCCCTATACTCATAGAGACACAAGATTATGTCGTTAGCGCCGAGGAATTGCTCTTATGCCGTAGTCTCACTGAAAAGAATATCGCCTCTCTTCCCGAGAAATCGCGTAATGCACGCTGGCAAACATACGACATAAGCTCTCTAGACACACTAGCGGATCTCGACGCCTTGGTGGAATGGTGGTCGCCTAATCCACGCGCTATCTTCGATTTAGATAATATTCATATTCCTCGAAGACTCCTCAGAGATATGAAGAGTCAGAAATTTATCGTCACCTATGATCAAGCCTTCCCAGAGGTCATGTTAGCATGTGCCAACGTCGGTTTCAGAAGACTGGAAGGAACTTGGATTACACGCGAATTTTTTTCAACGTATTGCAAACTACACGAATTAGGCTTTGCTCATAGCGTCGAATGCTGGCAGGAGAAGGAACCCCACGGACGCGAGCTAGTCGGGGGCGTTTATGGCGTGGCAATTGGTCGCTTTTTCGACGGAGAATCGATGTTTAGTAGCGTCTCCAATGCCTCCAAAGTCGCGCTCTTCACGCTCCTACTGCGTCTAAAAGAATGTGGTTTCCAACTTTTCGACCTTCAGGTACTCAACCCTCACACACAAAGTCTTGGCGGAATAGATATACCACGATCAGAATACTTGGCACGCCTGAATGAAGCGATAGAGTTTAAAAACTATTTCCATGTAGATTAGCGCGACGTTACGCTTTCAACCAACAACGAGCCTCATGCTTCCTTTTATCACAGGATTCACGAGGCTCATTTTTTTCGTGGGTATGAAAGACGAAGAGGTTTTACTCCTCTAAGAGTTCCACATTCTCAACGGCGCCGTCATGCTCTTCGTTTGCTTCGTGGCTGTATTGAGAATTGCCCGAGGAAATGCGCGGAATCGTAGGAAAGGTCAGCGTAAACTGCGTACCGCGTCCCGGCTCGCTCTGAATGGCAATACGTCCGCCATGTCCTTCGATCACCTTACGCACCGTCGGTAGTCCCAGCCCAGAACCGCCGGCTTTCGTAGAGAAAAACGGCTCGAAGATCTTCTGCAGGGTTTCGTCGGTCATACCGCATCCACCGTCGATCAGGTCAATGGCAACCTCAGAACCACATAAACGAGTGCGTACTAAAATTTCACCGCTTTCCCCCTGAAACGACTGCAAAGAGTTGATCAATAGGTTCAAAATGGCACGATTGAAAGAACGTTTGTCAATTCGAACGGTGGGCAGATCATTTGCGTAAAACTCGAGAATATCGACATTTGCCACCGCCGCTTGCGGACGGAAAAATTCAACAACGTCTTTAAGCTCTTTATTGGCGTCAGCAGGCTCCAGATTCAAACGATTGGCGCGTGTGAAGTTTAAAAACTCATTGAGCAACTCTTCAAGGCGTAAGGTTTCCCTCTTAACGGTTTCGATTCTCTTCAAAACGCGTCGTTTCTGAGGAGATTCCTCCATATCCTCAACGTCTTCCTCAAGCAATCCCATATTCAGTCGTATCGTCGATAGCGGATTTTTGACTTCATGAGCCAATCCACCAGCTAATTGCGCTATCTCAGTATACTGCTGTTCGAGTCGCCGATTTAGTTCTTGGGGCGAAAAATCTTTAACTTTCGATGTATCCATAGGTTCTATATCCCGAATCCATTCACTCAGCTAAGCCATTACGAACTCGACGGCGCCATACAAGGGCACGCCTCTAAACCAACGTTAAGCCTATTTATTCTTCGATTTTATCAGCTGGTTTTCGAGGTCGCGAATCGACAGAGTTGTGATTGGAATAGTAAACTCGATACTTTCGTCAGCTCGTTTCACATCGCGCTGACGTTGCTCTTCTTTAGAGTCAACCCTCGAAATAATAACCTCGTCCTGGAGCGCTTGTAGCCAACTAGGCAACTCAAAGGTAACTCCGCCCAGTTCGGCGGCAAAAGATTCGACCATTCTCTCGAGTTCTTTAAAGACCTCATTGTCCTCGCCAACGGTTCTGGCCTGTGTGATGGCGTCGAAGACTAACCCGCACATTTGCGCCACTTCTAAAGGTCTGACAAAACGTTCGCTAAGACGTTCGTGTACGCTTTGTAGCCAGACGCCGTATTGTTTCGTTAAGTTGTCGTAAGACTTTATATAACGATCCGCAACGTCTCTAACCGTATGCTTGAAACGTTCCTTCCACAGTTCCGCCGCCTTATTGTGATCCGCACGAATAAGAGCGTCGTGGCACCAGTAGGCCGGTTTCATATTCCAGGAAATACGCTCATACTTTGCAAGTAGTCGCAAGAAATCAAGCAATATGTACAGCTTAGCGCCATCGTCCGATTGGGTCGTCGTGCTATTGTAGTCAACGTATTCGGAATAGTTTTCACCGATACATTCGAGAATAGCTCCTAAAATCGACGACGTAGTATCGAGCGGGATTTTTCCCGCACTGAGTTCGCATGCCAAAGTCGTGCCGATCTCAAGATTCTGATCCTGTTCATACAACTGCATCAGCGACATTAAGTAGGTTCTGGCGCCATGGTGTAAAATCGCACGAATCGTTCGGAAGGATAAGAACGATTGTGTGAAAAGATCGGAGCCATATCGCTTAATAAAATCAACAATTGTAATCCATTGGTTTTTGGCGGCAAACGCTTCAGCAGAGGTCACGCGAATATGGGCGCTGTGAGACAACCACACGTCGTAAATCAACCCCAAAGCCTGTTCAAGGTAATAAGCGAGCGCCGCCTCATTAAACTCAAAAGGTCGAAAGTCAGATGTACGCCATGTTTTAGAGGATTCCGCAAGGGATTCGACCAAACTTCGTGTGGCAACCTCAACAATACGGTCATATTCGGTAATCGACCCCATTGAGGCCAGTCGGTTTTGCTCCATCTTCTGGACGCATTCAACTAACTGGAAGGTTTCGGTAAGCAATCCGAGTCGAGGGGCAAAATCCAACAGATGTGTGACTACCTGATGAAGATAACGCGATTCCAAGTTCGCTTTGACGTCGCCGCCACGCGTGCTAGGAATGTAAAGCAACGTTTCTTTCTCAAACTGTGCAATCATCTTCGGCCAAAGGCAACGCACGCGAGCAGAATCACGCCTTAGGATCGCGCTAAAGACTTCCAGAACCGTCGTTTTCCACGCTTTTTCATACCGCGAAGCAACCTCGTTACGCAAGGTTGCGTTTAAAAACAGAACGACGTCGTCGACCTCGCCAATGGCGAACGCTATGCGCTCCAGTAATGTCTCCTGTGAACCACGCAACTGATCGTAGTACGCCAGAGACTCTGCCGTACCATTCGGTTGCGAAACAATATACCGCGAGGTTTTGTCAAGTAAGTCGAAGAGTTCCTTGCGAAAAACTTTCGTCTGATTCAACCAACCCTCTAAACGCAAACGAGCGTCGGCAATTGTCTGGTCGTCCAACGACTCCTGAGTGTGAAAATTCAGGAGCGGCGACTTTTCCGAAGCAATTTTCCACAGATTCACCGCCCATGAAATAAACGCCAATCGCTCCGTGAGACGCTCCGCCTCCGACGACAATTCGAGACTGTCCGCGTCGGTTGATAGATTAGAGCCAGCTACGTCGTCCTCGTTACCGTCGTCTGCGCTGTCGCGGTAAGTCATATTGTCGTAGGCGGCGTTGAACGTCGGATCAACGCCAGTAATAAAACGCTCCTCCTCGTCCTCGTCAGACTCGCTGTTCCATGAGGTTCCGTTGAGATCTTCTTCATCCCATTCCGTGTCCATATCCTCGACATAACGTATAGCAACCACTTGCGAGGCGCGGTTGTTAGAAACGCTGATCGTAGTGTTCGGACGTTTTGTGCGCTTGGACTCGTTCTCGTCCTGTTCGTCATCGTCGTCGATAGCTCGACGCACAAGTTCTCGAACGTCTAGTCCTCGCGCGCCCGCACGTTCCACGGGCTCCACTAACTTATTCCAGAGCTGACCAAGCTCTTTCTCATTTCCCGAATCGTCATTGATTTCGTCTAAAAACTGATTCAGTTTTTCAGTTATGACGTCGGTGAGCTGTTCTACCGATGATACAGTAATCGAACGCGCCGCTTCGGGTTCAAAGAGCGCTTCTGTGTAAGTCTCCAGGATCGAATTGGCGACACGCGCGTTCTGCAGAGTAATCTGCATAAAGACCACGAATGTCAGATAGCTTGGGAAGAGCGACTTGTTATCGTCATAAAAACGCTGAAACTCCTCCAAACTTGGAAAATTCGATTCGTCAAAGACGCGCGCCGCGTCCTTAAAGGAAGACTTAATTTCCAGATTGGGCAACCCCAATTTGTTTTCACCTACTTTACGCGTCGCCGCTATCAAGCGCCTGGCATATTCCGCTAGAATGGGATTATCTGTTTTGAAAGTCTTCTTTTTACGGAATTTGGAGTTGTCAATATCGAGCGTGGAGACAGACCAATACTCTCCAGCGTTCGCTTCCACACGGTCGATAAAACCCTTAGTAAAGTTCCAACGCTTCAAATACTCTTCTTGCGACCACAGCGCTTGATCTTTATGGGTCGCTCGTCGACGCGTCCTCTTGATCCCAGGAGAATCTTGGCTCTGTTGCCAAACCTGAACCAACCATTCATAGGCGATATTCAGGAATGAATAGTCGCCTTCGGTGAGTGCAATCGAGGACGATTGACTAAGCCAATAGATCAACAAGGAGGAGGTAGAGATTAGATCGTTCTTTTCAAGTAGCGCTTCAGCCAGTAAGACAAAGGCTTTGGGCGACTTAAACCGCTCGACATGGCGACTCCAGAAAGCAACGTCGCCAATCGCTTTACCAGACTTACTCCACGCCGCCAAGGCATTGGCAACCTTTGTGGCAGACTCCCAGACCTCTTGACCGGAAAAGCCGTCCACAGAGGACGTCTCATCGCTTGCAAACTGATCCCACCAACTGGCTAGGTCGCTCATTTTATCAGATAGTTCGCTATACAGATCAAAGAGACCACACGCGGCGGATTCCTTTTCCAGTCGTCCATACAGATCGAAGATATCGCTCATAATATCAACGAGTCCATCCAATCTGTGATCGTGTACGGAGTTTTCAGGGGATGGGAACAATGAAAATTGAGCGTCGAACCCCAGAATGTACCATGGATCAGGAAAAGCGCCACATGCTAGACCGCGATGTAAAAGATCTTCTATCGTCGGTAATTTCTCTGCGGCCTTCGCCAATTCGCCATTATCCGCGTCCAGGTGTGCTTCGGTAATCAGGCAATCAATTTGCGCAAGTAGACGCGAGGAAGCTGTGCGAATCACTTCCGTTTGGCGCTGTGACGCCTGATAGTAACCCATACGCGCATAGGTGCGCGCAAGTGCAAAACGTTGCAATTGATCCGAACGCAACTCCGCTAATTTGCGATTGAGCGCGTGACGAGCGCCAGCAAATGGCTGAAACAACTGCTTGACTTCTGCCGTCAGTCGCTCTTTATGACTCGCCGGAGTTTTTACAATAAGACGCTCGTAAAATAGATCACGGAGGCGTGTTATAACAGGAATGAGCTTCTCTATCGTGGTTTCAGAATCATGCGCCTGGACATATCCGCCGCACACAGCAGACGCCATGAGCATAGTGCCTGTGACAATGGCGGCCGCTTCATACTGATACTCTTTGTGTAATTGGGGATCCTCTTGTCCCCAGACACGCCCCATAATCGCGTCCAAAGTGGTACTCTGCAGTATAAATCGACGATACGCCCCTTGGTTGTCTACGCTACGGTCGTCCCAAGTCCCGAAACTATAGTTCATACGCATATTCACCGGATGATCAAAGTCATACGGTCTGGGATCGAACGCCAATTCAAGTAAATTCTGGGGGTCAAACGAGGCGTCCTCTAAAATCCCCTGATCGACGTCACGCAGAATGGAGAGCGCTATTTGAATAACTTCGCAGTATTCGCCCTGTGCGACGCCGACGCCCTCGCGATACAATGGCACGGGCGCCACCCATTCATGTTTGTTGGGTTCGTGCTTCTGACCGTCTTCAAAGACGGGAATCGGACGGTAACCGATATAATCGTTCAGTCGTTCAATTACGGTATCGACTTGACGCGAACGCGGAATCTCCGACAAAAAGACATGCGTGGAAAAATCGAAAACGCGAGCAAGGAAAAAGGAGTTATATAATTTTTTAGCGGGAATATGAAACAGCGCGTCGCGGTGAAACTCCAGATACTCCTTCAGAACAGTCTCAGCCAGTTCAATAATACCGCGCGCCTGCCGCGAATCAGCGAAAGCGCTACGTACGCCAACCAGAGCGTCAAGCTCTTGCGTGAGCGCGTCAAGAACGTCGCGCCAGATCTCTTGTGAACCTAGCTCTTCGAAGGCGAAAAACAAATCGTTCCAAACGCCCCATATACGCTGCTCCAAACGACCAGATGAGAAGTTCAAATTCCCCAACAGATCGTCCATTAACTCGCGTGTCTTGTCGTTCAAGTCAAAGTTCGCCATGCGTTCGTCCGTTCATAGTAAAGAAGCCCCTATGGAATAGGGTCTACGCTATCACTTGCCTTTATGCTTAATAGTAAAACGGATTTGTTTTTTATCCAGGGGGGCGCACTGTGACGCCCATAGAAATAAGCAAGATTACACAAATGTCTGTTCACAAAGTCAGAGGTTTGAGTCAAGATATTTATTTTGACGAGACATAAGGCTCGGTCTTTTCCTTAAAAAAACGACGACTACCCGTAAAAAACCTGGTAATCGCCGTTTCTTTTCATATACAGTGGAACGTTGAGATCATTCAAAAACTGACGTTAGAGCGTCGTGTAACGACTCCAACGCCATATTGAGCATCTCAACCGTATGATTCGCCATGACGGTCATTCTCAAATACCCGCGCGCGCCACGGTATGGTCCCGGCTGGAACGACAACAGGATTCGCTCTTGAGTCAATCGCTGATGAATTCGTCTCATTCTTTGTACCGTGCCGACTTGAAACGTTATAATTGGCATTGGGGTCTGATTAACTTTCAAACCGAGTTTTTGCAGACCTTCTCGCAAATATTCCACATTTGCATTCAGACGCTTTCGACGCTCCTGAGAGGTTCCCAATAAGCGCACGCCACATGCCATAGCGGAGACTAATAGATTGGAATGTCTAATTGAGTTGGAGTCGTTCGCCAACTCATTGAGCCGTGCTACAAAAGGCTCTGTGCCCGGTGCAATGGCGCCATCGCCCCCTACCACGTCAACCAAAGAGGCAAACATAAACAGTTTAACCTCAGAATACGATGAATTTGCTTTTTTACTGGACGTCTCCGACTCATTTGCGTTGAGTATAAAATCATCGCTTTGTGGAATCCAGCCGAGCCAACCGTTGGTAGTATGCTCCTGGAACGTTTCCCCGCCAAATGGCATTTCCCGAGATGTAACGTTGACCTCGCTAAAATCGATCCCAAAATGCTCTAAAGCGCCACGACCATGCGCGCCAAGAATGCCCAGACCGAGTGAATCGTCAACAAGCATCATCGGTTCGCAAAAGTTTTTCAACTCTTGAAGATAGAGATCCAGTGGAGCAATTGCTCCGTCAACATGATCGACAGAATGGGTCAAAAGTAGCGCACGTGCGTCTCCACGCAAGTTTTTACGCAGTTTCTTTCCAAGGTCGTCATGATCGAAGTGTTTAAATACGACAAAGCCTCTCTTATCGAAGGGTTCGTCGAACTGAGAATCAGCGACAACACGCTGAAAAATAGGCGACCAAAACTCAGCGTCTTGTTCGTCAACAAAGACGCACTCAAAGACGCCGTGCACCATTCTCAGAAACGCCTCGGCCATACGCTCTTTACTCGTGGCATAATACGCGCGACTTGTTCCATAGAATTTAGCGCACTCCTCTTCAAGCTCTTCGATCGGAGCAGAGGTAAAAGCGCGACGCGAGGGCGCTGTGCCTAGACCATATTGTAAGGCGGCGTTACAAACAGTCGCGACCATCTCTGGTTCCGTTTGAATCCCCAGGGGACTATCGCTCGTGAAGTAGAGATACGCTTCGCCGTTCATGGTCACGATCGCGTCGGTTTCTGACTCCAAGCGATAAGGACTCACAAGACTTGGCGTTACAGAGCGATTCGATTGTTCGTCTTTCGTTTCAAGAGTCGTGTACTCTCGGTAGGCAGGCGGCGCGAGCAAAGCGCTTGGATTCGACGCTTTTGCATTATTCTGGAAACGCCGATTCGACAAGCTCTTCGCATATTGACAAAGTTTAGCGAACTCAAGACGATCGAGTTCATCGGCTTGCGCGTCCAATGCATTTTGAAAGGTCGTATCAAGAGCTTCGTGAGCACTGTCGCCGAGAAAAGTGAACAGATCGTTCTGCCCTACCCTTATGCTCTCTTGAGCAGACTCCGACGTATTGGAACGTTGTGGCGTAGGAAAATCAAAGAGAAGATTCTCTTTTTGAGGAAACATATCAAAAAACGAAAATGGATCGTGGGAGCGCATGCAACCATCCAATGGTATAAGTCCGTTAAATAAGTCAAGCGCTTCCTTGCGTTTGACGTGATGAAGCATAGCAATAACTTGTTTTTAGAACAAGAGAAATTGTGTCCGTGAAAACACGATTGCGATAAGATTTCGACCAGAACAACGTGTCTCTGTTCCGTTGTGAAATACGTTTTTGCCTAACGTGACGTCACAGATATATAACGGTATAATAGGGCGTAGGAGTTGCTAGATTAGGCGCTCATGCATCGTGAATAGAGCGATGTATGCGGAATAATGCAGTACGTTTTTACAATTATCCCCACTATGTACTGAGGTACGACAATGAAGACACAAAGAATGAGACGACGTGAGTTTTTGAAAACGACGTCGCTCGGACTGGGCGCTGGCGTTTTGACAATGAACGCCTTTCCCGCTCCGAACGTGGCGCGTGCGAGCGACACTCTTTCTAAGATTAACATCGCACACGTCGGTATTGAACGTCAAGGCGCTTTTAGCGTTAACGGTTGCTCCGGCGAAAACCAGATCGCGTTTTGCGACGTCAATAGCGACGCACTGGATCGCGCAAAAGGCAAATATCCGAACGCTAAGTTTTACAATAATTACCAGGACATGCTCGGAGAACTCGGGGATAAACTTGACGCCATCGTCGTGGCAACGCCCGACCACACCCATGCCTGTACCGCAATTGCCGGTATGCAATTGGGACTGCATTGTTACTGTGAGAAACCACTGGCGCACGATATCTATCAGATCCGTCAGATGCGCAAAATTGCGCTGGAAAAGAATCTTGTCACACAGATGGGCACGCAAATTCACGCCGGCGACAACTTCCGTCGCGTGGTTGAGCTTTTGCGCGCTGGCGCTATTGGCGTTGTAAAAGACGTCAAAGTCTGGTGCGCCAACCGTTACATTGGTCTGGAGAAACCGACCGAAACTCCCTCGTGCCCGGCTAATATCAACTGGGATGCGTGGTTAGGACCGGCAAAAGAACGCGCCTACGACCCAAGATTCATTCCTGGAAGCTGGAGAAGCTACTGGGACTTCGGCAACGGCGCTATGGGCGACATGGCGTGTCATTATCTCGATCTACCATATTGGGCGCTACAACTCGACCGATTCGCGCCGCTAACCGTTGAGACTACCTCGCCTAACCCGCTCGATGAGGAAAGATGCGGTTGGGATCTCACCGCCAAATATGAATTTCCCGCTCTTGACGGTTCCAGCGAACCTCTCACGATTTCCTGGCAAGACGGTCAAGCGCGACCGGAATGTCTGAAGGAATACGGCGTTGACAAATACGGCGCTGGCGTCTTGTTCTTTGGCTCCGACGGCGTTCTGTTTGCCAATTACGACGTCCATGAACTCCTGCCTCATGACAAATTTAGCGATTACAAAACGCCGGAGCAGACGATTCCCGCTTCCCTTGGTCATCATGCAGAGTGGATCGACGCGATTAAACGTGGCGCTGGCGCGTCTGTCGATTCCACAACGTGCCGTTTCGAATATTCCGGCAAGCTAGCGGAAACCGTCCTTCTGGGCTGTTTCGCTTACCGTTGCGGTGAGAAACTTCAGTACGACGCAGAGAATATGACCGCAAAGAATTGCGAAAAACTCAACCAATTTGTTCGACAATACGCCCGTCCTGGCTGGGATGTGTGATTCTAGCAAACCTACGTGCTAAGAAGAGAGGGAAAAGGGAGACGATTACTTGTTTAACCGCCTCCCTTTTCTATATTCCTGTGGTATGTCAACCATTTCGGTATGACACAAGTTCATCTTCGACGACACTAGATATCGTAGCTAATCTCTAGGATCTTGTACTTTATCAACCCGGCGGGCACTTTGACTTCGGCTATTTCCCCGACTTTTTTACCCAACAGTCCCAGAGCCAGAGGACAGGTACAGAGGATCCGTCCCTCTTCTGGATCGTCGTCGCCAGCGCCGACAAGGGTGTAGGTCATCGTTTCCTCTTCTTCGATATCTTCGATAACGATGCGAGCGCCAAATCGAATCTCATCATGTGGCACGGTCGAAGGGTCGATAATCAAAGCGCGACCAAGACGACTTTTCAAGTCGTTAATCTTAGCCTGCACGAGTCCCTGACTTTCGCGCGCGCCGTGATATTCTGCGTTCTCACGCAAGTCGCCTTCCGCACGTGCATTCGCAAGCCGTTCGAGAATCGGCGGCATTACTTCATTTTCAAGGCGTTCAATTTCTTTCTTCAAACGCGCATATCCCTCGCGGGTCATCGGAATCTGATCACTCATTCAGTCAAACCTACCTTAAAAAAACAAAGGCGCACGCAAGACTCGCACGCCGTAAACGTCTATGAATACGATGCGGACGCGGCGAACAATACTCAACCGCGTCCGTCGTAAATACTCGTCATATTATAACACGTCTTCAACGCCTGACAACGGTCAAATTACTTTTATTCATACCGGCGATTTTTTCCACGACTACAATCGTCTCACCGTCGGCTCCTTTACGCTCTGTCTTCGATTCAATCGCGACAGTGGCGCGTGAAATAACCTCCACGGGGAAATATGATTTCACATTGTATTTAGCCGTCTGTTCGGTTTTGAGTTCGGCATGAGAAGTATCCGTTAAATCAAAAGCGAGGGCGCTGGAACCGGAAACACATGCCAAAGGAGTTTTACCAGACTTGGCTAAGGAGTCAAATTTGCAATTCCACTGCAAGGTCTTATCGCCCACCACGGGAAACGAAATGAGCGTTTCGTTCTTCCAGGTATCTCCGACGGCAACCTCGTCAACTGTGTCCAGGCAGGACAAGGTTTCAAACAACTGTTTAAACATGTCTGCGGTGATATAAGATTGAAGACGCGTAAGGAACAACTCTTCATCCTGCGCGGACGGTTGGGGGACGTCTTTCCAAAGGTTGTCGCATCCGTCGACCTTCGCAACCTCCCCTTCTTTCAGAAGCACAGTCAATTCCACTTGCATAATCGCCTTGAAGACGTCGCGCATAAAGGGTTTGTTCAGCGCATTGGCTGAATCAAAGTAATCAAGTTCATTCCCATTGCTTTCATAGCGCGTCATGACGTTTGAAATCTTCATCGTCAGCGTTTGAGAAGCGTCGGCTTGAACGTCGGCAGCGGTAATTTTCCAGGTGAACATAATACGCGACTGCTCGCGACTGAAAACCTTTTTATCCACCGACTTAACGACCGAGGCGAAGCAGTCTTGTCGTAAAGTGTAGTCGCCTTTCTCCCACGCATTGAAGGGAGTGTATTTATCGTCCGCACGCGACACAACGTTCGACATGACCAAAGCGAAAAGACAGCCGAGTAGAATCGTTGTCAACGACGATTTGCTCTTCATTTGAATACCCTATCTTTGTCGACGCCCTCTCAGACGCGTTATCACAGTACAAGGTTGAAATCCCAAAGTCTTCGAACAACGCCAATCGGCGCGCTAAGACTCCTAGATTTTCAGAACCACGCTGACTCCTAGAATCGCATGAACTCTACCAAAAGAACCCATGCGTTGAACTACAAGCCTAGCTCATTTTACTTTGAAAATCGACTTCGCGCTATTTTTCTTGGTATTTTCACTAAAAAAGCGCGTCCTATATTGCGTATCACTGATACATCGGAAGGTACCTATATGGCGTTTCAAGAATCAATATAGACAGCGCCGTATTAAGCAAGCGTCCACCGTCGTTCATATATTGATCGTAAAAGAGCCAGCTTCCGTTCTGACAGGCGTCGCGACCGAGCAACGAGGAGTGAAACTGCGTCGCCACCAGGAAATCTCGTACCTTCGGAAAACGTTCACTCCAGTATTTTCCGCCATAATTATGCAACGCCAGCGCGCCGTAATACGCAAAATAGAGGTTGTAAATTAAACGATCCTCACGGTAATAAGTCACGCCACTGGCGCTGGAACGCGCGCCCTTGGCGCCCTTTTGTACGCGTTGCCAGATCGTTTCCAAACGATCGAACCATTGTGCGATCTGTTTCGCGCCGTTTTCTAACTCCGGATTTTCAGGAGTCCACCCCAAATATTCACGCGTAAGCACGCCAACGGCAGTGACGCCCCACTTCTGAGAATCGTCGTCTTTGCGATTGGGAAGATACCGGTAATATCGACCGTTCTTTTCCATGACCAAATCGAGGAAATCGTTTACGCGATAGGTCACGGCGACCGGTAGGTCAAAACCGGCGGAAACGCCAGATTTAAGCGCCATCATTTGCCAGCCAACCACAGACGTATCGCCGGAAGAGGTCTTGTGAAATCCCAAATCGCCCGGAGAATAATACCGCCATCCTCCGTCGTTGAGTTGGGAGTTCTCAATAAAGAGCATACCCTCGGACGCATAAGGACGTAAACTTTCGTCCTTCGTCATTTCATATGCTTCGCACAGTGTGATCACACATAGCGCCTGGATATACGAAGCGCCCTCGTGCGTCCCGTCCTCGCGAAAATCAATGCCATATTCGTTTTGCTTCGCATTGTAAGTCAGAAAACGTAACCCGCGTTCGATCGTCTCTTGGTACGGGTTCTTCTCGACGTGAGTGTAGCCAGAACCGAGAAACGGCAATAACGCAATTGCCGTTGCGGCCATACGACTAGGATGAAGATTCGTGCGATACTGGGTACCGCCGGACGTGGCGCTGGAATTAGAACAACCCTGGCATGGACTGGGGCGACCATTGAAGTCGGACTCCGTGAGATCAAAGGCCCACCCGCCGTCGGAATACTGATGGCGTGCGATCCACTGCAAACCGCGCTCCACGGCGTCCTCACTGGCCTTTGTGACGTCCCCTTGCCGTCCTTGATTACCCCTCTTACGTTCCGCGCGAGATTTGAGCGTCCCACCGCTATGATACAACGCTATGCCGCCCCCCTCGGTGAGCGCGGTGTTCTGACCAGACTCAGCCACATTAAGGGTCGGCGCGCCCGAATCTTGGGTTAATTCATTGACCAGAGAACTAGTCGTTTGATCCTCAGTTTGCAAAGGGGTTAAAAAGGCGTCCTGATCGATTTCAAATTCAGAGGGATCATACGCGTATTCTTCTTGTATTGAATCGCCGAGCTCGTCGACCAAATCAAGATCGCCGGGTAAGTCAGAAAAACCTCCGTCGATTGTGCCAAAGATTCCAACCTTCGTAGTTAGAATAATCGAGGCCAAGACAAAGGCGAGAAGCAAATGAAACAAAATACTAACCGTGGTTGCGATATTCTCACGTCGAAACAGAAGCATAAGAATCGCTCGCCAAGTCGGTAGATTTTGCCACTTGTATGGACACGGAAAGAGGAATAGCAGTCTTTTTACACGCGGTTTGACTTTTTGAGCAACAAGTTTCGGCGCGGTGCGTACAAATAGATCGTTAGGATCAAAGTCGTACATTCCCACGGTAATTTCGGGCAGTAGCGTTTGTTCCGCGACGTCTGACACTCTACCCTCTGCAAAAGCCTGCAGATCGGAGAGTATCTCGCGTTCGTGAGCGGTACGACGCTTGGAACCAGGACGCTTACCCTTCTTATCGTTGTTCATCTCGTTCAAAACTTTGTGTCATATGCCAGTAAGGACGCAATACATTGGTTTGCGTTCAACGCTCAAGAGTACACAATTTGAGTGATAAGAACAAGGTTAAAACCTAACGTTCACCAATACTGCAAGAACCATATCAGCGGTGAGGATATCTTCCGAATATTATGCTCATCTTCACTTTTCTGCAATAGAAGAGCGTGTTGACGTTTGAGCAGAAGGGTCATTCCCCTCATCGCGACTCTGTAACAATTAATGAATCAGCATGTCAGCGTGAAAAATACGCTTGCTCCAACTGTTCCCTACGCAATTGTTCTTTTGACGAGCTGTCCTAGTCCATAATCACTCAAAAAGCGGAACACTATAAGGGTCGTTCCAACAAAGGACTTCTTCAAGACGACAGATTCCCTAGTATGCAGCGGGTACGACAGGCAAGTATAGGGTAGCGTGTGACTGGATAAGTTAGTCGTCTGTCATGTCAATCGCTTGGATATCGACGACGAGCCAACGTCAGCCCAGGAATTGCTCATAGCGTTAGTCAACAGTTACATACCGTTGGCATTTCGCCACAAGTCTTTTCTGGTAAAACCGTTGCCATGCAGGAGAGCGCGATATTCAAATAGAAGGAATAGTCATAGGAGACAAAATTATTTTGCACAGAGGTCACATTATGGTCATATTTGAGTTATATAATAGAACAAAAGGGGAAAGAGGAGAGACGTCATGTTTTCCATTTTAGTAGTCGAAGACGACCCTACGCTCAATCGCATGATAAGCGCCAAGCTGAAACAGGCGCGTTATGAACCGTTTCCCGCTTTTGACGGCGAGGAAGCGTTGAAGATTCTAGAGCATAAGCACATCGACCTCATTATAAGCGACGTCATGACGCCCAGAATGGACGGTCTGATGCTAACACGAACTTTGCGTAATGCAAACTTTAATCTGCCTATTCTCATGATAACAGCCAAAGGACAGATGGAAGATATTGAAAAGGGCTTTGTCGCTGGGGCAGACGACTACATGATTAAGCCCATCAAATTACAGGAAATGCTCCTACGTATCAGGGCGCTCCTGCGTCGTGCACAACTGGTGAACCAAAAGCGAGTGGTCATAGCTGGTACAATCCTGGATTATGAGACGTTGTCTGTAACCTGGGGAGACACGACGATGCAGATTCCGCCCAAGGAATTTTACCTTCTGTTTAAACTCCTCAACTACCCTAACAAGATCTTCACACGTCAGGAGTTACTGGACGAAATATGGGGACCGGACAACAATTCGGACAGTCGGAACGTAGACGCACACATAAAAAAGTTACGTAAGCGTTTCTCAAGTAATCCTGATTTTGCCATTGTGACCATACGTGGGCTTGGCTATAAGGGCGAATACAAGGCGAGGTGAAGAACATGACAAAATACGGCAGGTTTTGGCAGAATGGACGCATAGTTCTTCCACTGCGACTATATCACGCTTTATCGTCCATTATAACACTGTGTGTCGCATGTTTGCTCTCCTCCGGCTTTGTTTATTGGCTGACCACAAGGGTAGGTGTTGTCCTGCAAATATGGCAAGCGCTGGGAATATGTTGCTTACTTACCGTTTTACTCGGCGGTCTAGCTTTGGCTTGGGAGGCAAAATATTATATTCGTCCAGCAGAAGTTGTTGTGCAAGCGTCGTCCAAGGTTGCCAAGGGCATTTTTACCATGGAGGTCCCCTTACCCAATTTTCACATCATTCCGCTTGAAGGTATTATTCTCATAGAAAATTTCAATCTCATGACGCGAGAACTACACGGCATGGATCAGATGCGTAAGGAGTTCATCGAAAACGTGTCTCATGAATTTAAAACCCCGATTGCATCCATCGCGGGATTGACAGAGCTATTGCTCGAAGGCGGATTTGAAGAGAAAGAAAAACAGGAGTTCCTTTCCCTTGTCCATGCTGAAGCTTTGCGCCTGTCGCGTCTTTCAGAGAACGTTTTACGCCTTTCAAGACTTGACTCACAGGAAATCGTTTCTCAACAGGAAAAGGTGGCGGTGGATGAACAAATCCGCCAGACCCTGATCCTGCTCACTGAAAAGTACTCGGACACAGAACTACTGCTAGATATTCATTTGGAGACGATCACCGTCATTAGCGACCCTGATTTGTTGATGCAAATATGGTTGAACCTTATCGACAATGCCTTGAAATACTCTCCTTCCGGCACGACGCTACACATTGCCGGTAAAGTAGACGACGATATCGCCATTATCAGCATTCGAGACGAAGGGATTGGCATACCGTCGGCGAAACAAGCTCGGATCTGGAGTAGGTTCTATCAATGCGAAGAATCTCACAAGGAGCAAGGTCATGGTCTTGGTCTATCCATCGTAAAACGGATTGTGGAACTACTCGGCGGTTCCATAGATTGTCGCAGCGAGGTCGGACAGGGAACAGAGATGATCCTAAGGCTTCCGAGAAATATTTCACAAAAAAATATTCAAAGGTCACATTTAGGTCACAATGACGTCTTAAGATAATAATATTGAGTTTGAAGGACGTCTCAGGTTCTACATCGGTGAACGTGAAAAAGCTCATAGCCATCAAAGGTAGTCCACGAAGAGACGGTAATACAGCAGAACTTTTGACCTATACTGCGAATGGAGCAAAAGACGCACGAGACCAGACAGAGCCCATTCACTTGTATGGGTTGCACTACAAGGGGTGCGTCAGGTTACTTCTACTGCAAACGCAAAGACAAAGCACACGGTCACTGCGCCATGAAAGAAAACCTTTCGCCCATTCTTGCGAGAATTTAGGACGCAGACGCGCTCATTTTGGGTTCTCCCATCTACTTCATGAACGTATCTGCTGGGATGACAGCCTTCATGGAACGTCTGCTCTTCTCCAATTACATTTACAGCGACGTGATCCCTGTGGTCTTTCCGAAACGTCTGCCTCACGCGTTTATATACGCGATGAATATGACCAAAGAGCATGTGAAAGAGTATGGGATCACAGAACGACTGTGTTTGCAAGAAGGTTTCGCCAGGCGCATTTTCCAAACGCAGACCAGAACCCTTTACGCATACGACACTTACCAGTTCAATGACTACGCAAAATACGAGTCTTCCATCTTTAGCGAGCCGGACAAAGCCGCCTACCGAAAGGAGATCCTTACCACATCAATATGAAGAGGTATTTTGCTTGGGAAAAGAGCTGGTTTCTTGAACAACGGCTTTTATAAAGACGTAATTATAACATGGTGAATGAATTTTCAGACGCGTCATAGAAGCGCCCTCCCGAGATTATGGTTTCGTGGTTCAGTCAGTTCATGCCAACCATACTCTTTGGAGACGATCTATTTTGTGAACGCAAGAAGGAAACGCTGTTTCCCGAAAACTGTCACGTAGCGTGATGGTCGATTACTATGAACAATGAGCGTCGCCGCACGGTAAAGGGCGCGACTAAGACATACAAGCTGGGCGAAACCGATTTCACTCCCGCAGGTTTAAGGTTTCAACTTGCTCCAGATGCGGTTATATCGAATTGACTGATTCGACGCCCACAACGTGAAAGCATGATCTTATATTGCTTTACGACATTCGTCATAAAGTATAGAGTATATTCAAAAGTGAACAAGGAGATTATATATGAGCTTGTTTGAAAAGGTCAAAGGAACCAAGTTTGAGCAGACGTCGGCAATGCTCGCTCAAGGTGAGGCACAAGGTACGATGATGTACTACGCATTGGCGCGTTTGGCGAAAGAACAGGGACTTCCCGACGTGGCTGAGGCTCTTATCGAAGCCGCCAATCAGGAGGCGAATCACGCTGGGTTTTTCGCCACACTGGTCGGGAAATATCCCCAGGACTTCTGGATGATGGTTCGTGGACTCATGGCCGCGGAAACCAGTGGAGAAATTACCGTCAAGCGATTGGCAGATAAATTCCGCGCCGATGGTCTTACCGAGGCAGCTGACGAAATGGAAATTTTTGCCAAGCAGGAAGGCGGGCACGGCGCTCTGCTCAAAAAGATCTTGGAGAAGTATAAGCCGGAACTGCTCAACGACGAGGGCAAAACCATTTACGTCTGCGCCTGTTGTGGGTATGAGTACGTTGGCGATTTGGACGATGAACCGGAAGATTATGTCTGCCCAGTCTGCGGTCAACCCAAAAAAGTTTTCAAGCAGAAGGCTTAAAAGACAGTAACATAAAACGTCGGAGTTTTATCCAAACAGTCGGTCTTGGAGTCATCAGCTCGACGACAAACGCCTTCACCCTAGCGGTGGAAGAGAAAGAGAGTGAATTACACATGATAATCAAAGCAGTCAAGTTTAATGAAAATGGGTTCATGACTCAACCATTTGCCTTTGGCGGCGAGGATGGCATGGACAAATTCGACAGTACGGTGCGTTATCGTTCTTGTCTTCAAAACTATGTCATCGAAACCGGTAGCGAGGTCATTCTTGTGGACACGGGATTGCCCAAAGGATCTCCTGCTATGGTTGTGGATGAGAATACTCAAATCTACATCGGTAGTCCCATCACCGACTACATGTCCGCTTTGGCTGACTTGGGCTATACGCCGAACCAAGTAACGAAAATCCTCGTTACACACAAGCATGAAGACCACACCGGAGAACTGCGAAGTTTTCCCAATGCCAAAATTTACATTAGTTCTGAAGAAGCCGACGCTTTGAATCTCACCGGCGCTAATATCGTCCGTGCGCAGTACAAAGACGGTCCATACTACAATTTTCCCGAAGCTCAGAAAATCGCTGAGGGCGTGTGGTACGTCAAGACCAAAGGACACGCCAACGGCAACAGTATTATCATTGTCGAATCCGACGGACTCTTCTACTTGATACACGGCGATGTGACCTATACTGACGAGGCTCTCTACGAAAACAAACTCTCTATCGTTTATGAGGACAAGGAGGCTGCAAGAGAGACACTTGATCGCGTAAGGGAATTTGTTCAGAATCACCCCACCGTCTATTGCTCCACCCATACGCCTCTGGGTTACGAAAATTTGGAGATGAAACGCACGGTTGATTTCTCCAATCCGCCACAAAGTATCCCTCCAGGGGATATTCAATCCGGCAAAGCCACAGGCAAGTACATCTGCTCCGTCTGCGGTAAGGTTTATGACCCTGCCATTGGCGACCCGGAACATGGCATTCCTGCTGGAACTGCTTTTGAGGATCTGCCAGACGACTGGAAATGTCCTCGATGCAAGCAGTCGAAAGATAAGTTTAATAAAGCATAATAAAAGAGAGAAATCATGACTGATGAAGAACTCATTCAAGCCTTTACGCCATGTGGGATAATTTCCCTGAGCCGGTTACAATAACCCAGCGCAGCCGGGAGATTATTGCAGTCAACAAGACGGCTGCCGGATTTGGTCTGAAGCCCGGCATTAAATGCTCGGCCATCGGAAAACCTGAAGACCATAGGGGCTGTCTGTGCAACAAAGCCATCGACTCCCAAAAAGCTATTGGCTGTGCCTACGAAGGTTCTTTCGGTAGAGCTTACGACTTCTGGGTTCCTGTTGCCGAAAAACCTGAATGGATTCTCCATTTCAGCGTAGGTAGAGCTGTACAATACGGGGCTTTGAACAGGTAAGTTTGCCACCGAAGCATATAACAAAAGGGCGTCTTATTTTACTCTCGTATATAAAGTGAATGTGACGCCCTTTATCTAATCAATAATTCGGCACGGTTAACTCTGAACGGCGTATTTCAAGTATGCCTGATTTATATCAGGGCTATACTGTCCTGCCCAAGATAGCTTAAAATAGCCATGGAAAGAATCCAAACGATTCGATCCCCTGCCCTTTTTTACAAAAGCATTCTCCTGTGCTTCACGCTACGTCATAAGACAAGTATAACCGTGCCTATATCTTTCAAAGCTTTCTCACAATTCCCTAAGCGCCATTTAATAACACTGAACCTAACGACTGCGTAGCTATCCACGCTAGCTTGATGAACGTCAGCATTTGGAATACCGACTCTTTAAGTCGCCAAAACTTTCAATCTCCTCAGTATATAACCGTTCCTCGACAAACTTACCTTGAAGTTTTCATCATGTAGCTACAGGAGCGCCTGATTATCAAGATGCAAAAACAACACGTGAACGCTAGAAGACGGCGTGTCTACGAATAAGATAAAGAGACTTCAAACAATCGAGTAGGAGTGAGCGCTCCTCTCCCCTCTGACGACGCCGAGCGTGCCGTTTGGCATACGGCGATTCATTGTAATATCAGAACTTAGTGTTCTGTGTACTTTCTTCACTTCCCTTCTTATAGTTTATTTCGGTCTAAGTAGCGCAGTATCTGCTCATATACGTTTCGTCCTTCCTGTAGCCAGACAAACTATAAGGCGTACTCTATAATTACACATTACAAAGTGTGTTCTTTTCGACGGCTTGCGCGTCTACTATGACCTCTACTGACTTCTCAATGTTCGTTGTGACTACGGTAAAGCGCCGTTAATGAGATCTCACGGGATAAGCCCTGAATCTTTCCCCGTTTCCCCTCCTGGTTTACGCCTCAAGGTTACATTTGCCTTTAGGACTTTGACGTCTTCTACCGTCTCATCCGCGTAAAACGCCTTAGTCTCAGGTTTCTGTTCGTAGGATTATGGTTTCGGTATTACTGCATCTCCTCATGCCTCGCGACATGAAACTTGCAAGTCGCTATCAGATTCGCTGGCAACTACGCTCCTTGGGACTTTCACCTAAGATTCGGAACATGCTCGTCATACAAAAAAAGCGACAGACTCCTAGAAGTCTATCGCAAGTATTAAGTCGGGTTAATGACGCAGAGCGTTATCTGGTCGCGAAACAATCACGACATAAGAACACAGTCGTCAACTAGCGTTTTTCGATCTCGATGTAGTCGGACTTCGGATTACCGACATAAAGCTGACGCGGACGAATAATCTTGGCGCCGTCGGCAAAATGCTGTTCTTTCCACTGGGCGATCCAACCGGGCAAACGTCCAATCGCAAACATGACCGTAAACATATTCGTAGGGATGCCCATGGCACGCAGGAGAATACCACTGTAGAAGTCGACGTTGGGATAGAGTTTTCGTTCGATGAAGTACGGGTCTCTGAGCGCCAGTTCTTCCAGTTTACGAGCGACGTCCAGCAACGGATCTTTGTGCTTGAGCTTACTAAAGAGTCGGTCGCACGCGGTCTTGAGGATCTTCGCACGCGGGTCATAGTTACGGTAGACACGATGTCCAAAGCCGAAAAGACGGAACTGATTATTCTTATCTTTCGCGGCGGCGATGCACTCTTCGGGTCGGTGACCGCCACGATAGATCATCTCCAGCATTTCCATCACTTTGACGTTGGCGCCGCCGTGTAGAGGTCCCCATAACGCGTTAACGCCCGCGCTACAGGACGCGAATAAGTTGGCCTGAGCAGAACAGACGACGCGTACCGCACTCGCGCTACAATTTTGCTCGTGGTCAGCGTGCAGAATCAGTACCAAATTGAGCGCGTCTTCCATTTCCTCGGAGACCTCAAATTGCTTATAAGGCAATGAGAACATCATGTGGAGGAAGTTTGCACAATATCTCAGATTCGGATCGGGGTAAATAAACGGCAGACCAGCGGAACGACGATGAGTAAACGCCGCAATCGTACGTACCTTACTAATCAGTCGTGCCGCGGCGCCCAAGAGGGACGTTTCGTCTTCCAGTTGCAGGAACTCTTTGTGATAGCACGCCATCATGCTAATCATAGCCGAAAGAATCGCCATAGGAGGCGCGTCAACCGGCAACGCCATGAACTGATTTCTCAAACCCTCGTGGAGAAGCTCATTATCGGTCAAAGCGTCGTGGAAGTAACCCAATTCCTCATGATCAGGGAGACGACCGAAAATCAGAGCCCAAGCGACTTCAATGAAATTTGGCTTCGAACGGTTGAACTGTTCGATCGGAATGCCACGATAACGCAGTACTCCACGCTCGCCGTCGATGTAAGTTATAGAACTACGGCAAATGGCCGTATTGCCCAATGATGGATCATAGGTCGTGAGTTTGTGATCTTTGTACAAAGAAGTGACGTCGATCGCGCGATCGCCCTCCACGCCCGTGTAGACATTCAACTCAATTTCTTTATCATCGATAAGAAGTTTGGCCGTATCAGAGAAGTCGGACATATCAACCTTCCTCCATTAACTGCGGGGCTAAGTAACCCCTAACTTCACCTCGCCGTGCAGACGTTCGAGCATCCACGTGTTAAACTGTGTAAGCCATTGGACTCAACGAACCGTTCAGGTCGTTCGATACGACCCCATACGCATTACAACTGAACGTAGATGAACTCAATAGGTAACCTCAATTAAAAAGCATGTCATTAAATCTGCACTGGAACGAGGCGTCAAAGGCGCTAACGTTCTCTACTACTTTTGCCCTATTATAACAGATATAACAGGTTTGAAAAGACGCGATATACCTATAACGCCATTGACGGCGCATACATACTTTATGTAACGACTCATCGTCTGCTTCATTAGCCAGTCAAATATAAACATAACAAGAGCTACTTCAAACCGTCCTAAAAGATACTTTATAAAGCAATGCCCCATTCCTTCGCCCAAGCAAATATCGATTTCGTCCGAGACAAAAACAGAAATGACGACGGACTGGAAAGGCAAAATTCGCCATATCAAACCAATACAAAATCGATAAAAAATTATTCATTATAATCGATACAATCGACTTATTCATTATGTCTAACACATCCACAACCTCTTGCTAAACAGACTTTAAAAAGAACTTGACAATTCAAGGTCGTTTTGTCAAAATCAGACCACACAGGAGCTGTCCAATCGGACGCTCTTTAGGCTTGTTCAGAAGGTTATTGCTATGAGATTTCAGGCGTCATTCCTTAGATTCGTCTATTACTTCTTGCTCTTTGCGCTGTATTGTAGTATTGCTGTGAATTTTGTGCCGTCTAGTTCTCTTCTGGGCGCGGAACCGAATTCAAGCGCCGTCGCAACGCCAGTGATTTTCAAGACGCCCGACGACGTGAAATCGATTACGCCCTGCGATGCGGAACTTTTGAAGAATCCCGCTATGAAATGGGCGCCCCAAGATTTTGCCAAAGACCCAACCGTCATTCATTTTAATGGCAAGTACTACATGTACTTCTCCATTCCCCCTCAGGAAAAAGACGGCGGTAAATATGGCTGGACCACCGGCATTGCTAAAAGCGACGACTTAACAAATTGGGAATTCGTCGACAATCTTCTGCCAATGCAAGAGTGCGATCAAAAAGGTTTCTGCGCCCCCTGTGCTCGCGTCGTCGACAATAAGGTCTTTCTTTTCTATCAGACGTATGGCAACGGCGCTCTCGACGCAATCTGTATGGCGGTTTCGGACGACGGCGTTCACTTTACCCCTAATCCGAATAATCCAATCTTTCGTCCCCACGGCAATTGGAACAATGGACGTGCGATCGACGCCGACTTCATTCAATTCAAGGATCAATTCTTCCTCTATGCCGCCACGCGCGACCCGCAAGGCAAGATTCAAAAGATTGTTGTCGCCGTTTGTAAAGCCGACAAGGACGGCTTGCTCTCCATTGACTCATCCTCGTGGAAAGAGCCGGTTGACGCCTCAATCCTCGAACCTGAATTACACTGGGAAACCAATTGTATTGAAGCGCCGACAACCGTTGTACGAAACGACAAATTATACATGTTCTACGCTGGCGGATATAACAATGATCCGCAACATATCGGGGTTGCGGTCAGTGACGATGGCTTGACCTGGACGCGTCTGTGGAACGTTCCATTTATCACCAACGGTCCCAAGGGGCAATGGAATGAATCGGAATCTGGTCATCCTGGCGTCTTTGTGGACGAAGACGGTCAAACCTGGCTCTTTTTCCAGGGTAACGCCACACATGGAAAAAACTGGTACCTTTCGCGCGTGAGAATCAACTGGGAGCAGAAAGACAACGGCTATGAAATCCCTGTCATGGTTCCGTAAAAACAGACCGATCCTCTATACTCTCAGCGACAGCTCAACCAACCGCTAAACAGATATAAACGCCATGCGTAAATTAATTGTCATTCCCGCGCGATACGGTTCCAAGAGATTTCCTGGAAAACCATTGGCGTTACTCGAGGGTAAAACCTTACTGCAACGCACATGGGAAATTGCCAATTATGTCAAGAGTCGTGTAGACGATTGCGACGCCGTCGTCGCAACTGAAACGCCAAGTGAGGAAACTCGAAGCGACCTGATTATCGATTTCTGTAACTCCCAGAATATTCCGATCGTCGTTACGTCAAACCAGGCTCAATCTGGCTCCGATCGCGTCTGGGAAGTCGCGTTACAGGCGAACGTGCGACCAGAAATCATTGTCAATCTTCAGGGCGACCTTCCAACCTGTCCTCCGACTTTTATTCTGGATCTCATGACAGCGCTGGAAAAAACGCCGTCGAATTCGGTCGCGTCGGTCTTTGTGCAGCTCTCTTGGCACGCGCTCGACGCGCTTCGTAAATCCAAACTACAAAGTCCTTTCAGCGGTACCACGGTAGTAGTCAACGCAAACAATCGCGCATTGTGGTTCTCCAAGCAGATTATTCCAGCCATTCGAAACGAAGAAAAATGGCGAGAAACGTCGGATATGAGTCCGGTACGACGTCACATCGGGTTGTACGCTTATCGCTACGAAGCGTTACAATTCTTTGCGCAGTCGCCCAAGAGTCAGTATGAACGACTCGAGCAACTGGAGCAACTGCGATTCCTCGAGAACGGCTACACGATTCAGATGGTCGAGGGAATCTATCCTCCTGGTTACGACGCGGTCACCTCCGGAGTGGATTCGCCTGAGGATCTAGAACGCGTAGCTAAGATTATCCGCGAAAATGGCGAACTACTCGATTTTTACGCTTGACGCGTAAACCTAAACGTACCAGCCCGAAATATTCCGGGCGACGCTGAAAGATTATCGTGCTATGTCAGAAATTACCCTTATCGTCGCGCGCCATGGCAATACGTTCAACTCTGGCGACGTCATTTTACGCGTGGGCGCGCGTACCGACCTACCTCTCACCGAACAAGGTCATGAACAGGGGCGTCGTCTCGGCGAATCGCTTTTAAAAAAAGGTCTTACGCCAGGGCATATTTACTATGCTCCGTTGCGTCGTACCTATGAAACCGCTGCTGAGGTCGCCTCCGTCTTCTCTCAAAACACGATCGAAATGAGCGCTGAAGAATTCCTCACGGAACTTGACTACGGTCAAGACGACGGGCTACCCGAAGACGAGGTTTTAGTCAATTTAGGGCGAGCGGAAATCCCGTGTGACGAATCAGTCGTAAAAGACGAGGAACGTCTTAAAGAAATTGGGCGTTCCGCACTAGAGGCTTGGGACAGTCGTCGGATCCTGCCGAAAGCGTGGAGGGGTCTTTCGAATCGTGTGTCGTCTCTCGGGCGCCAGTGGCGCGAATTTGCCGATTCCATCGTACAAAAGGCACAGAATCAACCAGTTGTGGCGGTAACGAGTAATGGCGTCGCTCGATTCGCGCTCGACTTATTGTCGGATGAGGGCGAAAAACCTGTAAAACAAAAGCTTTCCACCGGCGCCTACGGAGTTTTCCGTTTTAACGGCTCCGTTTGGCGACTTGAGGAATGGAACGTGCGCTAACCCCCGCCCTCCTCAACTTTGGCGCTTAGAGCGACACGTTCGGTACGGCGTCATTCTAAGCGCCCCGATTTGTTTTTAATCACGGGGAAGATAAAATAGACATAGGATAGTCTACACAATGGCGTTTCCCACAAAACGACAACTTACGTCAACCTATTGAGGAACTTTTTGACTTTATTGTGGTCTGTTTAGACTAATGGGGCATGCATAGCGCCTCGTTACAAAATAAATCGAGTCATTAATCTCAAACGGAGACGAAAGATGCAACGTCGCCGTTTTAAAGCATGTTCACAGGACGCAAACCAATAGCATAAAATGACAAACGAAACACAGCAAGACAATCTCAATTACACAGTCGAACGTATCGACGAATCCAAGATCATTGTATCGATTCACTCGGAGCCTTACCGCGAGCACACTTTGCCAGACGCACGCTTTACGTTTCGTCGCGGCGATCCTCAATACGAACTTTGGGCTTCGCGTTGCACTAAGTCGCCCCAAACCGAAACAGAGACTGAATAAGATTGACGTAGCGTATTAAACGCATAATGTCCATATCCTCCGTCTTTGAGCGTGTGTTCTACAGAATACTTAATTCTTCTGGGAACACACGCTCGTTCATATTGACGTCTTCACCTGGCGCAATTTGTTAATCTCGTGTGCTTTGATCTTTCCAGACGCCGTCAGGAAATCTCCTGAAATAGGAGCGCATGACGATCTTTTCAAAAGGACGTTTGACACGCGTAAACCAATGCTCCTCTTCAGGCGAAAGAGGCGTTGTTAAAAACGCACGAACGCCGCTCAATCGCGCCGCCATAATATCGGCAAAGATTTGGTCTCCAATGATCGCCGTTGCCGTCGGGACGAATCCTAATTCATTAAAGGCGCGACGGCACCCTTTCGTGAACGGTTTACACGCCGGGGCAATATACGGCAAGTCAACCAGCCGTGCAAAACTCTGAATCCGTGCGCCGACGCCGTTTGACAAAAGACACATCTTGACGTTTGCGGCTCTCAAAGAATCGAGCCAGCGTTCAATTTCAGGCTCTGGCGCTTGTTGAGAATACCGTTTTAGAGTACAATCTACGTCAAGCAGGAGGTATTGTATGCCGAGCGTCGCCAATCGCTCCGGCGTTATCTCAACAACGCTAGACACGACGTAATGTGGATAGAAACAAGAAAGCGCCATTTTGAACGTCTCCTAATCCTGACTACAATGGAATGGCTACTCGGCGCTCATGCGCCTCTTTTCATCTTACCGAGAAACGAGTGTTCTGCAATATCGCCCCGTCGCTCTTGCTCAACGCGATACTGCCAACACTCGGTCTAACGATTACCTAACCGACAGACGTCTCTGAAGGCTTGTGCCTTGAATCCCACAGACGTCTATCCTAGCCAATTATATCGTGTTGCGCCATGAGTCAGCGCATGCGATTTTTTATCAGCGCTACCGTTGTAATGTCCGACAGTTTTCAAGCAGTACTAAATACGTCCCCCCTGGTCTTTGACGGCGCTTTTGGCACCGAAATTTATCGACGTAATATTTTCACCAACCAATGTTATGACGACTTGAACCTTCGTAATCGCAATCTCGTGAAGGAGATTGCAAGCGCATATGGTTCCGCTGGGGTCGACGTTCTTACGACGAACACTTACGGGGCCAATCGTTTCGCATTGGAACGTTACGGTCTTGAGGATCGTGTGGAGGCGATCAACATCGCGGGCGTGGAGTTAGTGCGAGACGTGGCGCAAGAATATTCCGACGATTCACGTCGCGTCTTCGTGGCCGGCTCGATCGGTTTTCCCGCAGAAGACATTCTACTCAAACGCGATCGGGCGCAGATTGTCGCGGAATTCGCACGTCAAGCCAAAGCGCTCATTACCGGCGGCGTCGATTTAATTATCTTTGAAACGCAACCGAGTCGTGCTTGCTCAGAAATCATGGTTGACGCAATGGCGTCCCTGGATCAGCGCGTACCGTTCATCATGTCCTATGGGCTGAATCCGACGTATCTGCAGTATCCCAACTCGATTGAATCACGCGCGCCGATCTTTTCGACCTTCTTCGCGCCCTTTGCGCCGAACAAACCACAACCGGTCGCGTGGGGACTCAACTGCTGTCTAGGACCTGTCGATATGCTACAGGTGGTACAAGAGGTCGTCAAGAGCGTTGACCTCCCGCTCGTCGTTCAACCAAACGCGGGTTCCCCTCAGGCGTTTGAAGGTCGACAGATCTATTACAGCTCGCCTGAATACCTTGCGACTTATGCCATGCGCTACGTCGACCTCGGCGCCGCCGCCGTAGGCGGATGCTGTGGCGTGACGCCAAGTGACCTTTCTGAAATTGTCAAGATGGTCAAGCCGACCTCGCACAGTCGTCGGCAACAGATCGTTTTACATAGCGTCGCTGAAAACGTTAAGGAACAGGAAGAGTCGCCGGTCGAATCTCGTAGCCGATTGGCTAATAAACTCGTCAATGGTCAATGGGTTCAAACCGTTGAAGCTATTCCGCCTTGCGGTTACGATTTAACGAAATTCCTGGAGAAAATCGCTATTGTTCGCGACGGCGGCGTCGACGCGGTCAATCTTCCCGACGGACCACGCGCCTCAGCGCGTATCTCCACAATCGTTGCCGCCTCCAAAGCGCTGACGGAAGCGCAAATCGAGCCGGTCGTACATATGTGCTGTCGCGATCGTAATTTGATCGGATTGCAGGCCGATCTTATCGGTTGCGCTGCACTGAATATTTCCAATCTTCTCTTTATCACAGGCGATCCGCCGAAGTTGGGTTTATACCCCGACGCTACTGGCGTATTCGACTGCGACGCCATTGGACTATGCAAACTCCAACGTCGTCTGAATCGTGGAGTCGACTTAGCTGGGCAGTCGATCGGCAAACCGACCAATGCGTTCTTTGGTTGCGGGTTCGATCCTTCGGCGCTGAACCGTCAAAAAGAAATTGAACGATTACGTCAAAAGATTGACGCCGGCGCGCTCTTTGCCGTGTCCCAACCGGTTTTTGACCCGAACGCGCTGATCTCGTTCCTCGAAGAGCTAGGCGAAAGAACAATTCCCGTTATCGCCGGTATTTGGCCTTTCGTTAGCTATCGTAACGCGCTGTTTATGCGCAAGGAAGTGCCGGGCGTCGTAGTGCCGGATCAAATCATGGCGCGAATGGAAATCGCCGCGACAAAATCAAGCGAAGAACAGACCGCCATGGGCATTGAAATCGCACGTGAATCTCTAGCTTCTCTACGCTCATACATCCAAGGGGTTCAGGTCAGCGCCCCATTGGGTCGCGTTGACATTAGCTTGAGCGTGCTTGCCAAATAAAAGTTTCTTGACGCCCGGTTAGAATAATGAATAATGAATCCAGATGCATCGCTTTCTCCTCGTGCTAAATAGATGCGGCGCATTCATGGACTATCATGGTAGTATTGACCGATCCTTCAAAAAGGAGAAATAAAATGGAACGACGTGATTTCATCACCTCCGCAGTAGTCGGCGGTTTGGCTGCAACCGCGACAACTGCACGCGCAGACCTCATTATTCCTGGTAGAACTAGAACCGAAAGACGAGCCAGACCTGTTGGCGAAGTTGTTGAAGAAAAACAAGATTCTAGCTATATCCTGTTGGAATTTTTTTACGCCGAAACGCTGGAAAAGCGCAATGTTCTGGCGAAGCATTTTGACGCGGAACTCATTCCCTTGCGTCAATCTCTGGGATTCAGTAACATCGGCGTCTTCACCTTCCATGATGAACTCATGGCAAATGAACGCGGTGATTACGGCAAGTATGCCAACGCCGTCTTCGTGGCGCAAGAGACGTACTCCTCTGAACTGTTGCTGAACTATCAGAAACTCAGCGCTAAGAACGCCCCGGTCTTTAATCTTTCGGACGACCTCGAATTCGTCGATGAAGAAATCATCGCCCTAAAATCCTTCGTCTCACAGCCTCACATTGACAAGCCGAACTCCAACCCAGAGCGTTTGTTACAACTGCGCACGTACAATTCGCCCAACTACGAGCGCAACGTCAAAAAAGAAGGCATGTTCGAAGACGGTGAACTTGATCTGTTCCGTCGTTGCGGAATGGCGCCGGTCTTCTTCGGTTCCGCGCTCTTTGGCTCCTGGGCGCCAAACGTTACTTATATGCTGAGCTTCCCCAGCGACGAAGCGCGTCGTGAAGGTTGGTCCAAGTTTGTCAACTCCGAGGAATGGAAGAAGATGAGCAAAGACGAACAATACGCTCGCACCGCGACGCGTATTCGCAATATTTTCCTCGTGCCGACCGAAAATTCTCAAATCTAGGCTCGCAACAGAACGTCGTGCTCCATTTCAGACCGCTTTGCCAACTTAACTCGGTAAAACGGTCTTTTTTTATTAAAGTCGTTTCGACCAAGAGAATCGAAAGGTTTATCAATTTCTTTCCTTTGTCAATTGACTTGTAGCGCTTCTATACATAAAATTGAGTGTGGATTGCGGTTTGTGGTCACAACTTCTCAGCTGGCGTTTACATGCCTTGCCAAGGTATCGGAGTTCGAAAGGAGCCGCAACCTTTTCAAAGCGTCACTAGCTTGACGTTTAATAATATAGCGACGTGAAGTCTTCTGCTTTAACACGCCGACTTTCCGTCCCCCTTCCCATTCACTCATTTGTAAAGGATCTCCCATGGAAATCAAGCGACGAGAATTTCTCAGAACATCCTTAGCGGGTCTTGGCGGAGCCGTCGCAGTCGGTTCAGCGCAGCGTTCGGTCTTAGCGCAAGAGACGCCGAAGCAGGAAATTTCGACCGACCCCTTTGAACTGGTTCAACTTACCCCGACAATCAAGGCGTCTCGTATCGGTCTTGGTACGGGTATGGCCGGTTACAATCAATCTAGTACATTGACGCGCATGGATCGTAACAATGCGATCAAGGTCATTAATCATTGCTATGACGTGGGCGTGCGTTTCTTCGACTGCGCCGATCTCTACGGCACGCACGACCTGATCTCCTCCACTCTCAAGGACAAACCGCGCGACAGTTACGTCCTTTCCTCCAAGATTTGGCTACACAACGGCGGCATTAAAGACGAAGACCGCCAGCCCGTACGAGAAACCGTTATGCGCTTCCTCAAAGAGATGCGCACTGATTACATCGACTTGGTGCAACTTCACTGCATGATGAAACCCGACTGGGCAAATGACTTCCAAGACCAGGCCGAAGAACTAGAAAAGCTCAAAAAAGAAGGTCTCATTCGCGGTCATGGCGTCTCTTGCCACTCCATCGGCGCAATTCAAACGGCAGCCGAGAACCCGTGGGTCGACGCCATTCACATTCGACTCAATCACACCGGCTACCGTATGGAAGGATCTGCTGAAGAAAATATCGAAGCGTCAAAAAAAGCGCACGCTAACGGCAAAGGTATTCTCTGTATGAAGATCATGGGCGAAGGTACTTATAAAGAACTGGAAGAACGTCGTAAATCGGTAGATTTCGTCGCACGTGCTCAAATCGTTGACGTCTACGTCGTGGCGTTTGAACAAGTCGAACATGTCGACGAATTCGTCGACAATCTCAGAAGCTCTCTGGAAGCTCTCAAAGCTGAACAGGCGTAACGTAAATATACGCTTTATTTACATATAGAGATAATACGCCGTCGCAAAAGAGTTGTGCATTTGCTTGCGCGACTCTTTTGTTCGCTTTTATCTGAACCACCACTAGTGCAGAGATAACGTTATGAACAGAAGAGACTTTTTCAAAACCCTTGCCGTGGCGACTTTTGCCACAGAGTTTGGCAGAATTACGCCGATCTTCTCAGGAGAAGACGTACCGCACGACCCAAATCTTATCGCGATTTTTTCCGACACGCACTTACATGGACCAGAAACAACGCAGCATGTTGTTCGTTTCAAAAAGTGCGTCAACAAAATCCTGGCAATGAATCCCCTGCCTGCCAACCTCTTAATCTACGGCGACGTCGCCTATCTTCAGGGGAAAATCGAGGAATATCAGCTCTTCCGCGAACTCATTAAGCCGATCGAAGCCGCCGGGATCAAGTGGGAAATCGCCATGGGTAATCACGATCGTATTGCGAACTATCGTGAAATCTTCCCAGAAAGATTTACAAATCAACCGATTGAAGATCGCTATGTCAACATTGTAGCAACTCCTCACGCCGACTTCATTCTGCTTGACTCCTATCTCGAAGGTCAAGTTAAAGGCTGGATTTCACCAGAACAGCGCACTTGGCTCGAAGGCGTCGTCAAAACCTACGACAAGAAGCCATTCTTCGTCGGTTGCCATCATCCTCTCAAGGAGACGGAACTGGCGGAGTTGCTCAAATCCTGTCCGAAATGCGTGGCATATTTACACGGTCACCATCACTACTACCGTACTCCAATCGACCGTGACATGCGTACGATTTGCTTCCCCTCGGTCGGTCATTGGGGCGACATGGGATTCGTCATGGCGAACCTCACCGAAACCGAAGCAACCTTCACGCCTGATATCGACGAATATCAATGGTCCAAATATGGTTACGTCAAGGAACCCGAAAAGAATGTGGAAGAGTATATGGCGCAACTTAACGCCAATTCTCCCGTCTTTACTTTGCCGTAAATCCATAACGCCATAACGTTTGTAATTTATTTCAACAAGTACGTTTGCAAACGTTTTACGCGCCAGTTGTTTGTAAGAGGGAGATGTTTTCCAGCTAACAACATAGGTTCGTTCACGCCTAATTCTCAATTTAGACTGAACACGACGCCAAAAGCTCGATAGCACAATCTTAACGCGCTATCGAGCTATATTATTTGTGAATTTGACGATAAAGACATAAAAACGCAACCATGTTCGTTCTCGAGAAGACGAGCATGGTTGCGTCGTGTTATTGCGGCATATCAACGCCTACAAGCTGAAAAAATTCAACGATAGGCAATCGCATTTGTCGTTATCATTCGAACTTGGTGACGCCAGGAGTAGCGATCCAGTAATTGCCGTTTTCATCGCGCGGAGTCGGAGATTCGCTATCGATACGCAGATCGTCGATGTTCGGAACAAGTTCTTTGGTCGACGTCATGAGTTGTTCCATCGTGATGTATTGACCGGTTTCCATCGCGGTACGACCGAGCAATGCAGTGCGCGTCGCGTCAACAGCGTATTGAACCTCGTTCCAAGGATCGTTGTTACGAATGGCCTTGAAGAGGAGACGGTGTTCGTCTTGGTAAGAGTCGTTCGCGGGAGATTCCGGCTTCCAGAGAACCTTACGGGTAGCGCCATCGCGCATTTCAGTACCTTCATAGATCGCGGGATCGCCAACGCCTTCGCCCACTTGCGCACAACCTTTGGCGCCTTGTACGTTCGCTTGGAACATATTCCAGCAGTTTGGCAGGGTACGAGTGTGGAGATTCATGCGACGACCGTCCTTGAAGACGTATTCAATAGCGCCACAGTCGATGAGTTGGTCTTGCATACGGCGCACGCCTTTATCGTGAGCGTCGCAGATACGACCACCGGACGCGAAGGCCGCGATTGGGTAATCGTCCATGCACCAACAGCAGATGTCGATGTTGTGAATGAGCGCGTCGACGATGAAACCGCCACTGGTCCAATCGAAGCAGAAGATATTGCTGATTTCGTTTTGCAACGGGGTGAAATCTTCGTGCACGTTGAGAATATGCGGACCTTGCAGACGATAGACCCACGTGGTGAGAACGTCGCCGAGTTTGCCGTCGCGAATTGCATTGACGGTTTCTTCGGTGCGGAAATAGTGACGGTTGTTCAGACCGACGCCGACTTGAATACCCTTCTTCTTGGCGACTTCGTTGGCAGCCATAAGTCTCTTCAGACCGGGAATATCGACGCCAAGAGGTTTCTCCATGAAGACGTTCAGGTGTTTCTTGTGGTTGGCGACATACTCGAAGGTGATCGGGCGGAAGCCTTGGGGAGTCGTCAAGACGACAACGTCGCCGTCGTCCAAGCAATCGACCGCTTGTTTGAAGCCGTCGAGGTCGTGGAAAATACGACCTTCGCAATCGACACGATCCTCTCCGTGGGTGTCAATAACGCTTTGGACGGCGTTCTTTGCGCGAGCTTCGAACGCGTCGGCAACTGCATAGAGTTTGGTGTTTTCGTCTGCGTTGAGCGCTTGACGGATAGCCCCGCCGCCGCGGCTACCATTACCAATCCACGCGATTTTAATCGTATTGTCTTCACCGGCATGAACGCGAGGAGAGCTCGAGAGGGACGGAAGCGCGCTCGCGGTAGCAACCAGACCGGACGTCTTCAAAAAAGAACGTCGAGAAAGAGTACTCATGTAAATCTCCTTAATTTGTAATCTTGCAAATTTGCTATTCAATTTGCACCGACTAGACCTGCCCGCTCGACCACAATCCGTGCAATGGATTGATTGCAAGATTCAGGGTAACGTCAGTACAAATCTACTCCACATATTGTATGCTATGACACTATGGATTCAATAAAATAAGGTAGTTTTTTTGACTATTTTCCACAGAATACAAGTTTTTTACACAATCGTGAGTTGTTTTATAAGTCCATCTTTCGACAATATTATCAGTTGACTTTATCATTCGGTGTTATTACACTCAGCCCGATCCCAGCATCCCCATAATGGAGTTTCGCCGTGCAAACAACGTCTTCTTCGCGTCGTGATTTTCTCCGGTATAGCGCCGCATTCCTATCCTCCAGCGCATTACTTCACACGACGCCAGCTTGCATATCACAAACGACGTCAAAAAGTGAACTGCCCGAGCCGAAATGGTTCGCGTTGCCGCGTTGGCGTGGTTTCAACTTATGTGAGAAGTTCAACGTCGGTTCCGCAACCGCGTTTCTGGAGAGCGATTTTCAATGGATTCATCAGTTCGGCTTTAATTTCGTGCGATTGCCAATGGACTATCGCACCTGGATTGAAGGGGACGACAAGAGACGATTCAAAGAAAAGACGCTCCAAGAGATTGACCAGGCGCTTCAGTATGGTCAATCTTATGGAGTCCATGTCTGCATGAATTTTCACCGAGCGCCCGGCTACACGGTCGCCAACCCTCCGGAACGCCCCCTGATTTGGCAAAGTGAAGAAGCATTGGAAATGTGCGCTTTGCATTGGCAAACCTTTGCGAAACGCTATCGTGGAGTTCCCAATCGTTATTTGAGCTTTAACCTCTTCAATGAGCCTGCTGGTTGCACGCAAGAGGAATATTGCAAGGTTGTTAGTCGGATTTGTCAAGCGATTCGTAGCGAAGACCCCGACAGATTAATCATCTGCGACGGACTATCCTGGGGGCAAGAGCCATGCATGCCGCTGAAAGATCTAAAAGTGGCTCAGGCAACGCGCGGATACAGCCCCATGGAGATCTCGCATTACGGCGCTAACTGGGTTAACAGCCGCAACTACCCCTACCCGCGTTGGCCGATGATTTCCTTTAACGGACTCATGCCCAGTCCTGGTAAAAGTGAATTACCTGAGGAAACGCGTCGTCCTTGGATCATTCGTGGCGAGTTTGGCGCCGACGCCAAATTACGTTTGAAAATTGGCGTCGTGTCGCAAAGCGCCACGCTAGTGGTCAAAGCCGATGACAAAGAGATTTTGCGTCGGAAATTCCAACCACGAGACGGACAAGGCGAGTGGAAAGAAGTCGTCTTCAGTAAGGAATATAATATTTATCAGAATATTTACGACCTCGACGTCGTGGTTGACATTCCATCGAGCGTGCAGACGCTAACAATTCAAAACGTCGACGGCGACTGGATTTATATCTCCGAACTTGGCATACGCTCCGGCAATGCGGTAGAATCGACGATTACCGGTACGCAGGACTGGCGTTCCAAAGAAGCTAATCAATTGCGCTATGACGGTAAAACGTTGATTAACGAACTATCGAACGCAACAAAAGATCGCGCATGGCTCTATAAAGAAAACGTTGAACCCTGGGTAAAAGCCAAAGACGCCGGAATTGGCGTTATGGTCGGTGAATTTGGCGCCTACAATAAGACGCCACATGATATTGCGTTACATTGGTTAGAAGACATGCTCGCTAACTGGCGCGACGCAGGTTTAGGGTGGAGTCTGTGGAACTTCCGTGGCTCTTTTGGCATACTCGACAGCGGGCGAACCGATATTGAATACGAAGACTGGCATGGACACAAGCTGGATCGTAAGATGCTTGAATTGCTACAGCGTTACTAAACGCCTAGGCATTTGGCGTCGCAAGTCTGGTCAATCGATATAATTACGGACAAGCGTGTGGAACAATTTCGTTTCGAATCATTGCTAAAGCTTCGCGAATCAGAACGCGACGAGAAGAAGTTGGCGCTCGTCGCGTTTCAAAAGAGTCTTGACCAAGCGTCGGAACGACTGGCGTCATTGGAAGCTCAGATCAAAGAGAGTCTCGCGCAATCTCGTAGCGTTCGTACGCAAGCCACGGTGACGGCGCAAGTTCTGCGGAATCGTCAGGCCAGTCACAATGCGTTGCTTCAACGACGAAAGGAAGCGCTGAGAGAATTACAACTGTTACAGGAAGAGTTCCATGCGAAGTGCGAGGAACTAACCGAAGTCAGTAAAGAGGTCAAGGCGCTAACAACCTTAAAAGAAAAAGAAGAAGCGCGCCGTCAGGAGGCATTACTAAAGCGAGCCAATAAGGAACTTGACGACTATTCTATTCAGTCGCACACACAAAAGCGCCAGACTGAGAATTAAAATAAGTCTGCAAGGTCTTCTCGGAGGCTTTGCAGACTTATTTTTCATGTTCTAATAGCTTTCGTGGCGCGCGCATTCATACGCCGACCTAACGATACGGAGAACATACGACGGGATTAGTCGTCGAATTTGAGGTCGTCGAGCGTTAAGCCGGAACGATCGTCAACTTTCCCAGATTCCAATTCCTCGAGCGTAGCGCCCTCCTGACGCTTGAGTTCCCACGTCTTTGGAAGCGACTGTACGTGTTTGGACACGCCGGCGCGCTCAAGTAGCGATTGTTCAAAGACGTCCGATTCCAAGGTTTCAGGAGGAATCGCGCCGCGCGCCCCATTTTTCACGGGATCATATCTTAGAATGTACTCGTGTTTTGCAAATGCAACTCGTCCGTTGGGATCAACGCGTTGGTCACGAGTACGATATCCATTTACCGTCGTACCGTTGGTACTGCCGGAGTCGAGCACATACCAATAGCCTTGTGACAGGACCAAGCGACAATGCCGTCCAGAGACATTGCCGTATCGTAAGACAACGTCATTTTTTTCACTACGACCAAGAGTTAACTCGGGTTTAAGAAGAGGAATATCGTCGCCGCCACGTAGCGGCTCCAAAGTGCCAAACATTCTGAAGCGCCTCAATCAAAGTGGATAACAAAAGTTTGCGAACGTCGCATGTGGGACGACTACGCTGACTTGTATTTTACACAGTATCGAACACCAGCGTCCACAAACTTCATCTATAATAATCAAGACTAGAAAAAAAACAAGCAATAGAACTGTCCCTAAACGCGACATTTCTTCTTTGCTAGACGTCAATCGTCACGGTTGACGTCCAAAGAAGCCACCGATGACGCATGTCTACTCTCCTTAGAGAGAAATAAACGCCATTTTGTTCCAAGAAGATTATATCAACGGAACAAGGCATAGGTCAACAAGACGGCGCCTTGTTAAAAATGAAAAAGAGTGTATCTTTGACGAAAAGAATACATAAAAACTACGCTGCCGTCTGGCGTGGCATGCTTACGCCGCTAAGAAGAACGACAGCGCTTAACAAATGACTGCGCAGTATGCGTAGCGTCTAGCGTCCATAGAAACAGGAGCGCGCCGTGTCTCAAAACGAACTTTCACACGCAGAACAGAACCAACCCGCCACAAAAATGACAAACGGCGCAGAAATTGTCGTTGAAACCCTGATTCGCAACGGCGTCGAGCATGTCTTTGGCTATCCTGGCGGCGCGACGATTCCACTTCACCAAGCGTTTTCACGTTTTCGTGATAAAATTCGCGTCATTTTGCCACGTCACGAGCAAGCGTGTGGTTTCGCCGCGCAGGGTTATGCACGCTCCACCGGTAAAGTTGGCGTTTGCATGACCACCAGCGGACCGGGCGCCACGAATATCATCACGGCAATCGCCGACGCGAAGCTCGACAGCATACCCATTGTCATCTTGACGGGTCAGGTCGGTTTGAACGCTATCGGAGACGACTCCTTCCAAGAGACGCCCATTACCGAGGTGTGCCGTTGCATCACCAAGCATCATTACCTTGTAGAGGACGTCAGCGATATTTCGCGCATTATTTCCGAGGCGCTATACATCGCTCGAACAGGTCGTCCCGGTCCGGTTCTCGTTGACCTCCCCAAAAACGTCCTCGTCAGCCAGTGTTATCCGAACTACGCCCAGGAATTCAACCTACCCGGTTACCAGCAAGAGCAAGCGACTATCTCCGAGACAAATCTGGCGAAACTCCTTGATAAGATCCAACGCGCCCATCGACCCTTGATTATGTCCGGCGGTGGCGTTAGCCTTGCCAACGTCTCGTCTATCCTCAAGGAAATCGTCGACGCGACCAATATCCCCGTTGTGACGACTATGCCCGGTTTGGCTAGTTTTCCACGCGACGACAAGCATTGTCTGGGAATGGCTGGTATGCATGGAACATACTGCGCCAACCGCGCGTTGAAGGAATGTGACCTCTTACTAGTTCTTGGCGCGCGTTTTAGCGATCGTGTCGCTGCATCGCCGTCGAAATTTGCCGCAGGCGCTTTCGTTGTTCATTTCGACGTCGACCCCTCGGAATTTGACAAAGTTAAGGTTGTCGATCTCCACATTTGTGGCGACCTAAGAGACACGCTTGCCATTCTCAACGAAAGAATCAAACGCGACTATCGCCCGGTCGATCTGACTCCTTGGACGGAAACGCTTAGCGGCTACGCGAAGGATCGTCCGGTCAGATATAAGAAGAACGCAATAGAAGAAGCAGAAGATTTGCCAATTGTTCAAGAGTCAATTGCGCGCCTTTCCGAAAAGACACAGGGAAAAGACGTTGTGATCACTACCGGCGTCGGTCAGCATCAACTCTGGACTACGCTTTTCTACCACTTCAATCGTCCTCAATCGTGGTTGTCCAGTTGCGGTCTGGGTACAATGGGCTTCGGTTTGCCGGCGGCGATCGGCGCTAAGGTCGCACGACCGGAAGCTACTGTTATTGCCATTGAGGGGGACGGAAGTCTCCAGATGAATATTCAAGAGCTCGCGACTTGTGTCACGGAACACATTCCCGTTAAACTCGTGCTCGTGAATAATCAATACCTTGGCAACGTCGCGCAGTGGGAAGACATGTTCTTTAAAAAGAACCGCGCCAATACCTACCTTGGAGATACGAACGATCCGGAATACACGCAATTCGGCGATTCTTACCACGTGCGTCGGTATCCTGATTACGTCGCGATCGCCAAGGGCTACGGCTGGAACGCCGTTGGCGTCGACAAGTCGAGCGACTTTGACGCGGCCGTCGACCAGATGCTCGCGTGCGACGATCCTTTCCTGCTCGACCTTCGAACCCCATATGGTCAACACGTCTTGCCGATGATTCCCCCTGGGGAAACTGTCGACGCGATCGTCACCAACTGACCTTAACGCTTGAAGCGCTAACAAAAATAAGGAACGCGCGTTGATTACGAGTTAACGCGCGTTCTTTTTTATGCTAATTATCGACGCTGAGTCTCTGCTTTATTCGGCAGAAAGAGCGGCGTCTTTCATTTGTCGAACATACTTGGCAATGGCGTCGGTTGCATTGGCGCCGTCCTTTGCAATGAGCTTCATAATCGCGGAGCCGACAATCACGCCGTCAGCATACTCTGCCATTTTTTTCGCCTGTTCCGCGGTGGAAATACCAAAACCAATGGCGCAGGGAATATCGGACGCCTGACGAATAATCTGCGTAATCGCGCCCAAGTCCGTCGTGATTTCCGAGCGCACGCCCGTCACGCCAAGGCTAGAAACAACGTAGAGAAATCCCTGCGCTTCCTTCGCAATTTTCGTAATTCGGTTCTCTGAGGTCGGTGCGACCAGCGAGATAAAGTCGACGCCGTGCGCTTGGCAAATATCGACGAAGTCGCCCTTCTCTTCAAACGGTACGTCAGGCAAAATAATCCCGTCTATTCCAACTTCTTGACAACGCGTGGCAAAACGTTCCGTGTCGTAGGAAAAGACTACGTTCGCATAGGTCATAAAGACCAAGGGGACAGTGACGTCACGTCGAAGTTCTTTCACGAAGGAGAAAATCTCATCTGTCGTGACGCCATTTTGTAGCGCGCGCAGATTCGCTTCTTGAATCACTGGTCCCTCAGCGGTCGGATCGGAGAAGGGAATGCCTAATTCGATCAGATCCGCGCCGTTTGCCGCTGCGGCGCGTACAAATCGTCCAGTTGCCTCAAGATTCGGATCGCCGCAGGTAATGAACGGAATAAATGCCTTGCCATTGGCGAATGCGTTTCGAATATTACTCATCGATCTGTTCTCCTCGGTAACGCGCCATAGCGGCGCAGTCTTTATCGCCACGACCAGAAATATTAATCACCATCAGCTTGTCGCGATCTAGCGTCGGCGCCATTTTCATTGCCTGTGCCACCGCGTGCGCCGATTCAATCGCTGGAATAATACCCTCCACGCGGGAAAGGTATTCAAAGGCGTCGACCGCTTCATCGTCGGTAATCGGGACATACTTTGCGCGCCCGATATCGTGCAAGTACGCGTGTTCAGGTCCGATCCCTGGATAATCCAACCCGGCGGAGATCGAATAGACCGGCGCGATCTGTCCAAACTGATCCTGGCAAAAATAGGACTTCATGCCATGGAAAATACCAAGCCTTCCGGTATTAATTGTCGCGGCTGTTTCATAGGAGTTGACGTCGCGACCGCCGGCCTCGCAGCCAATGAGTTGCACCTCAGGATGTTCGATAAAGTGATAGAACGCGCCAATTGCATTTGAGCCGCCGCCCACGCACGCGAGGACGTAATCGGGCAATCTACCCTCTTTTTCAAGTATTTGCGCTTTGATTTCACGAGAAATCACCGCCTGGAAATCGCGCACGATCATCGGGAACGGGTGAGGTCCCATGACCGAACCGAGACAATAGTGCGTATCGGAAATGCGATTAGTCCACTCTCTCATCGCTTCAGACACGGCGTCCTTCAGCGTAGCAGTTCCAGTCTTGACAATCGCCACTTTGGAACCGAGGAGTTTCATACGATAAACGTTCAACGCCTGACGTCGCGCGTCCTCTTCTCCCATGAAGACCACGCATTCAAATCCCAAGAGCGCCGCGGCCGTTGCAGTCGCGACCCCGTGTTGTCCCGCGCCTGTTTCAGCGATAAGACGCGTCTTACCCATCTTCTTGGCCAAAAGCGCCTGCCCCAAGACGTTATTGATTTTGTGTGAACCAGTGTGGTTCAAGTCTTCACGTTTGAGGTAAATCTTGGCGCCGCCAAGCTTTTCTGTCAGTCGCTCCGCATAATACAAGAGAGAAGGACGTCCGGCATACTCGTTGAACAAAGCTGTCAGTTCGCAATTAAACTGTGGGTCGTCCTTGAAATGATTGTATGCGGTCTCCAGTTCGATTACTGCATTCATTAAGGTTTCGGGTATGTATTGCCCGCCATGAACGCCATATCTTCCAGGTTTCATTTAACGCCTCATTATTATCTAGTAAAGACATAGCGCGCTATGTCATACACATGCCTATATCGTTTTACGATTTACATGTTGAGTCAAATCGCCTGACGATATCGACAACTTTTTGAATCTTCTGAAAATCTTTCACGCCGTTTGTTTCCACGCCCGAACTTAGATCGACGGCAAACGGACAGAATCTCTTCAAAGCCTCTTCGAGATTGGACGTGTCCAAACCGCCAGCTAAGAAGAAAGGACGCTTGGAATCAATTGTCACTGACCAATCGAATGTCTGTCCAGTGCCGCCGGATCCATTGTCGAAGAGAATGTAATCCGCGTACGATTGCATGGCGCGTTGAACGTCCTCAGCGGAGTCAACGCGAAACGCTTGAATCACTGGCGCGGTCGCCCTCGATCGTAACGCGTCGACATAACATTGGTCTTCTACGCCATGTAACTGTACATATGAAATAACGTTACGTTCGACCAACTCCACGATTAAATCGATTTCCGCATTGACAAAGACGCCAACTGGAGCGATTCCATCGCTTAAAGAATGGCGTAGCCGTAACGCTTTTTCCGGCGTTACATAGCGACGACTCTTGGGCGCGAAGACAAAACCAATGTAATCTGGCTTCGTTTGATTGACAAACTCAATGTCTTCCGAGCGTGAAAGCCCACATATCTTGACCTTTGCCATTTACGCCTCACGAAATTGACGTAGCATTTTTCCCTTATCCGACGCACGCATGAGCGTCTCGCCAATGAGCACGGCGTCAACTCCGGCACGACGCAGAACGCCGACCTCTTCTGCGGTTTTAATACCGCTTTCGGCGACGAAAAGCGCGTGGTCGCCGACTAAACGGCGTAAATTCAATGCGTTGGAAACATTGACGGAAAAATCTTTCAAATTCCGATTATTTACGCCTATCAATCTGGCGCCACAGCTCAAAGCAGAGGCGATTTCTGCTTCGTCATGCGCTTCTACTAACACGGAGAGACCTAGGGATTCAGCAAGGTCGAAATATGCGCGCAATTGCTCGTCGGTGAGAATCGCACAGATCAGTAGCACGGCGGAAGCGTCAAGAATTTTCGCTTCGTAAATCATGTATTCGTCAACGATAAAATCTTTGCGAATACACGGCGTTGCGATTGTCGTGGCGATCTCACGCAGATAGTTATTTGCGCCGAGGAAGTAAACAGGTTCGGTGAGAACGCTCACACAGTCTGCTCCAGCTTTTTCATATTCCTGCGCGATTTGCAAGTACGGGAAATCTTCAACGATAATTCCTTTGGAAGGCGACGCCTTTTTGCATTCGCAAATAAAGGAAAGCCCTTGACCTTGCAACGCACGCTCAAACGCAAAGTCGCCGCGCCGATTAACATAGCTCTGCGCCTGTGTGCGTAACTCGTCCAAAGAGAGAACTTCTTTGGCTTTGGCAACGCGCTCATGAGCTTTATCCGCTAATACGTCTAATATTGTTCCCATGTTAACCTTTTCTTCGGAGCTACATTGACAACCGGTGATCGTCGTTATTTCTTCGACTCAGCGACAAAACGTTCCAAGACGTTCATAGCAGCGCCTTGATCAATCAACTGGCGTGCCATTTCCACTCCGGCTTGCCAAGATTCGGCCTTCTTTGCAATGTAGAACGCAGCTCCGGCGTTCAAGACAACGACGTCACGTTTTGGCCCGGGCTTTCCGCAAAGAATCTCTCGAGTTATACGAGCGTTTTCCGCGGGATCTCCGCCGACCAGATCGTTTTTCTGACAGCAAGTAATTCCGAAGTCCTCGGGCTTCACACAGTAGGTTTTATAATCGTCGTCGTGGAACTCACAAACGCTTGTGGGCGCGCTCAATGAAATCTCGTCGAGTTTGTCCTGACCATACACAACCATACCGCGTTTAACGCCAAGTTTCGTTAAGACGTGCGCCAATTCCGATAAAAGACGTTCGTCATAGACGCCAAGGAGCTGAAAAGTCGGTTTGGCGGGGTTCGTGAGCGGTCCGAGGATATTAAAGACTGTACGCGTGCCAAGTTCCTTACGAAGCGCGCCGACATACTTCATCGACGAATGATACTTTTGCGCGAAGAAGAAGCAAAAACCAACGTCCTGCAAAAGCTCAACACAACGAGAAGGTTCAAGCAGAATATTGGCGCCAAGCGCTTCGAGGCAGTCGGCTGCGCCACATTTCGACGACGCCGCACGATTGCCATGTTTAGCAACCTTAACGCCGCCCGCGGCAATTACGAAAGAAGACGTCGTTGAGATATTAAAGCTCTGAGCGTTATCACCGCCGGTGCCAACGATTTCTAGAACTTCCATGTCATGCGTCACGTGCGTGGCAAGCTCTCTCATTGCGGCGGCGCATCCGCAAATTTCGTCAATCGTTTCAACGTTAGACGATTTCGTGGACAAAGCCGCGAGAAAAGCCGCGTTCTGCGTAGGGGTCGTCTTACCTTTCATAATCTCGAACATGACCGCGTACGCTTCGTCGTAAGTCAAATCTTCTTTGTTGACAATTTTAATAATAGCTTCTTTGATCATAGTTGGCACGTCCTTCCAACGTCAATGAAGTTCTGGAGGATACGACGTCCATCGGGCGTCATAATGGACTCGGGGTGGAACTGTAGACCATAAACATGGTATTGGGTATGCTGAACCGCCATAACTTCGGCGGTATCAACGGTTCTAGAGACAACCTTCAGTTCCGGCGGCAATGTTTCGGGGTCGACCGCCAAGGAGTGATACCTCGCAACCAACGCTTCCGTCGGCATATCTTTGAACAGGACGCAATTGTGGTCGAAACTTGCGACAGACTGTTTACCATGCATGAGACGTTGCGCATATGTAATCGTGGCGCCATACGCGGCACAAATCGCTTGGTGTCCTAAACAGACGCCAAGAATTGGGATTTGCCCGCCAAGTTCCTTCACAACGTCAATGGTAACGCCGGCGTCTTCGGGACGTCCCGGTCCGGGCGAAAGGATAATATGACTCGGGTCAAGTTCCTTGATCTCAGCGACTGTTTTGGCGTCGTTACGAATTACGAGGATATCGGGAAACAGCTCGCCGACCATTTGGAACAGGTTATAGGAGAAGCTGTCGTAATTATCAATCAATAAAATCATGCTCTGCCTCCTGAGCTTGACGCAATGCGTTCACAACCGCCTTCGCCTTGTTAATGCATTCCTGATATTCCGTTTCCGGTACCGAATCGGCCACAATACCGGCGCCACTACGAATAAAGACGCGATTATTCTTCTTATAGGCGAGTCTAATCGCAATACACGTATCGAGATTGCCGGTAAAGTCAATGTAGCCAATAGCGCCGCCATAGACGCCGCGTTTGTTATTCTCAAGTTCCGCGATCAGTTGACATGCGCGAATTTTAGGCGCGCCAGAAAGCGTACCGGCAGGCAGAACTGCGCTCACAGCGTCGAGAGCGTCACAGTCGTCGCGAATCAATCCACGAACCGTTGAGCCAATGTGCATGACGTGAGAATAACGTTCAATCGAGTGATACTTCTCAACTTTGACTGAGCCAAATTGACTAATTTTCCCCAGATCGTTACGCCCCAGGTCTACAAGCATGTTGTGCTCAGCCAGTTCTTTTTCATCATTTAACAGGCTTTCTTCCAGCGCTTTGTCCTCCTCTTCGGTTTTACCGCGCGGGCGTGTGCCAGCCAGTGGGAAGGTATGAAGCACGCCGTTTTCCAATTTCACAAGGGTTTCGGGCGATGCACCGGTCATTTCCACGTCAGAGCCGGAGAAATAAAACATGTACGGCGACGGATTGATCGTACGTAGCATACGGTAGGTATCCAGTAGCGACCCTTCAAATGGCGCGCACAAACGATTGGACAGCACAATCTGGAAGATATCGCCGTCGTGAATATAGCGTTTTGCCTTCTCAACCATGGCGCAGTACTCTTCTTGATTAAAGAGTTGCGTCACTTCCCCGGTAATACGTCCGACAGGTTCCTTTTTCTTTTCGCCATGACGAAGGAGTTGAACCAGTTGTTTGAGCTCCAGAATCGCACGATTGTATTCCGTCTGCGCATGATTCAACTTGATATTACAGATCAGTATGATCTTCTGCGTGTAATTATCGAAGGCGATGACTTTATCGAAGAGCATAAGGTCAGCTTCTTTGAAGTTGTCAGAGTCCTCGACCTCAATACGAACGGTCGGTTCGCTATAACCTAGGAAGTCGTAAGAGAAATACCCAACCAACCCACCGGTAAAGGGCGGAAGATTCGGTAATTTGGGACTCTTGTATTCATTGAGAACCTGACGAATATAATCGCTGGGATTCTCGGTCGTCAGGGTAAGGTCGTTAACACGCAATGAAGAGCCAGAACAGGTCAGTTCTAATTTAGGATCGAAACCAAGAAAAGTGTAACGTCCCCAAGTAGCGGAGTCGGACACTGATTCCAAGAGAAAGCAGTGGGAAGAAACATTTTTGAGCGTACGAAGAATCTCGATCGGCGTAAAAGCGTCCGACAAAATCTCACAGCTTACCGGCAAGACGTCGTACTGCTTTGACTTAGCAATCTCGAGAACCTCAGGCAAGGACGGCGAAAACATACTTGTCTCCTAATAAATTTGCTTCTATCAAGAGACAAAAAAAGTCCTTGACAGAAAACGAACCAATCTGTCAAGGACGAATATCAAATCCGCGGTGCCACCTTGATTTGCAAACGTCGAACTTGCGACGTTTACACTCTTTACGTACCTACATACGTTGACTTTTGATAACGGAGAGTCGCCTCCGTCGCACATAATCCCGCACGTCGCACGGTTTCTGATTGCCCTCAGAAGTCCATTCGGTCTAATATTTTACGTCGCAATTCCAGCGCCTGCGACTCTCTGGTGAAAAAGGGAAAAGACCTACTTACTCTTCTTCAACGGTTTTGCTTTTACCAATTCTAAGCCGCTATAACATTATGTCAAGGACGAAAGCGCCCCCAAAAGCATATTATTCCAAAATCTCCTTTGTTTTACCGACGAGGATATAAGATCCAGCCTTATCTTTCATGATCTTTTCACGCGGTACGGCGAGCTCCCTAGATAGAATATCAAGTACGCGCGGACCACAGAAACCGCCTTGACAACGACCGCTACCGGGTCGGCAACGACGCTTTACGCCGTCGAGCGTCGTTGCGCCAAGTGGTCGACGAATCGCATCAAGGATCTCGCCCTCGGTAACCTGTTCGCAACGGCAAACGATACGACCGTACGCAGGATCCTTCTTCGCAAGTTCGATACGCTCCTCGTCGGTCATTTCAGAGAAACGATTCTCCACGCGATACGGATTGAAATTCGAATTCTCTTTGAGTTCAAGTCCACAATTGGCAAGGAGTTCCACCGCATAGAGCGCAATAGCCGGAGAAGAGGTCAATCCAGGTGACTTAATGCCCGCAAGATTGATCAAGGCGTCGACGTCGGGGTCGATCTCGATAATAAAATCCTTGCCATTGGGGAGCGCGCGAAGTCCGGCGAAATTGCGAATGGAGTCGCGGAAATCAACCTTGTCGCTGAGCAGACGCGACATATCGCGCACGAAATCGAGTCCCTTACGACTGGTAGAGACGTCTTCCTTATCAAGACCGTCTTGCGCGTCGGGTCCAATCAGCAAATTGCCGTGTACCGTCGGGGAGATTAGCACGCCCTTGCCGAGCTTGGAGGGACACATAAAGATCGTACGATCGACCAGATTACCTTGGCGTTTATCGAGAATATAATACTCGCCCTTGCGCGCAGTTACAGTAAAACGTTCTTTACCAACAAGTTGCTGCACGGCGTCGGAGTATATGCCGGCGGCGTTAACGAGGTAACGCGCCTTAATTGAGCGACCGTCGGCAAAGGTAACGCGGAAATAACCGCCATGCTTCGTCAGTTCGGTCGTTGGTTCATCGGCGTCGGTAAACTTTTCAATTCTAACGACTTCAGCATTGAGCGCCACGTGACCGCCATTAGCGACGCCGTTTTCAGCCAAGGCGGTAGTGAACTCGTAGGAGCCGACAATACCGCCGGTGGGCGCCAAGAGCGCGCCGCAGATCGATTCCTTCAGGTTTGGCTCGAGAGCATGAGTTTCCTCTTGACTGAGCACGCGTAGACCGTCAACGCCATTTCTAAGACCATTTTCATACAGACTATGGACTTGCGGCATTTCATCTTCGGTCAAGGCGACGATCAACGACCCGTTCATGCGATAAGGCACGCTAAGCTCTTCACAAAGTTTCGGGTACATCTTATTGCCCTCGACGTTGAAACGCGCCATAAAAGTTCCAGTCGGAGGATCATATCCGGCGTGAACAATTGCGGAGTTCGCACGAGAACATCCCAGAGCGACGTCGTTCTCTTTCTCAATCAAAAGAGTCGACAAGGAATATTTACCCAATTCACGAAAGAGCGCCGAGCCAATTACGCCCGCGCCAATAATAGCGACGTCATATGTCATAGAACCGATCCAAAAAAAACGCAATGGCGCCCCGAACACGCCGAGGCGCGCAGTTAAGCTTCACTCTAGTATAATTCAAAAAAAGGATATAGGCAATATCCTGACGTGTAATCTCGCCGCCTAACGCGCACGCCGAAGAGCAACTTTATCTCGCATACGCTTCTGGAGCACGCCCATCTGTTCGATTGGTAACGACGCGTATCCCTTACGTGTCAAATCAGTGTCTTCACGCAGGTGATAATCGCCGTTGGACGCGTCGACAAATAAGGCGTCGTCCACCTCTTCAACCACGTAATTATTTTCCATTTTCAAAAGCTCGCGCGCTTTGCTCTCGATAGTATCGCCCTGCCACTGTCCTTGTTTATTAACGTCCCAAGACCCGCCGACACAAATATTGCCAACGACCTGGTTCCCTTCTGGCAATTGAGGTCGATGCGGAGGATCTAAAATCGTCGCCAACTCCGGATAACGCGAAGCATACGGTTCTTCGTTGTATTTAATGCCGGAGATTGTGCCTTTAGTTCGTGCTTCCTCAAGCCAGGAGTCAATGTGATCGTGCGCCCAACCGTCGCCACGCGCGTCGATATGTAGCGCAGGATGACAATTCACGAAGAGATTCTCGTTAATCTTGCAATCTCGACCGCCGCCAATGAAAGCCGCGCGTGTGACGTTGACAAAGAGATTGCCAACAATATCAGCAGAAGAGAACATGTCGTCGAGATAGACGCCAACGCACCCTCGTCCTTCGAAACCGGTGATATCATGCAAGTAATTGTGACGAATGACATTGCCGCGCATAGTCCAGTTACGTCCAACGTAAATCGCGCCCGCGTCGTTAGATTCGGAACACACGTTGCTCAGTTCATTGAACTCCAAAACCATGTCGTTACCACTGAACCCCATCCCCATATGCGGAGCATTTTCGATCGTGTTGTGACCGGCATAGTTACCGACGCCGTTAATTCTTATGCCGGGGGCGTAAACTCGACGCAAGACTGCATAATCGTGGATGTAATTATCTTCCGCTCGCATATTACCAGGCGTGAGCGTCGTGCGATCCCCGCCCGACAAACTAATCCCGCCCGCGCCGAGATTCCACATCTCGCATTGTGCAACTCGACAGTTAACCCCAGAGAGCGTCACGCCATAAGCGCCGCTGGAATGTATGTCACAGCAAGAGATTTCAACGTTGCGTAATACGCCTTTGGAATAAATGACGTCGTCAGAGGCGCCAACCATATCGAACCCGTGCCAGATAAAATTTGTTACGTCACTGAGACAAAGCGCGTGAGGCAGGCGCGAGATGAGTAAAGAGGCGTTTTCCCAGTCCTTGACCGTTGGTAAACAATAGACTTTCCGCAAGTCGACGTCGACGTAATACTCGCCCGGTAAGTCCAGTTGGGACAGAGCGTTGAAAACATAAAACCATTGACCTTTACGATAACCATAAATATGAAACGGAGGCTCCAAAGTTATTAGTTTGGCGTCAACGTCAATCGAAGCGACACGACTCTTTTGCTCTGACCAGTCCCAAAACCAGTATCCATGAACCCACAAATCCTTTTCGTTAACGCACTTGAGAATTTCAGGATCGTCAAAGAAGAACTTTCCCTCTGCTATCCCACGCGTACCGCGTACATCGACGTCGGTAACGTCCTCGGTCGGGAGGTCGCTAATCTTGACAAACCCTTCGTTAGGATAGCGCGCCAAACGCATCGGCTCGTCCTGATAATATACCAGCGGCGCATTGACGCCGCCATGTAACTTTTCAACCTGGTAGTCGACCAGATCATACTCTATGACGTCGTCGCGAATATTCTCCTTTAATAGTGAGCGTATCTCGTTAGATTCAAGTCGCTTAGGATTGTGCAGATAGGAACCGGCGTTCACTTGTACGCACTCCCCTTGCCTTGCTCGCCAGATCACGGGACAATCCTGTGAAGCTCCAGAGTCTTCTGCGGTAAAGGTTAGTTCCGTGGGTAGGTCGTAGACGCCGGAGAGAACCTCAACGACAATTGTCGCAGGGGCAGAAAGTTGTGACTTGTGCTCACGCACTAATTCACGCGCGCGTTCAAGGGTCGCGACAGGACCGTCGGTATGCGTGGCATTAGGCGCGTCCAACTTGCCTGACCAGGAATCGGAACCAGCGACGTCTACGTAAAAAGTCGCTGGCGACTCATAGGGCGTGCTTTGAGAATAAACCTGACGTCCAAGGTTCATGCCGTAATAAAAGCTCAAAAGGACAACAATCGCCTCCATAACACTAAACATATGCGTCGTAAAGCTTTGTCCCAATAGTAAAAATCTTTTATTTCGTGTCATACCACTGGTTCTCCGTATACAAAACAGCGCCGAACGATAGAAGTCACGTCATCGCTAACTCAGTCATAGCAACTTGCGCGACTTCATATAGATAGTATGACCGATTAGAGATTTCTGGTCAACAATCACAAAAAAAATGTCCCTAGGTCTGTCGTCGTAGACGTCGCCAGAAGACATTCGCTATGAACGCAAGCGTAAAAAAAACCGACCAACTCGAGCGACGCCAAGGAGATCGGTTATGGAAAGATGTACTGCTAAAGCTAATACTTAAATCGGTTAGGCGATTTTGTCACCCTCTCTCGGCGGACGCGTGAAAATCTTAACCGATCGCAACGCACGGACAATATCACGCGCAGTGGAAGGTCGATCCTTAGGTTTTTTCGCCATCATTTGCGAAAGAATGTGCGAAAACTCTTCGGTGACGTTCTTATTACGCGCACGAATGGACGGCACGGAACCCGAAACGTGTTTTTGAAGAAGTTCATTGACTGAATTACCGGTATAACTCGGTCGACATGCCAGGATCTCAAAGAGCGAACAACCCAGACTGTAGAGGTCAGAACGACCGTCTAACGGTCGCCCTAAAATTTGTTCAGGCGACATATAACTCGGCGTTCCCTGTGGCTGACTCTTCATTTTAAGAATCTTTGCTAAGGGATTCACTTTAATCGACTTAGCAAGCGCAAAGTCAATAAGTTTAACGCCCTTCTTTTGTGAATAGAGGAAGTTATCCGGCTTGACGTCACGATGCACCCAGCCCGCCTCGTGAAGAACGGCAAGAGCCTCTATCATTTGAGGAATCATCTCCGGCAGATCCACACAGTACGACTCATAACCGCGATGCAAAATCTGCTTGATATTAGGCGCGGCGAACCACTCCATCGCAATGAAGGGAACTTTCTGATCCCAGCCGAACTCGAAAATGTCGATAATGCGCTCATGCTTAAGCTTGGAACCGACTTGAAATTCCCATTTGAGCATCTGCACTTGCTTACGGTCGCGACTTGCTTTCTGGAAAAGCGTTTTAATACCGACGTATTTACGAGCACGATCGTCGTACGCTTGCCAAGTACGACTCGTCTGACCTGTGTAGACGACGTTGAGTAATCGGTACTGACCGATATGCATAATTTGAGTCGATCCCATCGAACCTAAACCTTTCTCTACGTCGAGTAAACGGTCGCCAATAATAAAATGGAAAGTACGACTACATGTAATGGTAGCGTAGTTTAATCGAAAATCAACTAGTCTTTAAACCTTGCCACGGCGACACAAGCGTTGTGACCGCCAAAACCAAAGCTACTTGAAACGGCGACGTCGATCCTTCGTTCTTTTGCAACGAGCGGGGTGAAATCTAAATCACATCTTGGATCGGGATTTTCAAGATTTAGCGTGGGCGGTACAACATTATCACGAATGGCCAGGAGTGAGAAGATGAGTTCGACTCCGCCGCTGCCTCCTAAAAGATGTCCAATAGCGCTCTTGGTACTAGAAATCGCTACGCTACGACTTGTGTCCGCCAATGCGTATTTGATCGCGTTGGTTTCCGCCACGTCGCCTAGTAGGGTCGCGGTTCCGTGAGCGTTGATATAATCGACTTGTTCAGGGTTAAGACCGGCGGAACGCAAGGTTTCTTTTAACGCCAATCCGGCATAGACGCCCCCCTCGTCGGGCTGGGTAATATGCGCGGCGTCACATGTCGCGCCGTAACCGACCACCTCGCCGAGGATCGTGGCGCCACGCTTGCGCGCATGTTCTAATTCCTCGAGAACCAGCGTGCCGGCGCCCTCGCCAAGGACAAATCCATCGCGGTCGGCGTCAAAAGGACGACTCGCTTTTTCTGGCTCGTCGTTGCGCGTGGAAAGCGCCTTCATAGCGCCAAAACCGGAAACGCCCAATTTTGAGACCGCGGCTTCTGTTCCACCAGTGAGCGCAACCTCAGCATAGCCGTCGGCAATTGCTTTATACGCCTCAATAATGGCATTGTTGGCGCTGGCACACGCGGTGGAAACGCTATATGCAGAACCATGAATTCCAAAGCGCGTCGCAAGATGACTTGCGGCGGCATTTGGCATAATTTTCGGGATAGTGAAGGGAGAAACGAGTTTCGGACCACGTTTGGCAAGTTTTTCGTCTTGACGTTCAATTTCACCAAGCCCACCGACGCCACAGCCGATAATCACAACACAACGTTGCGTATTCTCTTTTGAGAAATCAATACCAGAAGCTTCAACAGCGCGAATACCGGAAACTAAGCTAAACTGGGCAAATCGCTCAATTTTTTTAATATCTTTGCGCTCGACGTAAGGTTCAGGAGAGAAATCACAGCACTGACCGGCAATTTTCGAGGCAAAGGGATATTCGTCCAATCCCTGCGCCAAGACAATACCGCTTTGACCTTCAATTAAACGCTTCCAAACCGTTTCCGTATCGTATCCCAGGGGCGTAACAAGACCATAACCGGTAACAACGACTCGTTTCTTCATAAATGCGTATCCGTAGCAGGAGTAGAAAAAAAGAGAGTCTAGGGCGCAAACAGACTCTCGCGTCGAAGGAATCAGCGCGAGAGTCTAAGACTGTTCTGCTCAGAGAACTGAGCAAAATTCTCGTCGACTTAGTTATTCAGAAGCGAGTAAATCTGCTCCACGACGTCGTCAACCGTGGTGATCGATTGCGCGTTGTCTTCTTCGATGTCAATGCTGAATTCTTCTTCGAAGGTGATCATGAGTTCGGCAACGTCGAGGGAGTCGGCGCCCAGATCGTTGGCGATGTCTTGGTTGCCGGTAATACCTTCCTTATCGCGACCGAGTTGTTGGGCGATGATGTCAATGACTTTGTCCTTAATCGCTTCTTTATCCATTGCAATAAGATTCCTTGTAAAAATGTTGTGTTATATCGCAACGTATGTCAGAGGACGACACACGTCTTGACGTCTCTATTAAGCGTTATGGTTTCTCTTTCGAGAACCTCTCGTCACTATTGTGCGTACAACGACGCTATTGTAGCGAAAAAAACTGAAACTGTAAATCACAGCGCCCAGTTTTACGCGGAAACTGAAATTAGCTAGTAGATCAGCCCGCCGTCGACGGTAAGAATTTGTCCAGTCACAAAAGAGGAGTCCGGGCTGGCAAAGAAGAGAGCCGCGTTTGCAATGTCCTCTGGGTAACCAATTCGACCAACGGGAATGCGATCTTTAATGCCTTGGACGTAGATCGGGTCGAGCACGGCGGTCATGTCAGTCTCGACAAAACCGGGGCAAATCGCGTTAACCGTGATATTACGATTGCCGAGCTCTTTGGAGATCGTACGGGTAAAGCCAATAACGCCCGCCTTGGAAGCGGAGTAGTTCGCCTGACCCTTATTACCGATCAAACCGCTGATACTAGAAATATTAATAATGCGTCCCCACTTGCTTTTGCGCATCGATTCCACAAACGCACGCGTCATGAAGAAGGTACCGCTGAGGTTGACGTTAATCACGTCGTTCCACTGTTCGTCGGTGATACGACGCACGAGCATGTCGCGTGTAACGCCGGCGTTGTTCACGAGGATATCAACGCGACCGAAATCCGCGAGGATCGTCTTGGCCGTTTCATTAACCGCCTGGGAATCGGCTACATTACATATGTAGGCTTTGGCAACGCCCTGCTCGGCATTGATTTTAGCAACCGACTCGTTAAGTTTCTCAGCATTGGTACCGATGCACGCAACTTGCGCGCCAGCCTTGGCGAATGCCTGAGCAATACCGAAACCAATGCCACGCGTCGCGCCTGTCACGACTGCGATTTTACCTGTTAGATCTACTGATATCATGGTGAACTTAAGTTTTAATCAAGAGTGAAACGCGTATTCGACGAAAGTGCACGTACACATCATTCTAACACGTTGTTACAAAAGACCTTACCGACGTTAATTTAATTTAATTTAACCTTACGGTCAATTCGCTTCATTAAACCGCGTAAAACGCGTCCGGGACCGATTTCGTAGAAGGATTCCACGCCGTCAGCCAACAACCGTCGCATGGCGTCTTCCCAGAGCACCGGAGAAGAAATTTGGCGAATGAGGATCTGTTTGATTTCAGCGGGGTCGCTGTGGAATTGAGCGTCAACGCCGCTAATATACGGAATTTGTGGCGCACTAAAGGTCATGCCTTCAATGATATCGCGCATCTGTTCCACTGCAGGGTTCATAATCGCAGTGTGGAAAGCGCCGGCAACTGCCAAAGGCGCAAGCTTAATGGCGCCGGCCTGAGTCGCCAGGTCGACGAGCGTCTCACAAGCGTTCTGCTCACCGGAAACCACGAAATTCTTAGGACACAGATAGTTGGCGATCTGGATGTATCCAGTGGAAGACGCTTCCTGACAGAGGCTTCGAACCTGGTCAACTTCTAGACCGATCACGCTCACCATACCGCTGGCAGTTGCATCGGAAGCCGCTTGCATCGCTTTGCCACGAAGTTGAACCAGACGCAAACCGTCTTCAAAGGACATAACTCCAGCAAAGACCAAAGCGGTGTATTCGCCGAGACTTAATCCAGTGGTCGCGACACAACTTGCCACCGCATCGGGGTCAGTTTCACGGAGATTTTCCAGCGCCGCAAGACTCGTCAGAAAGATTGCAGGCTGGCTCTGTTCCGTGGAATCCAACAGTTCAGCCGAACCCTGGAAACAAACGTTCGTCAGGTCGTAACCGACGACGTCGTTGGCGAGTGAATAGAGATCTCTGATTTTCGAGGACGCGTCGTATAATTCACGTCCCATCCCGACGGTTTGGGCTCCTTGACCAGGAAATAAAATGGCCGTTTTTACCATGATCTCATGTTCCTTCAACAAAAAACCTAGCGTCTTAAAACTAAGGTCGTTTCAACGGTAAAGCGTCAAACGAAAACGCTGAGCGACTCATCGAACCCATAAACCTCCGTCGTATATCGAGCGCTGTGGCGGCGAGCCGCAGTGAAGTTTGCTACGCTTACAAAACCGCTACAACGCTTGCGCTAGTAGGAAACCGAAAAGCGCAAGCGGACGTTAGGTACGACAAAGCTATAAAAAAGGGGAACCTCACGATTCCCCTCTAAATCTACATGCTTGCCAAGCGTGGCGCCAAAGTCAAGCTTAGCGCTCGACGAATACTTTGGAACTGGCGCAAACCATCGTCATTATCAGTCGGCGTCTTGAGCGACGACTTCACGACGAGAGTAATGACCACAGTTCGGGCACACCACGTGTGGCGGAATCATTTGATTGCATTGGGAGCAAGCGATCGTCTGAACTGGCTTTTTAAAATCATGGGAACGACGAGCGCCAGTGCGAGCGTTACTTTGCTTTCTTTTTGGGACTGCCATAAAAACCTACCTATATGCTATATTACGGTATAACACTAAAACGCACGTCAAATTCGTCGAAAACGCTTTCGAGCCTATCAACACGCAACGCACGTGATTTTACCAAGCGGTACGCCATAAACCTCGAGTAAACGAACCAAAGCGCCGAAGGTTAAGGCGTAAAATTTGCAAGTTAGTTTAATGCCATAAGTAGGTTTCGTCAACCGCCCCCGGCCTATTTTTCATAGTTTTTTGCAAATTAAACCAAATTTAATGGCTGTTAGCATATAGAATTGGTCGTGGTTGAGTCTCTCCAATCATTAACAAAGGCACGCGCTTGAAACGCAATTTCTCTGTGACTGAATCGTGTCGATTTGGCGCCGTTCCAACGCCTCATCGAGACTCTCATGCCAAAGCGAAGTGATTCCGCGCATATTCAGAGGAAAAGCTCATGAGAACAAGGAAAGCCCACGAGCTTATTTTCAAAATGACAATATATAAAAAAATGTCACACTGTCAAGCGCATTCCTCAAACTATCAGAAAAAACATAAACTTGGTAATTTGCAAAATATTGACGTCCCATTATTGGTTATATAGAATGAGTGTAACGACGCTGGAGCGAGCGTTGCTTATACGCGTCTATCGCGTATTCAACCCTTCAAATCGCGCTCTGTAACTCGAAAACATAACGAGGTTATTATGCAACGACGTGACTTCTTTAAAAATGCGAGCCTTCTAGGGGCTGCCGGGTTAACGGTCTCTCTCGGTTCCCAGTCTTTTGGGGCCGACGCACGTGATTTCAATACGGTCAACTTCCCCGAAAAAACCGGCAAAACTCAGCCCGGTTGGGGCGACGCCCAAGTAGAACACTTTACCTCTTATTATCCGGACTTCGCCGACAAGATTCTGTGGATCCGCAAAGACAACCAAGTCATCGCCGCATATCGCACAAACCCTAACCAGAAGTACCCTTATATTTATCCGCTAGCCGGTCCGATCTCACGCGTTTCCGTTACGAGTGAATCGGCGCAGCCTTGGCCTCATCATCGTTCGGTCTTCATGGGCGCAGATCGCGTCAATGGCGGCAACTACTGGCAAGAGGGTTCTGATCGCGGTCAAATCCTCAGTCAGGATCTGCAACTGCTCTCCGCTGAAGCGGATACCGTCGTCTTTTCCGACCGTTGCTTGTGGAAGAAGCCGACCGACGATCCGATCATCGAGGACACGCGCAAGTACACATTGCAGTGGCGTAATCCAGACTACTACACGCTCGACCTCGAGTTCGAGATGAAAATGCTCGTCGACGTTCACATTGAAAAAACGAACCACGGTTTCTTTGGCGTGCGCGTGGAGCAAGATCTCACGCCGGTTTGTGGCGGTACGCTCGTCAATGACCAGGGCGTCAGCGGCGAAGCTAACACCTTTGGCAAGCCGGCCAAGTGGATGGCATTCTATGGCAAGCGTCGTTTCAATCCTGAAATCACCGAAGGCGTCGCGGTCTTCTGCCCCCCGAAAGAACCTTTCGAGAATTGCCCTTGGTTCACGCGAGACTATGGCAATATTTCTCCGATGCCGTTCCTCTGGGAAGAAAAGGGACTCAGTTGGAAGAAAGACGACGTCCTCAAAGGAACTTATCGCATCGTCGTTTTCGCCGGTACGCCTCAGGACGTCGACCTCAACAAGCTGTGGGAGGAAGTTTACGCCTAAACCTGACTTGACTTATTACTCCTTGACCACTTGACTGATATCGCCGCGTCAAGCACGATTTCCTAAATCGCGTTGACGCGGCGTCGTTGTAACGCAGCGATTATGTTTAAAACTCTAACGTTGCGTTTCATTCTCCAACTCGAAAAGCATTAGCGTGGCGCTTGTTTCATCTATGTCTCAAATAATAGAACGTATTATCTTGGGAATCGATCCTGGATTGAACACTACAGGTTATGGCGTACTCGACGTGTCAACTGGACGTGCGCGTTTGCTCGAAGCAGGCGTAATTAAGAGCGCCGGTAAAACCCTTCCGGTTCGAGTCAAAGACATTTACGACGGGGTCGTTGAGGTTATTGAGACGTTCCATCCGGACATTTTGGCTCTTGAAGCGCTCTACTCTCTTTACAAACGCCCAGAAACGGCTATTCTCATGGGACACGCTCGTGGAGCGATCTGTTTAGCGGCTGCTCAAGCGAACATTGAGGTGGTCTCTTACGCCGCTACCAAGGTGAAGAAGACGATGACCGGCGCTGGTCATGCGCCCAAGGATCAAATCCAGCGTGCGGTTCAAATGGAGCTTCAACTTCCCTGTATTCCGGAACCGCCCGACGTTGCTGACGCTATTGCCATTGCGTTTTGCCACTTTACCGAAGCGCATTTGACCAGTCGTCTGGGCAATGCTCACGTCATGACGCCGCAATCGGTTTGGGCTCTTGACCAGCGTAAAGGGCGTAAACCCCAAGAGTAATAAACCGTCTTACTCCTAACGTTAATTAACTGCTGTGAATAGACATATTAATTATGGCAAAGAAAAATTTAGCGCTATGTTTTCGCGCCGCCCCGGTTGAAGATCGCCTGGTTGCGCGAATTAACGAGGCTTGGTCTTCTGAACTGAATATCATTAACGTCGGTCAGAGCGAAATCGCCGACGCCTTACTGGAAGCTGATTACTTTTGTGGTCACGCAAAGGTTCCCGTGGATTGGGATCGCGTAGTCGCACAAGGACGCTTGCAGTGGATCCAATCCTCTGCCGCGGGTATGGACTGGTGTTTGGTTCCTTCGGTCATCGATTCTTCTATTCGAATCACCGCGGCCGCCGGCGTTCTTTCCGACCAAGTGGCAGAGCATGGCTTGGCTCTGATATTAGCGTGGGGACGCAATTTACGTTCTTTCATCCACGACATGCGCGTGAGCGACGGCAATCCCGATTACCGAAAGTTTAAACGCAAACCCACCTTCGATCTGATTGGTAAAAAAGTTGGTATTATTGGATTTGGCGGAGTTGGACGTCGTTTTTCTGAAGTCGTCGCGCCCTTTGCCGAACAAATAATCGGGGTGGATCTGTATCCGGAACGAAAACCTGCGCATGTGCATGAGCTCTGGAGCGCCGAACGTATGGACGAGGCGCTCAGCGTGGTCGACGTCGTCTTTTTGTCGCTACCGCTCAACTCCCACACGCGCGGGATGTTCAATGCCGATAAATTCAATATCATGAAGCCGGGCGCGTTACTTGCGAACCTTGCGCGCGGATCTCTTGTCGACACAGACGCGCTCATTGACGCGCTACGCTCGGAGAAACTCGGCGGGTTCGTTGCCGACGTCACCTCGCCGGAACCTCTCCCGCCCGACTCGCCGCTCTGGGATATGGACAACGTACTAATCACCCCACACGTTGCAGGACAAATCGGATGGCGTTTCGATGATATTTGCGATATCTATTGTCAAAACGTTCATCGATATCGGAACAACCTTCCGCTAATCAATGAACTCTCCTACAGAGGAAAGGAATTAGGATTTCCGCTACGCGACGGTTCCACCACGCTATGGATTGACGTCAAGCGTCAATACTCTACACGAATGCCACTGAATCGTACTAAATATGATTTTCAACGGTTTTAAACGTCGCTACCCTCCCCAAGGCTCTTTTATACCCTGTAAACGTGTCTTGACGAAGTCATGACGCGTTTTTTTAATCTTGTTATAACGTCAGGAACATACTCATATGTATACTGGACGTCCTTTCAACAAAAACTCTTTTTACAGCAACTGTGGATTGACATGACGATGACGGAACCATAATATAAACGAAGAAACGATGAGATCCTGGAACATTACGTTCTTTTGACAACGTGGTCGCCAAAGCGTCAGTCGTATTACATGATTGACACAGTGACAGGAGATAACTCTCGTATTCACAAAAGCTTCAAGTCAATTCGAACGTTTGGCGTCTTTTTCCTCATTTATAGATAAGGGTATTCGAGTATGATATCGAACTTCTATATTAAGCAAAAACAGGGGTTTACCCTTGTTGAGCTCCTGGTGGTCATCGCCATTATCGGTATATTGATTGGTCTACTTCTACCTGCAGTCCAGTCGGCTCGTGAAGCGGCACGTCGCATGCAATGCACTAATAACCTCAAGCAGTTGGGGATTGCAGTGCACAACTTCCACGACGTACAGCAATTCATTCCTCCCATCGCCCAAAACAATAGCGATTTCTCTCGCGTGAGCTGGGCCGTTATGATTCTCCCATACATCGAGCAATCGAGCGTCTGGGACGAATATGCCTCTGGGGGAAACATTTACCTCAATACCGCTGGTCAACCTAATAGTGGTCGCAGTTCTTCCACCTGCGCTCCCTATAAGGCGAACCCTTGGGAATGGAACGTCGCTCTTTGGTATGCCGACATTCCGTGCTATCATTGTCCCTCCGACGGCAATACCCGCGATTCCGCCGCACAATGGTTCCCCGGTCGTATGAACTATCGCGCTAGCTTAGGCGACGCCACGATCGCCTCTTGCTACTTCGCCGCCGACGGCAAAAAGTCACGTGGTCCCTTTATGGTGAACAATGGCGCAGGTACTGCTCGTACGATTCGTACACTCGCGTCGGTCACCGACGGCACGAGTAACACCGTACTGTTCGGTGAAATGCTCACGCACCGCACTACGTCTGGTTCTGATGAAATTACGCGCGATATCCGCACCGGTATTCTCACTGGTAAAAACCCGCAGTGGCCGTCCACCTGTATCGGTTATCAAGATCCGGATGATCCCAATCAGTTCATCTCCTCCGCCGTTACGCGCCCCTGGAACGGTCGACGTTGGCCAGACGGTATGTACGTCTACTCCTCCTGCAATACGGTTCTTCCGCCGAACTCCGTAAGCTGTCTGTATTCTACCTCTGACAGCGAACGTACCATTATGACGCCGAGTTCTCGTCACTCTGGCGGCGTTAACATCGCAATGACCGACGGTTCCGTGCGCTTCATCAGCGAAACGATCGACTGCGGCGACTCCAGCGCTAACAACGACTTATACCGTGGCACTGGCGCGGCGAGCGGTTACGGCGTCTGGGGAGCCATGGGTTCCCTCGACGGTGGGGAGACGAAATCCTTCTAACACAATCGTTTGAATGCTAATCAATTCTTAGCGCGAAACTGAATCATCTTTAACGTAAGGTCGTTTCATTCTGCCCGGGTATTACGTTGGTTATATCATTTACAATCGACGGTATTAACAAACGGCGGTTGTGAAACGACCTTTTCTTAACACATGAGTTACGTTTTTAACGTTATCACATCGGCAAATCAAAATGAAGAGAATCTCGTTATTGCTCGTATTCGTAGCCGCGTTCGCTTGTGCAACGCTTGGTTGTAATAAGAACCCTTACGGCACGATTGATATCACAGGTAGAATCACGGTCGACGGCGAGCCAATGGAGGGCGTCTCTGTGACCATGGCGCCTGTGAACGCAGCGGCCGACAGCGGTCAACGCGCCGCGGGCGGGGTCACCAAAGAAGACGGAACCGTTCGCTTTGTTTCCGCGGGTTCACCGGTCGCTGGCGTTATGCCGGGCGAATACGTTCTAACCTTCCAAAAGGAAGTTTGGGTCACCGCAGATGGAACACCGGCGGAAGATATCCCGTATGATCCGTCGAAACCGGAACCGGCAATGCATCCGGTCGATCTCATTCCCGCAAAATACAAGGATCCGAAAAATTCCGACTTCCACGTCAACGTCGTCGATAAAACCTCTACCTTTGATTTCGATATCGTTACCAAAGAATAAAACAAACGTCTTTTATCTTGACGCGATTCCTTAAAAATCAACAGGGCGAGTTCCTTTTAGCTCATAAAAAAGGAACTCGCCCTGCTTCATTGTAAACAAACTTCTCGCCGAACGTGACGTTCATTGAACTCAACGAAGCGATGATTTCATTTCCACCAATAGAAATCACCGACCTTTACCGTCAGTTCACTCCCTTTGGAATTACCGCCAATTGAAATGGAGCCGATCTCCAGGGGATTAAACTTTCCAGCGCCTTCGTACGGAACTAAAGCGCTAAATGGTAAGACGACAAAATGTTCTTCCCCGTCAGTAGGAGCAATACCAGCGGCGGTATAATAGTAGGGACGACCGTTTTTATCGTAAGTAAAGAAACGCAATTGACCGCCCGGGGCATTTGACGTTCCAGCGACTTTAAAAGCAAACCCGCGACAATCCTCAATAGACGTTTGCGTCTGTGTGCCGTCGTTAACCACGCCATGTAAAACGTCGTCGTCTCCTATGAGCGGAAAGATTGGATAAGCCCAACGGTCAGCGTCGCCTTCGAAGTGGTATTCAAAGCCAATGGTAGGAGATTCTTCTGCACTTTCCAAACCCGACGTAAAGGTCATTTGCGCCGTGTTAGTACAGTTCCTACGCCATTTTTCCTGGTCAGAAATGTCTGTACGCGCAACAGTTGTCGCAGCCTTGCGAAATGAGCTTTCCTCTAATGTCTGAATCATCCGAACTACGAGGCGATCATCCGCGACATTAAAGACAAGATTCGTCCAATCTAACGGGGAAATATCCTTTGTGTCCAAAGTAAACTCAAAAGACGCCACAGAGCGTGGTTCAACAGAAATCGAATCAACAGAGGTCTTTAATCCGGCATTGCTCTGCTCTTGGTCAACCTCTCTTTCAGGTTGAAGATACGCAGTAATAGGCAGGAGTTGCGTAGCGTCGCTGAAATTAAAGACTGAAATCGTCCCAGTGAGCGATTCGCTCTTGGGATCGAGAATGCGATAGCCGGAAGTTTTCGCTTCAACAAGATTTGAGTCAAAATCAAAGCGCGCCACACACGACGTCTTACCGCGTGGATCAGCGCCGTGCTTGACACGCGCGGCAAAGCGTAAATTACGAGCCTTGTCGACTTCACTATCTGCCGTGAGTTCCGCTTGATAATCGTTAGGAAGACCAATAAAGAGAAAACCGTCTTTAAACGCAACGCTACCGTCCGCTTGAACTTCCACCGGCTCGCCGGTCACTCGCTCGACAAAGGTCGGTTTGCACGGCAAAGTCACACGACGCTCCGTTGAGGCAGAGCGTGCATACAACGTCGCCACACGCTCCCTCGTTGTTGTGTCAATAAAAAGATAGGATCGTTCCCCCCCCTCCTGATTCAACTTCCAGGTGCCAATACATCGCTTATCGCTGAGAAGTTGTATCATACGTGCATAACCGGCGCTTGAACGCAACGGCGCGTTGTTGCGATCACTCATGCCAAAGTTATTGTCGTTCTCTTCATAGTAGACGTACACAAAGGGAAAATAAGCGTCGATTCCCAAGGCCTTGGCGGCAACGCCCTTTTCGACAATATCAATTGCGCTGAGTAAATCCGCCTCACGATTAGGACGATTTGTCCCCTTTTGCCAAGGTCGACCACACTCAGTGATCCACAACGGTTTCCACTCCGCTTTATTCATTTCCAGCCAGTGGCAATATCTCAGGGAAACGTTCTCCATATCGTAAGCGCGACAATAGGTATGAAATGAAAAGATATCACACGCGTCGATGACGCCGTTTCGCGCCAGCGTACTCATGAAATCATCCTGGAAATTCGCGATAATACCACCGACAACCGGAGTCTCGACGCCTCGGCGCGCAAGCTCTTGTCCAACTGATTTCAGAACAGGAACATATTGGTCGGCCGGCATATTGCCACTGAAGAAGATATCTGGCTCATTCCAGACCTCAATTGAATTCCAAGCGCTAGCCCAAACTTCGGCAATATTACCCCAAGTATCAGCCGTAGCGATTAAATCACTGGGGTATGTTCCCCAACGCCCAGCCCACTCAGGCGCATTGTGAAAGAGCTCAAGGACTGGCATATGATACTTTTTCGCAGTATCTCGCAAGACAGAGGCGTTTCCGTCTGCATTGAGGTCAAGCTTTCCCTTTTCTGGTTCCACGCGTCCCCAATTCAAACGTTCTCGATAGGTTGCGATTCCCATGCGTCGCGCGTTGCGTATTAAGTCCTCGCGAGCGTGAGCATTGTGAACCAGCCAGGTTGACGCGGCGTCAATTCCAAAGAACTCGTCACGCAGGCGCGCGTTTTCTAACTCATCGTCGGCACGTTCGCAATCATGGCAAAACGCAGGTTGCGACGCCATGCCAAAAGATTGTTCCGAGTCGGGAAGTTCAAGCTCGAAATAGCCCTGCGGAAGCTTGACGTCAAGGGACAACTCGCCCTTATCTATCTTACCCAGACCTTCGGTTAAGATCTCGCCGTCCGTTGTGCGTATCACATAGGGCGATTCCTGTGGAAGGTCTCCGTCAGAAGTCGAAAAACAAATCGTCGACTCGACTTCCGGCGTCAACCAGAACTGAGTGACGTTATTAGGTATCCAGGTGATGGCGTTAATTAAGAAAACGCTCCAGATTGAACTAAGCGTCATTTCAAGCTCCTGTTTCTATAGTAGTGCATCTTTGTTTTTAACCCGACGCTGTTATCATGAATCCCACTAGTAAAAGTTTCACCCTTCTAAAAGAAGGAGATTGTTCGCTTTATCATTGGGGTATTCACCATAGTTGCAAAGGCGAGACCACTGGTCTACATTGAAGGCATTTAAGAATCTATGAAACTTACCTTGGTTCGATTATGGTTTATTCAACCTTCCACGTCAATCTTGTGATTGTGAGAAAATACAATTCTTCATGAGTCGTCGCCAAGCTCCTTTTACTTGTATTACGAGCTGTAACTCGTTACAATGTCTAACAAGCAGGCGACGCCACAGGCGCTAATACGCCGTGGAAACGTCCGCGAGAAAAGCTATTTCTTCACATTCATTTGCGAATTAAAAGGAACGATTATGTTAAGAAAAGTCAGACGTGCGTTAGCGATTATGGCGTTGACTTTAATGACGACGCCGACGTTCGTCCTCGCCGACGACGCTATCGTCTTACCGGAACGTGGTCTTTGTGCACATCGTGGCGACCAGGATGCGGGTCCGGAGAATACCGTGCCCGCCTTTATTGCCGCCGCCGTTCACGGCGCTCAACAAGTAGAGCTGGACGTTCAAATGACCAAAGACGGTCAACTGGTTATCATGCATGATCTTACTATTGACCGCACTACCAACGGCAAGGGGGCGGTAAAGGATCTTACCCTCGAAGAGATCCGCAATGCCGGCGTCAAAAACCTCGCCGGTAGCTACTATGACGCGCCTTGTGCGCCTACCTTCGAAGAGGTTCTCGACGCGCTACCGCGAAATATCTGGATTAACGTCCACGTCAAACCAGGCGAAGGAATTGCCGTAGCGGCGCTTAAAGTACTCCAAGAGAAAGACCGACTTCACCAAGCGTTCTTTGCTTGTGGTAAAAAAGACATGGAAGCGCTCCGTGAGATTTGTCCGGAAGTTAAAATCTGTTGCATGGAGCGTAAGCCGAACCCGGAACAATACATTAAGAACGCGATCGAATGGAAGTGCGACTTCATCCAGTTGACGCACAACTACACCGCAGAAGAGATCAAACGCCTCAAAGACGCCGGAATTAAAATCAACTTCTTTGGAACTGACGATCCGGATAAAATTCGGCAGTTACTCAGTGACGGAATCGATTTCCCACTAGTGAATAAGTTTAGCGCCGACTGGTATGTCCCCGCGGAAATGGATGGATTTAAGTTAAACGAAGTGAGCGAGGAATACCGCCAATATGCGCGAGATAGTCTTCCCGCGCCACGACTAGCGACGCGCGGTTTGTGCGCACATCGTGGCGATCAGAAACTCGGACCGGAAAACACCCTGCCCGCCTTCATCGCAGCGGCTCGCGCAGGAGCTCAGCAAATCGAATTCGACGTCCAGAAAACCAAAGACGGTCGGTTAGTCATTATGCACGACCCTACAGTGGATCGCACGACCAATGGTAAGGGCGCGGTCAAAGATTTAACTTTCAATGAGATCCGTGAATTGGACGCCGGTAGTAAATTCAGCGCCGAATTTACCGGTACAAAGGTTCCGACCTTTGAAGAAACGCTCGACGTCCTCCCCGATAATATTCTTCTGAATATCCATATTAAACCAGGCGAAGGCGTTGCCGAAGCGGCGACGAAAGTCGTTGTGGAAAAAGGACGTGTCGCACAATCGATAATCGCAGTGGAAAATAACGCAGATCTCAACGCCGCCAGAGCCGTATGTCCTGAAATTAAGATAGCGTTTCTTTCCGGCGCTAGAGGCGAAGCGCGTAAACAGATGATTCAAAACGCTATCGACATGAAATGCAACTTCGTGCAGTTCACGAGTTATGACGAAGAAGACGTTGCTAAACTCAAAGCCGCTGGAATCACGATTAACTTCTTTGGAACCGACGATCCAGAGAAGATTCGTACGCTCCTGCGCGACGGTATCGACTTCCCGCTGGTCAATTACTTCACAGAGGATTGGTCCGTCGCAAAAGAATTTCCCGGATTTGTTCTCAATAAACTTACGCCAGAATACTTGGAACGCGTGAGCGCTAAGGAATAAAACACGCGCCAAACGCTTCTCAGTTCCTTACAGAACCGTCGTTTGCGATACTTTGGCAAGCGACGGTTCTTTTATATATAGTCATTTACATGCCACAGCATACGCGAACGTAATGGAAGAAAACCGGCGCGGCAAAGCAAAGGGAATCGATTCGGTCGAGTACGCCGCTGTGACCGTCGATCAATGCGCCGTAGTCGTCTACGTTTTGATCACGTTTAATCGCGCTGATCGTCATATTGCCGGCAAACCCCATCATAGCAATAATAACGCCGGCAAACGCAGCCTGAAGCCAATGAGCAAAAGGCAGGAAGTACCACAATGCGATGGCAAAGAGCGCCGTTGTCAAGGCGCCAAGAGCAACGCCGTAATATGTTTTACGTGAATTGACTTTTGCCGCAATTTTACGCTTCGGAAAGGCGAGGGACCAGAAAAACTGCGCAACGTCGCTAATTTGCGTCAAAAGGACAAAAGCAAAAAGAAGCGTTACATTAGGCGCTTTGGTCTTTCGATGCGCGGTTGCCTTTTGGTTCGTTTCCGCAAGGTTCTCAACGACGTCGTTCCCTTCGGTCTCGGGCGTCGCAATCTGTACGACAGTTTCACCAAACTGTCTGAGCGCGGCGTCTTCGAGATTAACCGCTTTAATATCGAGAGAATTAGTCGGTCTGGAGTTAGGCAACGACAGCGTCATCATTGCCGGGGCAAAACTCAGAGAGTAAACGCAAATCAACAAGCCGACTTGAAGCTTGGCGATACGCTCAAGAAAGAACTTCGGATCGCCAGAGACTGCGACTGTCGCCGGTAAAATGAGAAACGCTAAAGAAGGAATCAGCGCCGAATAGACAAAGTAAGATTCCAGATGGAATTTTTCCAAAAACCAACTGGGATTGATTCCCACTAGGATGAACTGTAATGGCGTTAGGACAAAAAAGACCCCAACGAGCGTCTTATGATCGGCAGGACGCGTCGGGGTCAGTGTAATATACTCTCGGAGCGCCCAGAATGAAAGCGCGCCGAAAAAAAGGGTCGTCGTCACTGTACCGAGAAGTAAAGCACAGGTTAGCGAGCCAAAGAGGAGCCACCAAGCGTCCACACGAGACTTGCACATCGAAAGCATCGCAGAATCAATACCAGTTGGGCGTCGACGCAAAAACTCCAATGCAATCGTGGCAAACGCCAAAAGTGGTAAAGAGCAACAAATAAGTAAAATTCCGCGAAAATCCATCGTCGTACCAGCTAACTTAAAGGGTCACAGCGACGCAGGCAATATCCACAACAAGTAGAACGCTAGAAGACTAGTTGTGATTCTTCTGCCACCAATCGCGGAAAGTACCGTGCGCACGTGGGACTTCACGCCCACGCGTCCAGCGACCTAGCAACCAAGGATGGAGCTGTCTTGGTAACAGTTTGGAGGCGCAAACACTGAACTTGAGGCACGCCATCATGAACTTGTATCGAGCGGGCGACGCCATAAAGAAAGCGTAGGACTTCCACAGGAGGGAATCCCAACATGAGTAAGCGGGGGACTTAGGACGCGCTTCAATAGCCTGTGCGCGCAGTCTCACTAGCTGATGCGCCAAGTCAACCTTTACGGGGCAAATCTGGGAGCAAGCGCCACAAAGCGAGGAAGCAAAAGGCAACTTGCCGGCGGTCTGAACGCCGAGAAGCTGAGGCGTAAGAACCGCGCCAAGCGGACCGGGATAAACCCAGCCGTACGCCCAACCGCCGACCTGACGGTAGACGGGACAGTGCGTCATACAAACTCCACAACGAATACAACGCAAAACGCCGCGATTCTTTTGCGACGCCAAGGCGTTCGTACGACCGTTGTCAATAAGCACAACGTTCATCTGTCGACCCTGTGTCGGTCCATTGAACAAGTGGGTATAGGACGTCAACTTCTGACCCGTCCCCATGCGAGGAAGCATGTTCAGGAACAACGGAATGTATTTAATACTCGGCAGAACCTTTTCAATACCAATGAGCGCAACGTGAATCCTAGGCGCAGTCGTTGAAAGACCGATATTACCTTCGTTTTCGACCAAACATAGCGAACCGGTATCGGCAATACCAAAGTTGGCGCCAGAAATACCCATATCCGCATTGACAAACTCTTGCCGCAATTTGTCATGGGCAATCATCGTAAGTTTTTCGTGTTCAGCAGTATACGGGACGCCAAGTTTCTCTTCAAATTTGCGCCCTATTTCCTCCGCGCTCAGGTGTGTAGCCGGCGTTACGATGTGAGTCGGACGTTGTCCCAGGAGTTGGACGATGTACTCGCCCAAGTCGGTTTCAAGAGCTCGAATACCGTTGGCTTGTAGCGCACGATTAAGCGCGATCTCTTCCGACGCCATAGATTTTGCTTTAACAACGGTACGAACGTTATTCTCTTTGGCGATTTGTAGGACGATTTGGTTCGCTTCCTCGGCGTCTTTTGCCCAGAAGACGCGAACGCCTTTGCGCGTTAAATTGGCTTCAAACTGAACCAGAGATTCGTCCAGACGAGCCAAGGCGTAATCTTTGATTTCCTTCGCCGCTTGACGCCAGAGCGGCCACTGTTCGATTCCCCAGCACAGGGTCAGACTCGCCTGAGAACTCTGTTCTGCAGTCAATGCCAATGCGGGCGACGCAGTCTTATCCGGTTCGGCTAGTTCTTTTGTTTTATCGATCCAAAATTCCGCCCCGCTCAACGCATTGGTCGTCGCTGACATGTAAAAATCCTTACTACTGAATGAGAACCGAAAACGATTCACAATTACTATCTTCTCTACAAAACCCGCACGAGTTCTCTGAGAGTCATACGCTACTGTAATATTGTAATCCAAAACGTAGCGGCACAACGTCTACCCTTACGAGTTAGACATATTTTCTCTATTATTCGCTGTAACGTCAATTAGTCGCGACACAATTTCCCTGTCAAATACCCTGGTAAAAAAATACGCGACTCCAACGTGGCGTTTGAAGTCGCGTATTTAACTTACAGATGGGAACGAGTCGCCTGGGCGTTTAAGATTATTCGTGACGCAACGCTTCGATCGGATCCATCTTAGCGGCGCGAATTGCCGGATAAACGCCAAAAACCACGCCGATAACGATCGAGATCAAAAACGCAAGCGGCACGGACCAAAAGACAATAATCGGTTTAAGTTCCTGCACAATCGACGGTAGGCTTGCAAGTAGTTCGGGATTCGTTTTCTTGAGAATATTCATCACAAAGGTTGTCACGGGCGCGCATGTCAGACCGACTAAAACGCCCAAACCACCGCCCACGACTGACAAAACAATCGTCTCAATGAGAAACTGACGAACAATATCGCCACGTTTAGCGCCGAGCGCGCGACGAATACCAATTTCACGCGTACGCTCCGTGACCGTCGCCAGCATGATATTCATAATCCCGATACCGCCGACCACTAGCGAAATACCGGCAATCAAGCCCATGAAGACGTTAAACATCATACGCGTCGTTTTGGCTTGTTCCAAAAGCTCCAGCGGTACGGTAATGCCGTAATCCTCGAACTTTGTATGATATTTCTCGATGGTCAACTTAATCAATTCAGACGTCTGCATAACGTCAGAAACCTGCCCGACTTTTAGAGTTATCTGTTTGAGCTGGACAGTTTCGCCCTCCATAGAACCGCTTCTTCGCACCACGACGGTATCGCCAACGCGCGTCTGCATTGTTTGCAACGGAATATAGACGTCGTAAGAATAGTCTTCCGATTTCAATGAGCTACCGATAGCCGCGGAAGGCGCGCGGGAATTTGCAACGCCAATAACGCGATAATAATAGTTCTCGCCGACGCGAATCAATTTACCGATCGGCTCCTCATAGGGAAAGAGCGTTTGAGCAACGCCCGAGCCCAAAACACAATAGTCGCGCGCTTCGGAGTTTTCCTCGTCGGTAAAGAATCGCCCGTCGAACATCGTGATCTTAACGACGTCAGCATAGGCGGCGGTACAACCGACCAAACGCCCGTCAACCTTCCAACGACCGTTCTGAAACGTCTCCTGATAATCCTTTACCGGCGCAGAGTTCACGATGGTTGGAATCGTTTCTGTCAATCGCTCGTAATCGGCGCGCGTCAGACCGTATTCCGGGATCTGCATACCACGACCGCCGCTTCCGGAGGAGAGCGCCTCGTTAGGCGGCTTGATTGTGCTCACGATAATATTATCAGCGCCTAAACTCTCGATCTGTTCTTGTGCTTTACGACTGATCCCCTCGCCAATGGCCATAAGCCAAATAACGCTCGCCACGCCGATAAAAATACCAAGCACCGTAAGGAGCGAGCGCATCGGGTGGAGATAGAGGCTCTTAACGCCGGAAAGCAACGTTTGAAACGCGTGTCTCATCTTGTACGTTTTACCTATGCTATCAAAGCAAATAACGTAAGTCGCTACACGCCCGACATTTGAATTAAGTTTGCGGACGCGCGAACTCAAGTTTTGTTAATTTACGCCACGACTAAATCGGTTTCAGACGCGTATCCGATTCAACTAAACCGTCGCGTAAACGCACGATACGTTTACTACGCGCGCCGACGTCGTCCTCGTGCGTAACCAAGATGATCGTACGACCTTGTGCGCTGAGTTTATCGAGTAGCTCGAGGATTTCCGCGGTCGTTTTCGAGTCTAAATTTCCCGTCGGTTCGTCTGCCAGGATAAAGTACGGATCATTCACCAGGCTGCGTGCAATCGCCACGCGCTGCTGCTGACCACCGGAAAGTTGCGACGGACGGTGGTTGAGACGCTCAGCCAGTCCCACCATCTTCGCCAATTCAATACAACGTTTGCGAGAACGCAGACCTACATTACCTTGGTAGAATAGCGGAACCTCGATATTTTCGATAACCGTAAGTTGCTGGATGAGATTGTATGATTGAAAAACGAACCCGATACGTGAAGCACGAATCTCAGAGAGATGATCGTCGTCAAGCGAGGTAACGTCGTCATGACCCAGCCATATTTTACCGTGAGTCGGTCTATCCAGACACCCCAACAGGTTCAACATAGTACTTTTGCCGGAACCAGAAGCGCCCATAATAGCGACATAGTCGCCCTCGGGCACCTCCAAGTCGACGCCACGCAGAGCGTAAACAGTCTCGCCTTTGAGCACATATTCACGCTTGACGCCAGTGAGCTTAGCGGCAAAAAAATTTTGAGAAGAACTGGGGGACGGCTCGATCTTCTTATTCTTTTTATTATCTGACATTAGATCTCAAATTAGTCCCTAATTCATACAAACGACAATACGCCGCGTTAATAGAAGACTGCGACGACTACGTCGACGAACTGGCTAGGAAGTAGCCAGCACGCCGAACGTAGCGCCAGACACAAGTCTATTCATTAGCGCGGTGGAGGTCCAAAGCCGCCCATGCCCCCCATGCCGCCGCCGTTATCAACGGCGTTCACCGTCGTAACATTCGCAAACATTTTGCCGACAACCTCTTTGATCTCATTATAGCCTACAACGAATTCAGACTTTTGAATGTAACCGTCATTATCGAAGTCGATTTTCGGCAGGTAGAACGCGATAGCTTGACGCAGACTGGTAGCTTCCGCAAGACTCTGAATCGGGCGATTATCGCCTTCTGGACGTGCAGGAGGCTGTCCCTCGTCATTACCTTGTGCGCCGTCTCCACGCGGAGGACGCGCGCCCATCCGAGGATTACCCTCGCCGCCCGGCGCTCCTTCGGCGACTCTAGAGCTGACGTCTTGATCGTTTCCACCCTGTGGCGCACCGGGCATACCGCCTTGAGAACCGCCGATCGGATCGCCCTGCGAACCGCCAGGCATACCGGTCATCGACCCCATACCGCCACGATTTCCACCGCGACCACCGCCACGACGCGAAGATCTAGAGGCGTCGGCTCTAGAGGAGTCGGCGTCGGAACGTTCACTCAGAATGCGATTGACTATCGGTTGCGCTTCTTCGAGCGAGAACTCTTTTGCGTCGGAATCGCCAGGAATATATTCGGCGAAATAACCGTCGATCACGTCGTCCGTTTCGGTGTTCTGGAAACCCTTGCGATCAGAAAAGAACCCGATTACGAATTCGGTTGGAGTTAGTATACCGTTGCCATTAGTATCCCACAGATCAAAGAGCGGCAGGAAGGCGGCATATTGTTGCATAGAGTCGCGATCGTTTGAGTCTAAACTAGCGCTAGTTGAGTCAGAAGAATCAAGCCAATCCTCGTCGGTCTCAACTTCCAGACGATCAGCGACGTCTTCAATTCCCTCGGTATCCAACTTAACGACAGAGTCAACTTCGCTGGAATTCGGGAAGAGCTGATTAAAGAGGTAGTCTGGATCTTCCGAAAGGAACGTCAATGCCTCTCTGGTAATATCATTACCGTGAATATAGAGTTCCCAATCAATCAAATCGTCGTAGACAACGCGTTCAAGGACGTCGTAATCAGAATCTCCACGAAGAGTCTTGATTTCTTCGGTCAAACGTTCGATCTGCTCGGAGGCGTCAGCGCTAGAATCATCAGAGGAAGCAGACTTTTGAAGTAGTTCAATCTCGTCTTGGCGACGCGAAATTGCATTTTGGCGAGTGGCAATGCGCGCACGAACCTCATTGGTACGCGTGGAAATGGCGGCAAGCAATTCGCGTTGCATCTCCATGACGGTACGCGTAAAGAAGGGTTCGATCCTGGCGACTTTTCCATCGCGTTCCAGACGTTCGGTGATCGAACGGTTATAGGTCGCAGCCGCTTCCTCTTTCTGGCGTAATTTTTCAAGCTCGGCGTCACTGAGTTGCTCAGAGCTACCGCCTTGAATTTGAGCCAAGAGTTCAGGAGGAATATTAGCTAAGACTTCGGGTGGAATATCGCCAGAGCTAATCTTTTCTGCCAATCCAGCGAGCATATCGGGATTCGGCATACCGCCCTCTGGTCTTCCACGTCCAGGGGAACCATCGCCAGTTGTGCCATCGCCAGGCGCGCCGCCGCCAGGAAAACCAGCGCCGGGCATTCCGCCGCCGGGGAAACCGCCCTCAGGCAACCCGCCAGCTTCAATTTCGGCATTCTTTTCTTCTTCCTCCTTAGCCGCAAGAAGTTTCTCTTGATAGACTTCGGAATTTTCAAAGTCGGAAGGAGCGTCAGGAGCGGGAAATTCCACATTGTCACGGTATAGGCGCGCGCCGCTGACAACAACGTCGCCCTCTTCCAAACCTCCTAGAACTATGACTTGCTTTTCATTGGAAGCGCCGAGTAGTACTTCCTTATAGCCCCACTTACCGTCTGTATAGGTAATACAGTAGGTTTTCTTACCATATTCGGTAACACATTGTACGGGAACCATGAGGACGTCAGTCTGTTCGTCTGCGATAATACGAACCTGGGCGGTCAAACCGGAGCGTAGTTCTTCTACGTCTTCCTTAATTTTGACCAAAGTCACATAGTCTTTCGCAGAGGACATCCATACGATTTCAGGATAAAGATTAACCTTAACAACCTCGCCTTCGATAACACGATTCGGGATTGAGTCGAATGAGATCTTCGCAGGCATACCGGTCTTGACGGCCGAGATATTCGACTCGTTAATCATAGTCTTAACCTGCATCTGGGTCTTGTCAGGTAGGCGAATCAAGACCTGTCGTTGATACACGGTCGAACCTTCCTTAATCATATCAGATTCGGACATACGACGAGAGTCTTGATTGGCGTAAACAACTTGTCCGTCTTGTGGCGCAAGAATCTTGCAGTTTTGAGATTGTTGATGCAAGCGATTCTCACGGCTGAGGTTAATATTATAGGAGTTCTTATCGGACTCTACCTTAGCGCGCGCCGTTTCTATATCGGACATCAAGGAGGTAATCTGCTTTTCGCTGGTGAATTTCAGCAGAGTATTCTTCTTGAGATTGGCGACTTCAAGAGAATTCTTCGCCTTTTCTTCAGCGACTTTATCGATTTCGTACTGAAGCTCGGTGGAGTAATTCAAATTGAGAAGGTGTTCGGTAAAGCGTGCGCTATCAGCGTTTTGCTTGCGCGTTTGTTCCGCTTCGAAGATCGTGTTTGCATACTCCATCCAGCTCTGTTCGAACGTGCCTTCCACGTATTCTTCCAAAGAAATCTCATTGGAGCGCAGAGTCGCGCGTGAACTATTGAGAGTAGCGCGAGAGCTATTGGTGGTAACGACTTGCGAGTCATACTTTTCGTCGATAGCAGAGGAGTCCAATTCGACCAAGAGGTCGCCCTTTTTAACGTTGGAGCCTTCTGGAATCAGATAGATAATAGTCGCGGTGCCTTCCACTTGTGACGCGACGTCGACGTTTTTAGCGCTTTCCGCGCTACCTTTACCGCTAACTTCGTGAATAAAAGTGCCGCGCTCGACTGTCGCAAAAATCAGATTCACTTGCTTGGTCGTGTGCGAACGCTTCCACCGCCAGGCAAAGGCGCCGCCGACTACCACTGCAACGATGAGCAAAAAGACGACAATCTTGGCGGCTCCGCCATGTCGAATTTGCATCGAAACGTTCGCACGTTCTTTTTCTTTTTGTTTCGTTCGTTTTAACATTAGGTTTCCCTTACGAATCACTCAATCTTTGCGTCAAAGCACAGTCAGACTCGCTTTTCCATCGACGTCTAACGCGGAAACGTCGCTGAGCAATATATCAAAGTTCGGAGATTGTACGTCCTGAACCTTGTGACGTCGTCTCTCCTTAAGTGTGAGGCGCGTGAAACGCACGTCTGTGTTGAGGAAAGGTCAATTACAGGCGCATTGAAAAAATCGCGTCGCCTTTGCGAATATTTCAAAATCAACACGTAACGGGGCGTAATATATAGGATAAGCACATATGCGTAATCCACAAGTTTTTTCCCGTGGTTTTTACCATAATACCGCAGATTGATTGTTCCCAATTCTACTTCTCGACACGACGCTTATATTTTCACTACTTTGCGCTGTTATAACGATCCTTTAAATTGACAGTTTCGACACGATCAAAAACTCTACAAGTACAAATCCTATCAGTTATATGGTTTCCGATTAAAGTTTCGAAACTTTACGTCTTCACTGCCGATAAGGAGTGTGGACGTGTGTCAAATTCGCGTTATGCACGCGAGATCCACATATTTAACACACGTCACAAGAAAAAGTTTCGCAACATGCAGTGAAACTTTGCCTCTTTGGACGTTTCCGCGTAGAAAAGATAGAAAAACGTCAGACGCGCCGAACGTTACAGAAACGTTGGAGTATCACATTATGCCAAGAGTATCAAGTTCTAGGTCGCTCGTACGTGGCGTTATTTGCCTCCTACTGTCATTCGCGAGCGCCGTTGTGCTACAGAATACGGTCGCGCACGCGCAAAACTTAGGCGAAACGCCGAGACTTACGCCTGTTAATAAATATGACTTTGGCACGAACGTCCGATTGTTTGAAAACGTCGACCTACGTCCGACTGTAACGTCAATGGCAGAATCAGAAGATCGCTCACGACTCTATGTGGGGGGGGACGATCATTACGTTTATGCATGGAATCTCGAAACAGAAACAGTCGAACGTCTCTTCACACGCAAATCCGACTGGATCCGCGCCATCGCCTTAATTCCTAGCAACGCGCCCGACGCAGGCGGCGACCCAAGAATTGTAACCCTGGCGCAAAACGGTCAGATGGAAGTATGGAATCTCAAGACCCAGCAGAAGCTTCACGAAACGCGCGTACCGCTCACCGGGGCGCATGGGCTTGCGTATTCCTCGGCAGGTAATTTTTTGGTTGTTAGTGGATTTGAACCGTCCATTTTGTTCTACGAACCAAATCTCAAGCAGTACAATCACAAATTACCGGCGCCAACCGAAAATTGCACTTGTTTAACGGTTTCAAGTAAAGGGTCGTATGTCGCCGCGGCTGGTCGTAACGGCGCGCTAAGCGTCTGGAAAGCAAACGTGGGCGCTACGCTCAATACCCAGCTCACTTCCGAACAGTCTTTCGTAAGTCGTCGTATTCGCGCGATCGCTTTTAGCGAAGACGAAACCCTTGTGGCCGCCGCGGGCGATAGCAATCAAATTCTCGTATGGAATATTGAAAACCGTCAGCTCGTCGCCAGGCTGACGCTACCGGAAGGCAAGGTCTTTTCGCTAATCTTCTGTGGTAACGACACGCTTGTGAGCGGCGACAGCGTCAATAAAGTTCGCGTTTGGGATCTGGGAACCCAAACAATTAAGGCTCAGAGCCTTGGACAGGACGACTTAGAAGACTCCACTGCCAAGCACACCGGCACCGTCGCAACTCTCCTGTACGATCCGACCGAAAAAGTCATTTACAGCGGCAGTTACGACACCACGATCATCAAGTGGAAACTACCGTAATTTTACCGATTCAATTGAAGACGCCGTATTTATTTGACGATATTGCAGAAAGGGCGCGTATTGTCAAAGCATGACGTTTGCGTGGGCACGCTGTCGTTGCGACGCATGCTCAGGCTGTTCGTGTGGAATACTGCACGAAGCAATGTGAATTGTTTCGACGCTTACAGTTGTGTGCCTATCGACGTTCATAGACCTGCGTCATGTATAAGCCGTTCGAATGACGCGGACTCTTGTCGAACAACCTTAATAATCAGCGCGCCGCTAAGTAAGAGGCGTAGAGGACGAAAGTATGTCGCTTTTAATGAAAAAACACGCGATTGAATCTGACTTGACGAAAAAATCGAAGCGTGGTCGACGTAAGAGCGCTAAAAAGTCGGCGCATGACGCCTCGAGGCGACGTGTATTCAGATTCGAAGAGTTGGAGAAGCGCGAATACCTCGCCGCTGATCCGATTTCTGTCGGCGTCGTCTATGCGGAACAAAACACCGAGAACTTGGGCGATAAATTCTTCGTCGCCTGGGTTGGAGGCGAAGACGGGTCGACGACGCTCGACTCTCTGGTCATTAATCTCGATAAGAACGGCAACGGTCAGCTCGACGATGGCGAACCGTTCTTCGACACGCAACAGGGCGGTCTAGGCGTCTATTCGTCAGTTCCGTTCACTTTGGTCGACAAGACTGATCACATTGGTTACTCATACGAGGTTGAAGACGGCGGGATGACGCTGTCGATCAGCTTCACGAATTTCTACGCAGGCGACCACTTTGTATTCGTGATCGACCTGGACGAATACCAAACGAACTCCTCTATCGACTCAAATAACGCGCAGGTAGAGGCCGGCGAAATGGGCGGTTCGGTCGTCCAAGGTATCAACGGCGCCACGGCAACTGCACTGTTCAGCTCGGATCATTATCAACCAGAGATTTGGACAGGAATGTTCGTCGACATGTACGACGAAGAGTACACGCGTTCTGAGGCGCTTAGCGACGGCTATGACAGAACGCTTCTGCCCTACGATCTCGACGACGGAAACGAGGGTCTCGACCAAGCTGGTATTTACGACAAATTTGACTTAACGCCCAAACCGATCATCGTTTCCGGTTACGTCTACGCCGACTACGACGTCGACTGTAATTTCGACGATACCGACGATCCTATCGCCGGCGTTGGCGTCACACTGGTTTCGGAAAATGGCGACAAATGGTATACGACGACTGACGCAAACGGCTATTACGAATTCAATAGTGACGATCTCATGCCGGGTGAGTATCAAATCTTCTCGGAATCTGATCTGATCTCCCCGGAAGGTTGGCAATACTTCGACTTCTGTGCTAAGGGCGGCGAGTATGGTGAAAAGATCACGCCGATTGAAATTGACGTCAAAGGTATGCAGGGCGGCGACGTTGCGCCTGACAACAACTTTGCAAAGGTTCTCGTCAGTAGTATCGAAGGTTACGTCTTTGAAGATCTCAATGACGCCAACGGTAAAGAATCTGGCGAATCCTGGGACGGCGTGACTTATCCCGCTAGAATCGAACTCTATAGAATAGATTACGACGCGTCTGGCGTTGCGACCTATACCTTTATGGAAGCGCAAACGGTCGACGCAGAAGGTCACTACAAGTTCGAACTTGACGGTTCATGGAATGAAGCGCACTCTTTGCGCAAATTGCCCGAGAAAACCTACGAGATTCGCGAAGTCTTCGCCTCAAGCGATTACTCCGACGGTAAGGATTACATTGGAACCCTCGGAGGTACCGTTGATAACGACGTCCTCACCGATATCTTTGTCGGCTACGGTCAACATGGCTACCACTACGATTTCGGCGAACTTAAACTCGGTTCCATTGCCGGAAACGTCTATGAAGACCGTAACGACAACGGCATTATTGACAACGGTGAAGCGGGTATTGCCGGCGTAACGATCGAACTGTACCAGTGGGACGGCGCTAGCTACGTCAAAATCGCCGAGACTCAAACAGATGAAGACGGCTCCTACCTCTTCGATAATCTCGATATCAATAAAGAGTACGCTGTCAAAGAGTTGCAACCGAGCGCTTACGACGACGGCAAGGACACGATCGGCTCGCTCGGCGGTCAAAAGACGAACGACTACTTCTCGGATATCGCAGTCGGTTGGGATCAACACGGCGTCGAGTATAACTTTGGCGAACTCAAACTTGGTTCCATCGCTGGCAACGTCTATGAAGACCGTAATGACAATGGATTCTTCGACGACGCCGAGCCCGGTATCGGAAGCGTTGTTGTAGAACTGTACCAGTGGGACGGCTCCGACTACGTTAAGATCGCTGAAACCCAAACCGCCGAAGACGGTTCTTACCTCTTTGACAAACTCGATATCAATAAGGAGTATGCCGTTCGCGAGAAACAGCCCGAGGAATATACTGACGGTAAAGACTCTGTCGGCTCGCTTGGCGGTCAACTCTCCGAAAGCGATTACATTGACAAAATCGACGTGCAGTGGGACGACCACGGCGTGGACTACAACTTCGGCGAACTCAAACTTGGTTCCATCTCCGGTTATGTCTATCACGACCGTAACGACAACGGCCTAAAAGAAGACGGCGAAGAAGGAATCGCCAATGTTACCGTCGAACTCTATCGCTTGGACGGCGAAGACTATGTCAAGATCGCAGAAACGACGACCAACAGCGAAGGTTTTTACAAGTTCGACTCGCTCGATATCGAACAGACCTATGCAGTTCGTGAAATTCAGCCTAGTGATTGGGACGACGGCAAAGATACGATCGGGTCGCTCGGAGGCAATGTTGCCGATAACGACTATATGGACAAAGTGCGCATTCTGTGGGATCAGCACGGTCAAGAGTATAACTTTGGCGAACTGACTCCGTTGGGTTCTTTGAGCGGCTATGTCTACGAAGACAATAACAACAATGGCGTGAAGAACGACGGTGAGGCTGGAATCAAAGACGTTTTGGTTTCGTTGTACGTACTTGACGAAAATAACCATGCCGTTCTTCAAGCGACTCAACTGACCGACAGCGACGGTTTCTATCTGTTCAATAACCTAGAACCCGACAAAACGTATATCGTGCGCGAAACTCAACCGAGTGCATACTACGACGGAAAAGACGCCGTAGGTACGATCTTTGGCGAAACAGTCGGTTCACTCGGCGATAACGACGAACTCGTCGACATTCTCCTACCGCGTCGTGGTCAAGGCGTTCACTATGACTTCGGCGAACTCAAGCCTGGTTCTTTGAGCGGTTACGTCTACGAAGACAACAACGACAATGGTATTATGGACGAAGGTGAAGCGCCTATCGCTAACGTACCAGTTACGCTTTACATTCTCAATGAAGAAACAGGTCTCTACGAGGCGACCGGACGCGTCGTTCAAACCGACGCAGACGGTTACTATCTCTTCGATAATCTAGAGCCGGCGCGTGTTTACCGCATTGTCGAAACACAGCCGAAAGGTTACATTGACGGTAAGGACACAATTGGTTCACTCGGCGGTCAAGTCAGCAACGACGTCTTTTACTCGATCCCGGTCATGCCGAATGACCACGGCGTGGAATACAACTTTGGCGAATTGCCGACCGAACCTGACAAGCCCTATATTCCCGAAGGCACGCCTCCTAGCCCAACGCCAGTGCCTAACAACCTTTGGGCGCCCTCGCCCACAGCGTTCCCGTACATCTGGTACCAACCGTCAATACCTGGCAGTATGACGACGCTATACGGCGGCGGTGGGGGCTTCACGGAATCCTACTCCTGGCACTTGAGCGTTCTAGACGCGACTTCGCCGCGTTCACTCGAAGCTTTGACGACTACCTACGGTTTCCGCAACGGTCTCAACTCCCTCAACGACCAAAGCGTCTTGATGAACGTTTCGTCAGTAAGTCTCTCAAAACTCGAATCGGGGCAATGGTTCCTCTGCGATACGAACGGCAACGTTGTCAATCGCTACAGCTTCGGTCTGAGCGACGCGACTCCGGTCGTTGGCGACTGGAACGGCGATGGCGTTGACAAGATCGGCGTCTTCATTGCCGGTACATGGTACCTCGATCGTGACGGCAATGGCGAATGGGACGAAATGGACGTTCTGGCTGAACTAGGCACAGGTAGCGATCAACCTGTCACTGGCGACTGGGACGGCGACGGGAAATACGATATCGGTATCTTCGGTCCCAAATGGACAGACGACTCCCTGGCAATTTCTCTGGAACCCGGTTTGCCGAGTGACGCGAATATCTCCACTCCGGCAGGTCGTGCCAAGAACATCCAAACAGAAGCGTCTTTCCACCAGGCCGAACTCAATATTCGCCGTGCTCGACGACTTGACTCCGGTCAAACGCGTTACGACTTGATCGACCACGTATTTGAATACGGCTCCAAGGATGATTACGCGCTCATCGGCGACTGGAATGGCGACGGCGTCAGTAAGATCGGAGTCTATCGTGGCGGCGATTGGTACCTCGATATGAACGGCAACGGACGTTGGGACGACGGCGACGTTTTGATCAGAAATGTTGGTGGCGCCGGTTATACTCCGGTTGTAGGCGACTGGAATGGCGATGGTATCGATACTATTGGCATCTTCAAAGACGGCAAGTGGATGTTGGACGTCGACGGCGATCACCGTCTAGACAAGACCGTCAGCTTCCAGGAATTCCAAGCGGGCGACCGTCCCGTCACAGGCGACTGGAATGGCGACGGCGTCGATGAACTCGGGATCTATCGTCCCAGCGTTGCGAAGCCTGAAGGATCGGATATGGCGAACGCCAACGCCGAAAACGGTTCGGAAATTGCACAACTTTAGTCTTACATATCAATCGTAAGTAGTCTTTGACTGTATAATATAAGCAGAATAGCGACCGGCGTCGTTATTCTGCTTTTTTGTTTTGCGACTGACCTAACATAGAGGACTAAATGCCATCGCGTCTGGTTCCTTTGTTTCACAGAGTCACAACATTTGATTTTGTTTGTTCGGGGAGACAACAATGATACGATTTGGCGCAATCGCAGATATACAATATGGCGATTTGGACATGACAATCGGACGCGATTATCGCGCGTCCCTTACGAAGTTACTCGCTGCTTCCGGGGCATTTAATTCAGACGTTGCAAGCTTTGTCATGAACTTTGGCGATTCGTTGCAGTCAGATTGGGAGAACGCCCAGGCGATTGGCGAATTGTTTCAAATCACCGGTAAGGCGGGCATTAAATGGCGTCATGTGCTTGGCAATCACGATTTCCTCGTGCCTAGGGTTCAAAAAGCTAAGATTTACGAGCTTCTGAACGTTCCGAAACCCGGATACTATGACTTTTCGCTGTCCGATCCGGAAGACGAGGAAAACCGTTGGCACGTGGTCGTTCTCAACGGTAATGAAATCAGTACCTACTCTGCCGAAACAGACGAAGAATACGAGCGCGCTGTCGCCGAACGCGACCGCTGTAAACTTGCAAATGGCAAACTACCCGCAGATTGGAACGGCTCGATCTCTAAGACCCAGCTTGAATGGCTCGACTCGACCCTGACCAAAGCGGAGGAACAAGACAAGAACATTATCGTTTGCTCACATTTCCCACTTTTCTGTCAGACACGGTCGTTGAACGGTTCCAAAACCAAGATTGCATCGATCGTTAACCTCGATATGTACTTTTTCACCACTGGCATATCAACTTGGAACGGTCAGGAACTACTCGATATTCTTGACAAACACAAGAATATTCGCGGTTATCTGGCGGGTCATCTTCACGAAGGTTCCTACGGCGTCCGCAATAACGTCGCTCACGTGACCTTCAAGGGCGTCGTAGAAACCTCGCCAAACGCTTACGCCTTCGTGGAATTGGAGAAAAACGCCATTATCGTGGAAGGTCACGAAGCACAACCCTCTTACACTTTCGAATTCTAATCTATTTATAACGGTAGGTTAGAACGATCAATCTCGCATGTGGATCATCATTAGGAACAAGGCGGACTCATGCCTCCACGTCGAACACTCACGCCACAAAAAGTTATACCGGTTGACTCCCAGCGTTCGTGGCTACGTAATTTCCTGGAATATATCGCGCACGAGCGTCAATTGTCCCCCAATACCTGCATGGCGTATCGTTCCGACTTACTCCGCTTCTACCGCTGGCTTGGAGAGCGAAAGATTGAAGAGTTAACGCCGACTCAACTCTCCGATTATGTGGCGTCTCTCAATGATTTGTCCTTTTCACCAGCGTCGATCGCACGCAACGTAACCTCAGTACGCGTTTTTTTTAACTTTCTTCTCGGTGAAGGACTCATTACTCGAAACGTCGCGAAGCTCATAGGAACACAGAAGAAATGGGAACGTCTGCCCTCGGTTCTTTCCCCTGGGCAGATCTCGCGTCTTCTCGTGGAACCGAACCCTGAAACTGACAGATTATGGATACGCGATCGCGCAATACTCGAATTCTGCTACGCCACCGGATGTCGTGTCTCCGAGGTCGTGAATCTTAAACTAGAAAACGTCTGGCTTGACAGGGCGTGCTGTTTGTGCATTGGAAAAGGTTCAAAGGAACGCGTTGTCCACCTCGGAGAATCCGCGATTGTAGCGTTCAAGCTTTGGTTGTCGCAGTCGCGCGAAGAATTATTAAAACGCGCCTGCTACGCGCGATCCCCTGCCTTGAGGGAAAAGGAACGTACGCAAAAGCCGACTCCCCCGAGGATAGAGGATGAAATGGTCTTTAGCTTCTCTCATGATGACGCCAACGCGTTGACAGGCAATTTTTCCGATGCGCCAGTCTCTCTACAACGACGTCCACAATCCAAGCGAACCGACAACCCGGCACAATATGCCTTTGTGTCATACAATGGTATGAAACTGCATCGTGAAGCGGTGTGGGAACTGGTGAAAAAGTACGCATTACGTATCGGCGCGCCTAAGACGATTAGTCCGCACTCATTGCGTCATAGTTTCGCAACCCATCTTTTACAAGGCGGCGCAGATCTAAGGCAGGTGCAAGAGATGCTCGGACACGAAAGTATCGCGACAACGCAAATATACACTCACGTCGACGTTTCAAAGCTACGCGAGGTTTATCAGAAGAGGCATCCGCGCGCCTAGTCAGACGCGTGTCGAATAGTTGTAAGCAAAGGACGTCAAAAGCGCCCTCAAAGAAGCAAAGACTACCGTCGCGATAAAAACGACAGTAGTCCTTCGGTCTTAATTATCGCTGTTCTCCTCTTCAATAAAGAACAGCAAACACACACGATTCGTTATTGCTGAATGAATTATTCAGGGTCGGCTGGAGCTTCGTCGACTTCGGGCGTGACTTCTTCAACAGGGGGTTCTTCGGCGCTAGCGTCTTCGGTAGCCTCTGTGACGTCGTCGTCAGCAGTGTCGAATTCACCAACGTTCAGCGGCTCGCCGACATTCAACTCAGTTTCGCCAGTCAGAATCGACTCGGCGTCGGCGGGATCGGGTAACGTACGGAAGCTATTCGCCACGCTCTTGTAGTAATCGACCGTCAGTTTACGTTGTAAATTGACAAGGTTAGTTTGTGCAGGACGTTGATAAGGCGTATTGGCAATTTCAGAAGCCACAGAATAACGTTCTTTCGCTACGTCCAAGGCAGCTACAACCGCCTCGTCATTGGCGGCGACAGAAGCCAAGCCTTCCTGAGCCAAACCGAGGTCATAATTAGCACGCGCCTTGAGCAGGGGATTTTGAGCGTTAGAAACCGCTTCAAAGAGTTCGACAGCCAGTTGGAAATTAACGGACGGATCCGCAGGTTTTTCCTTGTTATCACTGGAAGCGCCGCGACTATAAGCCTTTGCGCTGGCTATATCTTGCGTGGCGGCGCGCAGATACGCTTCGCCCGCGGTCAGCTTCATAGCGCTAGCTTCTGCAGGATTTTTCGTCGCTTGCGCAATCGTAGCAAGTTGTTCTGCGTCGGTAATTCCGCCGACAACAGACCCCAAAGTCGCGCTGTAATAGGCGGCGTCAACCGCGTTCAATTCATTCGTGCCACGGAACACGCCAGAACGCACGACGAGTACGACAAGAACGACGAGCGCCACAACAGCGACAAGTTGGTATGTTTTAGCCTTATTATTCTCGAAGCTCTTTTGCCAACGCAGTAGGAGCTGTTCAAGACTGTTTCTTTCTTCGATTTTCTGTTTGCTCATTATATACAATCCTTTATTGGGTTACGGGTTGGTCGTCACGACGTCAGCCACGCTTCCCAATCGTATAAAGGTACAACTTCAAGTATAATATAGCGTCAAGCTGGGGGACTCGTCAAGCGGGGAGTTTGCCGTGGACGGCAAAAAGAGTCCTTTTTGTCAAAAAAACTCGACTTAAGCCCATGAGTTCTTCAGGGTCATACCAGAACGCGTGGGATTCCCCATTCTCCTAGCGACCTAACACCGCGATCACAACGTCTGCATTGTCAGTATGATTGTCGTCAACAATCTCGCCTGTTTCAGCGTCAAGAGCAACCTTACGAAAAATCTTGTAACCTTTATGTTCGCAGAATTCCTCGAAATCGGACAATGTCAAAAAGCGCACGTCATTGGTGTTATACCAAGTAACGCCGGGTCTAGGATCGGTTTGCGGCGCGTGTCCCTCCTGTAACTGCTTACGGTATTTTTTATAGCCAAGGTTGGGAAAGCTGACAATTGCGCGCGTGCCAATGCGTAGCATCTCGTTGAGCACAAGCTCAACGTTACGAATTGTTTGCAACGTCTTAGAAAGAACAACGAAATCGAACTGATGATCCGAGAAGGAACGTAGTCCGTCGTTGAGATCGAGTTGCACAACGTCGAGTCCCTTCTCCACACACTTCAAAACGAGTTGTTCTTCAACTTCAACGCCCACGACTCTTTCGTGCCCGCGCTCCTTCAAACGCATGAGCAGATCGCCCTTACCACATCCGAGGTCAAGAACCTTCGTCATAGGCGGAACAAGAGCCAAAATGCTGTCGTAATCGAGTCGAACTTTTCGCGGTTTACTCGGTTTGCCATAGCTGTCATTGAGCATCTGTCGACGTTCAGAGTCGTGAGGACGCCAGTCGAGTGAGAGATTATGTAGAAAAGAACCGATCAAACCGCCATAAGTAGGAAGTTCGTTTTCCAAAAGAAAGGCGTCATGACCGCAATCGCTCTTGATCGTACAATAACTCACGCGTTTATCTGCTTTGATCGCGGCGTCGACAAGTTCACGCGCCTGAAAGGTCGGAAAGAGCCAATCGGAACTAAAACTCGCAAAGAGCCAACGACACATGGAACGTCTCATATTAGACACGAGAAGTTCGCGTGTGGCGCCCCAATCGAAAGCGTCTAGCGCCAAAGTCAACGTTAAGTAACTATTAGCGTCGAATCGTTCAACGAATTTACCGCCTTGATACGCAAGATAAGAACCAACGGAAAATTTCGTCTCAAAGGTCGTGTCTAATTTACGTCCTACGTTACGATTCGCGTTAAATTTGCGATTCATCGACTCTTGAGACAAGTATGTAATGTGCCCGAGCATACGAGCGATTGCCAGACCTACCGACGGTCCCTCTGCTTTATCGTAATACTGACCACCGTGGAAATTAGGGTCGCTTATAATAGCGTTACGCGCGACGATATCGAAGGCAAGCGCTTGAGTGGTCATACGCGCGCCTGTGGCGATCGCGGCAATACCCGCAACGCTCTCGGGATATCTAGCGCCCCACTCGAGCGCCATTAGACCTCCGAGGGAACCGCCAATAATCGCGAGAAGACGTTCGATCCCAAGCGACTGTAAGAGCATGCGTTGTGAATCGACAATATCAGTAACGCTAATCGGTGGGAAATCAACGCCGTACTTATGACCGGTCTTGGGGTTAATGCTATCAGGACCAGTCGTGCCACGACAACCGCCTAGAACATTGGCGCAGATAACAAAATAGCGATTGGTATCGACGTATTTGCCAGGTCCAACAAGTAGATCCCACCAGCCCGGATCGTCTTGATCGTCATGCGCGGCGACGTGGGAATCGCCCGAGAGCGCATGGAAAATCAGAACAGCGTTGTCTTTGTGAGGGCTCAGTTCGCCATACGTTTCATAGGCAACTTGTAATTCAGGCAAGACTCCGCCGGTCGTAAGCGTCACGGGCCCCGGGAAAACTGCGGTTTTCACATGAGCCAAAGGCCGACCTGAACGCACCGAATCGCTACTATCAAACAGATCGTTCGTCGACATTACTATAAAAATCCTTAAACGTTCCTAGTGGAAAGATAGCCGTTGCCAAATACAACAAACCAAGATCCCTATATTCTTCCAAAAGATCGTGGGGATCAGACGATGTATTTAATGCAATAAAAACCGCCCAGGAGCAAAACAAAGAGCACGATGGTCAACCATCCGAAGTACTTATCGATCCAAACTTTGACAGTAGGTCCGATGAAATAAATCAACGTTGCGGTAAGCAAGAATCGCGCGCTACGTCCCACAAAAGAAGCGGCTAGCATAATGGGTAAGGACATCTCGGCAAGACCGGCTGAGATCGTAAAGGCTTTAAAGGGAATCGGGGTAAAGGCGGCGGCAAATAGCGCATAGAAGCCCCACTCCTGGAAAAACTCTTGCACTCTCTGCATAACCTCCGCAGAGATGATCATGGGCACAAAAAAGGGACTGAGAACCTGCCATAAAGCAAAGCCGATATACCAACCGAGCACGGCGCCACAAACAGACCCAAACGCGCTAACAATAGCATAATAGAAGGAGCGCTTTGGACGTTCGATCGACAGCGCAATTTGTAAAACGTCGGGAGGAATCGGGAAGAACGAGCTTTCTGCAAATGACAACAGGAACAAAAACGCCGTGCCATGACGAGTATGAGCGAGGGAAAGAACCCAATCATAAAGCCGTCGCAGACAGCGTGAACAGAAATAAAAGGGACGTAGGCAAAGGGGCGCGCGCTTCGACTGACATTCGTGGTCGACCGTCCCTTCGTTAACTGGTGACAAATCTGAGTTGTTCAAAGTTGTTTTTTCTGCTGATTCCATCAACGTAACTATGACTAAGGGCACGCCTTGAAAGACGAGCTTATCGGGAAGTCGTGCATGCGCTCGCGTCGCCGTGTGCTCAAACATAATCGCTAAACGTCCGCACACCGGGATATTCCAACCGCGAAATCGATCCGGTTAACTGCAACAACACGAGTCGTTCAAAGAGCGACTCGTGTTTCGATGCCACGATAACATCTTTAATATCGCAGGTTAGCAAACGTTTATGAAATTATAACATAACGTAACAAATCGACAAGGCAAGGTATAAAAAAAACAAATAACCAGAGCGGCGTTTCGAGAAACAATTGCTCTGGTTATTCTGATAAATAACGGTAAACAACGCGCATCTTGCGACTAAACATAGGAGGACGCAAGCGATGTGTCAGGATCGGCTATCTTCCGGGACATACCAGCGTCAAGTCGCGTCATACTAGTCGATGATCTTCAGGAAGCGGTCGTACGCTTGATCCCAATAGGGCGCAGAATTTTCAGCCGGTTCGAAGGTCGTCATTTCAAAGCTATTACGCACAACTTCGCGCGCTTCAACCACATCGGCGATATCACCGGCGCCAACCGCTTGCATAAGAGCGTTTCCCACGCCAGTACCCTCGATAGGACCGCCCACAACCAGACGACCCGTCGCGTCAGCTGTCGCTTGAAGAAGAAGCTTATTACGCACGCCGCCGCCGACAACGTGAATCGTCTCAATACGACGTCCGCCAATTTCCTCGCACATTCCAAGGACGCGACGGAACTTCAGCGCCAAGCTTTCGACGATTGCGCGCAGAACGGCGCCGTCGGTTTCCGGCACAACCTGACCGGTACGCGCAGCGTAATCGCGAATCAATTGCGGCATGTTGGCTGGCTTGGCGAATTCGGGCGCGTCAGGGTCGATAAAGGTCACAAAGGGCTTGGCGTTCGCCGTGAGAAGATTAAGGTCTTCCCAACCGAGCGACTCTCCGGCGGCGTTCTTTTTACCCTGCTGATTCCAAACGCGACGGCACTCTTGTAACAACCACATGCCACAAATGTTCTTGAGAATACGCGTGGTGCCACAAACGCCCCCTTCATTCGTGAAATTGAAGCGCGAAACGACGTCGTTGACAACCGGCTTAGGCGATTCAATACCCATGAGCGCCCATGTTCCGAGACTAATATAAGCCCAATCAGGAACGCCTAACGGACTGCGCGACGGTACGGCAAAAACAGCGCTTGCCGTGTCATGGGTACCGGGCAACACCACATTGGCGGCCGTCAAACCGGTCTCTTGAGCGAGTTTAGCGCGCAGTTTACCAAGCGTCGTGCCAGATTCGGTCGTCGGCGGCAGGAAGTTCGTTGGAATACCAAACTTCTTCAGGAGAGAGAAGGCCCAAGATCGCGTCGTCGGATTGAAGCACTGGGTCGTCGTCGCATTGGTATATTCGTTACTTTCCACGCCAGAGAGGAGCCAGTGGAACAAGTCGGGAATCTGAAGCAAGCGTTCAGCGACGTCGAGCAACGGCGAGTTCTGTTCTTTCATTACCATCAACTGGTAGAGGGAATTGAAATCCATGAACTGCAGACCGGTTTGCGCAAAGATTTCTTCACGAGGAACGACCTGGAAAGCGCGCGCCATGGCGCCGTCGGTGCGCGGATCGCGATAGCAATAGGGATTACCGAGCAGTTCGCCGCCACGTCCGAGAAACGCAAAGTCCACGCCCCAGGTATCAACGCCGACGCTAGTGATCTTGTCGCCGTACTTCGCGCCGACTGCGTAAAGTCCCTGTTGAACGCTCTTCCACAGACCGGGCAGATCCCAGTACAGAGAACCGTTCATCTCGACCGGACCGTTCTCAAAACGGTAAAGTTCTTCAAGCTCGACTTTTTTTCCGTCAAAGTTTGCAACGACATGTCGACCGCTGGAGGCTCCCATATCAATCGCTAAATATGATTTCTTCACTGTGTCCTCGTCTTTTCTACGGCGTCCGACGACGTCGTGTTATTTGCCAATCCATGTCAACCCAAAAGTCGACACGGCGTTATGTGCCAATTCGTCTCTACTGTAATTGTAAGAACGTTACCGCCAAAATCAAACCACATTTCACACTGAATAATAATCTATGTGAACGCAATTATTTACTCTCGTTGGCTTTGGCATATTCACTTGCCATGGCGTCGAGTTCCTCGACAGTAAAGCGCGTCTCAACAATTGAGTGTTTATCCTCATCGTCACGATACTTTATGTATGTTAGCGCAATAACCGAGCCGTCGTCAAAGACGCCGACGCCAGAGTACCCGCAATCGCCAACCCAAGGTTTAGCGTAGGAATGAAGGAGTTTCACGCGATATTCGCCCGGCGTTGCGTTTTTAATATCGTCGTAACTACCGACCCAACCGAGGAAGTGTCCACGCGTCGGACTTTCCAGCGCCTGATCACGAAACGCGATAAACAAACGATTCTCGCCGATATATCTGGCAATATGACGGTCGCCGGTCAATTCCCAGGAGACGTCTTGTGGTTGAGTCCAGGTTTGACCCGCGTCAGAACTGAATGTCGCCATACTGCGCCCTTTATGCGTATTCTCACGCATGAGACAACATAGTTCCTTATTATCAGGGGACCAAATCGCACACGGTTCACACAAATCCTTACCCTCGACGCTCGCGATCACTCGCGGCTCGCTCCAAGTGAATCCAGCGTCTTCCGTTTCGGAAACGACTACTTCAAGTCGTCCGTTCGTACGTGGTTCCTTATTAAGCACGACGCCGTCGTTGCGCAGTAGTCGGTGGAAAAAGCCAATATAGCAACCGTCTTGAAGATTGGGATTTTTAGGCACAATCGAACTAAACGCCATAACGTTAGCAAATCCCAACGGCGCTTTTTCTTCCCAGGTCTTTCCTCCGTCGCCGCTAACAATACGCGCTAACCAAGGTTGAGAGGTAAAGACCCAATGCCACGCATGACCTTGAACGTCAACCAATCGATAGATACTCGGACAATTCGTATGAGTTCGATATTCTTCCGGCGCATTGGCGTCGATTCGAGTCCAAGTCAAACCACGGTCGGAACTGTATGCAATCGGTCCGGCTGGTCCGCCATGATTAATACACCAAACCAGGAGTAAAGAATCGTCCGGATTCTGAACTAGGTAGGGATGACCTTGGTAAATCTCAGGCGTACCGGCGGCAATAATAACATGCCGATTCAGATCCTGGGAAATATCAATCGTCGGCGTTTCTTCTTGTGCGCAACACCGAGAGTCCAGGGCGCAAACCGCAGCCAATACTACTAATACTACTGACGTTAAAAGACGTCCCCAAAAGACGACGTGAACCTTTTGCATACAAACTCTCCGTCTGAAAGATTAGACGACGCTTATAACAGAGCGCACCGCGCGCCACAGTTGGCGCTCTAACTAAATTATACGACGTCGACTTGAGAAATGCAAAGGCTACGTCAGGGACTTGTCGCAAAAGGAGTTCACACTGTCTAACACGACCAAACGATCTGAAACAGGCGTGGCGTTCTGAGTAGGGAAAATCAGCGTTTGTGCTTCTGATATTCCTCGCTCGCATACTCCAGAGTCTCGCGTTCCAGCTCTGTCAAACTATCCTTGCCGGTTTCGGAATACTTTTTAAGGATACGATCGACTTCCGCCTTGAGCCGTTCGAAGGACATGTAACGCGGATTGGCGACTGTCGAGTCGTCGTCAATCGGCGTTGAGTGAGTACGAAGACGAAACTTACGATACTCCTCTTTTCGACTCTTCGCGCTTCTGTTACTGGCGCTTCGTCGAGGCGCTCCAAAGCGCAATCGAGTAATTTCAATACCGCTAAGGTAATACAGACAGGCAAACGCCGCGCCGAAAAGATGTGCGTCGTGCGCGATATTGTCAAACCCATGAGTCGCCTGATAGGCGTCGCCCACAACAAACAAAACGCCCAAAAGCCACGCAGGGATTGGAATAATCCCCATAAGATAGACAATACTACGAGGATAGTTAAATGCGAAAAGAATCACTATGGCTGAAACGCCGCCAGAAGCGCCGAGGATTGCTACTGGAGCGCCGTAATTCAAAACTCCCCACGCCACGCCGCTAAAGACAATCGCCAATAGGTAAAATGTGAGAAACTCGCGTTTTCCGTAACGACGCTCAACCGGCACGCCCAAAAAGAAGAGAGCAAGCATATTACAAAGAATATGCATGAAGTCGTTCGGATTGTGTGCAAAACCGTAAGTTAAAAACTGATACCAGTGTAGTGGCTCTCCAATCGTTTGACTATAAAGCGTCATCCTAGCAAAGAGTTGATCGCCCGTTAGCTGGTTCAAGAAATACAGACCAACGTTCAAAAGAATCACAATCAAAACGGCAGACCAGCTGTTAAAACGCGAAACTTTCGATTCGCGTCGCTCTTCTTCATCATAATAGTCTCGATCACTCAGACTCATAAGGCTTCCCAATCATATGTAACAACGTCAGCATAACGTCGCAAATCAGCAACGCACTCTGACCGATGAGATTCGTCCAGTTGTGTATTCGACGCGATACAACGCGCAGTTTCCTCATTATAACCGATAGATAAAAAATAAAAAGCACGTCCGAAGAACGACCTTCTGCAAGACCAATGGGGTTCGTCTTTCACAACCTATTGCACGGTAGTAACAAATCGACACTTGATGTTTCTTGTCGACTCATGATAATAATAAAAGTTGGCGTCAAAGAATGCCAACGCGGAGGCGCCCGTCATCATTCACTGATAAAATACCTACATAAGTATAATCGCCGCCATGTCAAACAAAAGTAACTGTAGTTCGCCGTCGCGATTTAAATGGGGTTCGGATCCTGTATTAGGGATCATCGGCGGTATCGCATCGGGTAAAAGTCACGTCACGACGGAGTTTCAGCGTCAGGGCGCGTTACGATTCGACGCCGACGCTATGACGCGCGAGCTTTATAGCGTCCCGGAGTTTGTTGAAAAACTTAGAGCACGCTGGCCGAGCGCAGTTGATCAAAATGGGGTCGTTTTGCGCGCCAGTCTAGCCGCCATTGTTTTCCAGGACTCCGACGCGGGTCGCGTGCAACTTAACGAACTCAACGCACTCGTGCACCCCGAAATATTTCGACTCTTTCGTACGTGGATTACAGCAACAAAGAAAGACTCACAAATTGATGGATTTCGCGTTGTCATTCTTGACGCGCCACTACTTCTCGAAGCGGGATGGCAGGAGCAAGTCGATTATATCGTCTTTGTTGACGCGCCAACTGAGCTTCGTCTTACGCGAGCGCTCGCACGAGGTTGGAGTCGCGAGGAGTTTTTCCGTCGAGAAGCCTCTCAACTGCCTATCGAAGAGAAAAAACGACGCGCTTCCTTTTTAATTGATTCCCAAGACAATTCTGACGTTTCGCGTCAAGTCGCCAAGATTTTGACCTTATTGCGTCAGACAGGTTAGAAGCAATCGCCTGCCGCCCCTACACACATTCTTTTTTTTTGATATGATTATGGTAGTTTGGGGACGCGTTAATTTACACGCACGACAACGCCTCGTTTTACGAGCATTCCCGCCGAACCTCCTTTTGTGTCGTGCACGAAGCTCAATTGAGTTCCCATAAAAATGCGAATCGTCCAAGGCAAACGCCTTATTAAACGGTCGCTTCGCCTTTTTATTAACGAGAGCTTACGCGCTAAAGCCAATACCTATGCCATTACAGCAACGACTACATTTTAAAAGCATTTGCACTAACAGGAAACGCTTTTTTTATGCGCCCCCTAAGTAGGAATCTTTTCAGGAACGACCTTCCGCTTTCCCGTCTGTGCCGCTATCTCGGAGCTTACACATGAATTCAAACGACAGCGAAAATAGATCCAATGACGACTCCAACCAAGGTTATCGTCGCTCCGTACCACGCCAATCATCGCAGTCCTCAGAAGAACGCCAACGCGCGGACTCCTGGGACAAAATCGCTGAAGAAGTCAACAAAGATTCTTCCTACGATATCCATGGCGCCCCAACGGACGGCGCAACTTCGCAAACGCCTCCGTCCACTCCGTATTCGGTCGAATACACCGACGACCGACCACGCAACCCATACCCCTCCTCCAGCATGCAAGATCGTTCTTCCTGGGGACGTGACTCCTGGGGACGTCAGGAAGATCGCAGCGGTTATAGTCGTGGCGGATACGACTCTTACCCCAGTCGTACCGATCGCTATGACAGATACGAACGCCGTGCCCCTGACTCCTCTCGCGATCGCTACAACAGCGGATTGAACGGCGACTATCGTGCCGCTCAAAGTTCTTACCACACTGATAATCGCCCAACATACCGCGGCGCTCGTCAATCTTACACTCAAGACGATCGTCGCCGTAGTGACAGACCGGACGGCGCCTACCGTGACCAGTCATACTCTCGTTCCGTTCCCGGCGGCGTGCGCCGCGACGACGGATACCGACAGAGCGCCTACCGTGACGCCAGTTCCTATCGTGGCAGTGGCAGCGGTCCGGCGAGAAACTCAAACTATCGCCCTTATAATCGAGACGAACGTACCGCTCCCCCCACGCGTGGCGCGAATTATTCCTATTCTCGTTACTCTGGCGGACACGATTACAACGCGTCGTCCTATGGCACGTCGTCCGGTCGTAGTTACGATCGTAACGCCGGTTCTCAACGCAACGCCACTCGTCAACGCGACGCACGCTTCGGCGGTAGTTCCGGCGCCAACAAGCGTAGTGGCGGTTCGTTTGGCAAATCCAATGAATCTAGCGCCCAGCGTCACGGACGACGCTCTCCCAGCAGTCTTGAACCCACTATTGGCGCGCTTGGCAAACGTGGCGAACCGTTATCTTTGGCGGAATCCCTCGCGCTTAAACGCTATAAGAATCGTAACGCCAATCGCGGTCGCAACACTTGGAGCGCTGGGAAAAGAGGAGAAATCAAGGACGTCGTCGCTTCAACCAGTACGAGTCAAGAGCCGGAAGTCCTCTCCAGCGAAGTGCAACGCTACATGTCGATGTCGACGTCAGAATTGGTGGCCGAAGCGCGTCGACAGATGGGCGAGCAAACGTCCAATGGCGACGACGCTCCAATTGTGCGCGTCCTTCGTGAAAAAATCGATAGCGCCGGTCTCATCGACGGCGAGGGAACGCTTGAAATTCTCCCCGATGAATTTGGCTTCCTCCGTAGCGCCAAGGCAAACTACCTCTCCTGCCCCGACGATATTTACATTTCTCCCAGTCAAATTAGGCGTTTCCACCTACGTTCTGGTTTGACAATTTCAGGTCAAATCCGTCCGCCTAAGGAAAGCGAGCGCTACTTCGCGCTATTACACATCGATCAAATCAATGGTCTGGCGCCGGAAGAACTCGATACCAAGCCCTTCTTTGACGACCTAATCGACGTGCGTCCAAGTCGCCAACTCAAGTTTGAGGCGACTCTTCCAAATTCCGATTCCAACGCGCCAGATCTCGACTTGCGTTCAATCGATTTGGTCGCCCCGCTTGCCTTTGGACAACGCGCTTTACTCGTCACTCCACCGCACCTCGACAAACCAAAATTCCTCAATAAGCTTATTCAAGGGGCTGTGGCAAATCAACCCGATATATACGTTCTAGCGTTGCTTATCGAGTCGCAACCCGAGGATTTGACCTTCCTGCGTAAGGAAAATTCTTCCCCGAATTGCGAAATCGTTGGAGCCACCTTTGGCGAACCGGCCGCGCGCCACCTTCAAGTCTCTGAACTGGTTTTGGAAAAAGCCAAGCGCCTTGTGGAATACGGTCACGACGTGGTTCTTTTCGTTGATTCAATGACCACCCTAACACAATCCTGGAACCAAGCGCTCAAAGCTCTTGAAGCAAGCAAATCGAGCAAAGATAAGGATAAAGCTAGTAAGGACAAAGATAAGGACAAGGACGAGAACAATCCAATCCTCGAACAAGCGTTCCACCGTCCTCGCAAACTCCTTAGTTCCTCGCGTCAAATCAATCGTGGCGGCTCCCTTACGATCATCGGCATGGTTAAAAGCAATGAGCAAATTCCGGAATACAACGTCATCCACGAAGCGTTACAGTCCTTTGTAAACGCTGAAGTCTTTTTGGAAAGCGACTTAACGACTCCTAGCGGAAACGTTATCGTCAACTGCGCTAAGAGTTCTGTCGGAGACTGCCGCGATTTCATCGACGCCTATCGCTATCAAGCTTACGTTGCGTTCTGGAACAAACTCAAAGAGCTTACCCCCGATGAAGCGCAAGAGTTCTTCAATTCCAAGCTCAATGAAACCGCTAGCAACGATGAATTGTTCGATTCGTTCAACAGCTAATCTCCATTTTCACAAAAAGAAACGTCAAGAATTCTCCGATCCCCGTGAGATTCGAATACCCCTATAAGACAAACTCATGCAACTTTTTGAAGGTCATCCCTGTGCGCCGAGCGTTGAAGGCGCTATTGCAATTATCGTCGCACGATTTAATCAAACGATCACTGAAAAGCTCCTGGAAGGCGCGTTGGGTAAACTCCGCGAGTATATGGTGGATGAAGATCAGATCGTTGTCGCGCGTGTTCCCGGCGCTTTTGAAATCCCTACCATTGCCGAATATATGGCCAGCGACCAACGCTATGCCGCGATTATCTGCCTCGGTTGCGTTATCAAAGGCGAAACCCCTCACGACGAATATATTAACTCTGCAGTAAGTTCCCAACTTGCTCGTATCGGCGCGGAATATGGTATTCCGGTGATTTTCGGCATGCTGACATGCTTAAACGTGGAACAAGCCTTGGCGCGTTCCGGTCAAGCAGAAGTCGGAAAAGACAAAGCGTTAGGAGAACAACCTGGCAATAAAGGCGCCGAAGCGGCCGAAGCGGCTCTGGAAATGCTCGACCTACTCGACAAACTTCCTCAACCGGAAGGAGAAGGCGACTCAAACGACTTCCTCGCCTCCATTGTCCGGAATTCTAAACGCCTTTCCGACGGTATGTTCGACTATCAAGACGAATTTCAGGACGACGAAGACGATGAAGAAGAGGACGCTGAGCTCCCCTGGACGCCTGGAGAATTTTCCCACAGCCCCAAAGAACGCCCAAAGTCTTTCCACTCCAATCGTGGAAACGCTGATAAATCGTCTCATCGTCCCGGCGGTAGCAAGCATGCTCAAAGCTCGCGTGGCGGTAAAGGCGGTTCTTTCCCCAGTAAAGGCGGCAAGGGCGGTAAAGGCGGCAAACCGAGTAAAAAACGATAACAATCGTTCGGAGCCACGCTCCTGCGTGTTTATCTGAATTCAATTGCATGTACGAAAGACATGGTCAGTAAAAACTTAAACTCTACTGAATTGACTTGTCTTTCGTACTTATTCCAGTAGTATTAAGACGCAATACGCCTCGTCTCCAGCATTTTCCGTTGCCTATCCTATGAATCGCGTGCGTCCCAACTCCTGTCGGCGACACTCACTATGAGCGACAAGAAGAACACCCCCAAGCAAAAATCAGTAGCGCGTTTGCGCAAAATCAGTCGAGTCTTAGCTTTTCAGGCGCTTTATCAGGATGAGATTGCTCCGGAACAGGACGACAATCGCTGGACGCGCTTATTTGAACTATATTGCGACACATCTGAAATGATCTCCGGTGAAGAACGTCAGGCGATCATTGAATTTTCAAAGCTCCTCGTTGAAGGTTATCACGACCGACATGTCGAGGTCGACGATCTTATTCTAAAAGCGCTTGATAAATCCAGAACCATTGCGCGTCTATCACCGATCGAGCGTAATATATTACGTATGGCGGCTTACGAAATACGTTTCGTTCAAACGCCGCGTGCAATCGTCATTTCAGAAGCGCTCAATCTCAGTAATCAATTTGGCGACAAGGGTTCCTCTAACTTCGTCAACGGCGTACTCGATAAGATCACATCCACGCCTGAAGAAGCGTAAAACCCATTGAAGCAAATGCGACGCTAAAATTGTAACCCAAACGAGCTAACTAACGCTGTATCACGGATTTACTCATGGGGCTATTTGATAAACTCAAAAGAGGTCTTGACCGTACGGTCAAGGTTTTGCAAACAGATGTTCGCGACCTGTTTAAGTCGGATGGTCGACTGGTCGACGCAGTCTTTCTCAATGAACTTCAAGAGACGCTCCTACGCACCGATATGGGCGTGGAGTGTGCGCGCGAAGTTGTCGGCGAGATTAAAGAACAATTTCGCGGTCGTGTTGTTTTAAAGGACGACGTCGTTGACGTCATCAAGAGCAAATTAAAGTCGCTCATGGCGCAAGAGACGCCGGAAATCCGATTTGCTGAATCCGGTCCGACCATCATTCTGGTCTGCGGCGTTAATGGCAGTGGTAAAACGACCAGTATCGCTAAGCTCGCCAAAGCAATGAAGGAGCGCGGATTAAAAGTAGTTTTAGGCGCGGCGGATACCTTTCGCGCCGCAGCGGTCGACCAGCTCACGATTTGGGCTGAACGTCTCGGCGTCGAGATCGTGACAGGCGCTCCTCAGAGCGATCCAGCAAGCGTGGCGCATCGCGCCGTAGCACACGCGCTCGCGACCAACGCGAATCTGTGCGTCATTGACACGGCCGGACGTTTGCAGACCCAGAAAAACCTCATGAACGAGTTGGAAAAGATCAAGCGCGTAATCGGCAAACAGATTCCAGACGCCCCGCATGAAACCTTTCTTGTTCTTGACGCTACAACCGGGCAGAACGGTCTGAGTCAGGCAAAGAAATTCTCCGAAGTCGTCGCCTGTACTGGTATTATTCTCACGAAACTCGATGGAACTGCTAAAGGCGGCGTGGCCGTAGCGATTCGACGACAACTCGGTCTGCCCGTGAAATACATTGGTCTGGGAGAAGCAGAAACCGACTTCGACGTCTTTGATCCCAATACTTTTGTCGACGCTATGTTTGACTAATTCAAAGCGTTCGTTACTATGTCGCTATACGCCCAACGGTAAAACATTTGTACTCGTCGGTCGTATCTATAAATTAACGTGCGATAATTACGTCATCTAACTTTCGCGTGCGCCGATTTCATCCCAAACAGCTATTCGTTGCGACGTGAAACCCTTGTGTTTCCTTTCGTCTCGACAGATTCCTGTTCGCTTATGCGCCAACTTTTATACGAGAAGTCCAATGGATTTTACCATTTCCTGCGTGTTAGCCATTGTCACAGTCTTAGCTACCTTTATGCTACAGCTGTGTGACGACCATCTCAAAAGTAACGCCAGCGCTATCATCGGCGTCGCAACCTTTATTACCATTGCCTCTGCGCTCTATTGGGTCGATTACAAAAAGAAGTTCACTCTCTCCAAGCGAATATGTAATATTCTTATTGTGCTCGTCGTCGTTTTACAACTCAAACCTCTTTTGAGTTCTCGGGACGAATTTCTCGCCTTCTCTATCGCCAATATTTTAGCGTCTTTACAGGCGATTCTCTTTCTTCAGCGCAAGACGTTGCGTACGTCGTATCAAATTCTGTCAATCTCCTTTATTGAAGTGGCAGTTGGCGCGGTTTTTCAACGTTCTTCACTGTTTGTCTTGACGTTGCCGCTTTACGCGATCTTGGCGTTTACCTGCATTTCGCTCCTCTTTATCTGGGGGGAACGAAAATTCTATAGTGAACGTATCACGCTCAAGAATCGCTTCATAGGCAACCGTACCTTGAAAATGATCACGGTGGAAGAACCGGCAGTAGAGACGCCAATTGAAGCTTTCGACGCCTTTAATAACGAAGCGGCGTTATCCTTTGCACATCATGCTCATAAGGACGACCAGCTGCGATTCTTCCGTAAGCCGTCGACCTTGCCGGTTCAATTCGACCTTCCTTATTTCCGACGTTTTGCGCTCGGATCCTTCTACGTCTTTCTCTTTGCAAGTATTGTGTTCTGGTTTTTTCCGCGTCTGGATGAGTTTGGCTTTGGCGAACTGCGCTTCAGCGAAATTAACTGGGGACGTAGTAGCGCTGGTCTGACTCAAACGGGCTTTCGCGACCAAATCGAACTCGGCGATTTGGGACCGGCGATCGATTCACACGCGACCGTTATGTCGGTTCGCTTTGTCAATATGACGCAACCAGAGGTTCCGCCGTCGCTCAATATTCACAGTCCAATCTACTTTCGAGGCTCTGCGCTCACACAATACAACGATCGCAAGTGGATCGTCTTGAATGATAAAACGCCTAAACTCGATGTTAACCAATTGCGCTATGCACTTGCCAATAGAACAGTTGCAGATCCTGACTATATCCTTAGCTCGCTTCTGGAAAATTCCTCAGAAACCCAAAGTCCGCCAACAAATCAACCTAGCGACAGTCGTTACCCTCAAAACAACAACATGCCGCAACGACAATTGAGATCAGTGTTTCAATGGAATTTTAATCCTGCGCCATCCCTGAGTCAAGGCTCTTCCTCCACGTCAAATCAGAACGGCTGGCCTCCTAGTTACCGACGTGTAACACATGAGCCCACGCTTGGTTTTGCCCCACAAACCCTAAGCGTCGCCTATTTATACGATGGTTTCGAAAGTTTTAACTCGCTAACGGAAGTTGCACAACAACTACTTCGTGACAATGTCGATATTTCCACGATCAAATACGACGCCCGTGGCGAACTCATTGGCATTGACTCCGACCAAAAGGCGCTTGACGTCGCTACGGTCTTTATGATTTCGCCTTATTACTTAATCAAGTCGGATCAACAGCTTCAGCGAACCGAGAGCTTCGGAACAAGAATCAACTTTGCTAATCGTCGCGACTTTCATCAACCGCCACGAACTAACGTACACTCTTGGAGCGTCAGCACGGCGTTCCAGCGGGGCGAGATGGCGCGGTTGACGCCTAATCAAGAGCTCGTTTGGCCTTATATTGACCAGTATTTAGAAATCGATCAGGATTTCTTCCCACAACTGTGCCAACTTGCGCAGCAGTGGGACGAGGAATCGCAAATTCCACAAGAGAACTTCATTGCACGCGCGCTCTATTTTGAGAATAAACTACGCAATACCGGCATGTTCCAATACAATCGCTCCGGGGTTGAACGCGACCCCTTTGTCGACCCTCTTGAGGATTTCGTCTCGGTTCACCGCGCCGGTCACTGTGAATATTTCGCTGGAGCCCTTGTCATGCTTTTACGCGCTGTTGGTATTCCAGCGCGTGTTGTCGTCGGCTTTGTCACATACCCAACCGATGACGGCAAGCCGGTCACGGTTCGACAGTCGGACGCGCATGCTTGGGTGGAAGCCTATATTCCTACTGACAAACTCCCCAAGAAGGATAGTCCTTTTTCTCATCTTTTTGCAGGCTCCTCCACTGACTCCAACGGAAACTCCTGCCTTCCTGACAATGTCAAGGAGTGGCCGACCGACGGCGCTTGGCTACGTCTCGACGCCACTCCGTCAAGTGACAGAGACGCGGAGCGTCCCAGCACGTTGGCGCTGGGTATCTTTACATGGTCCAATTTCTTTAAAAGCTTCGGTCACGATTATGTCTTGAATTTCAATGGCGCTCAACAGATGCGTAGCGTTTATGAGCCGATATTACGGCTCTTGCGTAAGCTTCTTCACTTGCTTCGTTCATTGGCGCATAATCTTTCCTTCCTTAAAATCATTCTGGATCAGTTCTACCAAGCTTTTGACGACGTCCTACACGGTAACTTAACGCCCGTGTCACTCATGCGTATTGTCTTAATCGTTTCCCTCGTTGTGGCGACGCCGTATCTCTCAATAAAACTATTCCTTCGAGCAAGAAGGAAGGTCAAAACACTTCTGCTAGAGAAGAAACAACAAGAGATCTTGGCGGCGCAATTGCGTAATAACGAGGCGCTACAGCTAAATCTCCGCTTGGAAGAAGCGCTCGGTAGAATATTTAAGACAACGCGTTCGCCGTGGGAAACCTCACGAGAATTCATAACACGATGTATTCATATCAACGAAGATCGTGTACAACTTATACAACAAACCATACAAAGTCAACCGACGTCAGAGAGCGAAATCGACAGTCTCAGTCCGTCGGCGATCAAACTAATCACAAACTTTGTCGAACGATATTATCGTTCGCAATTTGGGATGGTTCCAATGACTCTGAAGGAAAAACAGGCGTGGAACGATCAATTCCAATCCCTTGGCCTTTTTACCGCTAACTCCTAATACAACAATACTTATCCTACTGTGATTACTGTTCACGATTACTGCACATATATTATTCAATCCTGGCGTTTGTTACTCGAACAATCGCTAACACACTTTTGTATAGTCGTTTGTGGCGCTTGAAAAAACCAGACGCAGAGTAGTCGTAATCGCTCTGCGTCTGGTTGCGTGAAAATCACGTCAGATATCTTTGTAAAACTCGTCGTATATTCTATGCTTAGCGCGTGAGCTTTAGCTGGCGTTCATATGCTATGCCAAAAGACTTAACCATACCAGGCGCGTCTAGTCCGACTTCGCGCAACTGTTCTTCGCGTGAACCATGTTCAATAAAGGCGTCAGGCACGCCAACTCGTACCAACGTACGCACGTCGACACAAGAGTTCGCCGCGGCCTCGAGCGTCGCGGATCCGAACCCGCCGGCCAAGGCGTTCTCTTCTAGCGTAACCACCGGCATTCCCGCCTTTAGCGGCGCTAGAATCGTCTCGGCGTCCAAAGGCTTGATAAAGCGTGAATTAATCACGCCCACGTCGAGTCCTTTCGTTCGTGCAAGCTCTTCCGAAGCTTTCAACGCAAGCTGAGCCAATTGACCGCCACAAGCCACAAAGTAACCGTCGCGACCTGATTTTATTATTTCAGACTTTCCAAGTTCAAACGGCGCGCGATTTGGCGTTGGCAATTGTCCAGTATTTGCTTTGGGATATCTAATTGCTACCGGTCCATTGTGACGCAACGCAAAGTCGTACGCCTGAGTCATATCATATGAGTCGCTCGGAGCAATGACTGTCATATTGGGAAAGGGACGCAGATAACTTAAATCGAACACGCCATGGTGCGTAGCGCCGTCGGAGCCGACTAATCCCGCTCGGTCTAGGGAAAAGACGATCGGAAGATTCTGTAGCGACGTCTCTTGGAACAGGTGATCGTATGCACGCTGGAGAAACCCGCTATAAATATCGACAATCGGACGCATGCCAGCTTTCGCCAAACCGGCGGCAAAGACTACGGCGTGCGCTTCGCAAATTCCAACGTCAAAAAATCTCTCAGGAAACTCCGCTCGCACCTCCTCGAGCATATTACCTTGCGTCATGGCTGCAACCACGACGCATGCGCGAGGATTTGCACGCAACGCGCTGGTTATCGCTTGCTTAGCCCAAAAGGTAAATGAATTCTCGTTCGTTGAAGGCGTTCGAATTTCGCGCGAGCTATCGTCGTCGCTATCAGCGTGTCGTCCCACTCCAATCACAGAGGAGAGCTTGCGGGCGCTATCTGTCTTTTTACGATTAACGTTGACGCCCTTAGTCTTTGATTTGCCTTCTGTTCCCGCGGGCGATTCCATTGAGCTTCTGAGCGGATGAGAGGAATGGAAATGGGACGGATCATTTTCCGCAGGCGGGTATCCTCGCCCTTTTTCTGTTAGAACATGCAATAAGACGGGCTGATCAACAGTCTTAATCGCAGCAAAATACTTCATAAGGGTCGGTAGATCGTGTCCGTCGATCGGACCGATATACCGTAATCCGAGATCTTCAAAGAAAGCGCCGCCAATTAACCCTGCTTTTAAGGCGTCCTTGAAACGCGACGCCATGGCATAAGCATTCGGCAGATTTTCCACGAGTCGGCGCAAGTGGGTCTTCGCGCCCAGATACCCTGGCGCCATGCGCAGGTGATCTAAATAGCGACCGAACCCGCCGACTCGCCGACAAATCGACATTTTATTATCATTGAGAATCACCAGTAACTTCTGCTGGAGTCCGCCCGTATGATTGAGCGCCTCAAAGATCGGCCCACTGGAAAACGCGCCGTCGCCCACGACCGCGATGGAATGACGTACGCGCGCCTGCTTTTCACGCGATGTGGCTTCTATCACGTCGTCACCGCCAGCGACTCGCTCCATTAAGGCGTCGCCACACGCCAACCCTAAAGCAGAACCCACGCTACAGCCGGCGTGACCGGTTGCAAAGAGATCGTAAACGCTTTCGTTCGGATTCGGATAACCAGATAGACCGCCGCGTAAACGCAGGGTTTCAAAGGAAGAATATCGTCCGGTCAGTAATTTGTGAGGATAACACTGATGACCGACGTCCCAGACCAGACGATCCCAGGTGAAATCAAACGACGCGTGTAACGCTAACGTTAATTCAACCACGCCTAAGTTCGACGCGAGGTGGATACTTCGTTTTTCAGAAAGAGAACAAATGGTAGCGCGTATCTCTCGCGCTAACTCTTCAAGTTGTTCAATAGACGCGGTTTTAAGATAGCCGGGCAGCTCGACTGTACTGAGTAAATCGCCAGAATGCGACGCCACTTGCTCTGTATGACCAGGTTGTCCTTTTGAACTGGCATTCTTCATCTGTCCCGCCTCACGACATAATCAGCCATATAATAAGCAGCTTTAAACGCGCATCCTTGAACGTCGAATACTTGTGCAACGTCGCTCAACGCGTCTTTGATCTGTTCAGAAATCGACGCGAGTAAAGCACGCGTCTTATCCACGCCAAAAAGCGAAACATAGGTCAGCTTACCATGTTCGTTGTCTTTTTGAACGCGCTTGCCCAAATTTGCCTGTTCGCCAACGGCGTCTAATAGGTCGTCGCCGATCTGAAAAGCCTGACCGAGCAAACGACCATATTCGCAAAGAGTCGATAGAACCGTGGTTGACGCCCCGCCTAATAGCGCCCCTATCTTTAACGAACAAAGGATTAGCGCGCCTGTTTTGCGACGATGTATTTTTGCGAGGAGGTCGTAGGAACTCGCTGTAGGATCTGTATCTAACGTTCTATCGGAATCGAAACAAGCCACATGGGGACAAGAACCGTTGGAAGAGATAATATCGTCCATTTGCCCGCCAACCATACCGGAAGGACCGATCGCTCTAGCTAATTCCTTCACGCAACGCGCAGCTATCGCTTCGTCCTCAATACGCGATGACAGCAAGTCAAAAGCCCAAGCTTGAAGCGCATCGCCTGCAAGAACGGCAGTCGCCTCGTCGAATTGCCGGTGGCAAGTCGGACGACCACGCCTTAGGTCGTCGTCGTCCATACAAGGCAAATCGTCATGAATGAGAGAATACGTATGCGTCGCTTCTAGCGCTACGGCAACCGGCGCAATCTTCTCACGAGAGCCGCCACATAACTCCAAGGCGAGTGTTGCCAAGGTTGGACGGAAACGTTTTCCCGGCGCCAAAAGGGAATAACGCATCGCCGACGCCAAGCGCTCCGGACAATCGTTGTCAAACTGTGCATAAGACACAAGGATACTATCAATATCCGCCCGAATCGTCGACAGATAACTTTTTACCTCATCCTCATTGTATGCACAAATAAAACGGGTCATTCTTACCTCCAGCACAACCATCGCAGAGCGTGAATCTCATGGAGCTTATCCATTTCGCCCTTGGCGTTACTTGCGCTATTTTAAATATCCCCGGGTTACCGGTTACATTGAGCCGCTCGACTACGCTACAAAACGTTCACGCGGGCGATCGAACTTACGCGTATTTTCCACATTTAGAACGGACAGTCGTCAAGTCCGAAGAGATTTGGCATATCCGTGATTTCTTTGGGCTGTTGTTTTTTAGAACGACGTTTTAACGAGTTCTTATTCTCCGACGTCGTTTCGGCGACATTATTCACAGAGACGTTGGAATCATTTGCTGGGGGACGCTCCAAATTGTTATTTGCAACTTGGTCGTCCTCGGGAAATTGTGACAAGGAACTTTGCGTGGCGTCGGTGGAATCGATTTTGGATTTGGATGTTTGACGACCCGCTTGATCTTCGGGAGATCGTAAATCGTCCTCTTGTAGAAATTCTAGTTCGGCGAGCAAATCCAATTCCTGTTGCTTGAGAGCTTCGATCCGCCTAGCGGCGCCGTCTAAAATCCTGCGTGTATGCGCTAAGAGGCGTACAGCGGTTTCGTAAATATCAAGGGAGTCAGCAAGATTCTCGTTCCCCTCTTCCAAGGCGGAGACGATCTTTTCCAACTGGCTAAACGCCTCTTCAAAAGACAAATCTTCAAATTCATCTGACATGGCAACGTCCACGGCGCTCAGTACTCATATTACTCTACAATCGCGACTCTTACCGTGTGATAAAAGTCGCGCATAAAAGTACCGGTTATTGTAATCGTGCGCCTTACTATTCGACGTCGACAACGGTGACTTTATTCATGACGTCGCCTTGCTCAATAGTATCGACAACGTTTTGTCCTTCGAGAACTCTTCCGAAGACGGAGTGTTTTCCGTCGAGCCACGGGCACGGGACGTGGGTGATAAAGAACTGGGAACCGTTGGTATTCGGACCGGCGTTGGCCATCGACAGGACTCCGGGACCATCGTGACGCAGGTCGGGATGGAATTCGTCTTCAAACGTATAGCCGGGACCGCCACATCCAGTGCCGGTAGGGTCGCCGCCCTGGATCATGAAGTCGCTAATAACGCGGTGGAACGTAATACCATTATAGAAACCGCTATTGGCGAGTTTCTCAAAATTCGCAACGGTCTTCGGCGCTTTATCGGCAAAGAGTTCCAATTTGATCACGCCACGATCCGTTTCAATTGTTGCAACTTTCATCGCATTTTCCTTATAGGTACAGCGCCAGATTCTACGCCTGCGCTAGTTTTTCGTCTACTTACCCTTACGGACAAAGCGCTTGGGCAAAACATTGGCGTCACAGCCAAAACACTAGGAACGTCGCGTTAGAACACAACGCGATCTCTCCCGAAATTATAGTCCATTTGATAGATTGGACAAGGGAATTGTTCCGCCGATTTTGACAAACGCCATTGAATGCGTCAGTTATCGATCTGTCCATCGCGCAGGGCAAAGTTACGTATGATCTCTACGTACTGAGAAAAGCGCTCTTTGGGAAAGACATGCGTTGCGTTTGGCACGATTTCCACCTTCGCATTGGGAATTTGAGACGCGCAAAATTGGGCAGTCCTTGGCGAATAGAACGAGCCCGGCTCGGCATAGACACAAAGGGTCGGCACGGCTATATTGGGCAAGACGTCACGTTTGTCCTGTTCAAGCATTTCTCGCCAGTAACGCGTCTCGATTCGTACGCGTTCTGGCGATTCGTCGGCGTTAAAGACGCGTCTAATTAGCGCCGGACGTAATCCGGTAATTTCGCATGCTATTGCGAACCAGGCGTCGTAATCGCCTCTCTCGGGGTAGCATAGCGTCTCCTCGGGCAAGGAAGGAAGGGTCGATCGCACGTAAAAGGACATGTGGAAAAGATTCAAGTGATCGTGAATCAGCTGAAGATCTTGCTCAAGGTCTTTGAACGTGTAGCGCCCTTGCCAGAGTCCAACTTTATACTCTCCTTCATTAATAAGTTTCGGGGAAGTATCCGCCAAAACAAGCTGTCCAATTCGATCACAACCGAACTCACTAAGGTAAGCAAACGCGACAGAACCGCCCATGGAATAACCGACCAGCGTAACGTCTTGTAAATCGAACCGTTCCAGAAAGAGTCGCAAATCGCGCGCCGTCTGATACACGCCGACGTTGTCTGTGGGAGTTGAGTCGCCCCAACCTCGAAAATCAAAGCAGAGACTCCGAAATTGTCCGCTCCAGGCCTCCAAGGCGCCATAGGCGTTCGCGATCGTCTCGCCAAATCCCTGAAGGTAAATAAGAGGACGACCAGAGCCGACGTCAACGTAGTTCAAGGTCGCCCCGTCTGGACAAGTCATTTGTTGATAACTAATTGCCATATCTCTTGTTTATTGTTTCTAGGCAAAGCTGGCTACCGCGCTAATAGAGCTCATCGCTCTTGGGTTCCATATCTTAGCGCAAGGCAAACCACTGTGTCAATAATCAAGACAACGACGCGCTTATACGACTCTAAAGTGGCGTTGTTAGTACAAATTGCGAGAATTATTCCCAAGTATCGAACAACGGCTCTGCCGACCGGCTGTCCAATCGTGTCGTCACGTTAGGCACATTGCGTAATTTTTCCAACACATGCTTCGGCAAACGACAATGAATCACGGCGCGTCCGTCAGCATTGTATTCTCTGGAGGTAATTTCACCGTCGCGTGCGAGTAACGCCACGGTTTTACCGTCTGCAACCGACAATTCGAGGTAGACGTCGAGAAACTCGCGACTGAGCGCCTCGCTCACGGCCGCGGTCAACTTATCCAAACCGAGACGCTCGCGCACGCTCACTGAAATTGCCGTTGGATATCGCGCTTGTAAAAACTGCAACCGCTCCTGGTCAATTGCGTCGATCTTATTGAGCACGAGGATTTCGTCCTTCTCTCTGACGCCCAGACGTTCCAAGGTCTGATGCGCCGCTTGGATTTGTTCCTGTACGTCATAAGCGCTAGCGTCGGCGACATGAATCAAGAGGTTGGCGGTCGTAGTTTCTTCAAGAGTTGCACGGAAACTGGCGACCAGATGGTGCGGCAGATCGCGGACAAAACCGACTGTATCGCTCATAAGAACCGGACCCCAACCGGGCAAGAACCAGCGACGCGTTCGCGTGTCCAGAGTAGCAAAGAGCATATCGCGTGCAAAGACGTCAGCCTGAGTCATGGCGTTGAGCAAAGAGCTTTTACCGGCGTTTGTATACCCGACCAGACATACGCGACGCGACTGCTCACGCGCGGCAATTTCACGCTTTTTGCGATTGTGGATATCGTCCAATTCACGTTTGAGTTCCACAATGCGCTTCTGTGCAATTCGTTTATCGACTTCCAGTTGCTTTTCGCCCGGTCCACGTAAGCCCACGCCGCCAACAGTCTGACGTTCAAGGTGAGTCCACATGCGTTTAAGTCGAGGCAGCGAATATTCCAACTGCGCCAGTTCCACAGCCAGACGCGCTTCCCGCGTTTGAGCACGCGTGGCAAAGACGTCAAGAATTAACTCGGTACGGTCGATGACTTTAACCTGGAGATAACGTTCTAGGTTACGCGTCTGCCCCGGCGCTAGGTCAAGATCGAAGAGAACAACCTGGGCGTCGGTCGCCTGAATTAAAAGCTTTAATTCCTCAAGTTTCCCCTTCCCCAGGCAGTATGCGACGTCTGGCTTGGCGCGTCGCTGAATCACACTGCCGACGGGATCGACGCTAGCCGCCTGAGCCAGACCGGCTAGTTCCGCTAGGGGATTATCGCCAAGACCCTGCCCTGGCATATAGACGCCAGCGAGAATCGCGCGCTCACTGGCTACGCTCGTAGTACGCGTTGTTAAATCGCTCTGCGTCGAGGCGTCGAACCGTTCGGTCGAAAAGAACCCGCCGCGATAGTAGGGATCGTCGTCACGCTCGCCCATGTAGCGATAAACTTCACTGTCAAATGGCGAGTCCTCCAGAGCGTTGTGCTCGTCGAAGGAAAGTTCCTCAGACGAATCTTCCTCGGAGAAATCTTCGGAATAACTAGTGTAAGAATCGTTTGAGGACGTTCGAGAAGAACGTTTATGCTTTTGGTCTTTTTCCCTATCACGATCGCGTGATTTGGGATTTTTCGGACCTTTTCGCTCTTGCATAATTAATAACTATTCCTTTGATAAATTGCTTTATAACAGAAGTTGCCAATATAAAGTTACGGAGGTTAAAATCAGGTCACACGACGATCCGTACCGACGGTATGCAAATAAATGGCGCGCAAGCACAAGTCAGGTTCGATTTTGTCGGAGAACCCCAAAGTAATACGCAACGGGGTTGCCAGCGGTTCCGCTAGCCGATTACGCAAAGCAGGGTGAAACTGCAAACGACGCGCCATATAGAGCGCAAGGGCGTCGCAAACGCTTTGAGAAACCGTAAAATCTTCTGGTATTTGTTCGGCAATAAAATGCGCGGCTTTGTCATTTTTTAGGATATCGGCGCGCAATTTACGCTTACGTCGTGGTTCCTGAACCACGACGGAACCAGCCGCAAGGTCGCCCAAGCGCGCCATGCGATCATTAGCCGCCATGAATACAATAGCGAGCGGACCGATCATGAGGTCGGCGTATCGTAACGTATTACGAACAAAGGACTGGGTAAAAGTTATTGGGCGTCCGGAGATGGAAATCGTACGTAGTCCTAGGAAAAATTTACCGGGCGTTCGACCGCGCCAGAACGCCTCGAATAAAATAGTCCAGAACCAGAACACTAAAACCAAATTAATAATAAACGTAAATAATAGTACGTCTCCATCAATAAAGTACGTCACAAAAGCAGGCGCATATTCCTCCAAAAATGTCAATGCAAATGCCACGGCAAACAGATATAACACCATGCCAATGCAATCGATCAGGTATGCAACGCTTCTGACAAATGGTCCGGCGACACAATATTTGAACGCGATATTTTCTGGCGCAATAACGTCGTAGACCACGTCCAGAGGCTCGCTTTGTTCGTCGTGCTCGTTCTCCATCCAATCCTCCGTCTAATACCAAGGCGTTACGGCGTCGTCTTATTGATTCACTTGGCGCAAGCGTACTTCCGACGATCAAAGGTCAGGCAACGACACAAGCCAGACACGCCGTCACGAGTCAACTCTTGACGACGACCGCCGCCGTATGCCTGATTATACTCTATTCTAGCACAAATTAAAGTCTCAGATCACAACGTCTCATACTACGTAGGAACAAGTTCCACTCTGGCGCAGAAATTCGTTAAAAAAGCCAAAAGCGCTAAAATTACTAATATCTACCTTGACCTCGGACACAATTATCGCTATAACCGGGCAGACCAACTTTGTGAGGTCGTTACGACACTGTCGACGCTACGTCCACGCTTGGCGACGTCAACAGAACGTACGATCAACGCGTCTGGTCATAGCGTGATCACATGCCTAATGTAAACAATGCGCGTGTCATGACGCATTAATTGGTATACAACGAACTTTCGAGGAGAGTTTTATGAAGAGTTTTCTTGCCGTAGCGCTTGCTATTTGCGTTTCCTTCGGCATGGTCGGTCGTAGTTTTGCACAGCAGGAGGTCGCTCCCCTGGTGCACGAGGAAACTACCGTTATCATGCGCGTGAACCTCGGCTCGTTAGAAGCTGATGAGTTCACGGCTAGTTTGCAGGAATTGAGTACTGCCGCAATTGATTACTTTGTTAAGGATCAAGAGAATGCGGAACAACTCAAGCAACTCGTTCCCCTGGGCCAAATGTTTGTGGAGCAGTTTTTCACGCAATATGCTCAGCCGCTCAAAGACGCAAATGCCAAGAGCGTTTATATCGTTATTGAGCAATCGGAAAACATGGCTGTGGACACGCTGTATCCTTACATTGCCATTCCGACCAAAGGCATGAGCGAGACCGACTTGCAGGACGCTCGTAAAGCGCTTGCGAAGCTCAACGACGCCTTGAAATCCACGTTAAAATTCCGATTTGTACGCAATGGTTTCCTCTATGCGCTCATTACGCCGTCCTATCTGGAAAGCGAGGACGTCAAGGATTATACCAAGGCGCGATTCAGCAAGCCCGGCAACGCCGACGCAACAGCCTTTATCGAAGGATTCAAAAACGCCGATCCTGAGGCGATTCTGAACGTTGTCACTTACCCGAATAAGAATACTACCGCGTCCATCGCGGAAGCGGAAAAGTCTCTCGAGGAATTACGCGAAACGCTCTCTGAGGTCGACCCAAGTTTCCAGGAGGTCGTGGAACAACTCTCGCAACTTCTGGAGAAAGCAGTCGAGTTCCAGAAGAACAACGCTGACAGAATTATATATGGCGTTGCCAACTTTAACCTCAAAAAGTTTGAAATCAATAGTAAAGTCGAACTCAAATCGGACGCGCAGTCCTATTTGGACGAATGCCATGCGCTAAGCCAAGAGCTTAAATCTACTATTCTTTCCGCCGCGAACGTTCTATCCAAGCAAGAAGATCTTCCCGTTGACGCCGCGACGATTAACGATATCGCCAGCGTGATCAATGAACTCATCGACGCCTACACCGCGCTACCCCAAGCCCAAGACAACGCCATCGTCATGAAATTTGATCGCGTCTTCTGGCAGGATAATCAGCCGACCGTCGATAAACTCATTAAAATCATCCAAGATCTCCGCCAAAAGTTCACCGACGAAAACGACGAAGACGATGAAGACGACGAGATCGATGAAGACGATGTTGAAGACGCAATCGAGGAAATCTAATACGACGTCGTACTAATCGTACGGTTGGGTTTCCCAATAGCGAGTAGTACATAAACCCCAAAGCCAAAGCCCATTGGAACGTAAGTGATTCAGAGAATTACTATCTTCCAATGGGCGTTTTTTAATGAAGACTAAACGTCAACTTAGCATGACTCTCACGTAAGAGCTCCTCGCTTGACATATATTCGGCGCTTAGGGGCGGAGAGTCTCTAGCGGTCCGATTGCCATGGTCATGGGATCATTGAGGGAATACTGTGCGAGAATACTATTAACGTCGTCGACCGAGACGGCGCGAATTGCGTCGAGTTTTTCCGACACAGACTGATACTGACCGCAGAAGAGCCAATGACGTCCGATGGAAAACATACGCGACTGCGAGCGTTCACTATTGGCAGCGATATGGGCAAGTAGTTTATTTTTCGCGCGCGTTAGTTCATCCTGCTTAACGCCTTCGGCTTGGACGCGATCGAGAGTGGCGCGAATGATTTTGAGGTTTTCCTCACAGTCCTCGGGTCGACAGACGAGGGTGGTCAGGAACAAACCGGCGTCAAGATAGGGTCGGAAGTGAAAAGAGGCGGCGTCTGCGCGACCGGTATCAACGAGTTCCCAGAAGAGACGACTTCCGACGTCGTCGCCAACGACGTCGGCAAGTAGAGTGGCGGCACGGCGATTAGTCGCCACGGCGCTGGGCGCGTCAACCATTTGCACCACGTACTCTTGACTGGCGTCTGCACGATTAAAGACATGAGTCCCGCGCAGACTAACCGGCTGAAAGAGTTCTCGCGTCGGTTCGCTTGGTCGCCAATGTCCACAGGTCTTTTGAACCTGCGCCACAACGTCGTCGAAGTCGAACTGACCGCAAACAACCACAACGATGTTATCAGAGCTATAACGTCGAGTAAAATAATCGCGCATGATTTCCGGCGTAATACCAGAGACCGTCTCACAGGAGCCAGAAACGCTCCGACTTAGCGGATGATTACGCCAAAAATACTCACGATATTTCTCTTCCAAGCCAAAGGGCGGCTGATCATCGTATTTCTTGATCTCCTCAAGCACGACCTTTTTTTCGATGTTGAAATCGTCCTCACGCAGACTCGGACGCAGAATATCGCCAAACAGGTCAATTGTGCGTGCGAGCAACTCCGGCAGTACCTTAGCATAGTAAACGGTGCGCTCGACGGAGGTATAGGCGTTTGCAAAACCGCCGAGTTCGTCGAGTTCACGATTAACGTCCGCGGCGCTACGACGCTCCGTACCTTTGAAAACCATGTGTTCGAGAAAATGACTCACCCCTGAATTGTCGTCGTTCTCGTCTCGAGCGCCGGTCTTGACAAAGAACCCCAAAGAAGCCGAAAGAGCCGCCTCATTGTGTTCGGCAATTATTTCTAATCCATTCTCTAACGTCGTGTGTTGAAATGACATATAACAAGCTTTCAATTGTGGAGAGTCTCTCAGTACAATCGAGGAGCAGTCGTCTGCAACATGGTCGCGAAGTCCTACTCAACAGTACAGCATAGTATAGCAAAAAAGCACACAATATAAAGGCGCTCTTTTTCTTTTCAAGGAATCGTCGCTATTGTTCTGTCGTCAAGGAGCCACGTTTGGTCGGAACGTGTGAGATTGAATTGACAAAACACCGATATAGACGACCTGGATCAGGGAAGAATACCTCGAGGAATAACCGCTATGGTTTTGGGCGTCGATACGAAGGAGTATGCCGTTTTATGTAAATAGTAAAAAAAAAGTCGTGGCGCCTTGAAGCGCCGCGGCGATTCGTTTATAATAAAAAAACAGTATATATGCGTAGAATAGCGCGTGCGCTGAGCGTTCGCATATATGCATAAGGTACTGTTCACCACCTTGGTTCGTCGTTGCTTTTCGCGAGTTTTTACCGGAATCGCTCCGACGAAGTTAAGTTTAACGTTTATGGAATGTCGTCATCCTGCAGGTAAATTGCACGACGTTTTGACGCACTGTTAATACAAGGATCTTGTTCTTATGTCGAAACACACACCTGAAAATATCCGAAACATTGTTTTATGCGGTCACGGCGGATCCGGCAAAACCACGCTGGCGGACGCGTTTCTGAATCTGACAGGCGCTGTGAAACGACCAGCGAGCGTCGACGACGGTACGAGTATCTGCGACTTCGACGAAGAAGAAAAGTCGCACAAGTACACGATCGAAACCTCGTGTATTAACTTCGATTGGCGTGGGAAACATTTTGACCTGTTCGACTCCCCTGGTTATCCCGACTTCATCGGCGGCGCTATCTGTGCAATGGGCGCGGCAGACGTCGCGGCAATTGTCGTGAACGCTTCCTCCGGTATCGAAGTGAATACTCGTCGTGTCTTCGCGGAAGCGAAAAAGGCGGGTCTGGGTCGCGTCGTGATTATCTCCAAAATGGACGGCGATAACATCGATTTCGATAAACTCATGGACTCGATCCATAGCGTTTTCGGCGCGGAAGCGGCGCTCTTCAACGTCCCGATTGGACATGGCGCGTCCTTCTCCGGCGTTGTCGACGTTCTCAAACCGACCGAAGCCGACGGCGCTCTGCTCGATCCGAACGAACTGCGAGAATCCCTCATCGAAACCATCGTCTCGGTCGATGACGCTGCGATGGAACGCTATTTCGAAGGCGAACTGCCCAGCGACGAAGAAATGGGTAAACTCATTGCCAAGGGCGTCAAAGACGAAACTTTGATCCCGGTCTTCTGCGTTTCCGCTAAAACCGGCGTCGGTATGAATGAATTGCTCGACGCTCTGGCCGCTTATGCGCTTCCTGCCGACGCCATTGAACGCACCGGCAAAGACAGCGAGGGTAATGACGTCGTAGTCAAAGCCGACCCGAACGGCGAAATCGTCGCGCAAGTCTTCAAGACTCGTATCGACCCCTTCGTTCAGAAGATCAACTACATTCGCGTCTTCTCCGGTACTTTGAAGACCGGCGCGACTGTTCCGCTCGTCGGTTCTCGTAAGGGCTTCAAGATCGCGCAACTCTTCGAAGTTCAAGCGAACGACCTGACCCCTGTCGACGAGGCCGGTCCAGGCTCTATCGTTGCGGTTACCAAGACCGATGAACTCGGCGTGTGCGTAACTCTTGGCGACGTCGCAATGCCCGCTTTCTCCTTCCCCACCCCAATGGTCGGTCTGGCCGCGTTCCCCAAGAGCCGTGGCGACGAAGCGAAGGTCTCCGGCGCTTTGACCAAACTTGCGGAAGAAGATCCAACCTTCAAAGTCGAACGTAACGACCAAACCAAACAGCTCGTCATCACCGGTATGAGCGAATTGCACCTGCAAGTTCTGCAAGAGCGTCTCAAGCGCCGTGATAAGGTCGAACTCGATACCAAAGAACAGAAGATTCCTTACCGCGAAACGATCCAGCAGAAGGCGGAAGGTTCCTATCGTCACAAGAAGCAATCTGGCGGCGCCGGTCAGTTCGGCGAAGTCCACATTCGTATGTATCCGTTCCCGAGCGGAACCGATCCGGAAGAATTCGCGACCGACAAGAGCCGCTTCCCGTCCATGAAAGAATGGAAGTACTTCCCGGAAAATAACTTCCTGTGGGTCGACTCGATCGTCGGCGGTTCGATTCCTTCGAACTTCCTCCCCGCGATCGAAAAGGGATTCAAAGATCGTATGGAAGCCGGCGTCTTGGCTGGTTACCAAGTCCAGGATCTTTGCATCGAAGTTCACTTCGGTAAATATCACCCGGTCGACAGTAACGAACAAGCGTTCCGTACTGCCGCTAAGGGCGCTTTCCGCGAAACCTTCGCCAAGGCTCGTCCCGCGCTTCTGGAGCCGATCGTTAATCTTGACGTTACGGTACCCGTCGACAAGGTAGGCGACGTCAACTCCGACGTCGTGTCCGCGCGTCGCGGTCGTCCGATCGGCGTTGAAGACGCTGGCGGCGGCTTCCAGACGGTAAAGGCGGAAGTTCCCTTCGCGGAAATCACCACCTACAGCCGTACTTTGGCCAGTATGACGGGCGGTCAGGGTAGTTACTCGATCGAATTCAACCGTTACGACGTTGTTCCTGGCAATATTCAACAGCAAATCGTTGACGCCGCGGAACACGACAACGACGAAGAATAAGACCTAACGGATTGTTCGTACTAGGTATCCAAACTTTCGGCATTTAATTAATTGAGGCGCGACTGACGTTTGAATTATCATCCATCGTCATCGCGCCTCTTCTTACACAAGGAGGCAAAATGAGCGAATTACTCGAACTCACAGACGCTGCTTTTGAAGAGAGCGTCCTTAACGAAACGCGTCCGGTCTTGGTCGACTTTTGGTCGCCGACCTGTGTGCCCTGCCGCTTCCTAGCGCCTGTTCTGCAAACACTCGCACAGACTATCGGCGACGTCGCCGTGATCGCTAAAGTTGACGCCTCGTCCAATGTTCAACTGGCGTTAAAGTACAAAATTGACGCCGTGCCGACTCTAATCCTCTTCAAAAATGGTCAGGTCGTCGCCAGACTCGCCGGCGTACAAAAACTACAAAAGTTGCAAGAGTTGATTGAAAAACACCTCTAAACTGGTTTATCATCAATCGATTTGTTTCCAGTGTACATTATATGCGTTAATAAACGTCTTTGGCTCTTGTCATTGCGTTTGTTAACGTATGCGCCATTTTAGAATGGCTGATTTAACGTTTATAAGAAAGATTCAACTTTTTCCATTGTGTATTCGTATTTACCTGTCAAGGTAGTTTAATATCATGAAACATACTTTTAATATCCTCATGGCTCTGGCGTTTACGTTACTGAGTATTAGTCCAGCTCTTTCTCAGTCTGAGGGCGTGCCGTGGCCTGCGATCGACTCCCTTGGACGACAGGTCGAAACCTCTACGAAGGTTGGCGCGGTACGACCTGACAAAAAGGTCGGTATTTTTTACTTCGTGTGGCTACAAGAGTCGATTAAAAAGGCGCATTGGACAGACGGTCCCTATGACGTCTCCAAGATTCTCGAACGCCTGCCGGAAGGGGAAAAACGCGATATCGAAACGAGTAAGTCCGATCTATGGGCGCCACGTCATTCGACCATGTACTTCTGGGGAGAACCGCTCTTTGGATACTATCTCTCCAAAGATCCGTGGGTTATCCGTAAACACGTGGAGTTACTCAGTGACGCCGGCGTTGACTTCTGGATCTTTGACACAACCAACGCCGTCACGTACCCGACTGAAATAACCGCTATTTGCCAAACTCTACTGCAGATGAAGAAAGAAGGTGCGAGCGTGCCACAGGTCGCCTGTATGCTCAATACCGACGTCAACGGAACGGCAAATAGATTATGGAACGAGCTCTATAACGTACCGGAATATCAAGAGTTACTCTTTCAACTTGACGGCAAACCGTTATTGATCGGCGACCCCGAGCAAATCGAAAACGAAACGATTAAGAACGCTCTGACTCTGCGGCGCGCACACTGGCCGTTTCAAATGGTCAATACAGAAAAGGCATGGCATTGGGAAGCGGCATATCCGCAACCCTACGGATGGTCAACGGATCCGAACCACGCCGAGCAGGTTAATGTGTCAGTAGCACAGAATTTGAGTCGTGAGCCAAGCGCTGTAGTACAAAATATGAGCTCTGGTATTGCCAGAGGTCGCAGTTTCCACAACGGCGTTGTTGAAGAGACGATCGACACGGACTTAGGTCACAATTTCCAAGAGCAGTGGCAACGCGCCTATGAACTCGACCCCGACGTAGTCATGGTGACGGGCTGGAACGAATGGGTTGCTGGTCGATGGGAACGCGGCGATAGAAACGTCTTCGTCGACCAGTACAATCGCGAATATAGTCGCGACATTGAGCCTATGCGAGGAGGTCACCTCGACGCCTACTATCTGCAAATGGTACAAGGGATTCGTCGCTACAAGGGCGTTCCGGCTGTTCCAAAGGCGACGACTAATGTTACGATCGACCTTACGGCGGGATTTCAGCAGTGGGAAAAAGTTGAAACTACCTTTACCGACTACGTTAACGACACAACCGCGCGCGACTTCAACGGCGCGGGTCAGACCCACTATCGCAACGTCTCGGGACGCAATGATATCGTTCTATGCAAAGCGGCTCGCGACGCGGAGAATTTCTACTTCTATCTTAAAACCGCCAAACCGATAACGCCCGAGCGTCCTAACGGTCTGTGCCTGCTGATCAACACAGACAATAATCTTCAAACCGGATTTATTGGCGGCGATATTCTCATCGGCGCGCAGTACAACGGTAGTACAGCGCTTGTCGCGGCGCACAACGGTACGGATTCGAGCGAATGGAAGTGGAAGAAGACCTCAAAGGTTGAGTACGCGCTACAGGGTAATCAACTCATGATTAAGGCGCCCTACGACGTCTTAGGAATCAACGCAGAAAGGGCGTCTTTCAACAGCGTCTCTTTTAAGTGGCTCGATAACTTTGGTCGCGACGCAACTGTCGCGGATCTCTACGCCACCGGCGACGTCGCGCCTAGCAGTCGCTTCTTCTATCAAGCGGCGGAATAGCGTTAGCTATCGCCTCGTTTGTGTCGTAGTTGCCATCTAACAATTGTTCGAGGAGTGTGACGTCAATCCAGTCAGTGAAGTTGACTTTTTGTGGCTTGACTGAACACTCCAAAGGAGGCAAGCTATGCAACCGCGAGACTTACTTGTG
>JAUNMR010000053.1 GCA_030537455.1 Planctomycetia bacterium | reverse complement strand
CCAGAAGCGTTGTGCCAGCCGTTTCTTACGCAGTCCGGGTTGGGATTGCCGTGAAAGACGATGATTTTGCAGTCCTTTCGCGGTTTCGGTTCGCAGAAGTATCCCAGCGGGAATCGTCGCATGAAGTGTTTCTTAAAGCTGAGGCACCACGATTCAGGCCAGTATAACAGCTCGCCCTTTTGCGCAATGGCGTGGCTGAGATAGGCCTGCTCGTTACGAAAGGTTCGATAGACGGTCTGCCTGTCGTCGAGGAATTCGTCTAATACGTAGGGGTGCGCTCCGATTTGAAAGCGAAAGACAGAAGAATTGCCGATCTTTGTTCCAGGCAGGTTCCAGTCTTCGATGATTCTGAATTCCCCCGGCAATTCAAAGAATGGATCGAGCGTGTCGGCGATAACGACGTCAAGATCCAGAAAGAGCGCGGTTCCCTGAAGGTCGGCGAGCTTTTCCTGGAAGAGCGTGAGTTTTCTCCATCCTCGCTCCGGTCGCCCTTCGAGACCGGTCATGGTCGGCAAGGGCGCGACTTCAATGCGCTTGTCGAGCCCCTGGGCGTCGTCAGTAAAGCAGACAAAACGATATTCCCCGGTAAGATTACGACGCACGCTCGCGGAAAGAATATTGACATATTCCGGCGAGAATTTCGTGCCCCACTTCATACAAATCACGTTTCTCATAGCTTAGCGCCTCGTCAGAATCAAAGGTATAAATTAATCGCGTTGAGCGAGCCAGTTTAGAATTGACGGTATAATGACGCAAGTAGCGACGCCGCGTGCAATCGTGGCGATAATTGCGATTCTTGCGGCGTCATTGAATCCCAGCGACGGGCAAGGTAGAAGAGCGCACGCGCACGCGAGCGACGCTAAAATGGACAGCGAGATCGCTAGCGCCGGTCCGCGCGTGAGTTTAAAGGTTCTCCCCGCGACGTCTTGGTAGTTTTGCGCCAGAACCATAGCGTCGAGCGCGGCGAGCGCGACGGTAATCACGCCGACGACGGAGGTAATCGTATCCAAAGGTAAGCCTAACGCGCTCATGGTCGCGAATGTTAAATTTCCGGCACAGAGCGCGGCAAGTAGTATTAATCCTCTCGTCGCGATTCCCCGGAGCGCGTAGGAGACGGCAAAGACGGTATACGCCAGCGTCGCTAGGACGGCGATGAGTATCGCGAACGCGTCGTAACGCGCGGTATCATAAGTTTCTATTGCGTTTCCTAGCGCGTTCGGGGCGATTTCGCGCAGATTCGTCGTGAACGCCTTGAGCTGTACGTAGGAGTCGAGCGACTGGTTGGAATAGACCCAGAGGGGATAGAGCGCGCAATGCGCGTCAGCGCGTCGACTTAGGGTATCGCTCAGGTCGTCGGTCGTAGGAGTTTCGACGTTGGCGATTGTTTTGAGCTGGTAGAGTCGTTTGAGCGTTTCAACGGCGTAGATTCGCTGTATTGCGTCGATTCTAAGGTTATATTCCGGCTCCGGTAGCGTCTGTATCTTTGTCTCGACGTCGTCGAGGTTCGCGCGTAGCTCTTGTAGCAACTCGCCGTTTGGCTCCTCTTGGTCGTTCTGGACGCATTGGTCGACGGCGTTGCGTAACGTCGCGATTGTCTGGAGTATCGCCTTGGCGGGCGGGATAGGGATCGCGGGAATCTGCGGTTGTAGGGTCGCAAGGTTGTCGCCGATCATTTCGATCTGTACGAGCTGATTGGCGCTCACGTTTGGGAGTAGCTCACAGGGCGCGAAGGCGCTTAGCGTCTTGTCTTCTAGAATTTTCGAGCGTTTTACTCTGAGTTCTTCGTAACTTTCCGAGAGCGTTTCGGCACAGAGTATATCGCGCTGTGCCACGCGCAGTAGAATTTGCGCGCCACGCGACGCCTGACTGTCGCGGCGTACGTAGCGGTTGAGCGTTGTGGCGATATCGAGGCGTTGCAAACACGGGACGAGCGCTACGACGACCAGTAGTGTAACAATGGTCGTGAGCTTTGGGGCGCGTCTGATCAACGGGTGGAGCGCGTCGCACAGATCGACGCACCGTCGTTGGTCAGGGAAAGGTTTTCCACTTTCGAAGAGTCTTAAAATTGCAGGCATAACGCATGCGGCGGTAAGCCATAGCGCGAGCGCTGTTATTATCCAAGGTCCGATCGCACGCCAGAGGTCATGTCGCAGGTCGCAAGGAGGACAGAAGATTGCACACAGCGGGAGTGTGAGCGCGATTTGCGTAAGTCTTGCGCCGTAGCTCTTTGCGGACTCCACGAGCGCTTCGCTAGCGGAACGCTCGACCTGACGTGTTGCAGAATATTGCGCGACGACTTGACTCAATGCGGTCAGAGCAAAGGCGGCTAGAATCGCCAAGCGCGGTAGTAACTCCAGGGTTAGCGGAATTCTCAGCGCGGTGAGCGCGCCAGCGGTCAAGGCCATGAGTAATAGCGCGGATAGTAGCGTCGCGCAAGCGCGTCGGAAGGATCCTAAGACCAGCCATGACACGCACAAGAGCAGTATCGCGGCGGTCGGGATTATTATCGCGATTACGCGTTGCGCCAGTTCGGTCTGCTCTTTCGTAAAGATCGGCGTTCCCGTGAGATAGAAGTCCACGTCGGGGTAAGCGCGCTTGAGCTGTTGCACGAGATCGTTGAGTTCTTCCAGCGCCACATCGAGGGAGTTTTGCTCAGCGCTAAGCGTTAGGGTCGCCTCGGTTTGGTCTTCACTGATAGAGAATTGGGCATTTGTGAGCGCATCGGGGAGCGTCTGTTCGACGCCTGCGCGCGCGGGGTTGGGCAAAGCGTTGACGTCGGCGGTTTCCGGCGTGACCGCGACACGTAACGCCATGAGGTAAGCGTTGAGATCTAAAAGGTTTTCTGTTAGATTGTCGTTGGCGTCGCGCGTTTGTAGCGGTTCTATTAATTTCAGTAGGACCGCCTGGCAGGTCGCGGGCTGTGGATCGCCGTCTTGATATCGTCGCGCCTGTTGCGAGAGCGCGAGCGCCTGCGCTAACTCGTTGGTATTAAAGAGAAAGAGTCTTTTGTCGGCGAGGGACTCACGGTCGAGCGCGTCCTGCTGGATAGCGAGGTCTTCCAGTTCGTTTTCCACGCGTTGGCAGGCGCTGGTCATGGCGTCGCACAACGCTTGTGGGTCTTGCGATTTTGCGGTGAGAAAGATCTCTTGTACGTCGCCGAACTCTTTGATTCTAGCGTCACGGCATAGGATAGCGACTTCGCCCCTGACTTTCGGCGTTTGAATAGTCTTTTCAGGGAAATAACAGACGCAGAAGAATAGCGCTATGAACGCGAGGATAATCGCGAACGATAGTATAGCGCCGGCGTTTCTTGCGGCGAATTTAGCGCATTCGTACGCGGGTCGCGCGCCCCAGGGAAGTTTGCCAAGGTTCTGGTCGGAACGCGCGTTATTCTGACGGTTACGCGAACGCCTTGTTCTTTTTTTCCACGCGACGTTCATTTCTGGAATCGCGTTGGATTCCAGGTTCGGCGCGTTTTGTTCTTCGGTCGTTTGCTCTTTTTCAGTCATTGCGCGCTCCGGTCGAAGCTCTGCGCTCTTGCGCGTTCGTATTGATCCTGCTTTTTATCCCACTGGCGGAAATGCTCGACGTATTTTTTTTCGTAGTCAGGCACGTATTGCGCAAGCGCGTGTTTTAACGGGGTCTTTGCCTGAATTTTTCTGGCCTGTTCTGAGTTGATTCCGACTTGATTTTCGGGTCGTAATGAGCGCAAATAGAGCGCAAGCACACGGTGTGTTTCGGGCGAATAGTGCATCATGAAGTGAACCCACGACCATGATTCACGGTATTCCCGGGTCTTCATCTGGGAAATATTGGAGAGTTTTTCCAGTCTTGCCAGGGATGGCGGCGAACTGAAGAAACCTCGCGCGGCGTCTTCTGCGGTCTTGAGGTAAGGATTGCGAAACCCGCGTTCACCGGGCGGTGTTTCGAAGTATTTCGCAAGACCTTCGTCGATCCAGATCGGTACGTTCTTGAGCGAGGAATTGAGAAAGGCGTGCGTCATCTCGTGTCGCACGTTAATCATGAGGTTTTGATCTTGCGGGGCCATAATAACGCCCGGCTTTCCGGCCTCTTTAATGTAAAGGGCAGGTCGATCGCACGGGGCGGAGGGAAAGACGTCGTTGATAAATTGCGCGTACGATTTTTTGTCCTTAAAGAGGCACAGTTCGATTTTTTCGTCCGCGGGCGGCGTCTGCAGATAGGTCGTCAGGTCGATTTGCAGTTGCGTGATTTCCGCCGCCATGCCCTGGAGCTGATCGAGAGGGAAGTTCGATTCGCATACGACGCGTCCCAAGACGACGCAGTAGGGCAGGTAGTTTGAATACTCCGGGGTTAGGTCGATTTTAGCGACGTCGAATTGCGGCGATTGTAGCGGCTCGCTGGGACGCTGCGGCGGCTGGTAGGCGTTTTGCGATTGCGGCAGCGCGTCAGCAGGGTTTTGCGAGGCGGTCGGCGTTTGGACAGATTGCGGGATTCTGTCGCCTCGTCGCGACGCGTGCGCTGGGGGCGCGTTTGAATCTTGAGCGTCGTCGCTAGCGCGTCGCAGAGAGTTAAAGAGCGCCGGGATCGGAATATTAAGGCTCATATCGATCGCATTGGTATGCGTAACGGCGGCGAGAGTCGCTAATATGAGGGTCGCGAGCATTGTGGCTAATCGCGTCGTGCCTCTTTTCGTCATGGAACGCTCCTTCGAATTTATCCGGTCAGACCAAATGGAGCGCAAGCGCCCGAGATAGATAATACGTAAAAGCGCGCGCGGAGGCAAGAGAGATTCTACCGCGGCGCGGCGCGAGGAACGCGTCACGCCGCGGCAGCTTGGACGAACAGAAGAGATTAAAACTATAATAGAGGAATTAACACGCCTAGATTAGCGCTTAATCGGCGTGAAGACCGCGTTCCATCCTCCTTCTTTTACCATTTTGATCTTGAGCGAGTCTGTCGAATTGACCTCCTGGGTCGTGATCGCAACGGCGGTAGCGTCGGTTTCCGATAGATCGGAGTCGGCGTAGATCGTAGCGGACCAGGTCTGACCCTCTGGGAGGAAGTCGAGTTTTAGCTCGAGTTCGCGCGCCTGTTCGTCGGTGATGGCGCTGACGTAAAATTCGTCGTTATAGCTCTTACGCAGAACCATGTAGAATTGTGCGATCTGGCCCTGTAGCGCGCGCGTTTGCTTCCAGACGCAAGGTAGCCGCTCGAGATAGTCTAAGCCGGGCTGGTCTTTGTAGACCTCCGGAAGGTCGCAGTAGCAACGTAACGGAGAATCGTAAACCATGCAGAGCGCCAGTTCGTGCGCGCGCGTTCCGATCGTTTGACAGGTCGCGTTGGGGTCGTCGATTTTGCCGACCGATTGGAACTGTTCGCCGTGTCGATTAACGAACCCGCCCGGGGTGTAGTCAGCGGGTCCGAGCATGCATCGTGTAAATGGCAAAGTTGCGGTATGCATCGCGGGCTGGCGTCCCCAGCGATTGTATTCGTTTCCTTTAACGCCCTCGCGAGTGATTTGGTTCGGGTAAGTTCGCTCCATTCCGGTCGGCTTGTACATTCCGTGATAGTCGACGAGAAGATGTAATTGCGCGGCGATTCGACAGGTCTGAGTGGTCCAATTGACCATTTCCTGGGCGTGGGAGTCCATAAAGTCGATCTTTACGCCCTTAACGCCCCAGTCGGCGCAACGCTGCAGGAGCTTTTGTTCCCCCTCCTTTTTGAGGTCGTCGCAATGGAACCACAGTAAAATACCGACGTTATGCTCCTTGCCATATTTCACCAGCGCCGGAACGTCCATGTTCTTATTGAAGAGCTCGGCGTCGGTAGCGTTTTTTCCGAACAGATCGCGCTTTGCCCAGCCGGCGTCGACGAGCAGATAGGGCCATCCGCGCTCTTGCGCGAAGTCGACGAATTGTTTGAATCTCTCGGTTGTCACGGGTCGATTCGCTTTGGGGGCCCACCAGTCCCAAGCGCAAGCGCCAGGTTGGATCCAGGACACGTCGTCAATAAGAGTCGGCGTGGCAAGGTTTAGAATTTCATAGGAGGCGTTGACCATATCGACGGGGGTCTTGCCGAGGAGTATGACGCGCCATGGCGACTGGGCGGGCTCCTTGCGAATGACCGCGCCGTTTCCGTCGTTTCTGGGCGTTAGTCTGAGCACGACGGTCTGAGGCGAATCCTTTGCGGTAGCGAATTGCGCGCCCGACCAGTTGAGTAGGTCGGCTTCTGTAATGGCGACGGTCCACTGGGGCGTTTCGACCAATAGCGGCATGCCGACAAAGGAGTCGTCTTTGATATCGCTGAGTTTAACGCGCTTGAACGTCTCTTCCTGGCTGGTGTTGTACGCGGGATAGAAGCTCGCCCAGGCGGTCAGGTCGTGGGACTGGAAGTTGAATTGGGAATTATCGTCGGTAACGACGAATTCTCCGTCGCTATTGGCCAGGCCGGAGTCTTCTGGAACCGCGTAGCGAAAAGCAAAGGCGTCGTCGTAGGCGCGCAGAATGATATCGTACCCGCGTTTGGCGTCGTTCTGTTCACGCAGGGACAGTCGCATCTGATTGTATGAGTCGACTTGCTCGTGGTTTTTACCGTAGTTATAGTTCCAGACGTCGTTGTGAGTCTCGGTCGTAACGCCTTGCACTACAAGCGGTTGTAGCGTAACGTCTTTAAAGGTCATGCCGAGCGCGGAGTCGGTCAGCACGACGTTGCCTTGAAAATTAAGGGAATAGCTCACGCGTTCGGCTTCGACGGTCACGCGCGCCTCTACCTTTTTGTTCGGGGAGACTAGCGATAAGCTATCTGCGCAATAGACCTGCGCTTGCGCACACAGAAACATAGTCGCTAGCGCAAAGAGCGCGCGCGGAAAGTAGACTGCAGTTTTGAATTTCATAGAACCAATCCTTTTAAGAGACGCGCGCGTTTAGAGTTGAGGAACGGATGTCGCGCGATAGCTTTAATTTGTTCGCGAGGATAGCGGTCGTGTCGCGCCCGAGGGGTTTGAGGTTCTTGGCGCGTTGGACGGCGCGTTTGCGGGCGCGTTTGCGGGGCGCGTGTCGCTAGGCGTGGAAGACGCCGGGGGTCTTGACGCGCCGGTCGCGCCAGCGGGATTAGTCGCGGGTCTTGTGGCAGGCGCGTTGATCGAATCGGTTCGCGTGTCGTTTGGCGGCGCGGGACGATTGGGGTTGGACGCGTTTGCGCCAGGCGTTACTCTGGCAGCCGGCGCGTCGGCAGACTGTGTGTTAGCGGTCGAGTTGGGATTGCGCCTTGTGCGGAAGAACTCTTCTTCTTCCCCGTAGTCGAGGTCGTCTTCAAGGAACTCCTGGGGCTGTTGGAGCGCGGCGTAGTCAAGTTCACGATATTTTTCTGGAATCGTCGCCAAGCGGTTTTTGGCGTGGGCATACCACTTGCTGTTGGGATACTGGTCAACGATCATATCGAAGGCGGTGAGCGCTTTGTCGTAATCCTTTGCGCGCAAAGCGATTTCTCCCTTGAGGAAGAGGAGATAATCGATAATAGCGGCGTCGGGCTGGCTCGCGAGCGCTTCGTTGACAAGCTTTTCGGCGACGACGTCGTTGCGGCGATCGCTTTCGATCTTCGCGAGCTGATAGACGCCGTGGCTCCAGTAGGGGCTATTGGGATAGTCGCGATATAGTCTGGCGAAGGTCTGACTGGCGCCCTCGATATTGCCGCGCTCCTGCTGATTCAGACCTAAATAATAGAGCGCGACGTCGTCGTAGGGACTGCCGATATTGCGTCCAGAGGTGGCCTGAGTGAGATACTTCACGGCGTCCTCGCGCTGCCCAGCGCAGTCGGCGACGTATCCGAGGTAGAAGTTGGCAATGAGAGCCTCTTGTGAGTTTGGCGCGTGTGAGACGAGATCCTTGCAAGTCATTTGCGCTTCTGTTTTTTTATCGAGCGCATACAGCGCAATAGCGCGCAGTAGTGAGATTTTGGTCGCTTCCGCGTAGCAATCTTGCCAGAAGGACTCTGACTTTGTCATGGTTTCCAGTAGTAGATCGTTAGCGGCTTCGAACTCCTGGTTTCCGAGGTAGATAGTCGCTTGTTTCACAACCTCTTGCGCTTCTTCCGGGGTCAGCGTGGTCGTCTGAGCTTGAACTTGCGCGTTTGGGTCATTTGCGGCAAGATTGGCGTTGTAGTAAGGGCTGTTTGGGTCTAAAGCGGGGTTATAATTAGCGTTATTTGTCTGGTTAGGTGGAAGCGTAGCGTTATTCTGCGAGGGCGGGATAGCGCCGGGCGTCTGCACGGCGGCGTTTTGAGCCGTTTGTGGGGCGTTAGGGTTATAGTTTGCGTTGAAATTCTGCTGACCGGTCGCGGGAAGATTGGCGTTTGTTCCGGCGTTCGGCTGTTGCGGCGGGGCGTTTGTCGTTGTGGAGTTTGGTAGATTGGGATAGCCTAAAGCGGCGTTTTGCGCGTTATTTTGCGGATAGACGCCAGTGGGAGGCGCTAGACCGGCCGGCGCGGCATTGGGGTTCTGCGCGGCGGGAGGAACGACGGCGTTTGGAGCGCCGTAACCATAGGCGGCGTTTGACGTTTGCGTCGCGGGCAAGGGTTGACCGTTGAAATCGACGCCGACCGGTTGCGCCTCGGTCATGGTCGTGGTCGCGTTCATGTAGGGCACCAGAGCGGTGAAGTTGATATTGGCGTCCCCTTGACCGTTGAGAATCACGCGACGCGCCGCGTCGATCGCCTGGACAATGTGCGCGACAATTGTGTTATTAAGGGAGTCGGAATACTGTTTAGTCGCATTGAAGATGCGATCTTGCGCGGTGTAGTCCTGTTGCGCCGCCTGCTGGTTCGTGGAACGATTGGCGACGGAACGGCCGGCGTATGCGAAGACAAGCGTGCCACAGGCCTCGACAAAGTCGATCGGGTCGAGCGTATTGTTCGCTTTGGCAGGGGTGTAGTAATTGAACCCCGCGGTCGTACCGGGCGCATAGACCTGTACGCCAAGGGTTTGCACCAGGCTGCTAATGACCGTGTTGTAGTCTTTGCGCTCCAGGTTGATCATGCCGCCATAGGAAGCGATCAGGTCGGGCAGCGCGTTCGCGGCGACCATAGCCTGTAGCAATTGTTGCGCGGCGTCGATTTGTCCGGTGCATAGCAACAGCTTGATCTTTAACTGCGCGGCGGCAAGGGTGAGCGACCCGGACTCCTGCTCGATACGATTGACCAGGATGAGCGCGCGTTGGAAGTCCTTTTGCGCGAAGTACGCGTACGCTTCGAAGAGATAAGCGTCGTAAATAGCGCTTTGCGCCTCGGGGTTATTGGAATACTGAGCGATGAATTGGTCTAGAATGGCGGTAGCGTCGGCGTAACGCTCTTGTACGAGGCACAGAAGCGCGCGCTGTACGGTGACTTTACTGACGATATCGACCTGCACGTTCGGTAGATTCAGGATCTGTTGTAACGTCTGGTCTGCGGTAGCGTAATCGCCCTGGCGTCCGATCGCGGCGGCTTTTTCTAGCATACATCTGGCGCGAATGGGCGAGTTGGGGTATTCAGTTAGATTTCGGTCGTAATACGCCACGGCCTGCTGAAGCGCGTCGCGTTGTGCACAGCAGTAGCCGAGATAGTAGTAGACGTACGCGTCTAGCGCGTCGGTGGGATAGGCGTTGAGGAACTGCTGAAAGATCGGCTCGGCCTGGGTATAGTCTCCAACTTCGTAGTATGTTCTGGCTTTGTGGAAGAGCGCGTTTTTGACGAGGTTGACGTCGGCGTTTGCGCCCTGGTTGATAATGTAGTCAAAGTGCGTACGCGCGGTTGCGGCGTCCTGCACGCTATTGGAAAGATTTCGTTCCAGATAGGAATGGCCTAAATAGAGTTCAGCGTTATTTCTTAGCTGTGAATTGGGGTACTTCTGGATAAAGGCCTCCAGCGCGGCGATAGCGCCCTGGTAGTTCTGCGCGTCGTGCATGGTCTTTGCCTGGGCGTACTCTTCGTCCCCTGGCGCGGCGTAAACTCTCGCGCTTAACGCGTAGTTGCACGTGAGCATAAGGGTCGCGATTAGGAGGGCAAATAACCGCGTGAGGCAAGGGTAGGCGTATAGCGCGCGCGAACGGCTCGAACGTTCGGAGGCGACGTTTTCGCGCACAGAGGCGTTTGGCGTCATGGCTAACCTTTGAATATTCCACTAAGCGCGTGTAGCGCTTTTTTCGGGCTTGACTCCTCGTGAGGCGCGGTCGACTTCGCGTCTTTTCACGAGACTCTCGCCCATAATGTTGCAACACGCCTATAGTATAGTGAATTATGCGCGCGTTTTCAACGTCTATTTGCGTGAAAGGGTCGGGTTTTATAGCGTGCAGCTCCGATCTTGTCAATAGCGCCGGAATTGCCGTTAAAGGCACGGCGCTTTCTGAGCGAATGTCGGCGTCTTCGCCGTTTTTTGCGCTTCTTTCACGCGTTTTTTCTCGCGGGAGCGGTAGTTCCTCAGAATAAAAAATAACAAAAAAAATTTCGCGGTCTTTTGTTCTCTTGAGAATGCGCGCCGTATCGGTTATACTGGGGTTATATACGCGTTTTGTCCTGTCGTTAGGGCGGACGTCTAGGCTCATTTGGGAGAAATTACCATGACACAAAAACCGAAGAAAACCACGTCGGTCGAGGAACAAGGTCCCTGGCGTTCGGGTCGACCGTCCTTTAAGGCGTATTACCCCGAGGTGTTTCTGCTGACGCTGGTGACGATTGCCTTTATCGCCCTGGCCGTTAGTCTGAGTTGCTCTACCCTCAAAAAGGCAAAGACCTCCTGGAATTTCCCCGAGGCGCCTTGGGAAGAACTCACATTCGCCCCTAACGCCTATGCCCAAGAGATTGAAGAGCCGCTGGTCGTCGAGCAGGACGAAGAGCTAGCCCTGCCCGAGGAAGACGCGACTGACCCGGAGCCGGAAACTGTAACTGAGCCCACTGAGCCTGCCGACGTCGCCGAGCCCGCCGACGCTACGGAACCGGAGTCCACGAAAGCCTCTGACGTCGCCACTGAAACGCAAGAGTCGAACGAGTCCGTGACGCAGGCGCCGGAGACCGCCGACGCGCCCGACGCAACGACCGAACCTGCGAAGTCGAACGAAACACAAGGCGACGCGAACGCAGGCGCGAAAACCTCGAAACATGGCAGCCCCTGGACGCGCGTGCTGTGGATCTGGATCCTCTGCATGTTCGTTCCTGTCGCGCTGTGGCTGTGGCGCGGTTGCGTTTGGGTTCTCACGGTCTGCGCAACGCGTTACGAAATCCGTTGCGATCCCGATAATCCACGCGCGACGACCTTCTTGATTATGCGCGGTATTTTCAATCGCAAGACTGATTCCACGCATATCGGTCAGATCAAAGATATTCAAATGAAGCAGACGATCTGGCAGAAGTACCTCATGGGCGGCGTTGGCACGATCTATCTTCTTACGCCGAGCGACCGTACGGACGATCGTATCGAAATGAAGAATATGGCGGATCCGAATCGCGTCTTTAACGCATTTGACGAGCTTCGTCGGCATTACTGGAGCCGCGGCGGTATGCAGATGGGCGGCGAGTCGTTTGACGGAGCCGCAGAAGTACTCGACGCCGGCAATGTGGAGATGTAAGATTAGTAAGGTCGCGCTTTTCCTCGCGAATAGCGCGTACAATTACTTAACGCCACGTTTGGACGTCGTCGACGCGCGCCTAGCTTTTCGCAGTGGGTTCGCGTCGACGTCAGGTTATTTTTGAGGTTATCCCTATGATAAGAACGAATTTAACGCGTTTGCTTTCAGTGTTTTGCGTACTGACGGCGACGCTATCGAGCGTAGCTTTCGGCGTGGAGGCTCAGTGGACGATTCGCAATAAAGCGCGCGAGTCAATTACGGTGGTAGCGCACCGCGGCGCAGGCGACCTTGCACCGGAGAACTGTCTTTCCTCCCTTGAACTGACCTGGGGTATGGGCGGTATTCCAGAGGTCGACGTACGCACGACCAAAGACGGTCATATCATGATGTTCCACGACGGTAATTTCCAACGCGTGTGTCCCGATGCGCCCGAAGAGATCCGTAAGCAAAGCGTTGAAACAATGACCTACGACGAAGTTCGTAGTCTTGACGTGGGCTCCTATCTTGGCGAAGAGTTCAAAGGCGCGAAGGTCGTTTCGATCGAAGAGATCGTCGACGCGCTCAAACAAGACCTGCGTCGTGAAGTGGTTATTGACGTTAAAAAGGTCGATTTTCAGCAGTTGGCCGACGCGCTCCAGGAGGTTCGCTTCCAAGTAACGCTCACTTCCGGTAACGAAGACGACCTTGCGAAATGGGCCGATATTAACCCGAGCTATTACGACGCGACCCTGTGGATGGGACTCGGTAGTTATACGGACGAAGACGTAGAGAAGCGCTTCCAAACGTTGCGCGAGAAGAACTTCAAGGGTATTAAGCGCCTTCAGATCCACATTGCGAAAGACGCCGATGGTAATCTTAGACCTTCTCCAGCGTGCATTCGCGCACGTGCGGAAGAGTGCCGCGCTCGTGGAATCGAATTCCAAACGATGCCCTGGCGTACGAAAGATTGTCCTCATGCTGAAACGGATATCGCGTTCTATAAAGAACTTATCGCGCTGGGCTCCATGGGGTTTGGCACGGATCGACCGGACTGCGCCTTCCAAGCGCTCGACGAATTCTACGCGGAATCCCCGGAAGATTGGAACGTCTGCGCTAATATTCCTCGTAACGAGTTCCTACTGCAAGGTCACCGCGGTCTTGGCAACGAAGCGCCCGAAGGCACGCTGCCGACCTTCCGTGAAGCGTGGGAACGCGGTCTTACCCCGGAAGCTGATATTCGCATGACAAAAGACGGCGTGATTATGTCGTTCCATGACAACGACTTCCGTCGTATTATTCCCAGTGCGCCCGATGAGGTCAAGAAGCAGGGCGTTAAGGATTTCACCTACGAAGAATGCCGTAAACTCGACGTCGGCGCCTATAAAGGCGAAGAGTTCAAAGGTCAGCAGATGGCGGATCTCGACGAAATGATTGCGGCGCTCAAAGAAGATCCGCAACGTATGGTCTTCTTTGATATTAAGAAAGTGGACTTCAAACTTCTGGCGGAATTGACGCAAGAGGTTCATCCTCAAATCATTATGGCGTCCTCGAATTACAACGAGATCAAGGAATGGAAGAAGTACGCTCCTCGCTCTAAGGCAATGCTGTGGATGCCGACGACCTGGGCCGGCACGCCTGAAGACCTCGAAGATCGCTTCAATGTGATTCGCGATCAAGACTTTGCCGGTCTTTACGGTCTGCAGATTCACGTGACGGTCGATGAAAACGGTCAGGTTAAGCCGAGTCCGGAAGTACTGCGTCGTTGCGGCACAGCGCTACGTAAGAAGGGCGTGATCTTCGAGACGCTTTCGTGGACTAACGGCAATAAGGCGTTGACTTACGACGTTCTGCTCGATTGCGGCTGCGCTTCCTTCGCCACCGACTATCCGACCGAAACGGTTCAGGCGATCAACGATTACTACGAAAAGAAGTAGTTGACGTTTTCTGATACTAACGTT
>JAUNMR010000023.1:45534-63327 GCA_030537455.1 Planctomycetia bacterium | reverse complement strand
GCCGCATGTACAATCTGGACCGTGATCGTGATCGTGATGGTGCTCATGCTCGTGATCATGGTTGTGCTCGTGTTTATGTGTATGAGCATGACCATGTCGACAGCAATGTTCACTCTGTTCGGTCTCGTTCGTCGTTTGAGCGTCGCAACACGCCGACTCGCCGTCTTTATCTGCTTGAAGTTCAACAGTTAGATACACGCCGGAGGAACCGTGAGACTCCTTGATAGAGCGGCGAAAACGGAAGTAATCTGGTATCAGCTTCTTCAGTTCTGCTTCTACCATATCGAGGTCGGCGCCCAGACCAACCAGCGCTCCGAGAATCATATCGCCAGAAGCGCCGCCGACGCTGTCAAATCGCAAAATCTTCATAGAAACAAAACCTTATGAGCAAAGGTGTTAAATTGAGGGGAAGGTATCCGAACGTCATGCGTCATTTAGCGACGCGAGACTTAGCGAATGATTCAAGGTATTCTGCGAAAATCTTTTGACCTGCGCCCTGCATAGGGACGCCGCTTACTGCGACAAGGTAAACGCCGACGACAGAACCGTCACGGTAAGCCATGGCGGCAGTGCCATAAGCGCCGCCGTGACCGAATTTATCATCGTCAACTGTCAGACCGAAGCCATAACTTTCGGTCAATCCCTCGCCGGTCTGCTTGGACGTCATAATCGCGACCGATTCTTCGGAGAGAATACGAACGCCATTTGCGCCAACTCCTTTACCGCCAAGCATTTGATAAAACTTAACGTAGTCACGCGCCGTCGAAAAAAGACCTCCGCCCGCCTCCGAATGACGCTCGGCGCCGTCATAGAGCGAAGGCAGCTGTTCAACTAATATTGGGAAAAGTTCCTTTTTCTCATCATTCCAACGGTAAGCGACCGCCGCTTTTTGGAGTTGCTCTTCGCTCGGGAAAAACGTCGTTTCCGTCATACCCAAGGGCTTAAAAATACGCGCTTCCAGAAAGTCCTCTAACTTCTGTTGCGTTACTTTTTCGATCGCCGCCTGCGCCACGCTAATACCAAGATTAGAATAGTTATATTTCGTACCAGGCTCGGAAAGCAACGGCGTCACTGAGACAAGGGACATAAGACGTTGAGCGCAAAGAACGTCGATTCCATAACGCTCTTGCAACGGAGTGATAAACCGAAAACCGGCGGTGTGACTCAATGCCTGACGCAAAGTCGGCGCGCGAGGCGATTTCTTCAGCAAGGTCGAACCGTCCTCTTGAGGGTACGCTACTTGTAACGCATTGAATTCCGGAATATATTCCGTCACCGGCACGTCGAGATCCAGAAGCCCCTCTTCAACGCAAATCATCGTAGCGGCCGCAACGACTGCCTTGGTATTAGACGCCATCCAAAAGAGCGTGCTATCGCTCAGCGGTTCGCGTGTGGAAATATCGGCATAACCGACCGATTCGCTCGTGAGAATCTCTGTAGGAGTCGCTATCACAACGACCGCGCCCGGAAGAGCGCCCTCCTCCACTAAAGCTCCGTAACGCTGTACGAAATCGCTATCTTCGCAATAGCCAAGAGCGTCAACGCAAGACAGACACAGCGTCAACAACAGAATCAAAAGGAAATGAACGCGTCGTGACGACATGGCAAGCTCCCGAAAAGGACCACTGGTATGAGGCAATAAATTAAAGAAAAACGCTTCTTCACTTTACTTCAGAAGCGTTTTTCCAAAAGTCGCGACGTCATACGTCACAAAAAAAATCAATTAATAATCTTCGTCACTTGAAATTCGATGATTCCGACGGCGCCTTCACGCTTAAGATCCGGCAGAAGTTGGCGAATCGCCTTTTCTTCGACAATCGTCGTGACGTCGACCCAATCGGAGTCGGCCATCGGGGAGACCGTTGGGGTATTCATCGACGGCAGGATCTTTAGAATCGCGTCGAGTTTCGACTTCGGCACGTTCATCATGAGTCCAACGCGGCTTTCCGCTTCGAGAGTCGCCTTAAGCATCATAACGACGTCGTCAATCTTCGCTTTCTTCCACGGGTCGGCGTACGCGTCCTTGTTAACGATAAAACGCGTGGTGCTCTGAAGAATCTCGTCGACAATGCGCAAGTGGTTCGCGCGAAGGGAATTACCTGTTTCCGTCACTTCGACAATCGCGTCGGCCAGACGAGGAGGCTTAACTTCGGTCGCGCCCCAGCTGAATTCCACGTTCGCCGTCACGCCATGCTTCGCAAGGTAGGTTTTCGTCAAACCGACCGCTTCGGTCGCGATCGTCTTACCTTCCAGATCCTTAACCGTTTGAACGGGAGAGCTTTCGGGAACACAAAGAACCCAACGCACCGGACGACGGCTCACCTTTGAGAAGATCAGTTCCGCGATTTCAAACACGTCAGCGCCCGTTTCCACGATCCAGTCGTGACCAGTCAGACCAGCGTCGAGAACGCCGTTCGATACGTAACGCGCCATCTCTTGAGCGCGAATCAACATACATTCGATCTCTTCGTCGTTAATGCTCGGGAAGTAGCTACGACTCTCAACTGAAATCTTATAACCGCTCTTGCGGAAAAGATCGATCGTCGCCTCCTGCAAACTACCGGCAGGAATTCCTAACTTTAATTTGTTTTCGGACATAATGCTTCTAGGTTTTCTATGCTTCGCGTTTATACGCCGCTGGTATGAGAAACGCGTACGACGTCAAGACGACGGCTAGCGAGAGTCGCACGCGTTACATTCTGTTTTAAAACGCTTAGGTTCAGCGCTCAACTACTTCTTATAGACCTGATTCGGGTCAAAGACGCGTTCGCCGACAACAACGTAGTCGTCCCCTTCCAGCTTACGGAAGAAGCAACTAGGATAACCTTCGTGGCACGCCGATCCGCCGACCTGATCTACCTTGATCAACAAGGTATCGCAATCGCAATCAATATAGATCTCGTGAACTTTCTGAACGTTGCCGCTCTCCTCGCCTTTGCGCCAAAGCTTTTGACGACTACGACTGTAGTACACGGCATAGCCGAGTTTCAGCGTTTCTTCGTAGCTCTCTTCGTTCATGTAGGCCATCATCAGGACTTCGCCCGTCTTATAATCTTGGGCGATCGTCGGAACCAAGCCGTCCCCCTTGGCAAAGTTCGGACGGATCTTACCGTTGTTGCAGTTGCAGGATTCACTCATTGTGCTTGTATTTCCTATTCAATATTGGAGATAGCATTGCGATCTCACGTTAAAAGAAACGTGAGACGCGCAACGCGCTCTAGCGCTATAGTTAATTCTAAATTATCATCCTTTTTGCGCCGTTTGCAAACGCACAAGCGTTTGTTCGTTTGCCACTAACTGACGCTTAAGGTCTTCCAGTGAGGCGCGTTCTTTCTCGACGACCGCCGCTGGCGCCTTTTCCGCGAAGGATCCGGAAAGTTTCGATTCTTTCGACTTAATAAAGCCTTGCAGCTTCTCAATTTCCTTCTGGGTCTTCGCGATTTCCGCGGGAATATCGATCAGATCCGCCACGTCTACGTTGACCTCTAGAACGCCGGTCGTAGCGCTAGACGCCAGCGCCGGCGCTTGCGCGTCCGGTCCGATCGCCGTGGCGCACGCGCAAGCCATCGACTTAAAGTACGCGCACATCGGACGAAGAAGTTCAGCGTGCTCTTGGCTACATTTAATTGTGAACTTAACCTCGGCGCGTGGCGGAACGTTCTGACGCGCGCGTGCGTCGCGAACGCAACGAAGAGCGTCTTGGAACTGTGCAAATTGCGCCTCAATCACCGGGTCGATCGCGCTCTGGTCTACTGTCGGCCAAGGCGCAATCGTAATACTCTCCGCCGCTTCCGCAGGTTCCCAACCGCGAACCGGCGCAAAGTCCTTCAAACGCTGCCACACCTCTTCGGTCACAAACGGCGTGAGAGGATGCAGAAGGCGAATCAACGCGTCTAAGACGTTCAGAATCACGTTTTGAACCAGACTACGATTCTTCTCGTCGAACAAACGCGCCTTCGCGATTTCGACGTAGAAGCTACAGAATTCGTCCCACGCAAAGTCATAAAGCGCGCGCGCCGCTTCGGAAAACTTGTAATTCTCCAAGGAGTTCGTAACGATCTGCGTCACGGTCGCCAAACGACTGAGAATCCAACGATCTTCCACGAAGAGTTCATCGCGGGAGACCTTACGAGGTTGGAAGTTCTCCAAATTAATCATAACGAAGCGAGAGGCATTCCACAGCTTATTACAGAAGTTACGCGCCACTTCGAAGCGTTCGCCAACGACCGGTCCAAGCGGATACGCCTTCTCTTCCGGCGTGTCCGCCCATTGCGTTGAGAAAACTCCCTTACATTTAGGGCACGTGATCGTATGTTCAGTACGATTCTTCTTCGTCTGTTCGATCGTCGCGTTGCAGTGTGGACATTCGAAATCAAGAGCCAGACGAACGTCTTGGCTTTCCGTCGTCAGATAGAGCAATGCGAAACGCAGAGCGTCCGCGCCGAACTTCTCCATAACCGCGACCGGATCGATCCCGTTGCCCTTCGACTTCGACATGCCTTCGCCGTACTTATCCAAGATCTTAGGATGAATAAAGACTTGTTCGAACGGCTTCTTACCGGTATTGTAATATCCCGCCAAAACCATGCGTGCGACCCAAAGACTGAGAATATCGCGACTGGTAATCAGTGCGCTGGTCGGATAGTAGTAATCCAAATCTGCCGATTGCGTCGGCCAGCCCAGCGTGGAATGGGGCCAAAGCGCCGAGCTGAACCACGTGTCAAGCACGTCTTCCTCACGCTTGATCGTCACGCCGGGAATGACGTCTTCCGCAAGGTTCTCCTCAAGGGAGCAGATCAACCAACCGTCGTTGCGTTCATTACGACGCCAAACCACGTCGTCGCGATTATTAAACGCTTTCTGCAAGTCCGTTTCTGCAATATCAGGGCAATACCAAATTGGAATCTGATGACCCCACCAGAGCTGACGACCAATTGGCCAGTCGCGCTTTTCGGAAAGCCAATCGATATAACCTTTGACGTAGCGTTGAGGTTTGATATGAATTTCGCCGTTATTAACCGCGTCGATTGCGATTTGAGCCAGTTTGTCCATCTTAACGAACCACTGGTCGTTAAGATAAGGCTCAATCGACGTCTTCGAACGGTCAGAGGTGGCGATTTCAATCTGACGATCTTCTACTTTAACGAGCAGACCGAGTTCTTCCAAGTCAGCGACAACAGCTTCGCGAACCTTTTTGATCTCCAGACCAGCGTATTTTCCGGCGTTCTCATTATAGACGCCGTCGCGATTCAAAAGGTTGATCATCGGCAGGTTATTGCGCAATCCGACTTCGTAGTCGTTCGGGTCGTGTGCCGGCGTAATCTTAACGCAACCCGCGCCTTTATCCGGTTTAGCCCATACGTCTGCAATCAAGGGAATCTCGCGATTCTGAAGCGGCAACATGAGGCGACGACCGTCGCGTGCCATTTCCGCTAGTTTAATCAGCAGGGGCAAAACCTCCGTACGACGCGACGCCAACGCGTCAAGACTCGCTTGCGATTCTTCGCGCTCTCGCTCCGAGCCCTTCTTGACCTTTTCACGAAGTTCCGCTTCGATCTTATTGAGTTCCGCTTCCGGATCAGGGTGAACCGCAACGGCAACGTCGCCCAATAGAGTTTCAGGACGCGTGGTCGCAATCATAACATATTCCGGCTCCCCTTCTTTCGGGTCGATCACCGGATAATTGATATACCAAAAGTGACCTGCCGTCGTCTCGTGATAGACTTCGTCGTCGCTCACCGCCGTCTGAAGCTTAACGTCCCAGTTCACAAGACGTTTGCCGCGATAGATCAAACCGTCGCTAAAGAGTTTAAAGAAGAAGGCGCGAACCGCTTTGGCACAAACGGAGTCCAATGTGAAGCGCTGACGGCGCCAATCGCAACTGCAACCCATCGCCTTCAACTGCGAAAGAATACGTGCCTGATACTGGTCTTTCCACTGCCAAATTCGATCCACCAGCGCTTCGCGACCAAGATCCCAACGCGTCTTGCCTTCCTGCTCCAGCAATCGACGCTCTACCACCGCTTGCGTGGCAATACCAGCGTGGTCGACGCCAGGAATCCAAAGTGTTTCAAATCCTTGCATTCGCTTCATACGAACCAGAGAATCTTGAAGGGAATCGTTGAGAGCATGACCCAGATGTAACGCGCCGGTTACGTTAGGAGGAGGAATTACCACCGCATAAGGTTGCTTCGACGTATTCACGTCGCTGTGGAAATAACCGCGTTCTTCCCAGAAACGACTATGTCGCTCTTGAGCGGCAAGATGATCGTACTGCTTAGGAAGGTCGTTGATCAATTGCTCTTGATTTGCCATGTCAGATAATCATTCTCCAGTTCGTTGCGACTATACGCAACGAGTACGTCTAGTTGTCCCAAGCGTCGAAGTCAAACGACGACGCCTAAGCGCGCTCAAAACAGAGGCGCTTCTGTTATTCTATCATAATAGTCGAATACGCAAGCGCCCCCGCCTGACCTTCTTGACCTTTAGGGTTCCTGGTCTAATCTCGCATAATCTCAACTTCTATCGGTGCGACAATCGCAGAATCCTCCGCGCGACCCTGCCAATGTGGCAACGAACTACGCGTCGCCTGCCAGCCACTGTGAACAACGCGCGTCGAGACGTCGCTGTCGCTAGTTTGAAATGCGCCGCTCACTCGAACGCGCGCGCTATTGCTCGCTTCTTTCGCGCTAAGAAAGAGCGCCTGTCCCTCTGCTACCTCAGACACAGGTCGAAGCTGAAAAATTCGCTCAAGGGTTGTCGCACAATTGTCGTGAACCGCACGCGCCACCGCCCCTAGATCCGCGTCGCTCGCGCCGGAAACGTCCTCCTTGATAAAATCGACAAAACGAGCGTCGCGTTGAAGAGCCGCAAGAAGCTCTATCGCCTCGCTGCGACGCGCCTCGCACCTCTCCAATGTCGCATTGACCGATTCAACCGATTGATCCGTTTCCGAGTTGCCAACGTTTAGCGCTTGCGCCAAACATTTACTCTTAGTCGAGTCCGTCAACGCCGCAAAAAAAGCGCGAAAAGCGATCCCAAGACTCATCGTAATTGCCTCCTCTAATATAGTCGTTGTCAAAAGTGACGAACACTGCTCGCGATCGTACCTTTGGGTATATTGTAGAAGTTGTCAAATAGGCGTCAATCGTTTACGTTCACATGACCAAAGCGACTGTTCTTTCAACCGCTCATGATAAAACGTGATATTTCCAAAATTTTCTTACCGGAATTTACACAATCGTTATTTTTTGACTATAATTGTGACTGATGATTGTATGAGCTCGCCACGACGCGAGGCGTGCGCGCATTATTTGCCGCTCTCACACGACAAGAATTAATAATATTTTACGAAAGGCATGACTATGAATCGCCGTTCCTTCCTGCGTAACAGCGCCTGCGCCGCTACGCTTTCCGCCCTGGCTCCGCTGAGTCTCTCGACCTTTGCCGAAGAATACAAAAAATACGAAAAGCGCATCCCTATCGGTCTAGAGCTCTACTCTCTACGCGACGTCATCAATCACGACACATTCCCCAAGTATCTCAAGCTCGTCGCGGAAATGGGATACGAATGTGTTGAATTCGCCGGTTACCACGGCTACAGCGCCAAGGAACTTCACAAGCTCCTCGCCGACGTCGGTCTGAAAGCGACCAGTACCCACATTGGCTTCGGCGCCATCCAGGGAGACGAACTCAAAAAGTCCGCCGACTTCGCTGCGGAAGTTGGCTTCAACTTCCTCATTGTCCCCGGCGGGCTGGAAGGACGCATTCGCGAAAGCTTCGACTCCAATAAAAAGTGCGCCGAAGAAATGAGCGCTTGCGCTGAAAAAGCCGCCGAATTCGGTATGTTTGTCGGCTTCCACGGTCACTCCGGAGACTACATGAACATTAAAGACACTGACGTCTCCGCTTGGGTTACCTTCTTCAATAACTGCGACCCGCGCGTGATCGCGCAAGTTGACGTCGGATGGTGCGACCACGCCCATCGTCATGGTCAAAAACTCACGCCTGCGGAAACTCTCGCCGCTCTACCCGGTCGCGGTCGCGTCCTCCACATCAAGTCTGACAACACCGACGTCCATGGTTGCTGCGTCGCCGACAAAGACGACCAAGTCAACTGGAAGGACGTCTTCGAAGTCGCTCACGAAAAGGCTGGTACCGAGTATTTCATCGTCGAGCAGGAATCCTGGAAGGTCAGCTCCGTTGACTCCGCTAAGGAATGCCTCGAAAACCTCAAGAAGCTCGGTTGGTGATTCAAATAACCGACTTCTTACACGGTCGTTTTAGGCGCCAGTCCATGCCGTCTCACTTCGAGTACGCGACGTTGACTGGCGTCTTTTGTTACCACTGATCTAAGATTAAACGCCTATCCCTGATAATACAAGCGCTTACTTATCAACGCAACGCCGCTGAGCGCTGACCCCATGAACGTGATCGAATCGCACGCCGACCCTATGGCGCTCGCGATTCACACTTTCAGCTTCACCCCATGCAGTAGGTAGAGAGCATGAACAACTTTGAATACGCAAATCCTGTTAAGATCGTCTTTGGAAAAGGTCAAATCCAGAGACTGCCCGAGTTAATACCCGCTGGCGCCAAAATCTTAATGACTTACGGCGGCGGGTCTATTAAAAAGAACGGCGTCTACGACCAAGTGGTCAAGGCGTTAGAGAACTTCGACGTCGTGGAATTCGGGGGGATTGAGCCGAATCCTCAATACTCTACCCTCATGAAGGCCGTAGAGATTGTCAAAAACCAGTCGATTGATTTCCTACTCTCCGTCGGCGGAGGCTCCACGCTCGACGGTACTAAATTCATCGCCGCCGCCTCAAAATACCAAGGCGAAGACCCATGGGACATTCTCGCAAAGGGCGCCCCGATCACCGACGCGTTACCTCTCGCTGACGTTATCACACTGCCCGCTACCGGGTCAGAAATGAACTGCCTCGCCGTCGTTTCCAAAAAAGAAACCACTGAAAAGCTCGCGTTCGGCTCCCCGTACGTCTTCCCAAAATTCTCCATTATCGACCCTACCGTCACCTTCTCGCTTCCGCCACGACAGGTCGCCAATGGGATCGTTGATACCTTCATTCATGTGGTGGAGCAATACGTCACGCAACCACAACATGCGACATTGCAAGATCGCCAAGCGGAAGCGATCATGCTTGCCCTGGTGGAAGAAGCGCCCAAACTCAAGGAAAACCCCAACGACTACGACGTGCGCGCCAATCTCTTCTGGATGGCGACACAGGCCTTAAACGGATGGCTAAACGTTGGCGTACTACAGTGCTGGGCCACTCACAATATCGGGCACGAACTCACCGCGCAACTGGGCGTCGACCATGGTCAGTCCCTCGCGCTGGTTCTCCCGGGCGTGTGGAAGTCCCAGAGAAAAGAAAAAGGCGACAAAATCCGACAGCTCGGTCGTCGCGTCTTTGGTATTAATGAACCGGATCCCGAAAAGGCCGTCGATTTGACGATCGAAGCGACTAAAAACTTCTTCCGATCCGTAGGAATCGACGCCTCGCGCGAAGCATACGGCGTTACCGACCAAGTGATTAAAAACATCGCTGACCTCATCGATTCACGCGGCGTTAAGTTCGGCGACCGCGCTAATATCGACGGCGCCAAAATCATTGAAATACTCAACTTGTGCGACTGAACCCCGGGTCACACGACACGGACATGACGCTTATAAGGAACTTTTTGCACGAAAGCTCGTCATAATAACACAAGAGCGAGAGCTTAACCGGCGCAACGTGCGCGACTCTCGCTCTTGATTTACTTTTGTGCGATTATAAGAGCAAGCGCGTCCATGACCTCTCGTCGTTATTGTTTCGCCACACATTACCACTACTTGCTGACCCTACTACTGGTAGCGTCGTGGATTTGCGCCACGACTATGTGCGAATGCGCCTATGCAAATGTCAAGTTACCGAGCGTCTTCGGCGACGACATGGTCTTGCAGAGAAATGTCAAGACCCCTATCTGGGGCTGGGCACAGCCCGGCGAAAAGATTCTTGTGGAGATTGCATCACAGTCGAAAACCACCATTGCCGACGAAAACGGTCAATGGCGTGTTAATCTATCGCCAACCCCAGCGGGCGGCCCGTACAAATTATCGATCTACGGCGCTAATCACATCGCTTTTAACAACGTTTATTTCGGTGAAGTATGGCTCTGTGCCGGACAGGCGAACATGAGCTTTACCCTCAAACGTTCCACAAATGGAAATAAAGAGGCGGAATCCGCCACGTACCCACAACTGAGAGTCTTTACCGTTCCCACACAGAGCGCCGACGCTCCTATGAACGATTGCCCCGCAAAGTGGCAAAAGACTTCGCCACAAACCGCTGGGAATTTCTCTGCTATTGCATATCACTTTGGCAGATACCTCCATGAGGAACTACAGGTAGCCGTCGGCGTTATCGTACTGGCATGGACCGGTTCAACTGCGGAGGCATGGGTCGACCCGATTGAATTGGCAAAGTTCCCCGAACTCGCGCCGTTAGTCGACCCGGAAAGAATTGAAAAGTCTCCCCCAAGTCAAAAGGCAGGAGCGCTACAGTACGGAATGCTCGATCCGATATGCCCGTACGCTATCAAGGGCGTGATCTGGTACCAAGGCGAAGCAAACGCTAATCGTGCTTGGCAATATCGCACTCTCTTTCCACTCTTGATTGCTAACTGGCGTGAAAAGTGGGGATTAGGCGATTTCCCATTCTATTTCGTCCAACTGCCGAATTTCCACAAGGCAAAGGATCAGCCGGGCTCGAGCGCTTGGGCAGAACTAAGGGAAGCGCAACATCGCGCTATTGCCGAAAGAAACGTCGCAGAGGTTGTCGCTATTGACCTCGGCGATCCCAATAATATGACGCCCAAAAACAAGAAGACCGTATCCGAAAGACTTGCTAAACTCGCGCTCAATAAGACTTACGACAAGGGCGAACCCGCTGCCGGTCCTGATTTTCATTCGATGAAAATCATTGGAAACAGAGCGATACTGACCTTTACGAACGCCGAGGGACTCGCTTGCGCCGAAAACGCCTCCTGTGACGGTTCTGAACTCAAGGGTTTTGCCATCGCAGGAGCTGATAAAAAGTTCTACTGGGCCGAAGCTGTCATTGAGAACGATACCGTCGTCGTCTCCGCCCCGGAGGTCGAAAAGCCAATTGCCGTAAGATACGCTTGGGCCGACAATCCCGCGTGCAATCTAACAAACAAAACCGGCTTGCCTACAAGCCCGTTTAGAACTGACGACTGGGCTGGCGTAACTGTGAACGTAAAATAAAAGTAGCAAGACTATTTATACGACGCGCGTTACCTCACGTCCTCGTGAAAACAAAATGACACGAATCATAAATAGAACGCTCAAACGTCGCGTCGAACCCTCGACGTCGAGATACTCCTTCAACGCCGACACAAAACCTGATCGATTCACAAAACCGGCGAGTATGAGACGCGCTGTGCTCTGTGCGATACTGCTCATAACTTTTGGCGCTTTATCCGCCCGAGAAAACCGCGCCGACGCCGCGCGACCGACACGACAGAGCGCGCGAAAAACCGCCTCTAATCTGTCAAATCAATTCAAAACCAGCGTGTCAATTGATCTTGAGGGCGTAGAGCTTATACAGTTCCTGGAGAAGGCGTCGATATTATATCAGTTTGAATTCTTCCTTGATCGCCGCGTCAATCCACAGACCATACTCTCCGGGTCATACTCCCTGGTTACTCTCGCAACGGCGCTGGAGCGTTCCCTTGACCAAGCCGGGCTAAGCTTCTGCCTGGTTGACGACGCCTTTCTCTACATCGGTCCTTCCGACGCCGCGGCCGAGGCGCAGCTCATGTTCCATCTGAGACGACAGGAGATAACCGAAGGACAGTTCGCGCCACAAAAGGTCGCCAATCGTCTCGACGCCAAAATTGATTTCAAGTGGGATGATTACGCTGAGTCACGCGATATCTTCAATGCGCTCGGAAAAAAAGCAAATCTTAAATTCGCCGGATACGAAAAAACGCCTTTCGACCGATGGAGAGGCGCCTCCTTCCATGACGTCAACGTTACTGATATGCTTATCGTATTAGGACTTGGATACAACGTTGACTTTAAATACGACGCTAAGTCCGGCGCTATTAAGCCCGCGACATTTAACAGAACTCAAAAGGCCACGCGCATTTACCAGGACGACCAATACTTTGACGTCAACCCCAAAAAGCACCCCTTATGCGCCTTTGAGCGCGACGTATACAACGGCCTCGACGTTGTTTACGTCACCGGTTCCATTCGCAACCTAACTTTGGTGGAAAAGGAATACGCTAAGCGCCGAATTGAAATTCAAAGTAAAGAGGCGCTAGACGCTCAGTCCGCGACAGACGTCGACGATAGTTTCAATAAAGAACAGCCCTCAAAACTTACCGCGCTCGTCACCGGAAACGTTGAAAACGCTACGCTCGCTTCACTCTTTGACTACCTAGAAAAGCAGTCTCACATTACCTGCGTACTCGACGAGTCTATGAAGGAGATTAACGTCACTGAAAAAACGTTAATCTCTTGCCAGTTCAACAAGTCGGACATTCGCAAAGTCGCTAGCGCCATTGCGAAAGAAATCGACGCCGACTATGAAATCAAAGGGCTTGTTGTTATCTTCCGCCCCAAGGGCTATCGCAAACGTTAGCGCGCTACGTTACTACGAGCTAGCGCGCTCTTCGAGGAAGCGCCTAACACAACGCTAGCGATTCGCTGAGGAAAAATAAGACGAGAACCACTCGCTAAGCTCTTGGTGATTCGAGACATACACGTCTGCTAGCTCTTGAATCTTGGACTTATTGTGGCGTTCGTAATAATCCTCGAACGCGATCACAAAGTACCCGGCGTCCTTCGCGGTCTCAAGCGCATACAACGCGTCCTCAACCACCGCGGTCTCGCGACGTTCGCTGCCAATGCAACTACGCGCCGCGTCGTAAACCGCGGGATGAGACTTACTTGCGTGAATATCTTCATCCCGACAGGACTTAATCGCGGTAAAATAATCTAAAAGACGATGACGTGTCAGCGCGCTACGCGCCAATGCGCTCGACGTCGCCGTGGCAAGCGCTATCGGACATTCCGCGCGACGCAATGTCGTCAGCGTGCGATCAGCGCCCTCCTTCATAATCGCTTCGTAACGATAAAGACGTTCAAGCCGTGCGCGAATATCCGATAACGCCTCGTCAAAGCTCCGAGGAAGACCGTACTCCGCGATTAAATACTCTATCGCGCCACGTACTGAAAAACTACCGATCACGTCGTTGAGATCCGCTCGTGGTTCGATTCCGTTCTCACGTAGGTAATTAAACGCTAAGGAGCTCCACTGCGACATTGTGTCCAGGAGCACTCCGTCCATGTCGAAGATTACCCCCCGAAGACGTCGAGGGCGACGGTGTTCCAAAATCATCTTAATCTCTAATTCACATAAGATACGCGTAAAAACGCTCGAATCGACTTGACTAACGAGCGTCTAAAAAACGTCGACGTACAAGACCCAAACGTGCGGACGTAAGAAGGCTACAACGCCCTACTATTGAACCAACCGCTGAACCGCTAACTTTAGTTCACGCGTCGCACTCTGAATATCCTCCGCGGCATAGATTGCGGAAACCACCGCCACGCCGACAATACCAGAACCGAGCAACGCCTCGATACGCGCCGCGGTTATACCTCCGATCGCCACCACGGGAATCGATACCGCGCTGGTGATCGCGCTGAGCGTCTCGATACTCGTGCGAATCGGATTCTCTTTCGTTTGCGTCGGATAGATCGCCCCGACGCCGAGATAATCTGCGCCTTGAGACTCTGCAACAAGAGCCTGATCTACCGTTTTCGTCGATACCCCTATTACCTTATCGGAACCAAGAATCGCGCGCGCGTCCGACACGCTCACGTCCTCCTGACCAATATGAACGCCCAAAGCGTCGCAGGCGCGAGCGACCTCAACGTTATCGTCAATGATAAGTCCAACGTTATACCGGTCGCAAAGCTCTTTAACTGCGAGCGCGCGCTCAAGATACGCGTCGTACGCCATATTCTTCTCGCGTAGCTGAACGAGCGTTGCGCCACCTTGAAGACTCGACTCGATCTGTTGCAAGAAAGTCTGACTCCCGACCCACTTAGCGCTTGTCACCGCATACAGTAAGAGCGCTTCACGTAAACTATTATTCTTTGAGTTCAACGGCATGGCTTTCCCTTCTTATCGAACCTAGCCTACTAGTTCTATCACATGCTTTAAAAAAAGCAAACGCGCTCGATCAGACAAACCGACCGCGCGCGTTTGCAAGCGTTATGGAAGTTTCAGGAGTTGCTGACCCTAAAGATTAACGGGGGTTGAGTTCCTTGTACTTTTCCCAAACCAACGGATCGGGTTCAAACAGTTTCGCCTCTTCTTCGCTCGGAACCGCCAGAGGACGAATCACACGGAAACCTACGTAAGGCGCCTCGGTCATCCACCAAATGCTTTGCGGAAATTGAGGATCGTGTTCTTTCCAGGTCTTATCGGAAACGATTCGTTTCGCGCTACGGCAATCTTTCGCTTCATGGAAGCAGGAGCCGCCACGAGCGATTTCGCCAAACATGCCATAAACGGACAACGGTTTCTTCGGCGTCACGAACGGCGTCTCGATATCGCCCTTTGCGAAATCTTTGTATGCCTTTTTGTCGTATTGATCCATGACCCATTCGCAGACGTTACCGTGCATGTCGTACAGTCCCCACTTATTGGGCTCTTTCGTCATGACCTTTTGGTAACCGTCGGAGCAGTTGTCTAGGTACCAAGCGTACTTATCGAGATCCGCTTCGTCGTCTCCGAATTCATAAGCCGTATCGCTACCACAACGGCAGGCGTATTCCCATTCGATTTCTGTAGGAAGACGATAATAACGACCCGTTGTAATCGTAAGCCACTTGCAGTACATTTGAGCCGCGTAACGCGTCATACCGCTCGCTGGGAAACCTTCCTGATTGCTCTTGTCGTAGCTGATCGTACCGATACTATACGGCGCGGTCGGCGCGGCAAGCGCGTCGGCTATTTCATCGCGTTCCCCTTCGGTCTTAACGGCCCCGGATTTACGTGCGTTCGCTAGATAAATCAGACCAAACAGAGAGAACTCTTGCCAGGTCACTTCATGTTCTTCCATCCAGAAAGGAGCAACCGTTGTCTTGAACGCTGGGGCTTCGTCTTTCTCGCCCGAATCGCTACCCATCGTGAACTCGCCGCCCTTAATCGGAATCATCTTGAACTTCAGCGTTTCGCCCGCAACATTCGTTTGAAGCGTCTCTTCATAGGGCTTCATTTCATCCTCTGTAGTCGCTTCCGCATCCGGATTCGCCACAGGATTGCTCAGCCAAGTCGTACCGTTTTTAAAGGCCGGATTATCTTTGACGTCTGCCGCGTAACTGGTCATGCTGCAGATCAGCGCCAAGCCTAACGCGAGCAACAAGGACTTCTTCATTATAACTCCTCAAAAAGTTCGTCGTGTGAGCGACACGCCTTAAAGTGACGTTACCGCCAAAAGCAAAAATCGCAGTTGCGACGCCGTATATACGCCGTGAAATTTCTATGACCTCAAGCCAATAAAAATTTTACCGCGATAACCGCGTCCCTCTTTTTGCCCTATTATAGGGTCTTTCACAATTAATACAACCGATTTTAAACCGTGTAAAACCTTTTTTACTCGATTCTGTAAGACACAGAACCTTTTACGTCCAATTTCTCTTGTCTTTCAAGAAACTACATGTATAATCTCTTGAAGTTATTTAAGTTGTGGAATGATACCGCACGCTCTTCAATGACGCTTAAACCGCGTCGCTGTAAAACGACGCCACACCGAAACTATGGATTCACTATTTGTTATGCAGGGCCCCGACCACGGGCGACGCTTCGTGTTGCCTGACGATGACGTCTACATCGGAAGAGCCCCGACAAACGATTTACGATTGAAGGACATGGAGGCGTCAAGACGACACGCGAAAATTAAACGGGTGGATAACGAAAGATTCTTGGTCGACCTCAACAGTTCAAACGGCGTCTACGTCAATGGCAAGAGGGTTAAATCGCACCGACTCGCAAACGGTGAAAGAATTCAAATTGGAAAGACTGTTATACTCTTCGCTTCACGTACCGTCGACGTCGGCGCTCAAGCTCCGCTGGTTGATATTTTAAAAGAACCTGAACCCGACTCACAAATCTTGCATTCGCTTGATCTCGACGGCTCTGAACGTCAACTCAACCAGAAGAGTCTAACCGACCAATCCCCTGAATGGATTCAAAAAGCGAAGGAGCGACTCAACTTCATTTATCACGCCACATTAGCCACAAGTGAAAACATCGACGTCGACCAGCTGCTCAAAAGAATCCTAGAGCTCCTCTTCCAATGCGTACCGGCCGACCGTGGATGTGTCTTCTTGTACGACAACGAAAATAAAAAACTTATACCTAAAGCCTCAATCAATAAAAAGAGCGGCGTGCGCGTTCGCATTAGCCAGACGATTCTCAACCACGTCATTGAGACTCAAAAGGCCGTGTTAACAAGTAACGCTCCAAACGACAAGCGTTGGAACAACGCCAATAGCGTACTAACCGCCGGCGTTAAAGAGGCGATCTGCGTGCCCATGCTCGGACGATACGGTCTCATCGGCGTCGTATACCTCGACGTCTCACGCCCCTTTGTCGAGCAGGTTAAGTCAGACCTCGTAATGGAAAACATCGCGCAAAATCAAGAGAACCAAAGCGACGGAAATCCTGCTCAAATCAATAACATACCGCAACCACCCTGCGCTACCGCTTCACAAGACTCCAAAGACTTACAAAGTAATGACCTAGAACCATTGCTCACGTCAAGTCACGACCGTGTGCAAGACGATAGCGACCAAGACTCCGCAAATTACTCCTTTTTCCTAAGAGATCTACTCGAAGACAGCCCCAATCAGTCGACAAACAAACAAAAGCAACTCACTATCGACCACCTCAAGCTCATTGTCGCCGTGGCGTGTCAAGCGGCTTTGGCGGTGGAAGACGCGCAGTTCTATCTCGGACTAGCGCAAGCGGAAAGACTCGCCGCGATCGGACAAACCGTCGTTGTGCTCTCGCATCACATTAAGAACATTCTACAGGGCATTCGCGGCGGTAGTTTCCTTATCCAGACAGGGCTAAACGCACACGACGAATCGCTTGTCTCAAAGGGATGGAGCATCGTAGAAAAAAACCAAACTAAGATCTCTGACCTCGTACTCGACATGCTTACCTTCAGTAAAGAACGCGTGCCCGTCTGGTCGCTAGAGAACTTCAACGCCCTCATGAACGATATCATCGAACTTATGAGAGGAAGAGCCCTGGATCTCGACGTCGCCTTGGAACTTCAACAGCCCGACGCCATTGTGCCGTTTTACTTTGACAAAGAGCAGATCCACCGTGCCGTCGTTAATCTAATCGGAAATGCCATTGAGGCGGTTAAGAACCGCGTCGAATCTCAAAAGACTGAGCAAGACGACCTGGGGAACAATGCGAATGCGCCGTACCTCGAGCGTCCTGTAATCGCACCTGGACTAGTACGCGTCACGGTGACCTCAAAACCTGAGCAAGAGCGCGTCGTGCTCTACGTCGACGACAACGGCGCTGGCGTGCCGATGCAGATTAGAGAAGACCTCTTTAAACCATTTGCCTCCGTCAATAAGAGCGGTGGAACCGGTCTGGGACTGGCTGTCACACAAAAGATCGTCCAAGAACACCATGGGAGAATATACCTCGACGACTCGCCGCTAGG
>JAUNMR010000023.1:17384-45434 GCA_030537455.1 Planctomycetia bacterium | reverse complement strand
CGCGCGCGTCCTACCGCAAGTCAAACGTTATTATATAAGGAGTTGATATGAATCGACGTGAAGTTATTCTCGGCGCGTTAGGCGTGCTAGGAGCGACCGCTGGCGCCGCTAACGTGGCAATGGCCGACGAGAGTCAATTGGATTCCGCGCTCGCCGTCTTGAAATCCTTATCCACACAACGCCAAGCGCTCGGTTTTCTCGACGAACCCGTGACCAAGTGCGACGATATCGTCTCCTTCGGACTATCGACCCTAAGTCACGGCAACAAACAGCCTTGGTTTATTTCCGTCGTCAAAAACCGCGAGCTACTTAAAAAGATCGACGAAGAAGCTGGAATCGACTCCGCCAAGCGTCTGTCCTTCGCTGGCGCACCGCTGGCTATTATTATCAGCGTCGCCGAAGACGATTCTGACTACCAACACCTCGCGGTCGGATGCCTCTTGGAGCGCATGATTATCGCCGCGAACCTCCTGGGATACGGCGTCAAAACCGTCAAAGCCGGACTGAGTAACGTCAACGAATCCGATTTGCTTAAAGAAAGCCTAAAGATCCCCGAGGGATTTGACGCATACGTCGCGCTACTGATCGGTAAAGAAAAAGAACAAATCTTCGACGGCGCCTCTAACGCCACCTCGCGCGCTGTGAACAAGGACAAGATCGCCGAGATCGACTAACGACACAAAGCACGTTGTGTTTATTCTTTAGAACCTCAAAGGACTCGTTACGCTACGCGCTAACCGAGTCCTTTCCTTTTGATTCAATACCCGCCGTATCTAACGCTATCAACTTGTCGTCAAGACGACGTCGACGCGCTCTTGACGCGCGAGACTCTATCGTTCATACTCTTAATAGGCAAGGCGCGAAAATCACCTCGACAACTTGGTCGCCATTGTCGCGCATGCGTTCGTTTATATTATCAGTTTCCCACGCGCGTTAAGTCGTGCGACTAACTGGGACGCTACCTTCCGGAGGTCTGGCATGTCGCAAGATAACCGCCCTAACGCAAATGACGGCGCTCAAAATAATGATTCCAGCGCCGACCAGACCGCCGCTGCTCAGGCGAAGCGCCAACTCCATACGCTCGCGGAACTTATTAACGCAAGGGAACCGCTCGACGCATTCGTACAACTCGTCGCCATACGCAAAGGGCAAACCCAAAATGGACGCGACTTCTACAAGGCGACTTTTCGAGACAAGCGACTACTCGCGAACGCATACCTCTGGAAAAACACGCTTTACTTTAACGAATGTGAACAGAACCTCTGGACGCCTGGCGAGTTCTACAAAATACGTGCAAAAGCAGTTGCGTCTAAATACGGCGCAAAATTGGAGTTGTCGAAGATTAGACCCGTCGCAAGAGACGACAAAATCGACGGGTTCGAGCCCGAAGACTGCCGACCCTCCTCAAAGACCGAGCCGGAAACGCTCCTCTCGGAAATCTTAAACTTTGCAAACGCAAATATTCCAAAGGGTCCGCTGTTATTACTGGTTCAGCGCGTTTACAAAGAATACCGCCCTGCCCTTTGTGACTGCGTCGCCACACGCTATCATCATCACGCTTACGTCGGCGGTCTAATGGAGCACACCCTATCGGTCGCAAAACTTGCGATGAATATCGCAGAACACTTTTGCGTCGCAAACCCCAAAATCAAGGGGGTTTTCTCAAAACCACTCCTGTGTGCCGGCGCGCTCTTACACGACGTCGGCGTCGTCTTAGCGATTAAGAACAGCGACGTCTATCCCGAGCACACCATCGCGGGCGAACTCATTGGACAGGCGATTTTAGGAGTGGAAATCATACAACGTTTCGCAATAGAGACTAATCTCGACGTCAAAACCAGAGTGCAACTGGAGCATCTCATACTCGCCAACATGCGTTTCAGAGATTGGGGCGCCCCTATTCCACCGACCACTCTTGAGGGAATGGTTCTACACTATGCCGAGTATGCCGACGCCACTTTTAGTAACGCGCTAAAAACTCTCGACGAAGAACCTGCAAACGAATATTTCACTGTCAGAAACGGTCCCTTCGGCACGCCGCTCTTTCGACCGGACGCCAAACTGTAAAGACATATCGCACACAACAATAGTACTTTTACGTTTCATATGCCTTATTCTGAGGATGTTTTATGGAATTAACTGCGCTTGACTATACGATGCTCCTCGGCTACTTCGTCGTAATGATCGTCATCGGTCTATGGTCGATGCTCTTCGTTAAAAAGCAGGAGGATTACTTCCTAGGCAGTAGAAGCTTTGGAAAGATCTTTCAAATGTTCGCCGCTTTTGGCGCCGGTACAAACGCGTCAGACCCGATCGTCACCGCTAAAACCACTTTTACAAATGGACTTAGCGGCGTTTGGAGCGGTCTGCTGTGGCTCTTTGTCACTCCTTTCTACTGGATTTGCGGCGTCTGGTACCGAAGAATGAGATGTCTCACACTTGGAGACTGGTTTCATGAGCGATATCAGAGCAAGTCGATCGCATTGGCATATATGATTTTCGGCGCTGTCTTCTATATGGCGTACCTCGGCGTCGGCATGACCGCCATTGGGAAAATGGGCGCCCCGCTCGTCGGCGCGGAGTATCTAACTCTCTTTGGGATCAAGATTCCATTTGACCACGCCATTATCATTCTCACAGCCTTATGCGTACTCTTCTACGGCGTCCTCGGCGGATTGAGAGCCGCATACTGGACCGACCTCATTCAAGGCGTCTTTATTATCATTCTCTCGATTATCTTGATACCAATCGGTCTCAACGCCCTATCGAAAGACGACTCTTACAACGGCCAATCAACTGTCGCGATACAAGAAGTCAACAGCGTTAATTCCGTTGACTCCGATTTTGCCGAACAATCTCAAAACGACGTCGACGAATTTAACAACGCAGGCAAACAAATCGTTGACGAAGAAACCGTCCCTGCCAAGCAAGACGTCGGCGCTAACGCGTCCCTCAAAGACAACGTTCTCAATGGTTTTACCGTCTTACACAAGCGTGTGCCATCGGAATTCTTTGAAATTCTCACCAGTCCCAAAGGAGGAGAATTCCCCTTACACTACATTCTGGCAATTACCTTACTGAACCTCATTGGAATCGTCTGCCAGCCGCACTTTATCGCCACCGGCGGAGGCTCCGCAAAAACTGAATTCAACGCTCGATTCGGTCTGGTCGCCGGCAATATTCTCAAGAGATTCTGTACCATTGGCTGGGCGTTAACCGCTTTGGTCGCACTTGCGTATCTGGCAAGCAATGCTGAACTTGCCGCTGACCCCGACAAAGTTTGGGGAGTTGCCACAAGAGAACTACTAGCGCCAATGAACGCCGGTCTGGTCGGTCTCATGCTCGCATGCTTACTCGCAGCGCTCATGAGTTCCGCAAGTTGCTATATGCTGGTCGTCTCCGGGCTGGTCGTCCGAAACGGGTATGCCGCGTATATCAACCCCAACGCAAGCGAACGCGTTTGCGTTCTCGCCGGGCGTATCTGTGGCGCCATCGTCATTATCGGCGCGACGATCTCGTCGCTATTGTCGATGAACGTCTTTGAACAGCTCAAATTCGCTTGGGAAATCCCGATCGTCTTTGCCGCTCCGTTCTGGATCGGAATGTACTGGCGACGCGCAAATAAATGGTCCGCCTGGGCGACCATTCTCATTACACTCTCGGTCTTCTTCATTATTCCCCAAAACATCGCTAAATTCAAACCTGAGTTTACTGGCGATGTAAAGTACTTAGCCACAAACCTGTTCATTGACGTACAAGAGACACGACTTGCCTCTCTCACCGACGTCGAAAGAAACAGCGCCATACGCGCCAACTGGGAAAAAAATGCTGACGCCATCAAAGCTGATCTCGATCCCAATCTCACCGAGGAAGAAATTGCGTTGAATATTCAACGTCGACTCGGTAAAGAGCCAAATCCCATTGAGTTAGGCGATCAGATCGTCACCGATTTCAAAACCGGAGGAAAGGCCGTCTACTGGAGCGGAGGAATCACCCCATTCGACCAAGACGGCAACGAGCTGGTCTTTGAACCCGCTAACGGCATGGTCGTCGCCAAGATCGTCGACGGCGCAAAATGGTATCTCGACCAAGACGAGCAGTTCTGTCTCTTCGACGAATCTAAAACCAAACGTGAAGAACTCTCCGAATCCCGCGTGAGAATCGAGCAGTCGCTAAAATCCCCGGAACAGCTCAATGACTTGGGCGTATACTTCGTAGGAAAAGGCGCCTTCGAACTGGACTTCCTACTCTACGACAAACTCGGCGTCAACCTCCAGAGCGTCAGCAATGGAACCTTGGAAGCCTTGAGATTGCCGACAAGACTCTTCCTCCCCTTCTTAATACTAATACTCCTGAGTTTCATTACCCCGCGTGGCGACAAAGAAGCGCTCGACCGATACTACGTCAAAATGAAGACTCCGGTCGACCCTAACCCCGAAAAGGATAAGGAAGAATTACAGAAATCATACGACAACCCCGCTCGATTCGACGACCAACGACTCTTCAAATTTGGTGGTCTGGAATTCTCCAAACCCAACAAAGTCGACGTCTTCGGATTCCTCATTAGCTTTGCCATATGCATTGGCGTGGTATGGCTCATCGTGGCGGTCGCGAATTACCAGCCGTGACAATAGCCAACGACGCATTCGTGCACTAGGGTAATCCGTGAATAATGAAGCCAGGCGGTTCGCTCTGAAAACCGCCTGGCTTCTGCTTTGGTTCACAAGTTCGCGTTTAGAAATAAAGCGTGAAATCACATAACTTACAATTTAAACGCTGAAAAAAACGTTAGTCCGTCTCGGACGCGCTAGCCTCTTCCGTATCTTCTATCGGACAGCAGCCAGTAGAGCAATGGCACGCCCCGTCCTGCGAGCAACTGCAACCGCAAACGCAATCTCCAGCCTGGCATTTACCGCCGCAAGCGCAACTTTCTTTGCCCTGATAAATCCGATAGAATCTACGCGTCAAGTACACGACTGCGCCAAGGAGCAAGACGCCTACTATAATTCCGTCTAACATACGTCCTCCTTTATCTTTACAAACAGCCAATACGAACAGACGCCAAACGCGACGGCGTCGCGTGGGGAACAACCGCGTAAGCCGAACGTCTTCACAGCCCCAGGTGCAACGCCAGACCAAACTGATAGATCGCCACGGAGAGAATAAAGCCCAGCGCTGTCAAACTGAACCACTGAATAAACGCCCACCGCCACGACAGTTCCTTCGCCACCGTGACAAGCGTCGCCATACAGGGCGCGCCTATCAGACAGAAGACCAGAAGACTTACGCACACAAGGCGAGAATAATCCCGAGAAAGAATCTCCTGAAGAGACTCCGACTCCTCGTCCGCATTCGCGACTCGGTACACTATACCCATTTGCGCAACAAAGACTTCCTTCGCCGCAAGCGCTCCGATCAGACCGGTTCCTATACGCCAATCCCACCCGGCCAAGCGTATAACCGGCGCAAAACTATGACCGATTCGACCAGCGATACTATGCTCGAGCGCCTTGTCCTCGTGCTCCACCGCTAGTTTTGTCCACTCTTCGCTCAGCTCTGACAAACGTTCCGCAACCGCGGCGTCCTCTTCCAGTTGTGTCTCATCGGCGCCGCTCTCCATCGCTTCGAGCGACTGCTCCTCAGACGCAAACTCTGTCGCTGTCGCCTTCTCCTGTGACTCTTGCGTAGACTCCATATACTCTTGCAAATCAACGCCAAGCTCCGACGCTTCCGTTTCCAAAGCCGACTGTTGCGCGTCGTAACTAGCGACCACGTCTTGGGGCAGACGCGGGAACGTCGAAAGAGCCCAAAGCAGGAGGGAGATCGCGAGAATCGTCGTCGCAAATTTACGAAGATACTGCCAGCCTCGTTCAAACGCGCGATAGCCCACTGTGCGAAGCGTCGGACGGTGATAAGGAGGAAGTTCTATCAGCAGAGGAGAAATCTCACCGCGATACATCGTCTTCGACAACACCGTGGAAATCACCGCCGCTACGACAATCCCAAGCACGTAGATCAACCACAGAACCGGCGCTTGCCAACGTTGTGGGAAAAACGCGGGAATCAGGAGCATATAGATCGGGTAGCGAGCGCCACAACTCATCAGAGGAGCGATAAAAATGGTTTGAAAACGCGTCTTACGATCCTCGATGATACGTGTCGACATAATCGCTGGAACGGAACAGCCGAATCCGACAAGAAGGGGAATAAAGGACTTGCCGGTCAGACCAACGCGACTCATAAACCGATCCGTAAGAAATGCCCCGCGCGCCATATAGCCGGACTCTTCCAGAATCGTTATCGCTGCAAACAAAATGAAAATATTGGGGAAGAAGACAAGAACCGCCCCTACGCCGCCGATTATACCGTCGACTATAATCGAGCGCGCCAAACTCTCTGGGTTATCCGCCCAAAGTCTATTGCACAACTCCGCCGCATAATCCTGAAGCGATTCAAGCCAGCTGACCGGATACGCCCCCACGGTAAAGGTCAGCCAGAACACAAGATACATTGCGGCAAAAAAGATCAAAAGTCCCCAGAACGGATGCGTCAAAACGCGGTCGGCGCTATCGGACAGTTCAAGACCGCGACGACGATGAACGTCATTACTGATCGTTGCCGCAGAAAGGTCCCGAACCTTCTTATAGCGCTCCGCCGCAAGAAGCGCCGCCATGGGCGCGCTACCGGTAACCAAACGCGACGTCGAGCTACTCACCGCATTGGAAAGGCTTTCATCGCTCCAGTTAGGAGTCACATGTGGGTCGTCTTCCAGCAGTTTAATCGCCGTCCAACGTCGACGCGCTTGCATACGCGCGTTACTCTTGAGCGCTGAGTATACGTCCTGACCGTCCCAGTTAAACGATTCCACACGTTCTGAACGAATGGCGCCTGTCAAAAGCCAACGCACCCCTGCGCTGCACTCTGAAAGTCCCGAAAAGCCGCCGTGTGCGACATACTCTTCTGACGCGACGCGCGAAAGTACCGCTTCAACGCTAGCTATCTCTTGCTCGATCGACGCGCTGTATTGTAAATGAGAAAGCGCATTTGACTTAGAAGAAGTCGACTCTAATGACGTCAAAACACGACGCGACTGATCCAGTACCGATGACACGCCCTGACCTGTCGAACCGACCGTCTCAATTACGGGAACGCCAAGTAAATCGGAAAGTTTTGAAATATCTATACTTATACCGCGATTGCGCGCCAGGTCGCACATGTTAAGCGCGATGATCGTCGGCAAACCAAGTTCCAGCAACTGCAACGTTAAGAAAAGATTGCGTTCAAAGTTCGACGCGTCCACTACGTTCACAATCAAGTCGGGACGTTCCTCGACAAGATAATCACGCGCCTCGATTTCATCCTTTGAAAAGGTCGTGAGACTATACACCCCGGGCAGGTCGACCAGTTCATAATCCGCGTCGTTGGCGCGTACGCGACCAGAAACCGTCTCTACCGTCACGCCAGAATAATTCCCGACCGCTCGCTTCTCGCCGGTTAGGTAGTTAAATAACGTCGTTTTACCGCAGTTCGGATTACCTGCCAATGCGATCCGATACACTTGCTTAGTCGCCGACATTGACGCTCCTCGTTACTTCTGACTAACAAAAAAGACACGCACGCCCAAGCGCTTGCAAGAGCGTGCGTTTACATTCCTGATATTTAGGACTGCGTCCTCGCGCGGTATAGCTACGCGCAACGACGTCGCGTCGCGAACGCGCTCAAACGACCTCTATGCGCTTGGAAAGATCGCTGCCTATCGCTATACGACTATCCATACAACTGAGTATCGCTTCGCCGCTACGAGAGGAACGAACGACCTCTACCTCTGCGCCTGGAAAAAGACCCAATGCCGCAAGACGTTCCTCAAGGGAACGTGTCAGTTTCAAAGAAACTATCGTCACGCGTTGACCGCGAGAGATCTTGGAGAGGGTCATGGCTAAGCCTTCTTCCTATATCGGGTTTAACCTAAAGGTTACGGTAAAACAACATGAACTAACTAAGTCACGCGCCCTATCATGAGCTCGACCTTACAAATTAGTCTCAACTAACAATATACGCCCTTTCCACAACCTGTCAAGCGAAAAGACAAGCTTTATGAGGTTTTTTTCTTATAGAATCGTTAGAGACGCCTCAGCCGTCTAAACCGACGGGCATTTACACATAATATGCCCTTTAAAAAAGGCGCAAAGACCGAATGATTGTCTCTGCGCCTGGTAAGATTAAGCGTTTAATTAGGCAGGGTTTATTTCGTCAGGGTCAGCGTCTGAGCCTCGGTCGTGATCGTCAGCCCGGGGATCGTAACAAGACCGTCCTCGCCGACCGTGAATGTTCCGCTTTGGTCACCGAAGCGCCACGTCAGCGTGTCGCCAGCAGATACCGCGAATTTCTGCAAACGACGCAACGTTACGTCGCACTGTGATTCTGTCGGAATCTCAAAGATCTTAGATGCGAGTTCTTCCGCGCTCGCAAGACGAAGTTCCATCGAAAAAGAATCGACCGTGTCGCTCTTATTTGTCCAGCGATAATACGCTCCGCGCTGTCCGGGCGACTCGTTCTCAAGATCGTCAGGCCAAGGAAGAGGAGAATCGGTCGAAGAATTGGTAAAAGCGGGATACGCCGCGTCTTTACGAATCGACGTCCAGTCGAATGTCTTAAACAAGTCGTTATATTCCGCGACTTTCGCGTCGTTATTCTCGTGACCGTAATTACCCCAGTAGAGAATATACGCGTATTTACGCGCCTCTACTCCCTTGATCAGAACCTCGTGAAAAGCGGACCATTTGTCATTTTGCGCAGAGTAATCGAAACACACCGGCGGCTCGCTCAAGCCTTCCGGCGCGTTCGACTCCGACAGTTGCAGACGGTCGTACGCGTGCCACACTCCCGCGGGCACGTTCGCTTTAATCGCCGCGAAGACTTCGCCGTGAGAAAGACCAAGACCAAGAGCGCCGCTACCGCCCATGGAGTTGCCACAAAGGTACACGCGGTTAGGGTCGATTCCATAACGAGTAATCGTCCAAGCGATTTCCGCCAAGACGCGCTTCTCTACCGGCTGAAGGGACGTGGTCGAGCGTGACGCCAACGCCTCGGTAATCTCTGCTTCGTCGCCACGACGACCGCCCCACCACCAGTCCGTGTCTCGATTCTCAGCACAGTCGACAAACAGACCATAGAAGTCGTCGGGAACCGTGTAAATATCATGATTACCTGGCGTTAGCGTGCAGTCAAGCGCGTGTTCGCCCGTATGACCCGCGGAATGAAGAACTACGTAAAGAGGACGATCAGACGCGATTCCGTCTTTCGGAAACACGACATAAAAATAATCATGCTGTTGTGAATTGGCGCAACCCCAACTTGCAAGTGCGTCATGCTCAAAGCGCTCCGTCTGACGGTGATTAAACTCTTTCGCTTCCACCAGTTGAACAGACAAAAGACCCTGACGGCTCTTCTGAGCAACCGCCGCAATACGCGCGCAGTAGCGTGCAAAGATCACGTCGCGAGAAAGCAGATCATAACCCTCAAAACGACCGTGAAATACGCGAATCTCAACCGCTTTAGGCGACTGCAGAAGCTCCTGAATCCCCTCAAGAGTCTTGGTAAACAGTTCCTCATCGGGAATATAATTCACAGCAAATTCCAAAAGGTTCGCCGCGATCAAGAAGTTATCGGGCTGCTTCACAAATTCTGACGTCGACGGAAGTTTCGTCAAGGACGCGCGACAATAGGGCGCGAACCATTGCGAGAAATCCTCCCAGAAAGCTTCCAGTTCGCAACGTCGTTCGATCTTCCACGTTTCATCGTCGGTCAATTCATTCAACGCCGCGCTCACCAATGCGATTTGCTCTCGAGCGATGCGATCAAGCGCTAAGATATGCTCCGCCTCGTAATCAGTGGAATAATACTTCTTAATCAGCGTGCCGCCATGATTCTCGTCGAAGATCGCCTCGCCGATCGTAAAGCGTCCAAGTTCAGCAAGCGCCACGAATTTATCCCAAGCGTCGTCCGCTACTGACGACGGCTTCTGTGAAAAACTCGGCCATTGTGACAAAGACAGCTTGATCAAATCACGACCGCACGTCTTCTTAAGCGCGTACCAGTTCTTCTGCTCCTCTGCAGGAGCGTTCTGAGGAAAATCTGGTCGAATAAAACGAGAGGAAAACGCCGCAAAGTCATGGATATAATCCGCGTCAACCGTTTCCTCTGATAACGCGCAACTACCATGATAACATACGTTAGGCGTTACGCAGATGCAAAAGAAAACCACAAAAAAACAAAACGTCAGAAGCGTCGCAAAACGCGTGTGACGTCGCAAGCGCAAAACGCGAGAACTCGTTGTCACAGAAGTCGCCCTCATTTATCAACCTACGCGCGATCAAAAAGAACGCGCGAAAAACTATGTAATCACAGTACCGGAGTCTCTATCCCGCAAGACGCCCATAAAAGCGCGTACGACCCAATACGTCAGAACGTACGAATCATACGCGCTATACCGTCTCTAACAAAACCTTATACGACAAGCCTTACAACTTTTGGTAATTGATTACTTTCGCCGTCGGCGCGCTGTCAATCTCAATGACAAGTCCTTTGGTCATGAGTTCTTCGCCGCTCAGTTCAAACGTCGCGTCGCTATCGACGTCGGAGAATCGATACGTCGCGGAAGAATCAAGTCCATGGAGCTTAAAGCGTTGCGACACGATCGTCGTATCGGGACGCGCAAACATCTGGATCACCCCTTTGCCCTCTTCTTCAAGGTTATACTGCCAACCCATCCACGCGTCTGAGGCTGAGGAGATTGACGTGAGAGGATAGTAATCGCCTACGAAATAAGGTGCAACGTTCTCACGCCAAATCTTCAGATTACTACGAACGTTGTCCCAATCGGAATCGTCGCGACGTACGTCATAGCAGTAGTTCAGATAAGGAACAAAGATCGAGCGATTCTTATAGTCGTCGAACGCGCGAGTACCCGTGCCGAATAGTGGAATCCAAAGAGCAATACCGTAAGAGTGTACCTGCTGGCTTGTCGGCTCAAGCAACCAGTCGCTACGCAGAAGCGGTACCGCGCGACGCATTGTTTCGAGGTCGTTACGATTACCGCCGGAGGCGCAAGAGTCTATACGCAACCCGGGGTTACGTTCCAGAAGAGCGTCCCAATATTTTAGATAACCAGTGACATACGCAATTTCCGCAATACCCTGGCGATCTTCCGCGTCAGCCTCGCGCCAGTAAGCTAGAGGAGCGATATTGTAGTCTTGGCGATACAGATCGATCCCTTCGTCCTTGATAATACCGTCGATATGGTTAATCAACCAGTCGAGCGCCTCGGGATTGCCCAGATTCAACAGACGTCCCATCAGCCATTCCGGGTGATTTTCCGCCAGCCAGGAGCCGGCCTCCACGCGTTCCGGTTCGAACCAAACGATCGTTTGAACGCCGCGGTCACGACCGTAATCGCTCACTTCGCGCAAACCGTTCGGAAAACGCGTCTTATCGACTTCCCAAGTGCCGACCTGCGCCCAATTGCCTTCACAGGGATACCAACCGGCGTCCATCCACCAGTAGTCGAGTTTAATACCGCGATCGAGGTAATCTTGGATGAATTCCTCTTGGGTCGCGGTTGTCGCGCGCGTCATTTCTGCGAAGAAGTGAGAACTACACGCGGCAAGGTGATGGCTAATCAACTTACCCTTAACATTCGAGAGGTTGTCTTTATCCGGAACGCGAGGAACGTTGTATTCCAGCATCCAGCGACGCCAAACGTTTTGTGCGTCGATCCAGGAGTCGCGAACCCAAGGTCCGGCTACCGCGATAGGGGAGCGAACTTCTTCGCCGGGAAGGAGTTTGAAGTGCGTTAGCTCCTGACCGGCCGTCACATGCAATTCAAGCTCGCCCTGACGCTTGAAGTTACTCGACCACTGACCTGACCAACCCAGAACGACAATCCAGCCCTTCTTATACGATTCGATATTGAAATAAGGCATACGCTCGCCTGTGGCGCGACCTGCGACCGTCGCGACGTCTTTCGAATCGCCGGGATTCATTACTTGTGTATAGGGCCAGTAATCGTCGGGAGAATAGGGACTGCCCTTGGAGTAATGAAGTTTGAATTCATGCTCTTGATTCCAACGAGCCGCCTCGCCACATTCCGGATCCCAGCCGCTATAGGGGCGTCGTTCAAAAAAATCGCGTCCAACGATCATATCGATCGGCTGAATCTTTTCAATGATCGGCGTGTTTTCGTTAGAGAGATTTTTAAAGTTAAGCGTCCATTCCACAAACGGATAGGCGATATAATCGATCGCCGTGCACTTCACCTGAAGACGACCGTTCGGCTCGGTAAAGGTTACTGTGCGCGTGACTTTACCGTCGACTGCTTCGCTAGCCGTACGTTGCGTCTGCCAAGAGTTTAAAAATTCACTCGACGATTTGCCGTCATAAATAAAGGAGAAAGGAAACGCTACTTCGAGAGTGCGATCATACTGTGCGTTATCGATCAGTTCCAAATCGCTAAGAATAAGAATCGTACCGTCTTCCAGCTCTACACGAGCTTCCGCCCAGTCCGACTGGTCGCACGAGATGCCGTCGCCGCCGTCGTCAATTAAAAGGGAAAAGGTCGTCGCGCCGCCAAGTTCGACATTGACGTCAACGCCCGCTTCGTTACCGTGAAGAACCTCTGTTGCAATGAGATCTTGGTTATTCTTCTGAACGTGGAAACGAACCGAACCGTTACCGCCGCGGGTCTGATCCGCGTTGGTATCGACGCCAACCGTGCTCATAAAACGTTTAGCGCCCTGAGGCAAAAAGACGTTGATATGACTCGGCGCGTGACAGTAAAGACCACGGTCAAAGAGTTTACCGCCGATCTGGAGCTTCTTGCCGCCACGATTGTCTAGAAAGACAGGGTCGTGATTTTGAACCACTTCAAGGCACGCGTCTGGAGTCTGAATCGGCTCGCTGGCGACGCCGTCAAATTTCGCTGAAATCCAACGCGACTTCAGAACCTGCTCGCTCTTATTGAGCGTCTCAAAGCCATAACCGGCGACGCCATTGAAGAATAAGACAAAACACAGAGAAAAAGCCGTGAAAAGTCCTTTAATTGCAAGGGTATGTCTATTCATTGTTTCCTATCCGAGTTAAAACGTACAAGCGGCGCTCGCCAGCCAGGCGCGATTCAAAAGGACGATTCACATCCGCCGCTTTATTGCCTAAGTATAGCGCTTGGCAATACCAGAAGCAAGCAAACTCATTAAAAACTGTAGACTTCGCCTCATAAAAATTCACTCGATTTCTCGACGCGTCAATGCGCCCACGCTGACAAGACCGAACAGAAGTACTATGGCGCTAACGACTGTCGTCACGCATTATAACCGCGTAAAGAATCCGACGCCGCGCTATTTCTTATGAAATACATGCCAGGGGGGGTGTTGCCAAAGTCATTTTGAGTGTATAATTGGGAAAATTTATACGTTTGTTTAAGCCTCGACGCGGACGATGCGATCGCTACCGAACGAGCCAAACGTAAGCCTCGACCGCGCTTGATATGCGATTTAGCTCGCTGTCTACGGTCGATTCAATAGCGTACTATTCGACGAAACGCCACGCAAATTATCGTGCGCATTACACCTGTCGATTATTAACCTTCCGCTACCAGATTCGTCGCATGCTAACTGCCACGCGGCGCATAGGTGCGCGGAGTACAATTCGTGCGAGTTCACAACCTCGGAAAGGTAACAAGAATGAGTAACGATTTTAGCCTGAGCCAATATGGCATTACAGTCGCTGACGTCTATCGCAACCCCGCGCCTGCTAAGCTCTATGAAGACGCTATCACCTACGAAAAGGCCGCTATCACCTCCGCTGGCGCTCTCATGAACTCCTCCGGGAAAAAAACCGGTCGTAGCCCTAAAGACAAGCGCGTCGTCGACAACCCCGAAAGCACGAACGATATCTGGTGGGGTAGCGTCAATATCAAGTTGCCCGACTCTGCCTTCCTGCAAAACCGCGCTCGCGCCATCGATTATCTCAACACTCGCGATCACCTCTACGTCATCGACGCTTATGCCGGTTGGGACCCCGAAAACAGACTCAAGATCCGCGTTATCTGCGCTCGTGCTTATCACGCGCTCTTCATGCATAATATGCTGATCCGTCCCACCAAAGAAGAGCTCGCTAACTTCGGCGAACCCGACTTCGTCATCTTCAACGCCGGGCAATTCAAAGCCGACCCCGCTACCGAGTCCCTCACCTCCTCCACCTCCGTCGACCTCTCCTTCGAAAGAGGAGAATTCGTCATCCTCGGCACCGAGTACGCTGGCGAAATGAAGAAGGGCGTCTTCACCATCATGAATTATCTCATGCCGAAGAAGGGCTTCCTCTCCATGCACTGCTCCGCCAACGAAGGCAAAGACGGCGATACCTGCTTGTTCTTCGGCCTGTCCGGCACCGGCAAGACCACCCTCTCCACCGAACCGAATCGTAAGCTCATCGGCGACGACGAACACTACTGGACCGACAAAGGCGTCGTCAATATCGAAGGCGGATGCTACGCCAAGTGTATCCATCTGTCCGCTGAAAGCGAACCGGAAATCTTCAACGCCATTAAGTTCGGCACCGTTCTCGAAAACACCGTCTTCTATGAGGGCACTCGCGACGTCGATTTCGACAACGACTCTCTCACCGAAAACACTCGCGCCTCCTATCCGATCCACTATATCGAAAATATCAAGGAAGGAAGCCAGGGCGGTCATCCCAAGAACATCGTACTTCTCACCTGCGACGCTTTCGGCGTGTTGCCTCCGGTTAGCAAGCTGACCCCGGAACAAGCCATGTTCCACTTCATCTCTGGTTACACCTCCAAGGTCGCTGGCACCGAAGTTGGCGTCAAAGAACCCCAGCCAACCTTCTCCGCTTGCTTCGGCGAAGCTTTCCTCGTTTGGCACCCGACAAAGTACGCTCAACTCCTCGCCGAAAACATGAAGAAGTACGGCTCCAAGGTCTGGCTCGTCAACACCGGTTGGTCCGGTGGCGCTTATGGCGTCGGTAGCCGTCTGTCCATTAAGGTAACGCGCGCGATCGTCGACGCTATCCACAATGGCGCCCTTGAATCCGTCGATTACCAAACCGACGAAATCTTCGGTCTGAGCGTTCCTACCTCCTGCCCGAACGTGCCTGCGGAAGTACTACTGCCCCAAAACAGCTGGGCTGACAAAGAAGCTTACGTCGAAACCGCCAAAAAACTCGCCAAGAGCTTCCACGAAAACTTCAAAAAATTCGCTGACCAAGCCTCTCCCGAAGTCGTTAACGCCGGCCCCAAATACCAAGGTTAATTTATGCGCTGCTTTAGATCTCGCGTAACCTAAGTCCTAAAGGACGTTTAACGCTCTACTAATTGTTCCGCGTTAAACGTCCTTTTTTTATCTATTAATTTTTATCGATTAAAATCACAACCACAAAAGCAAGACGACGGAGCAAAACGAACGTTCCGTCCCTCATTCGCGTCCAGGCACAATACAACACGGCATTAGCGTTTAGGTTTTCACATGGCCACGAACTTTATTACTCCTAATTTCCTACTGGAATCCCAAAGCGCCGAACGGCTATACTTTGAATACGCAAAAGACCAGCCGATCGTCGACTACCACTGTCATTTGCCTCCGCAACAAGTCGCTGAAAACCGCTCTTTTGAGAACCTTACGCAAATCTGGCTCAGTGGCGACCATTACAAATGGCGTGCTCTCAGAGCCGCTGGCGTAAACGAACGATATGTCACCGGCGACGCTTCAGACTGGGAAAAGTTCCTCGCATGGGCGCGTGTTGTCCCTCTGACTGTGCGCAATCCCCTCTTCCACTGGACAATGCTTGAGCTCAATCGCCCATTTGCTATTAACGATCGATTCCTAAACGAACAGACCGCCCAAGGAATCTGGGAAGAATGTAACGCCATGCTCGCTACCGCGGATTTCTCCGCAAGAGGAATTATGACCCAAATGAACGTCGAGTTGGTATGTACCACCGACGACCCCGCCGACGATTTGAACTTCCACAAAAAGATCGCAAAAGACGTCAACGCTGCGGTTTTTAAAACAAGAGTTCTGCCTACTTTCCGACCCGACGCGCTCTTCCCGAGAATCTGTGACACGCCACAAGGCGTCGTCAAATACCTCGAATACCTGCGACGTTTTGCCTTAGCCGCCGATACCGACGTCAACTCCTTCGCCGCTTTACGCGCCGCGTTTGCCAAGCGTCACGCATATTTCCACGAAAACGGATGCCGACTCTCCGACTGTGGTTTTGAACTCTTCCAGTGGTCGCCGCCTACTACCGGCGTCAATCTAGAGGCGGCTTTCGCTAAGATACTAAACGCGCAAACCTTAGAACAAGCGGAAATCATCGCGCTTTGCTCTGTACTTCTGACCGACCTGGGCAGACTCGACGCGGAAAAACACTGGACTTCACAACTGCACATCGGCGCTATGCGCAATAATTCCACGAGGATCTTCAATCTCCTCGGTCCCGACGCCGGCTGCGACTCTATGGTCGACGGCGCTTATGGAAAACAGCTCTCTCAGTATTTCGACGCGCTCGACAAAGAGCTCAAACTTCCCAAGACCATCGTTTACAATCTCAATCCCGACGCTAACTACCTGCTGGCCTCGTTGATCGCAAACTTCAACGACGGTTCCATACCGGGCAAAATGCAATACGGCTCCGGATGGTGGTTCCTCGATCAAAAGAACGGTATGGAAGAACAGCTCGAAACGCTTTCAAATATGGGTTTGCTTAGCCTATTTGTCGGAATGCTCACCGACAGTCGTTCCTTCCTCTCATACACCCGTCACGAGTACTTCAGAAGAATCCTGTGTAATCTTCTCGGGTCGGAAATGGAACGCGGTCTCATCCCCAACGACTTCCCGTGGATCGGAGGAATCGTCAAAAGGATTTGCCACGACAACGCAAAGGAATACTTCGCCTTTGACGCGTAATTAACACTGAATTCTTTATTCAAATGCCCTTTTACTCTTTTGAAAAAACGTGTAAAATGGCTCCAATTTAAACGACTATAACGAAAAGAGTTTACGCTCGTTTGATCTAGCTTCACCCAGCCGTTGGTTCATACTAGCGTGCCGCTCAAGACTCTGGAAACGAAAGGTATTAAAATGAATTATAGCGACGAGTCGCTGAAAAAACATTTTGAATGGCAAGGGAAGATCGAAACAAAAGTGAGAGTCCCTGTCGGTTCAAGAGAGGAATTGTCGCTCGCCTACACGCCCGGCGTGGCTAGAGCATGTAAAGAAATCCAAGCGAATCCTGAGCTATCCTTCCAACTCACAAGACGTTGGAACACTGTCCCGGTCATTACCGACGGCACCGCCGTGCTCGGACTCGGCGACATTGGTCCGGAAGCGGGAATGCCCGTCATGGAAGGTAAATGCGCGCTCTTTAAGGAGTTCGCTGACGTCGACGCCTTCCCCTTGTGCATTCGTTCAAAGGACGTCGACACGATTGTCAATACGATCAAATTGCTCGAAGGTAGCTTCGGAGGAGTCAATCTTGAAGATATCTCCGCTCCCAGATGCTTTGAAATCGAGAAGAGACTCAAGGAAGAGCTCGATATCCCGATCTTTCACGACGACCAACACGGTACGGCCGTTGTCTCCACCGCCGCGCTCATTAACTCACTAAAGCTCGTCGGCAAAAAGATGGAAGATCTGCACGTGTGCATCAACGGCGCCGGCGCCGCTGGTATTGCCATTGCTAAATTCCTCCTCAAGTTCGACGTGCGCGACGTCGTCATGTGCGATTCAAAGGGCGTCATCTGTGAGGGAGACCCGAGACTCAACGCGCCAAAGAAAGAGATCGCTTCCTTTACCAATCGTCGTAAGATCACCGGGACGCTCGCAAACGCTATCGCCGGCGCCGACGTCTTTATTGGCGTCTCCACCGCAAACTGCGTCTCGAAAGACATGATACGCTCTATGGCAAAAGACCCGATCGTCTTCACTTGCGCCAATCCCATTCCGGAGATTCCGCGTGAAGACGCTTTTGACGCGGGCGCCGCTATTGTCGGCACCGGTTCTTCTGAGTACCCGAACCAGATCAACAACGTACTCGTCTTCCCAGGTCTCTTCCGTGGCGCGCTTGACTGCCGTGCTTCCGATATCACAAGCGAAATGATGATGGCCGCCTCAAGAGCGATCGCGTCTATTGTCTCCGACGACGAGCTCTCGCGCGACAAGATCCTACCCTATGCTTGGGACAAACGCGCGCATCAGGCTGTTGCCGAAGCCGTCGCAAAAGTCGCAAGAGATATTGGTATTGCTAGAAAGTAGTTTATTACCATGTGGAGCGCTACAATGCGAAGATAAACGCTAAGTTCCGCTCAAGACAACCTTATCCAGACCACAAGGACGCCGACGAGCCGCTCGCCGACGTCCTTGTGGTTTATCTAAATCTAGGAGAACAATGCATTTCAATCGCCATGCAAGCTATTTCGCTACGTAACAAGAGCTACTGTCAAATCCAACGCTCGTTGAAATCAGTCGAAATAATTGCCAGAACGACGACCGATCACGACAAAATCGATTCTGATTAATTCCATCGGGTCATAATCGCCAGGCGCGCATTTTACTTCCACGCGCGCTCCGTAAGCCTCGCAAAGGGTACAGCGAATCGTCGCCTCGGGTCCGTAAAGTTGCTCAAACTCAAACGTTCCGGGCCGTTCGTCGAATACAGGATCAAACGCAATATTAACCACCGCGGTCTTCGACGCTTCACGCGCCGGTACGTAGTAGGACGCCAGAAGTTGAGAAGAATCGCTCTCTTGGTACGCTAGACGCGCCTGTTGATACAAAATTGCCTTGTAAACGTCGCCAATTGTTTCGTTTAGAAGACTGTCGTAACTTTCAAAAACATAGCCTTTCGGATGTGTTCTAAAGGTCGGCTTGGGGACGCTCGCCTCGACGCTCGTGGGAGGCTCTACTGCTTCCGCAGGACTCGACGCCTCCTCTACACAGGGCGTTTCAGCAACATGACAGGAGTCTTCAAGGCGCGGTAATTCCGACGTCACGGGCTGACTCACAGGCGCTTCCCCTGATTCAAAGGATGCAAGACTAGAGTGCACAAGACTTTCCATACCGAGACTAATACGTCTAGACAATAGCTGTTCCAGACACGTCAGCAGTAGAAACGCCAAAAGGGAACGAAACACAGAGTAAACGCCCAAGACAGAGCAAATGCAAAGCGCGCTTGAAACAAGAAAAAGAGCGCTAACGCGCCGACGCTCCTGTGACTGTGACACGACGCTACGCCAATAGGGATAGGCAAGCGCGCCGCCGCAAAGACCCAGAATCATATGGACGACAACCATCGCCACGGGCAGAAGCGCCACGACAACTCGAAAGAAGCCATAACTCACTGGAAAAAACAATGCGATAAGCGCAAGCGTCATCGTTGCGCCCAAAAGACCATAAAGGGTCGTCGCGCGAACAAAACCAAATAACGGTCTGATCGTACGACAAAGGTAAGCGCTCTCTAAAACACGTCCGTTCGCCAACTTCGACATAACTTCCTTACCTAACGTCGAAAAAGACGCCTAACGCGACGCAAAAGCTCGCGCTATATGACAAAACGTCCATTGTTGTGACAACGCGCCTAACAACGCGTCGACACAACAACAGAGATAAATAATTATCTCTCAATTTACGAGAAACAATAGCGCACAATGTCAAGGAAGATGACCCAGAACATTAGCGCTAGAATAAGCACAAAGCCAATATAGCTCAACCCTATCTGAACCTTCTCGTTCGGCTTGCGACGCGTGATCGCCTCATAAAGGAGAAAGACCATATGTCCGCCGTCGAGTACTGGTATCGGTAAAAAGTTTACCACCGCAAGGTTAGCGCTAATCAGACACAGGAACAGTAGAAATACCCCGTCTTTGCGACCTGCCGCTTGATACGCCGTACCGACTATCATACCCGGTCCGCCAAGCGCCTTCGCTGATACGTTCTTACCGACGTTCTTTAAGAAGATAAAGACCTGAGAAGCCGACTCAAGCGTCTTCGACCAGCCAAAGGAAAGAGCCTCGGAGAGGTTCGTACTACGACGGTAAACACAGTCCACATTGAAATAAAGACCTCGATCGGCAAGATATGCGCCCGCTTCACGCTTAACACGTGTCGACGCAGTCACCGTCTCGCCGTTAAGACTAGAGACGGTCAACGTTACAGGCGTTCCGTCGGGAAGGTAAGGCAAAACGTCGCTGAACCATTTCAGTACCGCCTGAGCCTCCTCTGATTCCGTCGCGCCTTTACCACCGACCGTGAGTTCAATTTCCACGGGACTATTCGCTTCCTGACCGTTGACTTTCTTACCAGTCAATGACTTAAAGACCTCGCGCCAGTATTTCGGAACGTCGTGCTTAGGACAGGGTATCGTCGCCTTAATCGACGTAATCTTACCGCCCAGGGGACTACCCTCGAACGATACTGTATTATCCACTCCCGATACTATCGGACGCACCTCATACGCTATCCCAAGCGCATTACAAGCCATTACCCCGTGACTGGAGGAAAAGCCTGTATAGGATTGATTGCTCGAAAGAGGAATCGAAAAGTCAAGACGCTCATCCTCTCGTACGACCGTAACCGCAACTACATGCGAACCCGCGTTGGCAAGATTGCTCTGATCGCTCAAAGGCGCGTCGCTCAAGCGCTTGCCACTGGCGAAAAAGAGTTGGTAAGGAAGAAGACGAGGATCCTGTATCGGCTCGTTGTCGATATCAACCAGAATATCTCCGAAGTGTACGACATTGCCTTCTTCGTTGAGCTCGCGCGCGCGCAGACCTGCCTTAGCCGCGGGCGAATTCGGTAGAATGCTCACGATCTCGCCCATTGTCAGTCGCACGCCGATATCAGGCGCGCGCGTAGCGGGAATCGTCACAGTAATCGCCGCGCCGTTGGGATCGACCTCGCGTTCGCCGGCGCTCTTCTCAAGCGTCGGTGCAAAGACATATTCGATCGGTTCGTCGATAAAGTAATGCGACAACTGGAGATAGTCCCCGATCGTTTCCACTGCGTGACCGTTCATACTCTTGAGACGCTCCCCGCCTTTGAGAGCTGAGAGATTCGAGACGATACGGTCGTACTCTTCCGCGTCGAAGGAAAGATCGTAGGGCATATGGTCGTCAAGCAACGCCAATTCCAGAGAAGGAGACGGTCCGACGCCTATCATTGGGGTCAAACCGCCCTTTTCCACTTTCGGAGTCACATGAAGCTCGACCGGCTCGCTCTGACCAAAACGCAACGCCTTGATATCAAGCTCTTTACCGTCCATACACGACACAAGAATCGACGAAAAAATCGGGTCGACATTACCGTCGATCTGAACCAATTGGTCGCCGCTGTGAAAACCGGCGCGCCACGCGGGCGAACCAGGCGCGACATAGCCGATCCGCGCGGAAGTCTCTGGGGTTCCTATCAATGCCGCAAGCGTCGCGCAAATGATCGCAAAGATGATATTCATAATCACGCCGGCAGAAATTATCGCCATGCGTTGAAATACATTCTTCGAAAGATAGCTATCCGGCGCGTAGAGCTGATTTTCAAGGCGCTCCACTTCCTCGCGACTCTTCGCCTTATCTTCTTCCGACACGTCCTTCTCTAACGTCTCGTTATAATTGGCCTTAGCGCGTTCGATTTCCGCCTGTATCCCACTGGGATTGTCTACCTGACCGAACATCTGCACATAACCGCCAAGCGGTAACCAACCCAAGCCGTATTCGGTATCGCCACGCTTAAAGCTGAAAAATTTAAATCCGTACGCGTCGAACCAAATATAGAACTTATCGCAACGCACGCCGCAAAGTCGTGCGACGATAAAGTGACCGAATTCATGAACGATCACCAGCATATTAACGCCCAGAAGGACGATGAGCACACGCCAAAACACTGAGAGTATATTCGCCCAAGCAGACGCGTCTTCCGAGACGCCAAGCAATGCCGCTATTGAGAAATCCATTGTTCAGTCTCCTTTCGAGCCCAAGCGTCCAAAGTCAAAATTGTGTCGAGCGTTGGACGCTCCTGGTACTCGTGCCGTTGCACGATCTCTCGACATACATGTGCGATCTGATCAAACCGTAACTTACCGCGTTGAAACGCCGCCACCGCCACTTCATTCGCCGCGTTAAGAACCGCTCCGCTCGTACCGCCAGCTCGCGCTGCCTCTAAACCAAGAGCAAGCGCTGGAAAACGCGTCATATCAGGGGGATAGAACTCTAACTGACAAGCGCTCGTCCAATCGAATTTACGCGCGGGACTAGAAGCGCGTCGACCCTCGTAAAGCGCAAATTGTATCGGAAGGCGCATATCTGGAGGACTTAGCTGCGCCAAAACCGCACCGTCGACAAATTCCACCATCGAGTGAACGATCGACTGCGGGTGAATCACTACGCTGAGTTTATCGACGTCAAGACCAAAGAGCCAGCGAGCCTCGATCAACTCCAGCGCTTTATTCATCATCGAGGCGGAATCGATCGTCACCTTCGCGCCCATCTGCCACGTCGGATGACGCAATGCGTCTGATACCGTGGCATGACGAAGCTCCTCGGCGCTCCACGTGCGAAACGGACCGCCGCTAGCCGTGAGAATCAAACGAGAAACGTCCGCGCTGAGTATCTCGGGCGAACGTGGCGTCGAACGACGAGAAAGTAGACACTGATAGATCGCGCTATGCTCGCTATCGACCGGGATCAGAACGCCCCCTTTTCGTCGCAGAAGATCCATGAGAATCGCGCCGCCTGACACGAGCGCTTCCTTATTGGCGAGCGCAAGCGTACCGCCCACGTCAAGAACGTTCCACGCCAACGTCAAACCGACGCTACCCACGACAGAAAGAAGAGTTACATCCCAGGTGGGGCGACGAACAAGCTCCTCGAGACCGCGCGCGCCGACTACGACTTCTATCTCACTAGGAAGAGACTCCAGGGGCGTGAGATCCGCTGTCTCGTCTGCTACCGCTACGACCTCCGGATGAAAGCGTAAAGCAAGCGACGTCAACTCTTTAGTCGATCGCTTGACCGCAAGCGCGCCGACGCGAAGAGCCCCTTGAGAATGCGCTATCACGTCAAGCGCGCTAGTTCCGATACTACCGGTCGCGCCGATAACCGCTATGGTTCGCGTGCTCATAAAAAACCGTCTAATCTGGGCGGAATACGATACTTCCCTCAAAACGCCAAATCTTTAAGCGAAAGGCGTTTGATAAAAAGTGTTACTAAGCGTCCCGACAAAAGCCGCAAGTCGAACAGACCTGCCAATGCCAAGACAGCGTGAAATATTATACGTCATAAACGCTTTTTTCATAGTGTCACAAAGAAAAAAGACGTTCAAATCTTCGTGCGTCAAACGCAGCGAAAGTCAATAATAAAAACCGCTTAGACGACCCAATTCCTCGAAGCCGTCTAAGCGTAATTAAAACCGATAGTTAGACGCGCCTTATTCTTCCGACGTCCCAGACGCTTTCAACGCGTTAAGCTCTGTCTCAAGAGCCGTGATCTGCGAACGAAGAGACTCGACCGCCGTATTCAGCTCGCCAACGCGCGTTTCCGCGGTCTGGCGCGCGTTCTCGGCGCGCTGAACTTGATCCTGAAGCGCCTCGATACGCGTCTGCGACGTTTCGGTCTGTGACGCTAGTTGCTGACGAAGATCGGACGCCTGAGTCTGTAACGCGGTACGCTCTTGATTTGCCGCTGTCTGCTCGTCAATGCGCAATTTATACTCGTTCGCTAACGCTGCTTGTGCTCGCGCTACGCTTTGGTCAAGTTGAGTTTGAAGATCTTGTTGCTTACGTATCGCCGCGTCGCGATCCTGTTCAGCCGCGGTGATGCGCGCGTTCGCTTCCGTTGCGTCCTCACGTGCCTGAGTAGCCGCCTCTGTCGCTGCGCCGCGCGTCGTGTCAAGCTCCTTCTTAGTCGCTTCGAGTTCTTCACGAAGAGCTTTAACTTCCGCTTCGCTCTTCTCCTGCGCCTCTTTCAATGCGCCAGTGAGCTCTTTGACCTGAGACTCCAACTGAGTCTTTTCGTCTTTTTCTTTCTGAGCTTTTTCCTTCGCTTGAGCTTCTGCTTTCGCCTTCGCTTCGTTAGCCTTCTGTTCCGCTAGCGCTACGCGTTCCGCTTCTTCTTGGGCCGCTTGAGCGCGAAGAGTCGCAATAACCGCAGACGCTTCCGCCGCTTCTGCCGCTAAGACCTCTTGTTGCGCCATCGCCGCCGCCTTTGCCGCGCCGGTCTGACCGATACGACTGCTATTATCCAGTTTCGGCGCGCGATACCATTGACCGCTAAGCCAATCGGCGAGCAAATCGACTTCCTCCGGCGTCATAAGCGCATCCCCCTCCTCGGGGCAGTACGACGGCATACGATCGTTCTTCGCGCCATAATACTTCACGTTCGTCGGGTCGGCAATAAAGCCGGCAATCCAATCGCGGCTCATATAAGCGCGAAGGTCGCAAGCGTGATCATTCTCTGTGCCATAGAACGCGTGGCATTCGGTACAGGTCAGGAAGTCCATGTCAGGAATTGCGTTAGGCGCAAGACCGACATATTCGCCGCCGACAAAGAAACGAGGTTCGGAAAGTTGTGCTTCCGCAGCAAGCACATTTGCGATCTCATTGCACGATTCTACGATGGACTCGCGAATTCGATTGATATAACCCAAGGCGTCGCTGGGGATCGGCTCGTTATTGCCGTTGAGCGTCGCAAGATAGGTCTCGGTGAGGAATTCGTCGTAATCTTCGTCCTTGACCAGTTCAATGGCGTCTTCGTCGAGGAGCAGTTCCAGGTAATCCTCGTCAGTAAGCATATCGAGCAGGACGTCGCGCAACGCTACGACAACCGCGCCAGGCAACTGAGGTTCCAATTCGCTCATGAAATCTTCGTCGGAGAATTTCGACTCGATAAGTTCGCGAAGTTTCGCAACATAAGCGATTTGCGCCGCTTCGACTTCCTCGTCGGAGTATTCCTCGTCTTCATTGAAGATCTTCTCGAGGAGCGCCAGATTATCGTCGTCGTCGCAGAAATCTTCGAAGACCGATTCGAGAATATCATACGCCGCGCTAGCGTCTGCGGCTATGACCTTAGCGATCAAGCCGTTGCTATTGAGCATAAAGGAGCCGTCTTCCAAATCGCGACCGCCGTGTACGCGACCTTGCATAAACCCGACCATCGAGCCTTTTTCCGCAAACGCCGTATTGCCAAAGCAATCTGCGTCCGCAAGGGTCGCTTCATTGGTGAAACCGCGAATCCAAGCCGCCGTATGCGCGCCATAGAGATTAGGCGCTGTCGGCTCGCTACATTCGATCTGAACATAATCAGGGTCGAGACGATCTTCGCTCGGCGCCGTGAAGTTATGGCAACTCGCACAGTGCTGCGCAAAGAGCGTTGGTCCTTGAAGATACGGATCGCTTTGCGTGAGCGTCAGCGCGCCTGTCTTCGGAATACCAGACGGCGCCATCGCAAGTTCAACCGCGCGTTCGGCTGTACGTTCCGCCTCTGCGACACTGGCCAAAAAGCCGGGAGCATGTTCCGGATTCTTATAATCGTCCCAATAGGATCGATACGTAAAGACGCAGGTCACAACAAAAAGAAACGCCGTAATCGCTACGCAAAGATAGTGCAACTGCTTATTGCGACCTAAGATCGGAAGAGCAAAGAAGAAGAGCGCCAAGAGCGGCGGAACGCCAAAGATCGCATAGAACATACCGATCTTCGAGAAAATCGGCGCTTTCGTCATGTGATACAGCGCGCGGAAGGACCATTCCGGACGCGCGGCGTCATAGGAACCGGAAACGTCCACCGGCGCTGTCAGTTCCGCGCCCAAGTACGATTCCGCCGGCAGGGTACTCGCGCGTGACGCCAACTGCTCGCTGGTCAAAGAACGTTGGAAGACAAGCAGTAGCACGACGCAAAAGACGATCAGACAGGTCAGACCCGAAAGGAACGCGTCGCATCCCCAAAACGCTTTCTTCTCTTTGGAAGAGCAAGCAAGACAACACTTGTGAATACCGTCGAACTTTGTGCAAGAGCTGAACAGACGGCGAGAGCGAATATCAAAATACTTCCACAGAACGAGCATAACCAGCCCGCCGCCGCCGAAAATGCACACGTGCAAAAATAGAAAACGCGTCAGGGTCAAAGAGCCGAACTGTGGATCCGGGCCTCCCGCCACTAGTTGGTAAAGGGCTGGTCCGATTTTCGGTATCAGCTGAAGGAAAGAAACGCGCGTGATCGTCGCAAAGTAACCGGACTGAGACCAGGAAAGAAGGTCGCCCGTCAGACAGCTACAGAGCGAAAGCAGGAAGGTTACAAGCGCCGTCCAATAGACAAACTCGCGAGGACGACGGTACGATCCGTGTAGAATCAAACACAGAACGTAAAAAAACGACACGCCCACAAAAACCTGGGCAGAATAATGGTGAACGCCGCGAACGAACCAACCGCAAGGCGCTATGTACTGAATATAGAACACGCTTTCCCATGCGCTGGTCGCGCTCGCAGAATAGAACGCCCAAAGGAAAACGCCCGTTACCGCTTGAAGAATAAAAAGAAAGATCAGCGACGTCGGAAGGAAACGACAACAGAATTTACCCGAAGGAGACTGCCACCTCGCGATCTTCTTACCAACGGTACAAAGACCCGTGCGCTCTTCTAACCAATCTAAAAATTTCATTGTTGACCGTATATCTTTTATCTAGACGACTTATTTACTTGTGATTTCTCTGATCGCCGCTCGTCACACTGACTTCTTCTCCGCGACGCCAAGTTGGAAATTCTGATACTGAACGAAAACGCGACCATCCTCGTCAACGCGTGTCTCAAGCGAGTCCAAATCTCGCGCCGACTTCGAGTTATCGGGCGCTACTCGCTCGCCCGTCAGATAGAACATATCGCCGTGACACGGACACGTAAACAAGGTCTCGTTTTCTCCGCTGGTCGGATTCGGAACAATCCCAACCTTAACGCGACAGCCCGCATGAGGACAAACCGACTGAAACGCCAAGACTTCGGGCGTACCGTCCTCAAGGACGCGTTTGCTCAGATAGATCACGCCGATCGTCTGGTTTGCAGACGTCGTCCAGCCGTCCGTCACATTATCGCGTAACACAAACTGACGCGGAGTCTCATCGAGCGCGTCTAATGTCGTTAGTTGATATTCCTTACCGGTCAAACCTTCCTGTTCCAGAGGATATAGCGCCATACGTGCGCCGGAATATACCGGAAGAGAAAGCGCCGCCGCGCCCATCCCTAGACCTAACGCCGACTTACAGAAACTACGACGAGAAGATTCACCGCCGCCGTCGGCGCGCTTGCAACTCGTTTGATTATTACATGGGGACATTAAAATGCGCTCCTCTAACTGATCTGAATACTAGCGCGTCAACCCCTGATTGTCTCCGGGTCGCGATTATTCCGCTAGGAACGCATACCGTCTCATATACGTCCGTTGACGACTAGGCTGTTCCCTTTATGGTAATGGAAAAGAGTAAAAACTCAAGTCAATCGACATAATATTCCGTAATTTGTCAAATATTTTATCCAATTTAACAAACGTCAGCGAATACCTTCGTCCAAATGCAATGTACAACCATTGGGATTCAGGAAAACAACGCCAAGTATGAATTATCTTTACAGTTCCAGACACACGCCAATCAGAAGGCAACGTGCAACGTTCGAAAGCGCCAACCTATCGTACGCGCCGATTGAAAAGGCGCCATAAAATAAAAAAGGTCGCAAACGCGACCGCCGATTCACTATTGATTCCCTCGTCTCCACGCCCTCGCTTCGTTCATACAGTATGATTGCAAAGTCGACAAAATTAGTTGCCAGGCGTAGAAGTGAGCGATATTGGACTCGAACCAATGACCTCCAGCTTGTCGAGCTGGCGTTCTAACCAAACTGAACTAATCGCTCAGGATAAGCACGCGACGCAAAGGACGCGCGATCATGCAAGTGAGCGATATTGGACTCGAACCAATGACCTCCAGCTTGTCGAGCTGGCGTTC
>JAUNMR010000023.1:0-17284 GCA_030537455.1 Planctomycetia bacterium | reverse complement strand
TAACCAAACTGAACTAATCGCTCAAAACGTCGTCACTCTATTCAAAAAATGTTAGCAAGTAAGATTATATCCATTTATGAATCATGTCAAGCGCTTGTTCGATTTTTTTTAGTATTTACCGTAAACGCCCTAAAATAACGATAAGACGGTAGCCGCGAATCTCTTGCCGCTTCCGATCTTGTCACGACGCAACGTGTGACAATGGCGCCCTAACACACGTACGTGCTCACGCTACGATACGGAGACTCTGGATAAACAACTAAAAGAATTATTAGAATTATCCCAAATTTCGCTATAATCTCAATTGTCAAACTAATACAATACAATTAAAATGACCCTTAGTCACGTTGACCGCTTGGCGTCATTCCCAGCTATGCAAATGCACGCTGACGCCGGCGTGCCTGCCAACCGACGTCGTGTCGAAAACGCCACGGCGTATCGTTATATTTAGCGTTTTTGGAGAGTCTATAAGTGTCAAGTCAAACTAATAAATACGCCACGCTACAAGAGGTGCGTTCCAAGACCTTCCTGGGTCATCCCACCGGGCTTTGGGCGCTCTTTACCACAGAAATGTGGGAACGTTTCTGTTATTACGGTATGCGCGCGTTGCTCGTACTATACCTCATTTCCACCATTACCGACTCAAACCCCGGGTTCGGTTGGTCGGAATCCGACGCAAATACCCTCTACGGTTGGTTTACGGGTCTGGTCTATCTCTTCCCTCTACTCGGCGGTTATATTGCCGACCGCTTTATTGGTCAGCACCGTTCCGTGCTAATCGGCGGCGCGCTCATGGCCACTGGCGAATTCTGCCTCTTCTACACCGAGCATTTCCGCCAGACCGCAATCTCGACGATCACAATGTCCTCCGCGCCCGCGGCGTACCTGTGCTTCATCTTCGGGCTTTTCCTCATTACCCTCGGAAACGGTTTCTTTAAACCGTGTATCTCCGTGATGGTCGGTCAACTCTACGAGGAACATGACCCCAGACGCGACAACGCCTTTAATATCTTCTACATGGGCATTAACGTCGGCGCTTTCCTCGCGCCGTTTGTCGCTGGGTCTATCGGTGAAAAAATCAGCTGGCACTGGGGATTCTTGACCGCATGTATCGGTATGGTCTTCGGTCTGTGCACCTATTCCTTCCTGCGTCCGAAATACCTCGGTACCATTGGTATGAAGCTCAAGTCCCAAGAGGACGAAGCCGCGGGTAAAACGAACGCGACCGAAAAAGTCGTTGCCAACGCCGCGACCAAAAAGGCGCCGCTCACCAAGGTGGAAATCGACCGCATCGCCGTGATTCTCACCCTCACTTTCTTCTGCGTCGCTTTCTGGTCCATCTTTGAACAAGCCGGCACCTCACTGAATATCTTCGCAAAGAAAGAAACGAACCGCCAAGTTCCCGCCACGCTCGGAAAAGCTTTTCCTGGTTTCCTCCCGAACCAGGACGAACTCGACGCTAAAATTTCTACGAATGAGTTGCGCGCCAACCTACACGCGCTCAACTTGGCTCTTGAAAAGATCGCTTTACCGACCCAAGGGGACGTCGACGTCACTGAAGACGCTCAAGCTTCCGAAGAAGCGATGGAACAGATCGCTGAACAAAGCGACGTCGCCGCGCTAGTTTACGCAAAGGACTTCCAAGCCGCAAAAGACCTGGTCATTAGTCAAGATCCCGCGGCTCAGGTCGAAAGTGAAAACAAAGAAGTCGATTACGCCCCAGAAACTACCGCCGCAATAGACGCTATCGACGCTGTCGCTGAAGCCTATGAATCCGCGACCTTCTCGCTCAATAAAGCCAACGAGGCGCGCAAACTGGCCGGTCAAGATCCTTTAGCCCTACCCATCGACGACTTCCTCGCTCTGGAACAAGAAGGCGAAGAGGAAATCGAACAAATCAACGCCACCGTTGAAGAGATGAAGCAAGAACAAGCCGACGTCCTTAGCGCCGCGACCCCAGAAGAGCAGGAACTCATTCTCACCGGTCTGCGTCAAGACGCCGCCAAAAAATTGCAAGCGCAGTTCCTCGCAAAGGAAAAGAGCTCTATCGACCGCGACTCCGCCATTTGGACCTTCCCGACCACTTGGTATCAATCGGTCAACCCGCTGGCGGTCGTTATCTTTGCCCCGATATTCAACCTCATGTGGACCTTCCTGCGACGATTTAAACTCGAACCTTCGACCCCTGTTAAGTTTGGGATTGGGCTGGTCGTTCTCTCCATCGCCTTCGGTTTTATGATACTCGGAGCCTTGCAGTCCTCTAAAACCAACGGAAACGCCGGCCCATACTGGTTGTTACTGACCTACCTCTTCTGCACTTTTGGTGAGCTATGCCTCTCGCCCGTCGGTCTGTCTATGGTCTCGAGACTCGCGCCGAAACAATACGCCTCACTACTCATGGGCGTGTGGTTCCTCTCCAGCGCCGTGGCCGGCTATCTCTCCGGCTATCTTGCCGCGGTTCTAGGCTCCGGTGGCGCCGGCTCGCGCGTCTCCTTCTGCTTCGGTTCTGCCGCCGGCCTGGCTGACTACTTCCTCATTATGACGCTCACCCCACTTATCGCCGGGATCATCGTCTTTATCTTGTCGCCTAAACTACGCAAGATGATGCACGAAGACGAGTAAGTCGAACATTGCGCGCTAACGAACACGATTGCGCGCAAACGAATGCGTCTGAGCTATCTACATACGCGCTCCTCCTCGCGGTAGTAGCGCGATACAAACAAAGGCGTCTTAGCGTTCGCTACGGCGCCTTCTGTATTTCGACGGCGTCATGACGTCGAGACCTGATTTCCACCGCTTGATTATTTCTATCACAAACTTATAATCAAGAGAACGCATACGCTTGCGCGAACTTGACCGCATCACCTCGACTACGCAACGCGCGAGATTTGTAAAAACGACGACTTTCGTTCTTTCCAAGGAGACGACGCTCATGAGCGTTACCAATCGTAACCACGCGATCGAAGCGATTTCAAAACGTACGGAACTTTCTGGAAAACATGACCTCGACGAAAACGCCGCGCCGATCGATTATTATGGAAAGGACGTCTTTAACGCTGGGGCTATTCGAAAGTACCTCTCACGCGGCGCCGCGGAAAAACTACTCGCCACCATCCAAGACGGTGAAAAACTCGATCCGTCTGTCGCCGGCGACGTTGCACACGCCATGAAAGACTGGGCTATCGCTCGTGGCGCTACACACTTCACACACTGGTTCCAGCCCATGACGGGAGGCACCGCTGAAAAGCACGATTCCTTCCTCGACCTCAACGAACAGGGCGAAGCGATCATGACCTTCTCCGGAAAGAACCTTGTCATGAGCGAGCCAGACGCCTCCAGTTTCCCCTCGGGGGGATTGCGTTGCACCTTTGAGGCAAGAGGTTACACCGCATGGGATCCCACAAGTCCCGCTTTTGTCAAGCGCAATCCAAGGGGCGCCACGCTATGTATCCCATCGATCTTCTGCTCGTACACCGGTGAAGTTCTCGACAAAAAAATACCGCTCCTGCGGTCCATTCAAGCGCTAAAACAATCGATTGCTCGATTTATGAATCTCTTCAAGGCGGAGCCGCAACACGTCGCAATTACCTTGGGCGCAGAGCAAGAGTACTTCCTCATCGACCGAAACTTCTACCTACAGCGACCCGACCTCATTCAGACCGGACGCACCCTTTTTGGCGCGCCGCCGGCAAAACATCAGCAGCTGGAAGACCACTATTTCGGTTCCATCAATCCCAGAATCTTGAACTTCATGGCGGAGGTGGAAGAAGAACTATGGAGACTCGGAGTACCCGCTAAAACAAGACACAACGAGGTCGCGCCCGCTCAATTTGAACTTGCCCCTACCTTTGAAGAGCTCAACCTCGCCGTCGACCACAATATGCTCACGATGGAGATCCTTCGACGCGTCGCTGAAAGGAACGGGCTGGTCTGTCTACTACATGAAAAACCATTCGCCGGAGTCAACGGCTCCGGAAAGCACAACAACTGGTCGGTCACATATGGCGGTAGGAACCTACTCGACCCTGGGGAATCGCCGCGTCAAAACTATATTTTCCTCGCTTTCCTCACCGCTGTTATTCGTGCGGTCGATTTGCACGGCGATCTCCTGCGTTCCTCCACTGTCACCGTCGGAAACGACTATCGACTCGGCGCTAATGAGGCCCCGCCGGCGATTATCTCTATCTACCTCGGAGAAAGACTCACCGAGATTCTTAAGCAAGTCGAGAAGAAGCAATACGAAACCCAAACTCACAAAGCAAGACAACTTAAAGTCGGCGTACAGACCGCGCCCAGCATTACAGGGGACGATTCTGACCGCAATCGCACCAGTCCCTTTGCCTTTACCGGCAATAAGTTCGAATTTCGCGCGTGCGGTTCAAGTCAATCTTGCGCCGGCTTCAATATGCTCTTAAACGTCGCGGTCGCCGAATCGCTCGACTACATCAGCGAACGCCTAGAGAGCGCCGTCGGAACAGACGAATTCCAAAAGAAGCTCGACGATCTACTCTCCAGTCTCATTACCGCGCACAAGCGTATCATCTTCAACGGCAACAATTACAGTAACGACTGGGTTGAAGAAGCGCAAAGACGCAAACTACCGCACCTGCGTACCTCACTCGACGCGCTCAGACCATTCCTCGACCAAAGAAACCATCGATTACTGGAACGATACGGCGTACTATCGCACATCGAGCTTGAGTCTAGATTCGAAATCTTCCAAGAGGAGTACTTACGCAAGATACAAATCGAAGGAGAGGTCTCAAGAGACATTGCCCAGAACCAGATTCTGCCCGTGGCGCTGGAAGAGTACGGCGAACTCGTCAAGGTCCTACAGGCTTCCCAAGCCGCGGGCGTTAGCGCCGGCGTCAAAGCGCTTGAGAGAAACGCGATGTTAATTGGTCAACAGATCGACGCATTGCAACAAAATGTGGATAAACTCGCCAGTTACAATGGCGTCGATCCCACAAACTGTCAGGAGTACATCGACACGACAAAGGCGCTAAGAACCGCTGTCGACGCTTTGGAATTGCTCGTCGACGACAGAAAATGGCCCTTGCCGAAATATCGCGAAATGCTTTTTATTTACTAGACTTACGGTAGTTTTCCTCACCGCATGTCTCCCTGAAAAAGAAACGCGATAAAAGACGACTGTCATGCCGCGCGCGCCGTCGTGTCCATTCCCGAGGCTACTGATTCGACATGATCGGCGTGCGTTGCGTCGCAAGTCTGTGAGTCTAAACCGGTCGACGCGTCACTGACCTGACCGGACGACTCCTGTTCCTCTTCCCGCGCTTCCTCTTCGTCTTCGACGATCGCTTCGCGTTCCTGGGAGATTTCAAAATGCCAGTATTCTGACGCGTCAAGCTTTTCCAAGCGCGCGAGGGTCGCGCGCGCCTGATCGAACCGTTGAAGATGGCGGAAGAGCGTCGCGAGCATGAGCAGCGCCTCGGCGTCATACGGGTTCTTCTTGAGAATTAGGTTCAGACAGCATTCGGTCTCAAACCAATTCCCGTGAAGATAGTGTGTTTGCGCCTCGAGAAAAGCCGACCCGCTAGAATCTGACGCCAACGTCGATTCATAAGCTTTAAGACGCGTGTGCGCCGTCGCACTCAGAACCAACCACACAAGACCCAAACCCAGCCAAAGAAATAGACGAACATAGCCGATAAGGTAATCGCTCCAAGAGAAGTTCAGATAAACGCAAGTTGACGCCGCGACGTTAAACGCCAACGCAAGACCGACATGATCCCAAAGACCATAGCGTACCGAGCCGGTCGCGCCTGGCCAAAGCGTTAATAACGGCGTAATAACTTTCATCTGAATTCCTCGTGGGTTCCTCGCGACTTGATAATAAAGACGCAACCTCTGCGTACCATAGCAACTCCATGCTACGCGGTCAAGCGGATTTTTAACACTCCTTCGCCACAAACGACCGCCGATATGACCTTTAAAAAAGAAAACGTCCTCACGATTTGCCAAGACCAACGCGGGTCAACCACATGGAACGACGCCATACAACGCGCCGCACGTGCCATACTCCACGACCAAATTGTACTCTTGCCGACCGAAACCGTCTACGGAATTGGCGCGCGTGCATTTAGCGATCGTGCCAATCGCAAGCTATGCCACGGTAAAAACCGACGCCCAGGGCACGCGCTACCGCTCGTCGTACGAGACTGGAACATGCTCGAAACTCTCCTCTCAAACGCCGACCCGCGTGCTAAGGTTCTCGCAAATGCTTTTTGGCCCGGTCCGATCACTATCGTAATCGACGTCGATACGAACGACCCGGCGCTCAACCAGTTCGAACCGTTCGCAAAGCTCGCCGTCATGCCACAAAGCTCCCTCGGTTTTCGTGCGCCGAATCATCCGTTCGTACTCGATCTACTCCAAGAGCTAAATCAACCAATTACGCTCACAAGCGCCAATCTCACCGGACGCCAGCCGGTACGTTCCATTGACGAGGCGATACAGCAGCTAGGTGACTTCCTCGACTTAATCGTCGACGACGGTCGTAGGGAATATGCCAGTCCCTCCACCGTCCTAAAACTCGAAAAAAACAATCTCGCGCTACTAAGACAGGGCGCGATTAATATGGAGCAGATCATATCCGCTCTCAATTCGTCTTTATAACTAATTTGACGCTTTTTTTTATTTGCGTCATGCATTTGGAGTCGTCATGCACCCTTTAACGCAATACGTTCGATCCATTCCTGATTTCCCCAAACCTGGTATTATTTTCCGCGACATTGTACCGCTCATTGAAAACCCCGTCGCGCTCAAGCTTGCCATTGAGACTTTAAAAGAAGCCGTCGAACCCTGGGGACCCTTCGATAAGATCGCTGCCCCGGAAGCGCGTGGTTTTATCTTCGCAGCGCCTTTGGCCATCCAACTCAACGCTGGGCTGGCGCCTATGAGAAAACCTGGTAAACTACCCTTTAAGACCGTCTCTATTGACTACTCCCTCGAGTACGGAGTCAACTCCATTGAGATGCACGAAGACACGATCAAGTCAGGCGATCGCGTACTCTTGCTCGACGACCTACTCGCCACCGGTGGGACAATCAACGCATGTCGTAAACTCATCGAACGTCAGGGCGGTATTGTCAAGGGCGCCGCCTTTATTATCGAGCTGGTCGACCTCAAGGGACGCGATACCTTAGGCGACCTGCCTGTCTTTGCACCGGTACAATTCGAAGGCGAATGAGACCGCTGCATGATCTTTTTCGACCTAAAACTAAATTCAGAACCCTACGTTGCCGATAAGCCTTGGAAACACTAATGTCTGTATGCTTGACGATACAGTCACACAAAACGACAAGCGACGACTATTTGAATAATGAGAGTTACTTACATGGATCCCCTTGCTCGACTCAATGGTATTGACAGTCTCATCGGCGCCACGCCGCTACTGAAAATCGACCTCTTATGGCGAAAAAAGCCCCGAACCGTCTTTGCCAAAGCGGAGTATCTCAATCTCACCGGCTCCATTAAGGATCGGATGGCGTTGCACATTCTGCGTAAGGCTCTCGAAAATGGCGAACTCAAGCCCGGACACGTCATTGCCGAGGCGACAAGCGGCAACACTGGCGTCGCTTTTTCCGCGCTCGGAAGACTACTCGGTTGTAACGTCGTTATATACATGCCAGACTGGATGTCGCTCGAGAGAATCAATCTCATGAAGGCATACGGCGCCGACGTTGTACTGATCTCAAAAGAACAGGGCGGTTTCAAAGGATCGATTCAGCGTGCGGAAAACATGAAGCTCGAGAACCCTGACTCCGTCTTTCTACCGCGTCAATTTGACAACGAGGACAACTTGGAGGCGCACTACCTCTCCACCGGTCCGGAAATCGTTGTGCAACTCGCAAGACAACGTCGTCGACCTGATATCTTCGTCGCTGGCGTCGGTACCGGCGGAACCGTTATGGGATGTGGAAAGTTCATTAAGAAACTTTTCCCCAACGCAAAAATCCACCCGCTGGAGCCTTCCAGCTCGCCAACTCTCTCCACCGGGTATAAAATCGGATTCCACCGTATTCAGGGTATTTCTGACGAGTTCATTCCTGCCATTCTCAAGCTCGACCAACTCGACCACGTTGTGAACGTCGACGACGGCGACGCCATTCTCGCAGCGCAGGCGCTCTCGCGCAATCTCGGGCTAGGCGTCGGTATCTCCGCCGGAGGGAACTTCCTCGGAGCGCTCAAATTACTCAACGAACTACCTGAGGAACAAGCGCAAGAGACAACCGTCGTCACCGTCTTTGTCGACGACAATAAAAAGTACTTATCAACCGACTACACTAAATTCGAAGAGCCAAAAGAGGGATTCCTCACGCCGGAAATCGAGCTGATCAAGGTCTCTTCCGTCGGGATCTAATACCACGTCGCAAACCGCGCTGTTTCAATCGTTATAATTAAATAGGGGGAGCGCTCCTCCCCCTATGCCCCCCGCCGTAGGTTCCGTTCGGCATACGGCGGTTCAATATATCTTCAAATAGTGACGCTATATATAGAAGCGATTTCTTAACTGTCTCGACGCCGATTGCGTCTTCACGCAAGACGATAAGGGTAGAACCTACGTTGGCGAATCTCGCGTCTGCATAGACCGCGTCTGGAACGTCATGCAACGTCGCTACGTCTTGCCAACTTGCCTCCTTTTCCGGCATGTGTCCCGCAGGCAAAACTTACGTCGGCGCGTTCAATAAGAGAACAACCTGTCGGTTCTTGCTCTCTGGCAAGACTAGCGCAGGCAAAACAACGCAAGCGTCGTTAATCGCCCAGAGGATAATCAAACGCGGATTCAACGCACGGTTCTACTCTTATCCGATACTCATGCAAAAGTTCATTACCATAGGGCGTCGAGAAAAATAACTCCCAGTAAGGAAATCACTTCCATTCGATCGAATCGACGCCGAACAGCGTATTGGTAGACGCGTCGTTCTTACCGACGATCTTAACGCGCAAAGCGCCTTCGCCGTTAAAATTAGCGGGTAGCGGCAACGTTACGACACGGCGTTCCACCACCTCGGGCACATAGAAATCCACCGGCTCGCCAAGTTGTGCGTCATTCCAATAGAACGCCGCGACGCCGTAATCGCGCGCGACTGTCGTGCCAAGAACGATCTCATGCGCCTCTTTAGGAGCGTTCTTAATCGTCAGAACGATTTCGTCCCCGATCTTGCCGCTACGCCACAAGAGTTGCTTCGCGTCGACCCACTTATGACCTTCCTTTTCGAAGCCTTTCATACCCTGAACGACAACGTCGCGACCTTCCGTGCCTTCATACTGAAAATCGCGGAAATTGAAAACAAACTTGTTATTATACGCCACCGGCGACGACGCTTCTACTTCCAGATTATCCAGCGCCGCCTGTGCTTCCGCCGTCAGTTTCGTGCCCGGCAGACCGTACCAGAAGGTCGTCACGGCATAATCTACGGTCGTCTGAGCCCAATGCCATATCTCCATATCGAACTTAAAGGACTTCGTAAAGGGAACCCCGTCCAGGAGACGATAACGTAATACCGTTGTATTACCAAAGTTACTGGGACCTTCGCAACGTGGCTGTGCATGGAAAGGAGATTCAAAATACGCGGTACTACCCCACGCATAGCCGTAGTAATCTTCCGTGCCGGTTCCAAAATGAGACGGAAAGCTCTCGCCGTCCACATAGATCTTTTCATCTCCTTCGCCCCACCAATCGCTCGAGCGATTAACAAGACTCAGAATATCGCCAACGTAAACGCCCTGACCGTCGAGCGTCGTGTAGTTCCAATCACACAAACCGCGACCCGCTACCGTTTGGATCTCACGCTCTTGCTTCCAATTAGAATGAAAATACATCGTCTGCTCGGTCCACGGGGATTTCTCGTAGTAGACTTCATAGTCAATTGACACGTCCTCAAGACCGTAGTTGATAAATGAAATCTGAGCGTCGTGCTGGTACGGCATACGCCAATAGGAGATCAATTCGCCGTCCTCGGTCGTTTGGGAGAACCACGTGCAGTTCGGATTCACGCCGACGCCGGAGCCGAAGAAGTCGCCAAGCGGCGCGCAAACGGTTTCTTCGCCGTCAAAGCTAATGCTAAGAACCACGCTACGCAGCGCCGCGGGCAAATTCTCTGCGCTCGCCTTAACGCGAAGTTCTGTGATCGCGCCTGGACCAAAGAGCAAGCGTTGATCATAGCGTTCCGTAAGAAGCTCGCTGGAAATATGACCTTTCGCTCCTTGAATCGAACGCGTATCGGAACAGTCGCGCGTCGTCGTCCAAGGGGAAGAGAGCGTCGCGTTCACGCTGGCAATCAATTCCTTTTCAGAAGAAAGAACTTCTGGGCTAAAGGATTCAACTGCCGTTCCAGATGGGTACGTGCGGTAATCGATATGATAATAAAGGTTGCCCTGCTCCGACATATTGTCGCAAGTCACCTTAATGCTCTTGCTATACGGGATCGGAAGGTAAAGATTGCGACCGCGAGACGTCTCCGCGGAAAGGGGTGCGCCCGCTAGCTGGTCGCCCCCTACGATCTGGTCGATGCGACCGCTAATCGTCGGTTCCGTGGCGCCGTCTATGTAAATATAGAAGTTATTCTTGTAGTGAGGAGCGGTGATCCACCAACGGACAATCGCGCCAGGTCCCTCGGCGTCAATGAGAACGAACTCCTCGCGACCGTTCTGATTCTCGACGCGTTCGAACTGCGACGTGTCGTTATTCGCAAACCAGTTCTCCTCTGGACTCTTAGAAGCGCGATCGTAACTACTCGCCTGGCGACACACATAGGTCGGCATGATCGTAAGGCTGGTACGATCCGTCATTTCATGAAGAAGAGACTCCAACGTCACAGGAGACGTTTGAGAATAGACGCTACCGCTAAGCCCCGTCAGACCCAGCGTCAATAAAACCAACAACGTAAAACGCCAACCTATTATTTGCTTCATCGCTTATGTCTCTCATATCAGTTTACGCGCTAAGCGCGTTTCTATCACTATGCAAGCGCCACTCTTGACGCTGTCTGATGTAATTATAACCGACAAAAAGGGAAAAGTCACTACCGCGACCACTTTTTCTTACTTTTACAATATCCCAAGTCACGACGAAGACGCGTCGTAACATAAGCGATATAAAAATACGACTTAATAGACAAAAAACAAGAAATAAAAAAAGGTCTGTCACAGAACAGACCTCTAAAAGTACCCCCTAGGGGAATCGAACCCCTGTTTATGGACTGAGAATCCACCGTCCTAGGCCACTAGACGAAGGGGGCGCACTAAAAGGCGTAACCGCCAGTTCATGCGACCATTATGACGTAAAAAGCGAGCTTGTCAACTGGCTTTTTATTTTTTTCCTATTTTTTCTCACGCCATGACGACCAAATCGATCTCTTGACCAGTTCCGCTTATCTATGTAAACTCGCCCTGACGCGCAAGGATTCGCGCGTCAGACGTCCCTTTACTATCATGGAGCGGTTCCTAAAAGATGGCGACTTTAAATTCGCAAGATTCTCGACAATACGCACGCGATCTGAAATATTTGCTCAGACTTGTTCTGCTTATCTCAATCTCACTCGCGTGCCTGCTCGATACAGGATGTTGTCAGACGCTCTTCCCCAATCGTAGCGCGCACAATCGTTCCATGCGACTGCGACGGCAAAAACAGTTGCAGCAGATTGAAGAAGTCGAAGAAGCGCCCGTCGAGTACGCCGACTTGGTACTGCAAACCGAGTCTAACGTGGAGCAGATCAGAATCGCGCCTGACGCGCGACATATACTCGTCGAATCGTCCGCAAGCGCCGATCCTGCGCTCTTTGCCTCATTTGATTCCATCGACCATCAACTCGTCGCCGTTGAGTTGTGGAACATTGAATTTGCCGATCCACGACGCGAAACCTTCGCATACGACCGCGCCTCCATCGCCACAAATCTCCAAGCCGTCGCTTTTGACAAGACCGGCAAAAGACTCTTCTGGTCCGACAAAGAGGTTCGCGCCGGTCTGCTCGCACAGCAGTCCCAATATACGACTGCAAACGACGACAAATACATTATCCGAGGCGCTAGTTACGACCAACTCCACGTCGGACGATACTACGCCAGCGTCCCACAGAATAACGACGAAGACAATAACGACGTCACGTTCATGCCTGTCCCGTACCACGCTCCGCTCGCCAGTCAACACAACGCGCCCTCAAGCCTCAACGAGAACGACTTCCCTGATCTAAACGAATTATTCCAGCCTACCGAGTCTGAAATAAACGCACCAGATGCGAATGGTTACCTCGAAATGGCGGCGATTCCCTCCGACGTCACGACAAGACTACCATACATCCCTGCCCAAGGGACAAGCCAAACGCTGCCCGAAAACGCCCCGGGCATTCCATGGGGCAATCAAACCCTAGACGACTACCCTACCCTAACTCAGAATGACGTCGAAGAACAGACGCTCGACCCCCTCGCTACCAACGACGAGCTGATACTTCAAGAGGAAGATGCAAATCCCGACGCCTCTGAAGAACAAACCGCCCAGGAGCAGGAGCAAGAGTCTGCGCAAGTAGAAGAGCAAGAGGAATCCGAGCAAACCGAGGAGACAATCCAAGTTGACCCGAGAGACGTCATGACGCTACAAGAGTTCGAAAGTATGGAATCGCTACAGAACGTTGTGCTCACGAAGTCCCTTGCCTCCACCGCCTCGCTCTTTATGGTCCCGAGAAATAACGCCGCTACTCTCGACGACGCCGTCAAACACATAAAGACTGCCCCTGAAATGAAGGCCGCAAACGCCATTTGGATCTCACAAGGTTCCCAGTGGATCGTATGCCGTGGTAATCAAGACGCCGACGACATGATTCAGAACCTCAAACAGCTCGATCAAAAGGTCAATCGTCCAGAGGAAAACGCCAAATCCACGGAAACTCAGAAAGTTGAATACAATCCGAACTGGGCGCTTGTCTCTTTGCGTGATAGAAAAAGAGTCGTGAGATTCCCACTCAACGTCAAAATGACATTCGACGCCTCCGCCTCCGACGACGAAATTTCCGGTCAAATCGTCGATATCCTCGACGTCTCTGACGCTGGTGAACTCGTCGCTACGCTCGTGGAAGAATACCCCGAGAACTCCCTCAACCAGTCGCCGAGATATAAAATCGTTATCTGGGACTTAAACACGCCAACTAACGTTCCCCTCGAAAAAGCAAAACAACCGCTAATGGCTCCGGAAGTGGCGCAAATCGCTATCGCCGCGCCTATTACAAGAAGATTTTGTAAATTCAACCACGACGGATCGATCATCGCCGCGAGAGTCGAGCCGAAATACGTCTCAATGTGGCAAGCGGCAAATGGCAAGCTTGTCGCGGAATTAGGAGAGCATCGCGACGTCATTACGGACTTTGACTTCGCTTACGGCGAATCTAAACTCGCAGTCGCTACAAGCGCCGGAGTCGCCAGAGTTGTGCTCTGGGAAATTCGTAAAGGTATCGTTCTAAAGACGTTAGACGATTCATACGATTCCAAAAACGCCGTCGCCGTCGCTTTCACAAATGACAACCAATACGTCTACTTTGCAAACGATTTGGGACAAATCAAACGCTGGGCGATCAAACACTAGCACAAAGTCTTGTGTCAAAACATTTGCACGCTAGAACCTACTCACAGAAAACTCCGTCATGACAAATACTAATGACAATATTAGCCGTAATTCCGAACAGGACGCCGAGCCGATTCTTTTTGAGTCGCGCGTCTTTAATATCGTTGAAAGAAAGCAACTGGGACGCAGTGGGAAAATACTCACGCGACATATCGTCAAGCATCCCGGCGCGGTCGCGATCGTGCCGGTTCTCAACGACGGTAACGTCCTACTAATTCGACAGTTCCGCGTCTCGTTCCAGCGTGAAATCTACGAAATTCCCGCTGGAACGCGCGAGCCGAACGAACCGCCGGAGCAGACCGCGATTAGGGAATTAATCGAAGAGACTGGATATCGCGCCGAAAATATCGAAAAACTTCACACAATCTATACCTCTCCGGGCGTACTGCAGGAAGAGTTGATTATCTACCTCGCGACCGGGCTAAGGCTTGGACAAAGCGCGCCAGAGGACGGAGAGAAGATCGTCAATGAGATTCTCTCATGGCGGCAGATCAATCAAATGATTGAGAATAATCAGATCGCTGACGCCAAATCTATTGTCGGGCTACTCTTAGCACAGAAAAAGCTATTCGAGAAATAGACCGACCCCATAGCGCCGCTGGAATTGCAAATTCCTCATGATACAATAACGCTATACAGATCACGCTATACGGATCGTTCAATCGCGATTTTCAATCCTTTCACCCTAACCACGCAGGCTTCCTATGACGCTTAAAAAGAATATGACGCCGCAAGTTGTACTCACCGGGTTCGCCGACGAATGCTCAAATACAAAGACTATGGTTGAGCAGTTTGCCACCTTTGCCGCGCTCGGACTACAATACTACAGCATACGTTTCGTTAATTTGGGAGACGGCGTTAAGAACGTCATGACGCTCAGCGCCGAGGAAATCCACCGCGTGCTCGATTATCAGAACCAATACGGTCTAAACGTCTCATCGATTGGCTCGCCCATCGGGAAGATCAAGCTCCTCGACGTCGAAGACGGCTCAAAGGACAGATATGTCCCATTTGAGGAATACCTCGAAACGGAAGTCAAGCGCGTATGCGATTTGGCGCATATGTTCGAGACCAAACTCATCCGTGGGTTCTCCTTCTATCAGCCCAAGGGCGACGATCCACAGAAGTACGTCTCACAAGCGGTCGACCGACTCGGCAAGATCGCAGAAACTTGCCATCGTTCCGATTTGACGTTCGGTCTAGAGGTGGAAGCGAACCTCATCGGTTGCAACGGGTGGATTCTCAGTGAAATTTATCGCCAGGTCAACCATCCGGCCATGAAGCTCATCTTTGACGCCGCCAATCTAGTCGTTCAGGGCTACACAACCGCTGAAATCTACGAACAGTACGAAGCTATGAAGCCCGGTCTGGGATGGTTGCACATTAAGGACTATTCGCAAACCACAGTTGAGGTCAAAGGCGGACGACAAGACGAAGACAAAATGAAGGGGTTTGTCCCCTGCGATCAGGGTTATTCCGGTCACGAAGCGATTTTACGCGACTTCGCGAAGATACTACCCTCGCTGACAGATTACTACCAGAAACGCGGTCTGCCAGGCGTTTTTCTCGACCTTGAACCTCACGTCAAGGGCGGTGGACAATTCGGCGGCTACAGCGGCTCCGACGGCTTGGGCGTAGCGCTCAGAGCTTTGTGCAAAACCTTAGACTACGTCGGAATCGACTATCATCTCCGTGATTTCGATGATATCAGAGCCGCCAGGGGTTTTTAAACGCTAACGCCGTACGAGCGCTATAGGCGTCATAAATAATTACAACATCAGGAGTCGCGCCACTTATTGACGCGACTCCTGATTCTATATACTAAACGCCGCTTTACATAAGGGCGCGCTTACCGAATCTTACCGCCGGAAAAAAGCAAGCGTAGTGGAGCAAAGAGCCAACTGGAACCAAAATAGCACGCGATTTTATACTTCCACGTCGGAATACAGACCACGTTGGGACGGAACTTGCGACGCAAAGAGCGCAATGACGCGTCCACCACGCGATCTGCGCGTTGCCACAGAAACCGCGGAACTGTTTGGGGAATCTTAGAATTGCGCATCGTCGGCGCCGCATGAAAGCCCGTGTGAGCAAATCCAGGACAAAGAGCCTGAACGCGTACCCCAAAACCGCGAACGTCACACTGAACACAACGTGAAAACGTTATCAAATACGACTTCGTACCACAATAGTCCGCCGCGCCGCTACCCGCCAAAAAACCCGCCGCTGACGATACGTTCACTATATAACCGGCGCCTCGACTTAACCCGCGAGAGCGCATAGGAACCAATGCCGCGCGTGTTAAACGCATTGGAGCAAGACAATGCGTCGTCACCATGTCCGTCTCCACCGTAACGTCTACGTCGGGAAAGGGAAGACTGCCGCCAAAACCCGCGTTGTTGATTAGATAGCGCAATTCTGCCAAACTCTCTAGGCGACGCTCTACCTGTTCGATCTGTTCCAATCTCGAAAGATCCGCGACCATTGGCTCCACTTCGACCTGAAAGCGTGCTTCAAGCTCGACCTTGAGCTCCTCAAGCAATGCCCCGCGACGAGCTATGATAAGAAGGTCAAAACCTTCGCTAGCGAGACGTTCCGCATAGATCTTTCCGAAGCCGCTCGTCGCGCCTGTAATCGCCGCCACGCCGCGACCGTTCGCGCCTATCGCCATAGAACCCTCCTCGTTGAATTATCTCCATATTCTATCGCGACGATCGAAACCAATCGTCGCATACGGTATAATATTCTACACTATCCTCAAACGTCACACAAGCGTCGCGCGTCATTCACAAGATTTGCCGAGATATTATTCAGTTGATTGATTTTTCTGTCACTTTACGCTATAATACGCGCGTCAGATCCTGAGCGCAGAAACGCGCACACGTATTCAAGCGATAGAAAGTCGTCGCATGGGAGACAAAGATTTAACAGAGCGCAAGCTCCTAGGACGCAACGACGTCTTCGCCGACGTCTTTAACGCCATCGTCTTTAAGGGACGTCAGGTCATTAAGCCTGACGACCTAAAGGACATGGATCCAAAAAGCCAATACCGCGACAGCGAAGGGAAAAAACGTGAATTCCAAAGGGACGTCGTAAAATACTGGATGAGCGGCGCCTCATACCTCGCCATTTGCGACCTAGAGCCTCAAACCAAAAAAAACCGTGACATGGTTCTGAGACTCTTCGCATACGACGGCGTCTTATATCACGACCAAATTACTCTGTTCCCCGATAGCACAAGAGTACCTGTGATTACCTTAGTTGTCTACTTTGAAAAGGAACCTTGGAACAAGTATTTGCGTCTAAGTGACGTCGTTCAGTTCCCTCCCGATTCAAAGGAGCTGCTCTTACCATACTTTAACGATTTTAAAATAAACGTTATCGACGTGCCAAGACTCACGCGTGAACAGATCGCGCTCTTCCAAAGCGACTTGAGAATCTGCGCCGCGTTCTTGCACAATGTCGTGAATCCTCACGACGTCATTCCCATTACCGACCCTACCTTTGACGACTACCAGTCCGTATGCGACTTCCTCAACTCTATTTGTAAGGGCTCGGGTTTTAAGATTGACAACGAAGTGTTTTCACAATTACCCCTGGAGGAACAGAACATGAACTCAATTATGCAAATGTTCTTTGACCAGCTAT
>JAUNMR010000052.1 GCA_030537455.1 Planctomycetia bacterium | reverse complement strand
TCTTGCATTTACCTAATTGTCAAAAATCATTTGAGTCCGAAGACTCGCCGCCTTGCGGGCGGTCGTCGAATATCGTCGACTAGCGACACAAACGACTCCTGGATTATAGCAGAAACATTTGCCAGGTCAAGCGAATTTTGTAAATTTTTCACAATTTTTCTCATAATTGGCAAAACACTACGCTGATAACAGAGTTTACGGCGCGATTTGTCGGCAAAAATAGGTCGTCATTATGCTATTTCGATATCACTTTTTAAGCGTTAAACTTTTCATAATCCTTCGTGAACATACAGTCGTCCTTAGTCGCCAACTGTTTTGCTTAATTATTCCAAACTTAACCGTCACAACATTTAGCGCTAATTGAGTATTTGAACAATCACGTCCGTGTGAATAGGTATAATGAGAAAACGATGATTATAAAAAAACGCCCGAGCTGACTTTATCGGTAAGCTCAGGCGTGATTCACAACTTAGGTTGAATAATCAGGAACGCATTCGGCAGACTATTCAAGATTGAAATCGAAGACGTTTTCCTGGGGGTTTGTGGAGACGGTCACAGAGAGCGGGGTGCCGCCGGGGTTAGCGTACTGTGCGGGGGTGAGTAGCTTCGGGGCGCCGCCGGTACGAGTGCCGGACATGGTCTTGCCCTTACGCTTTTGGAGTTCGTCGTAATCGATTTCGCCCTTATCGAAGGCCTCTTGATCGGGGTCGACCACTTCTTCGTACTTCATCACGGTAACCTTATAGGTTCCGGGGAGCAAGCCTTTACCGCCGTTGGTCGCGCCAGAGGAGGTGACGGTATAGGCGCCGGATGCGTCGGTTTTACCGCCGCCGGGTTCGCCGGTGGAATCTTGGTTATAGAAGGTCACAGTGGCGCCTTCCACAGGGGCGCCGTCCATCGTGACGGTACCGGTAACGGCTTTATAGCCTTTGTCTTTATTGCAACCGAGGAACGCGACGGAAGTCACGGCTAGTAGGGCACAAAGGAGTAGATTGATATTTTTCATGGCGAGTAATCGTCTGGATTAGAGACGTCCTGTGTTGGTAGAGTTTAAAAATATTCGCCGATACAAGTTTGAGACAAACAAGGATCGGCGAACATTTGTCGAAACTACGCGCAATTAAGCGAGTATGTGGCTTGCATTAGAGGGAGACGGTTTCACCGCCGGCGGAGGTGCCGAGCGCGCCCCAAACGCCGTAGATAGAAGCCCCGCCGTAGTCTTGCGGACGATCGGTATTCGGAACGACCTCGTAGAAGTCTTTGGACTGATCGCCAGCGTTGATCGTGTCGCTGATGAAGTGAACGGAACCGTCGACGTAGCAGCAGTTGACGCCGCCAGAGTGGTTGCTGGAAGCGGTGACAACGCAGCAGTTTTCAGCGCCGCCATTAGCGCAGGTGGGGGAGTTCGGAGGCAGAATCGTGAAGAAACCGGTGTAGACGTCGTGCGCGTCGCCCCAACGACGACCAATGCATTGGTTTTCGGTAGTATTCACGGAGTAGGAGTTGTTAATATCGCCATTGGCGCCACGAACAGCAGCGCAGACCGCGGGGGAGAAGTAGAGATTGGCCCAGGCGGTAGAGTGACCGCCATTGTAGGCGCCGCCGAGGATCGCAATACCGCCCTTAACCTTTTTATAGAGCTTGGAGGTACCGACAACGCATTCGCTGAACAGAATGGTGTTACTAGTGCCGTCGGTGAAGTCGGCGAGGGTCATTTCGTGCTTATCGGCACGCGCGACAGCGCCACGGAATTCGTTCCAGTCCCACAGAGTTGTCATATCGCCAGCGTTGAAGTGGTAACTGGTCGCCGCGAGGGCACCGCTGGCTTGTTTCACACCGCTGTCAGAAGGACAAGCGAAGGTGGAGACATGTTGACACACCGCGAGGTCAGTTCCGGTGGACCAAGGGGAATTACCATTTTCGATATCCTTAATGAGGACGTCGTAGAGCGCTTGCTGTTCCATGTAGGGGAGTAGACCAGTCAGACCGGAGTAACGATGCCAGTTTCCGCACACGCTGCTGTAGGTAGAGAGGTTCTTCTGATAGCTGCGGTCGGGCAACTTGAGTTGAACGTCATGGAAGTTTTGCGCGGCAAGACCAAGTTGCTTGAGGTAGTTGGTGCATTGCATACGACGCGCCGCTTCACGAGCCGCTTGGACTGCGGGCAGAAGCAGACCGATAAGGATACCGATAATGGCAATAACGACAAGGAGTTCAACAAGCGTGAAACCACGGCTTGTATTACGGGATTTAAGGTTCATAAACACCCTCGAAAAGTTAAAAAAGCGCCACTGTTTCGCGGTTAGGAAAACCGTATTCAAATGTCTGACGTAACAAAATATTGCAATCACAAAAGTTGGAATGTTGTAAATTAAGGATGAGGAATACAGACCGAAATTTTTATCGATCCAGCTTTTGCCATAACAACATTTACATACTTGTCAAAACGTATAATTTTTGGCGCTGGACACGCCAGCGCATACAGTTTGCGATTATAACACAGATTGTATACTCTGTCAAGGTTATTAAAGGCGCTTTGGAATGATTTATCCTGACGTCAACGCAATATCTATTCTAGTAGACGAATAACACAAACCTATAGATTTTGGCAACTTTCGATAATAGAGAAATATTTATAGCTATCAAAAATGACATTATAAAAATTTACGACTAATTGGAAAATATCCCCAATAGTCGTGAAGCCGACGCGTCGCATTTCGGTAATGAACACAAAAAGGGGACGCTATACTCTTACTCGTATAGCGTCCCGCATGTGTCGTTACAGCGGTTCTATCCGGGGTAGAACCATCGATTAGCATCGCAGTTACAGTAGCGCGGTGGTCTCCTCGAAGCCGAACAGAATATTGAAATTCTGCACGGCGGCTCCGGCGGCGCCTTTAATGAGATTGTCGATCACGGATATGGTGGAAATACGCGAGCCTACAGTGCGCACAGTGATGTGGCAACGATTGGTGTGGATCACGTCCTTGGTGGTCGGCAAGGCGTCGACGACCTGCACGAAGGGTTCGTCTTTGTAAAAATCTTTGAGGAAGTTCAGCAGCTCTTCCTGGGTGGCGTTGGCGAGCGGTTTGAGATAGGTCGTGGAAAGGATCCCGCGATCCATCGGAGTGAGGTGCGGCGTGAAGATCACGGAGGCGTTCTTTCCGCTGGCGTTAGTAAGAACCTCTTCGATTTCCGGGGTGTGTCGATGGGAACCGACGGCGTAGGCTGAGATCGCTTCGTTACATTCGGGGTAGAGGTTCTTAAGCGAAGGCTTGCGACCGGCGCCGGACACGCCGCTTTTGGAGTCGATAATGATATCGTCGGGCGCAACGTAGCCGTGTTTGAGAAGCGGAGCAATGGGTAGAATCGCAGAGGTCGGGTAGCATCCGGGATTAGCGACCAGACTGGCGCCGCGAATGGCGTCGCGGAAGAGCTCCGGCAGACCGTAGGGAACCGAGGGTAGTCTTTCCGGATCGGGGTGAATTACATTGTACCATTTATTAAAGACGTCGACGTTATTGAGGCGGTAATCGGCGCCAAAGTCAACGACTTTCATGCCGAGTCTGAGCAATTCGGGCGCGACCGCGGCGGTCGCGGTGTGAGGCAGACAGCTGAAAACCGCTTGCACTCCACGATCGGCAAGGTCTTGTGGTTTAAGGTTTTCACAACAGATCGAATACTGACCGGTCAGGGACGGATGCACTTCGGCAATGGGACTAACGTTTTCGCGACTGGTAACCGCGATCACTTCAGCTTGAGGATGGCGACGCAGTAATTTAAGCAATTCAAGCGCGGTGTATCCGGTGGCGCCTAACACGCCGATTTTGATGGTCATTTGATGATATATCCTAGGCAAGAGCGCGCGTGGCGCGGTGGTTTTAGTATAAAACGCGACAGAATTGCATCAGAATCTTCCGGACTCTTTGAGCCAGTCGCGCGTTTCAATAATGATTTCGTCGAGGGTGCGTTTAGGGTTCCAGTCGAAGAGTTCCTTGGCCTTGTCCAGCGAGGGAACACGACGTTGCATGTCGTCGAAATTTGGACCGTACGCTTGGTCGTAGGGAATAAACTGGATTTCAGATTTGGAGTCGCACAGTTCGATCGTACGTTTTGCGAGTTCTTTGATCGAGATCTCGTGGTTACTGCCCATATTAACGACCTCGCCTTGGGCGCGAGTGGAGGCGCTCACGCGCGCGAGACCTTCCACGATATCAAAGACAGAGGAGAAGCAACGAGTCTGATCGCCGGCGCCGTACACTTGTAGCGGCTCATTGGCGAGCGCGGCGCTAATAAAGCGCGGCAAGACCATGCCATAGGCGCCGGTCTGGCGCGGACCCACGACGTTAAATAGTCGCACAATATACACGGGCAACGACGTCTGGTCACGGTGCGCTAGTAGGTAGAATTCGTCGAGGAGTTTAGCGATGGCGTAGGCCCAGCGGTTTTTACAACTCGGACCGAGCGTCACGTCCATATCTTCGCGGAAGGGAACGCTTTCGGACTTGCCGTAGGTTTCGCTGGTGGAGGTGAGCAGTACCGGCTTTCGGTATTTTGCGCACAGGTCGACGACGGTTTCGGTGGGTCTCACAATCTTACGAATCGACTCCACGGGTCGCGACACAATGAGCTTAACGCCAACGGAGCTAGCGAGGTGGAAGACGAAATCGGCGTTGCGGATTTCATTCTCCATGAGTTTTTCATCGGCGGCGTCTGCGATATAGGCGTGGAAATTCGGGCGACCGTCAAGCCGTGCAACATTTTGCCAAGCGCCGGTGGATAGGTCGTCGACAATGGAGACATTATCTCCGCGCTGGAGGAAGAATTCGGTCAGGTGCGAGCCAATAAATCCGGCGCCTCCGGTGATTAAATAGTTCATATGAGCGCTTTCGTTGTGAGTCGATTGGCGCTTTACCGCCGTGGACGTGCGCAGGGAACGCGCGCGTGTAAAAGTTTAGTCTCTATTTTAGCGCAACTCATACAGAACGCAAGCTTCGTTTTTATTGAGGCAAAGAGCGACGTCTAAATTCTGTCAAATTGGCAGTGGCAAGAGCGACGCCGAAAAAATAAATATTCATTCAGAAAAAACAACAACGGCGATGCGGTCGTCGAACGCGTAAATTGAGGGGATAGCTACGCGTCGGCGTTAGAAATTCATGGGAAGCGCCAGAAGAAATTTTTTATTTTTATATTTCTTTTTTGTTTGGCGCCGTCTTTGCTTTTGGTATAGCGTACGACGTACAACGGCACAACGCCAAGGGGTCGTATACAAGTCAGCAAAAAACGAATCGAGCGTTTATGCGCCGTTCGGATAATATATAGGTAAGGAGATTCATCATGGCTCAAGGAGAAAAAATCATCGGCATCGACCTGGGCACAACCAACTCGGTCGTCGCTGTTATGGAAGGTACGGAAACGAAAGTCATTCCGAACCCGGAAGGTTATCGATTAACCCCCAGTATTGTGGCGTACACAGATTCTGGCGAGAACCTCGTCGGCGAACTGGCGAAACGCCAAGCTGTCATGAATCCGACGCGTACGATCGCGTCCATCAAGCGCTTTATGGGGCGCAAACGAAGTGAAGTCGGAACCGAAGAGACAATCGTTCCGTACAAAGTGGTCGGCGCCAACGACGAATACGTCAAGGTCGAGATCGACGGCAAACAATACACGCCCGCGGAAATTTCCGCAATGACATTGCGTAAACTGAAGGAATCGGCGGAAGCATACCTCGGTCACAAGGTCAATAAAGCGGTCATTACCGTGCCGGCATACTTCAACGACGCGCAACGTCAGGCGACGAAAGACGCCGGTCAGATCGCTGGTTTGGAAGTCATGCGTATCGTGAACGAACCGACCGCCGCGGCGTTGGCGTACGGTTTGGAAAAGATCAAGGACAAAGGCAAAAAAATCGTGGTCTTCGACTTGGGCGGCGGTACGTTCGACGTATCCATTCTCGAGATTGCCGACGGCGTCTTCGAGGTTAAGAGCACCAACGGCGATACACACCTGGGCGGCGACGACTTCGACCAAGTCCTGATTAACTTCATCGCGGACGACTTCAAAGCCCAGACGGGTATTGACCTGCGTCAAGAGTCTATGGCGTTACAACGTCTACAAGAGGCGGCGGAAAAGGCGAAGCGAGAGTTGAGTTCGCAATCGTCGACTGACGTTAATCTGCCGTTCATTGCCATGGACGCGAGCGGTCCGAAGCACCTCCAGAAGTCGATCTCGCGCGCGGAATTCGAACGTCTGGCCGATCCGCTCTTCGAACGGATTAAGGGACCGGTCATGCAGGCGTTGCGCGACGCGGGCATTAGCGCTCAAGACGTCGACGAAGTCGTTCTGGTCGGCGGTTCCACGCGTATTCCCAAAGTCCAAGACATGGTGCGCCAGATCTTCGGCAAAGAGCCTCACAAGGGCGTAAACCCGGACGAGGTCGTGGCGGTCGGCGCGGCAATTCAAGGCGCGGTTCTCGCCGGCGAAGTCACCGACGTGCTACTGCTCGACGTCACTCCGTTGTCTCTGGGTATTGAAACCCTCGGCGGTGTAATGACCAAACTCGTGGAAAAGAACACGACAATTCCGACCACCAAAAAGCAAGTCTTCAGCACCGCGGACGACAATCAGACGGCCGTTACGATCAAGGTCTACCAGGGCGAGCGAGAAATCGCCTCCGCCAACCGTCTGCTCGGTCAGTTCAATCTGGAAGAAATTCCGCCAGCGCCGCGCGGCATGCCGCAAATCGAAGTCACATTCGACATCGACGCAAACGGTATTCTGAACGTTAGCGCACGCGACCTTGGCACACAACGCGAGCAGAAGATCCGCATTGAACAGTCCTCCGGTCTAACAGAGGAAGAGATCGAACGTATGCGTCGCGATGCGGAAGAACATGCGGCAGAAGACAAGCAACGTCGCGAATTGGTCGAGGCGCGCAATAAAGCGGAATCGATGTGCTTCGAGCTGGAAAAATTGCTCAAGGATCAAGACGCGCAACTGCGACCGGAAGATAAGACCGCGATTAACGAAGCAATCGCCAAGACGCGTAAAGCGTGCGAGAGCGACGACGCCAACCAGATCAAGACGGCGTTTTCGGAATTGGAACAAGCTTCTCACGCCATGAGCAAAGCGCTCTACGAACGCGCGCAACAGCAACAGCAGGCGGCGCAGTCGGGCGGCGGAGCGAACCAGAGCGGCAACGACAACGACGACGCAATCGACGCGGAATTTGACGTCAAATAAAACGACCGAGCGTTTGAATAAACGCTAAATCCCACAGGACCCGAAGGCTTAACAGTCTTCGGGTCTTTTTTTATTGCCGATAACTCGCTTCGTCTTTACTCACAGCGGCACAAACGCTATACTAGCGCGCAGAGGCGTCGACGCGAAAGAGGACGTCAATCGTTCGCAAAGACGCGTAATCAGATACTTTAACGTCATACGACGCAATGATATTCACGACCTTATCGCTACTGATAGGGGGCGCGCTGGCCGCGACGCTTCCGATCATAATTCACCTACTCTCGAAGGGCGCGCCGAAACGACAAGTCTTTCCCGCGGCGCGATTTGTGCGCGCTAAACTCGTGGCGAATAAACGTCGACTCACCCTCAAGCGCCTAATACTACTAGCGGTGCGCGTGGCGATGATACTGCTATTGGGTTTGACACTATCGCGACCGTACTTTGCACACAAAAGCCAAGGAGCGCCAATACTCGAGGCGCGCTCACAGACCGAGGAGCGCGAACAGGCGGAACAAAGCGCCGCGCCGGCTACGATTATTATTATCGACACGTCGGTACGTATGGCGCGCGTACGCAATAACGCAACGCTCTTAGAAACAGCGCGCGTCGGCGCTTTGGCGATTCTAGAGCAAACGGCTTCAGAGAGTAAAATCGCAATTCTCGACGGAAACTACGACGCAGACGGATTCCTCCCCGACCGGGTGGCGGCGCGCGAACGGCTGGAGAAATTGGCGATTCTTCCGAACGGTCGTAGCGCGGCGCAAACCACACGTGAAGCGTTGCGTCTGCTTGAACGCGCTGGAACCTCGGGCGAACTCTTTATTTTTACGGACGAAACACAGCGTAGCTGGCCCGAGAGGGATACGCAACGGGTCGCGCGAAGTTTGACCGAGGGAAAACTCAAAGACGCCGTTAAGTTGTTCTTTGTCGACCTGGGAGACGACGATTATCGCAACGCGTCAATAACCGAGGTCGCGCTTTCCTCGGAAACCGCGTCGGCGTCCAGCGGTCTACGCGTTGACGTCGAGGTTCAGCGCCAGGGCGCCAACGAGGAGAATCTCACGCTAGAACTACTGCTCTTTGCGCAGCAGGATTTGCCGGAAGCGTTGGGGAACGACGCCATCGTGGCGCTCAGCCAAAAGGCGTTGCAACGCCAGACACAAACGCTCGCTTTTACCGAGGGACGCAGTAAGCGCACGGCGACCTTTAATCTGAGCGCCTTGCCGCTAGGCTCCTGCGTCGGTATGGCGCGACTGGTCGGCGCCGACGCGCTCAACATTGACGACCAACGCGTCTTTGCGGTCAAGTTTGCCGAGGCGGCGCGCGCGCTGGTCGTTTCGACCGCGCCGGCGCAAGAGACGTCGCTCTTTTTGACCGAAGCGCTCGCGCCCGAGGAGGAGCGACAGTCGGGTCGCGCGAGTTTTCAATTCGACGTTCTACCCTACGCCATGACCGCTCAAGATTCGCAGGCGCATAATTTCAGCGCGCTCACCGACGCCAAACTAGGGGAATATAGTTCTGTCTTCTTACTCGATCCGCCCGATTTAGCGCCGGAAATGCTATCGAAACTCACGCGATACGTAGAACATGGCGGAGGTCTGGCGGTCTTTCTTGGTCCACACGCGGCGACTAAGGGCGCGTTCGACTCACCGGAGGCGCTCAATCTTTTGGGCGCAAAGCCGAGTAGTCAGGGTCGCGCGCCGAACTGGGACTACGCGCTGTGGCCCAAAAGTTACGAGGAGCCGCTGCTTGCGTCCTTTCGACCGTATCAGACCTACGATATTCCATGGGATACGCTGGCAATTTCGCGCTTTTGGTATCTCACGGAGCTCGAGGAGTCGAACACAACAGTGGTCGCGGAGATTCGTTCGAGAGTAAACGCCTCGCGTCAGAGCGACGTCAAGGGCGTTCCGGGACTCATTGAACATCGTCTGGGCGAGGGACTGGTCGCGGTCATGGTCACGCCGATTAGCGCCGACACAGCGTCGCAGAACTGGAACGCGCTAACCTCCTCCGACGCGACCTGGGTCTTTATTTTACTGGTCGACAGTATCGCGCGACGCCTGGCGTGGCATTCCTCTTCGATTTTGAATTATCAACTGGGCGAGAACGTCCTACTACGCGCGCCGGAAGCGGAACAGTTTCAAACCGCGACGGTCATTACGCCCGAGGCGGAACGACTACCGGCGCCTTTCGACGCACAGCGAGGCGTTATTAAAGCGCCGCGCGCTCAGACGCCGGGACTATATCGCGTAGAGGCGCAATCGCAGCGCGGGCAGAACAGATTTAGCGCCGTCTACGCGGTAACGACTCCCCCGGAGCAATTTGAACTAACGCGACATTCGCCGCAAGAGTGGCAAAACCTCTGGAAAGACGCGCCTTATCAGGACTTGGAAATCGACTCGGACACTCAATTGGCGGCGTTGCGACGCAACGAAGAACACGAACCGTACGCCATACTCGTACTTGCGCTCGCGTGCATGTTACTTCTAGAGACTTTTCTATCGAACAGGTTCTACAAGACGCAGTAGCGACGTTAAAATATCGCGGTTATAGTGATATTGCGCGGACAAAAAAACTTTGTTAGTCTCACGATATACGCGGCGGTATGTCATGACGTCGTCGCGTATAGGCGACCGACGTACGGCGCGTTGGTCGGGAGGAAAGTAGATTAACCGGTATAGACGCGCGTCGTTCCATGTTAAAAGCAATTGAATTATATGGCTTTAAAAGCTTTGCCGACCGCACGCGAATGGAGCTTGAAGCGGGCGTATGCGCGCTTGTGGGACCGAACGGCTCGGGTAAATCGAACGTGGTCGACGCGATCAAGTGGGCGCTAGGGGAACAGAGCGCGAAACGACTGCGCGGCGACGAGATGACCGACGTTATTTTTAACGGTTCGGAATCGCGCAGTTCTTTGGGCACAGCGGAAGTCACGCTGACCTTTGACAATAGCAAGCGGCTGTTTGCGTTCGAAGGGGTCGAATTTCATCTAACACGTCGTGTCTATCGTAGCGGAGAGTCTGAATATCTCATAAATGGTCAAGCGTCGCGTTTAAAGGACTTCCGCGACCTCATTTGCGGAGTAGGTCTTGGCGCTCAGGGTTACGCGGTGATCGAACAGGGGCGCGTGGAGGCGCTTTTACAAAGTTCGAGTCTTCAGCGTCGCGCGGTTTTGGAAGAAGCGGCGGGCGTGTCGCGCTTCAACGCGAAAAAACAAGAGGTCACGCGTCGTTTGGAACGCGTGGAGCAGAACCTATTGCGCCTTTCGGATTTAGTCGGGGAGGTTGAAAGCCAATTGCGTCGCGCCAAGACGCAAGCGGGTAAGGCGGAGCGCTATCGTCAGTACACGACGCGTCTGCAGAAACTGCGTCTGGAAGCGAGCCTGTACGAATGGCGACTCAAGAGCGCGGAACGTGAACGCATAAGCGTTGAAACGAACGATTTTGCCGTCTTTGAAGCGGACAGCGCCGCGACGATTGCACGAGCGGAAGCGGAACAAACGCGCCTAACGCAAGAGCTAGCCGGCACAGAAGAGCGTCTGCGCGTCCTGGAGACGGAACTATCAACGGTGCGCGAGCGAATCGTCGCGGACGAATCGTCGATTGAATTTCAAACGACGCAAATCGCAGAATGGCGCGAGGAATCGGCAACGTGCGCACTGCAGGCGTATCGTCTGCGCAATCAGGGCGCACAAGACGACCATGCAACGGCACAAACGCGCGCGGAACTAGCGGACGCGCAAGGTAGCGTGACCGCGATTGAAACGCAATTTCAAACCGAACAGACGTCCTCCAGCGCGCTCATTGTACGCGTGGAGGAACTACAAGGACGACAAGAGGAACTCCAACGCAAGCGAGACGACCTCAACGGTCAAGCCAGTCGCTTCGACGGCGAGATTTCTGGACTCGAAGCGCGACGACGTTCCATCGAGCAGTCCTATGAACAGAAATGCCGACAACTATCCGAAGCGAGCGCGCAACAGCAGGAACTCGCGCAACAGGTCGACCAGCTCAAAACCGACGGCGACCAGCTCGATAAGGAAAAAGAGACGTCGTTCCAGCGACTCAATGAGCTCAAGCGTCGACGTGAAGAGTTGCGTCGCGACTTAGCGGCAAAGCAGGTGGAATTTTCCGATTTGGAAAATAAACGCGCGGTCTTTGACGAACGCTCTTCCCTCTTAAACGACCTTCTGCGCAAATACGAAGGTCTCAGTCCTGGCGTAAAAGAGACCTTGCGGTCGATGAAGAACTCTGCGTCGCCCTTTCGAAACGCTTATGGTCTTGTAGCGGACTTAATTCGCGTTAACGTCGAGGCGGCGCCGCTCATTGAACTAGCGCTCGGACCAACCGCGCAATATGTCGTGGTACCGCCGGAACCGGAACTCTTCCGCTATATAGAACGTCAGGGCTCGCGCTTCGCCGGACGCGTCGGGTTTATCTGGCTCGACCCGAATCCGAGTAAATCGATTCCGCTCGATCCCAAGCTCAATGGTCGCGCCGGCGTACTGGGACGCGCCGATCAATTCGTAGAGACTGAGCCGATGTTCGCGACGCTCGTGCAACGCCTGCTCTATCGTACATGGATCGTGGAGTCGGTCGCCGTGGCGAAGCAGCTTTATCGCGAGGTGGACGAGCCGACGAGCTTTTTGGCGGCGGACGGGTCGCTTCTGAGCGCGGACGGCACCCTTGTCGTCGGTTCCGCCCAGGGCAGCGCCGGGCTGATCTCACGACGTAGCGAACTAGCGGCGCTCTCAAAAGAAACCGTTAAATTAGAAGAGAATTACGAACGTCTGCGTACAAGCGTACTCAAACTCAAAGAAGAACTCGAGCAAATCGACACGCAGTTCGACGCGGAAGCGACGCGTCAGCGCGAGACGACTCAACGTTTGGAGGCGCTACGACTGCGTCAAAGCGCTTCACAAGAGCGGGACGCGCAACTACTTGCACGCTTGCAACAATTGCAGAACGAATCGCAAGATCTCAAGCGCGAACTGGACAAACTCGAGTCGGAAATTGCGTCTAAGAACGCGTTGAAGACGGAATTTGAGCACACCCTAACTTCCTTAGACACAGAACTTACACAAACACAAAACGAACTAGAGCAACTGGGCGTACAACGTCAGACCAGCGCACAGCGCACGACCAATTTAAAAATCGAACTGGCGAAAGCACAGGAGCGCATCGTCCTATTGTCGGAACGACTCAAACGTCTGGAAGATTCCCAAGCCGAGCAATTGCGTCGCGCGAGCGAGCGCATGGAGCGCGCGCAGTCGTTGCGCGAGCGTCTGGCGCAGAGCGAATTAACGACGCTAAATTTGGAAGCGGCGCTAGCGTTAAATTACGCGACCAAAGACGCGCTCACCGCGGAACGCACCGACCTGGCGTACACGCGCGCCCAATTGGAAAGCCAACGCGCGAAGGCGAGTTATCTTCTCAAGTCCAGTCGCGCCGCGCTAGAGCAACGTCGCGAACAGATTCGCGCTAAGGAATTGTCGCGCGAACGCTTTGCACAAGAGCTCAAGACGCTAGAGGAGCGCATGCGCGAAGATTACGGCGTCGACCTGGCGGACGTTTCCTTCCGTCTGGAAGAAGAATCCGCAACGCAGCCCGAGGGCAACGGCGCGGTTAAGACGCTCAAGGTCGAATCGACCGAAGAGACGCGCGAGCTCGTGGTTCCGATTGACAAGACCGGTCTGAAATTGCGCAAAAAAGAGATCGAGGAATTGCGCGTGAAGTTGCAAGAGTTGGGTTCGGTTAACTTAGAGGCGATCGAGACGCTTGAAACGCTCAAGACGCGTTACGCCACGCTCTTTAATCAATACAACGACCTCATTGCGGCGCGCAAATCGATCCAAAAGATTATAGAGCGGGTCAACGCCGACTGCAAACGCCTCTTTGAAGAGACGTTCCAGGGCGTTCGCGAACGGTTCTGCACGATCTTCCAGACTCTTTTCGGGGGCGGTCGCGCGGATCTGACGCTGGAAACGCCGTCGAATCCTCTCGAAAGCGGCGTCGATATTGTCGCGCGTCCTCCTGGCAAGGAACTCAAGAGTCTCACGCTCATGAGCGGCGGGGAAAAATCCCTCACCTGTGTCGCGCTACTACTGGCAATTTTCCAGTACCGTCCCAGTCCGATTTGTATTCTGGACGAGGTCGACGCGGCGCTCGACGAAGGGAACGTTGGACGGTTTGCCAATGCGTTGCAAGGGTTTATCCCCGAGACGCAGTTCCTACTGGTCACGCACTCCAAAAAGACGATGTCAGCGGCGAAGTCGATTTACGGCGTCACCATGGAAGACTCCGGCGTCTCGAAGATTCTCTCGGTACGTTTCGACGACGTCGGCGAAGACGGCGAGATCCTCATTCAGGCGCCGTCGCGTCAAGCCGGACCGCGCCTAGCACAAGACGTCGCCTAAAAGAACGAGCCGTGTTTAACTAGGTAAATTATTCCTAAAAAACGGGTTAAAAAGCGCTTTTTTTTGACTTTTTACTATTCCGTTTTAGATAATATGCAATTATAATTTCCAATCGCCTCGATAGAGTCGATTATAACCGCGCGGTCGCAACGGTGCGATAGCGCTAGTTTAAGCGTGTCATGCGAGCGTTTCGCACGGCACGCCGGTAAGCGGGTGGACGCGTACGCGCGCAGAATCGCGCGCATTACACGTCGCCTTCATCCATTCGACGCCCGTTGATTACTCCTTTCATTGCGTACGCGCCGTGAGGATAAACCTGCGTTGACGACCTTTAATTAACGCCAGACGTTAAGGAGTCTAATCATGACATTTGACATGACCGCTTTGAGCTTCTTCAATATCTTCAGCCAAGACGCTGACGACCTTCTTCGTAACAACGTACAGTCCCTGGAGGCGTCCTCCGATTATGACGACGACGAAGACGACGATGACGACGACGAAGACCCCGACAAATGGGACGACGACGACGATCTGGACTACGAAGACGATGACGACGATGA
>JAUNMR010000022.1 GCA_030537455.1 Planctomycetia bacterium | reverse complement strand
GCGCGGGAACGGTTACTTACGATTTTCACGCACGACGCGGAAGCCGACGTCGCGCAGGTTATAGTGCGGAGGATAGGCGCGTGTTTTGCCCGGCGCCGCCCATCTTTCGGGGGTCGTCCAGGAACCGCCGCACACGACCTTCTTAACGCGCTCGCTACTCACGGTCTTTTCATGCGTTTGCACGTCTTCTAACTCACAGGTCTCAACGCACTGCGAGTCGGTCCATTCCGCGACGTTGCCGACCATGTCATAGAGTCCCAGAGGGTTGGCGCGATAGGATCCAACGGGCGCTGCGACGGCGCTGTGATCGTCGCAGTTCCAGTCGACGGGTCGCCACGCCGGCAAAGTCGAGACGCGACCTTCCCAACCGAATGGCGAAATACGCGCGTGCGAGGCGTCGGCAAGATTCTCGTAGCTGGAATAATCGTCCTGAAGAGCGCCGAACCAGAAGGCGTTATCAGTTTCACACGCTAGGCGACGCCATTCTTCCTTTGTGGGCAAACGATAGACGTCGCCGGTTTTTTCGGAAAGCCACTTGCAGAAATTGACAGCGTCGAGCCATGTCACGCGCACGACCGGCTGTTGCGCGCGTGAGAGCAACGCTCCCCTTTCGCCCGGGCTGAAATTAATAAAATCGCCGTATTCAATGCCTGCGTCGAAGGTCGGATCGTACGCGCGATACTGACGATTCGTCGTCTCAAATCGCGCTACGCTCAGATTCAGCGCGGGAATCTCCACAAGCTCCAGTTCGACGTTATCTGCGAGCGATACGCGCTCAACGCCCGGCGTCGCGGTCAGTTCGCCGACGTCTTGTGGCGCGGAGTCTTCCTGTCGCACGCTAAAGAGGAGGCGTTGCGTTTGGGGCTGGTACGCCTGGGCGTCTGAGCCGTCTCTGACATATCGCGGGTCGTCGTCCTGCGTCGTGGCGCTGGTAGCGTAGAGCGCGCGCAGCTCCTCACGACGACGCCATTGATTTTCCACACGTTCCGGCGCGTCTTGACGTAACATGTCGCCCCAATTGCCGAAATAAGGCGCGTTGAGGTCGATCCAGGTATAAAGCTTGCGCCACGCCTGGTCGTCGAGAGTTACGCCGTAGTGACCGTTCTGTAGGATTTGTACCAGCGGCTGGGTTTCCGCGGCAAATTCGTAAGGACGATGCGTCGGCATTTGACTCTCTTTAGTCGTGGTGTGGAGATAGCGACGTAATTGGTAATAAGCGTTGGAAATAGGCGACTTATTGGCGATATACGAACCATTAACGAGGGGGCGTTGCGGGGCAGCGCGCGTAAAGTCAGGCAGGCGTGAATCGGCAAAGGTATGATTGGCGCGTGTGTAACTTTCGCGAACCTCAGGGGCAACAACGCCGTCGGCGATGAGTTTCTCGACCGTTTCGCTCCCGGGGCTGTGACACTGCACGCAGAAATGATCAAGAATCGGCTGAATCTCCATTTCAAAGGCAAATGGACGCGGCTGACCATAGAAGGGCTGAATTTCGACCGGTTCACGTTGCGACGCCATCGCACGCGGGTTCGTTGTACTGGTCGTATTCTGCTGTTCGTGGCAACCGATACACGAGACGTTTTCTCCAGGCACGGCGGTGATCCAGCTACGCATAATCTGTAGCGCTCGCCCTTGCGAATCGAGCGGCTGTAGCGCCACGGGGGTGTAGGCAGGAATCTTAAAGAAGGCGGAGCCGTCCTCAAGCACGGGCGCGGTTCCGATAATTCTGCGCGGATCCCAGGGACCGTCGAGACCGACGCTATAGGGCTCAGCGCCCATTCCTTGGTAGGCAAAGCTATAGGTGAAGACGCGCAGTTCTTTGACTTCGCCACGTGGAACTCCTTTCAGACCGGCGCCTTCGTAAATATCGGCGATAAAGACGTCGGCGGTGGGGGAGTCGGGCACGATACGGTCGGGAATAATCGGCTGGCGTTCGGTCTGGCGATACGGGATAGGCTCTAGCGCCGCGAATTGTTCGTCCTTGAGGAGAGTGACAATGTTGTCAAAGTCGTCGACCAGGCAGATCTCCCACGGGGAATTTTGCGCGCGTTTGCACGCCACGAGGAAGTAATGTTCCGAAATCGGGAACGGGTGCAGAAATTTCGGCCAGGACTGCGCAATCGGCAAGTCACAAGCGATCGGCTCGACCTTTTTGCCATATCCGGGAATGCGCTGAACCGCGCCCTGCGCCTCTTGTCGTCCTTGCGCCGGGTCAAAGATCACCAGCTCGCCCTGGCGGTTCAATTCATGATGACCGGTAACGACGCCGACGAATTTAGAACCCTCGCCCGGGAGCGGGCGCGCGTAGAAGATCGAATTAGGCCAATATGACCCGCTGCCATAGAGTTCCGACTGATTCGTTCCGTCGGGGTTCATGTGAAACATAATGCGCGAGAAAGCGTGCGGTAGGTCGACGTATTCCCAACGCAGGTACATGACGCGCCCGTTATTGAGCACGACGGGGTTCCAGTCGTGATCTTGCTCTAAGGTAAGTTGTCGCACGGACTTGTCGCGCTCTAGAAGGTAGAGATTGCAAACGTGTCCGGAACCGTTAATACAGGGCACGCCGCTCTGGCAGGCGGTGGAGCAGAAGACGACGCGATCGTCTGGCAGATAGCACGCGTCGTAATTATCAACGTCGGGCAGGTTAATTTGCGGCATGAGCGTCGGCTTGGGGAGCGCCTGGTCGTCTTGCGTCTGGAAATAGGCGTCTTGAGGCTGTAGCGGTAGTTCCCAGAGGCGCCAGCGACCTTGCGCGGTCATATCGGGCGCGGAGAACATGAGTTTATCGGCGTCGTAATAGAGTTCTAGGTCGCCGAGAAATTCGTCGTGTTGCGGCTGATAGACAAGCGCGGACTCGTTTGTTCGTAAGTTAAAGAGACGCAACTGGTTCTGATAACCGGTCGGCGGTAGTACGGAGTTGCTATTGTAGTTTTCGGGCAGCCCCAATTTATTAGGATTGCGCGTGATATAGAAGAACGAGTCGAAATCTAATTCGGGGTTCTCAAGTAGCGCTTGGCGTTGTAGCTCGTCAAATTGTTTTTGAATCTCCCGCTCCTTGGTTGCATTTTGCAATGACAGACACAAGGGGTCGTCCTTCAGTAGCGCGTCGAAGTCGTTACGTAGCGACTCTAGCCGCGTTAAATAATCCTGGACGTTGGGGTATTCTTCTTCGTCGAAATTATCGCTAAACCAAGCGAGCGCACGCGCCAGCGCGTCAAAATCAGGGGCGTGATATTGTGGAGCGAGACAGTCGTTGGCGTCGAAAGGGCGCCCTAACGCGCTAACGAGATTAGTCAGGAGCGTGGTAAAGTTCGCGCGAAAAGTAGGCGCGGCCAGGTCGTACATGGGCGATACGCGTTGCGGGTACGCCAGGAGTTTAACGGCGCCGTTGTCGTCAAGCGCGAGCAAGAGCGGATTGGGCGCGTTGACGTCGGCGGCTTGAGCGAGGATTTTGAGCGAGTCGGAGGTAAATTCCAGCTTCGCAAAGGCGGGAAAGGACGCGTTGGTCGTCCAAGCGACGCCCTGACGGTCGAGTTCAACCCCGGTGAAGAAGGAAGAACGCGGCGTAACGGGAATCAACCCGCTCTGATTGCGATCGTTTCCAAAGTTAAGAGGCACAAGGGTTAGCGACTCACACAATCCAAGAGGTTGCAGTAGCGCCACCGCGCCGCCGGTCAGTATGACGCCACGTGTGGACGCGCTCTTGTAGTACGCGCGCAACGCTTCGCACATACCGTCGCTAAACAGCGCCGAATCGGTTGTAATCGTCCCGCCCTGAGCGATCCAGAGCATATCGAAGTCGAGTAAATCGACCGGATCCCCCTGACGCGACGTTGCGCCCGAAGCGCTGGGAGATAGGAGCGTAACCGAATCGACTGAAGAAGATTGCGCGAGTAGCTCAAGTACGATTTCCGCAAGGATATCGTTCTCCACACACAACGGCGTCACCGGGGGATCGTCCAGAAGTAGCGCTAATTTAACGCCCTCGTCTGCACGTGAGACAGGGGAACAAAGCAGGAAGAACGCCAGCGAAACTAAGGCGCAGATACGAGTCCACTGTGACATGGTCAAACTCCTATTCTCAGGGCGGTAGTAGCGGCGCAGTGCGCGAGTGCACAAACGCCGCGAGAACCGCGTTTATTTCGCATGGGACTGATAATACTTCGCGACCGACTCTTGTGTTTTCGTCGGGAAGTCGGTGGCAAAGGACGCGACTCCGGCGTCGAGTAAGACCTGATAGGACTTCTCTTTATCGCCATTGGTCCAGGTAATAACCTCAAAGACGACGCCGTGCCGACGCGTGGCGTTTGCGCAACGTCTGAGCACGTCAACGCCCGGCTTAACGTTCCCTTGCACGTCGACAGTAACGTGAACCTGAACGAAATCAAGCGCATCGAAGTTGACGTCGCGCAGACGATTGAAGCGTTCCTCGAGATCCTCAGGCGTGCCGCTCCAGGTGGTTGGCGTCCAGATGAGCGTCTTAGAGCGTGGAGCGATCTTCTTCCATTCAACCAGGGCGTTATAATCAGGATCGGTGAGGCAGATTTGCGGGTGAACGTCTTGAGTTTCACGCGCGAACTGCTGCAGGTCGATATTCTTGAGGTCGCAGAAGATCAATCTTTTCGGGTCTTTTTTAAGTTCTTCGACAATTTCCGCGAGGGTGACGATTCGTTCATCCGCATACTGCTCGCCCATATAGGCGCCGACTTTAAGTTCGCGAAGCTCTTCAAGCGTACAATCTTTAACGCCTTTATTTTTAATCTCTTGTGGCGCGTCCTTTAGGATTCTTGCGAAGTTGTCGTCGTGGAAGGAGACAATAACGCCGTCCTTTGTGGTTCTCACGTCTGCCTCGGGGCAAATCCCTTGATTCCACGCTTTAATAAAGGTCTGAATCGTTCCTTCAGGCGCCTCGTTGCCCAGACCGCGATGTCCCATAATCACGACTTCGTCGAGGGGGATATTCTCGACAATATTCCAGTCGTCTGGGGCGTCGGCGTAGAAGTCGTCGAGCGCTTTGAGCGCAATGTCCATACGGTCGGCGCCAAAGCCCATTGCGCCCAGATCAAGTAGGGTACGGAAAAGGTCGTAGTCGGTCTTGGCGTTGGGGCAAGTCTTAGTCGGCCAGGGCATTGCTTGAAACTCGATACCTCGACGTCGCAGTTCATCGCCGTGTGAACGAATGAATTCCGGAGTCGGCTTGGTCGTGCCGTCCTCTTCGCGCGTGACGTGCAGATGGAAACGATTGATTCCGCGGAAATTCTTTTCACGCAACGTTTGAAAGCGCGCTTCGAGTTGTTCGTCGTTCATGACGCCCAACCCCATCCAGAGGGTTCCGTCGGCATTGGGGCAAATATCGGCCCAGCGCGCGAGGAGGTCTTCGTCGGAAGTCGTCAAAGTACATTGGAAGCGCACGTCGTAAATTGCCTCGGCAAGCGCTTGCAGGTCGACCTGTTTGACGTCGATAACGACATGTCGACGATTGTCCTCTTTGAGCGCCGCAGCGATTTCTTCGATCGAAACGACATGTTCCCCTTTAAACTGTTCCCCGCGCGCCACGCCGATATCGACTGACATGACCTGCTCGTAGGTCAAATCACTGATCTTCTTATCCAAAAGTTCTTTTGGCGCGTCGGGCGCGACTCGTTTGAAGTCGCCGTCGTGGAACATGACGATATGCCCGTCGCTGGTCTGACGCACGTCGACTTCAGGCACACAACCCAATCCCCAGGAGTAGATCAAGGAGGAGAGGCAATTTTCCGGCGCAAGGTCGCCGGCGCCACGGTGTGCAACGAGCGTAAAGGACGCGCGCGGCTTATTATACATAGTCCAATTAGCAGTTGGAGCTTGTGGCGAGTCCGCCCAAGCCGCGCTGATAAAGCAGAGCGAGCACGACGCCAAAAGGACGCCGAGGAAAAAACTTTGGAATTTCATAAGAACTCCCTTATTGTCATAGGATAAAAGATCGTATCAGTTCGCTTGCGAGGCGTTAGCGTCGCGCTGTGGCGCTTGGTAATAATCGTCGAGCGCATGTTTGACGACGGTGGGATAATCGGAAGAGAGCGCCGAGACGCCAGCGTCGAGGAGGGATTTATAGGAAAAGGTCTTATCGCCGTAGGTCAGCGGCATGACCTCAAAGAGCGCGCCGTATTCTCGCGCCTGGTTGGCGATATATGTAAAAGCGTCGCGCGACGGACTGAGATTACCGTCGGCGTCAACCTTCGCATGAGCCTCGAGAATATCGAGATCGACGAGCTTCTGGTCAAGGTAATTCTGGATTTGCCTACGAAAGGTCGTTTCGTCTTCGCACCACGCACGCGGCGTCCACAGCCGTGTTTTAGAAGTCGGCGCAAGTTCTTTCCACTTCTTTAAAACGACGTAATCCGAAGAGGTTAGATAGATCTGTGGCCAAACGTCGCGCGTTTGTTCCGCAAACTTCGGTAGGTCGACGTTCTTGAGATCGCAGAAGATATAGCGCGTTTTGTCAGCCTGGAGCGCGGCGATTATATCGGTCATGGTCGCGACGCGTTGTCCCTGAAAACGTTCGCCCTTATATGCGCCGACGTCCAATTTCACGAGTTCCGCAAGGGTGACGTCTTGCACGCCCTGGCGCTTGATCTCATCGGGCGCGTCGGGAATTATGCGTGCGAAATTATCGTCGTGGAAAGAGACGACCACGCCGTCTTTGGTCGTTCGAATATCAGCTTCCGGCGCTTGACCGAGCGCCCAGGCGGCAAGGAAGGACTCCATTGTGCCTTCTGGCGCCTCTTCGCCCATGCCACGATGCGCCATCACGACGACCTTATCGCGCGGAATGTGTTCGCGAATATTCCAGGCGTCCTGACCGTGCGCGCACTGCGTCCCGGCGCCTAGCGTCGCGGCACACGAAACTAGCAGGCAAAGTAATGCAATGCCAACGCTTCGAGTAGATCTCGTTCGATTCATAACCGTGGTCAAACTCATGGCAATACCCAGGTCTCCTTCTAACAAGTCAGCGCCAGTGGCGCGATATAACGATATTGTACCAGAAAAGAAATGGAAAAGAAAGCGCGCATTAACTATGAGACGCTCGCGTCCCAGTGGCAAAACGAGGACGTCGCGGCAATGAAGGCGTTAGCGTCTAGTTCAGAAGCAAGCATAAAAAAAGCTCACGCGTTTGAACGCATGAGCTCAAAAAGAGCAACCCGAAGAGGATTCGAACCTCTACAAAGGGAACCAAAATCCCTTGTGCTACCATTACACCATCGGGTTACATTTTTTAGTAGTATACGTGCAAGTGTGAATTTGACAAGCGCTAAAATTGAAAAAAGACAAAAGAACTTTGCACGTTAGTCGCGCTTGACGATCACGACGCTCTGATCGGAGTCGAGTTCGTCCGCTTCCGCGTCTTGATCGTCGATACGATTACCGGAATCGTCGTATCGCGCGTCGGCCAGTGCGGTTTTACGATTCGCGGCGACCATGAGCTTCATGTAGATATCGCCGTAACTTTGCGAACGCTTAATGGCCTGTTGCACCGTCTCCGGTCCTGCGTCCTCTTGTGCGGCTTGTACATGTCTGGCGGTAAGCTCTTCGGAGAATTTGCCGGTGTTAATTTCGGCGATCGACTCGGCGATTTCCGGAAGATAGCGCAGAAAGACATTACGTCGTGAACTCTCCTGCTTAACGCGTTCACGCCTTTTGAGAAAGACGCCGAGTTTACGCCCGACCGTCTGCAGAGCGAGTCGCAACTCCTTTTGTATCTCAGGATAGGACGCGAGCGCTTCTTTCGATTCGCTCGTGTAAGGCGCCCAGACGCTGGCAAAGTGCGCGATAATCGTTAGCGGACCGCGCGGTAGTTGACCTCGGGTCTGCTGAAGACCGTAGAGTCGCCAGTTCATCTGCATAATCGTTTGCGTAATCGCGCAAGCGCCGGCCTGGAACTGCAACGGCACGCGATTGGAATAACGATAAACCGTAGTCGTCTGTCCTTCGTACAGATTGAGCGTTTGCAGAGTTTTGAGCAACTCGTTAAATTCATGTGGCGTAAGCTTACCGGGCGACACGCGCGGTCGTATCTTGGCGTTTTTAATGACCTTATCAGCGCCGTCGAGACCGACGCCTTCGAAGTTGGCGCATAGGAACTGGCGAATTGTGCGCGCGTCGCTTTCCGCTAGCGCTTCTTGGAGAGATTCGCGCGTGATCTGCTGCATAGTCGGACCGCCGCCGTAGGCCAGACCGACCTCGATTTGAAACGGATAGCCGCGATAAACTGCCGGCGGTCGCGTAGCGGCGACAAAGAATTCGCCCGGTACGATCCGTCTAAGACCTGCAAGGAGGTTCTGTTCGCCAATTGGCACGACGCATTCCGCGGATGGCGCTGGAATTTTGACCTCGGAGATCGCGTGAAATAGCTTTGCCACGTCCTCGCGTTGTAGCTTTCTTGGGTCGTCTCGCACGGAGAGTCCCGCTTTGGCGCACAGATTATTAGCAATCGCGGGCGAAACGCGACAGAAGGACTCGGTGAGGAATTTTCTTAGAGTCGATTTACTGGTTTCGCGCGTCATTTCCAGGAGCTTACCCAGTTCGACGCCGTACGGATGCGGTTGAATTTCAATCGCTTCGGGCGGAAGCTGGTCGACCGAGGCTAGGTAATCGACGTGATTTCCATCTGGGTCGGTATAATGGAAGGTCGCGTGTGGATTCGCCAGGGCGGTTTGCGCGAGATATTCGTCTACGCTGCCTCGACCGCGCTGATATTTCGCTTCCAGTTCAATGGTAACGCGCGTGCCGCTGGGCACGTCGACCCATTCTAGCCCACGCTCTTGCAGAATTTCTTTGCCCGGTTCGGAGCTCGTGATCGTTTCGCCGGCGCCGTCGCCATTTAAAACGTTGGGCTGGTTTGTTTTAGAGTCGATCCGTACCACGAAATACATAATCGGTCGTCGCACTGACGTCTTCGATAAGACTTCCAGCGGCTTGCCGGTGGTGAGAAGACCGTACATACCCGCGGCGCTAATACCGATGCCTTGCTGACCGCGACTCATGCGTAAACGGTGAAATTTCGAACCATAGAGCAATTTGCCATAGATCAATGGGATCTGCTTGCGCTCAATGCCAGGTCCGGCGTCTTGAACCGCCACGCGATAGCGATTCTCACCGAGGCGGTCGATTTTGACCCAGACCTCCGGGAGAATGCCTGCCTCCTCACAAGCGTCGAGGGAGTTGTCGACCGCTTCTTTAACGGTCGTGAGGAGCGCTTTGCGCGGATTATCGAACCCGAGCAGGTGACGGTTCTTGGCAAAGAACTCGCTCACGGAGATTTCTTTCTGCGCCTTGGCCATCGAGGCGGCGTCGGCGCGTTTTCGCGTTTTGGCGACGGGCTTAGCGCTCACGGCGTCGGCTTGAGGCGCGCTGGGCGTTTGCGTCGAGGTATTGTTCGGCGTCGGTTCGACTTGCGCGGTCTGTTCGTCCGAGACGTCATTTGCGCTGTGTATAGGCGCTTCGGCAAGCGCTAGCAACGTCTGACTCGCCGTGGCGTCGTGGGAGCGTTGTGCGTCCAGACCTTGCGGCGTCGCCTCTTCCCTGGCGGCGTCTTCTCCCTGCGCGTGGAGATTGGGCTCTTTGGCGGCGAGGCTCGGCGTATTGGCAGACCCGAACGCATGAATCCAGGTTGAGTCAGAGTTAGTCACGTAAGTTCTTTCACACAAAGCGTTTTATCGCGGGCGCTTGGTCATTACCCCACGACTTTTTCGTCATACCAATTCAGTAGCGCGTCGACGAACGCGTCGGGATTCTCCATTGGGGGGACATGCCCGGCGTCGGGGATGGTCGCGCGCGTGGCGTTGGGGATCTGCTGTGCGATCAGATCGAGCGATTCGGGCGTGGAGAGCGCGTCGTACTGACCGCCGAGCACGAGGGTCGGCGCCTCGATCTGTGCGAGCGTCTCGGTGGAATCGGAACGCACGGCCATACCTCTTGAGCCGGCGGCAATCGCCTCGGGGGACTGACGCATTATCATTTCCTTCATAGCAGAAACGACGCTCGGCTTGTTCTTAATTGTGCATGGCGCCAGAACCGATTGAATCGTACGATCGGCGAGATTTTGGATCTCCAGCTGAGTAATCGAATCGGCCAATTCCATGCGACTTCTGGCCTTTTCCGGAGAGTCGGGCGTGGCGTTGGAGTCGCAGAAGACCAGCCCGGCGAGCCAGTCGGGTCGACGACGCACAAACGCCAGAGAAATATAGCCGCCCATCGACAGACCACAAAGTACGATCTTCTCGCCGCGAAGTTTACACTGACACTGGATCTCGGAAACTAGAATCGCAAGGTCGTCCGCGTAACGACCCATTTTTACGCGAGGCACCCCGTGCTGATTGCGACCGTTGGCCCCAAGTTTCGTCGAACCGAAACCTCGAAGATTCGGGACGACACAGGTAAAACGCTTAGAGAGCCGCTCCAGAACCGGATCGTAGAGTTGAGCGTCAAAAGGGAAACCGTGCGCCATGAGCAAGATTGGACCAGATCCGCTCATACGCACGTAATATTCGGTGTCGTCGACCAAGTATTTTTTCATGGGAAATGCCTTAGGCGTCACAAGGAACAATCGCTCGCACAATCGTTCCTTTTTATTATTGTTAAAACGTCCTATCACATAACTTACGCATAACGCGTCTGCGCGCTGCGCCGCGTCGTGCGCACAAGCGTAAGCTATTATAACGGAACAAACTTTTTTCGTGAGGCGGTGATTTCATTTTTTTCGCGATAAATAGCGCGTTTTACGCCATTGGTCGCAGTCTCTCTCATCGCGCGCTCAAGCGTAAGAGAAAACGCAGAAATAGTAGAGAATCCCGTGCAAAAGGTCAAGCGTGAAAAGAACGAATACGGTATAATTGTGTTATCGGCGAAACCTCTAACAGTCGAAGTCTATTTGGTCGACAAGAGAAGAAGAAGTAACCGACGCCACGCGCGTCGACCGTTAGTCCCCACGACGTATCGTCGTAGTCCCAAGGAGACCTTCCATGCCCCAGCATATCCATTGCGCGCGCTTTGTGCGTCAAGGCGCTACGACCACGTTCGCCGTTCTAACGCTCCTTGCGCTATGCTTCACGCTCATGACCTCGCCGGCGCAGGCTCAGACGAGTTTCGGCAAAATGCGTAGCGCCGCGCCGAAAACGTCTCCCCCTGAAATTGACGAAGAGGAAGAAGACGCCCCTAAGACTCAGGGAAACAGCGCCCCAAACGCCAAACCGTCGACAGGAGCGAAACCCACGAATAACTCCATTGCGAATCGTAGTCGCCGCACCACCTCCGGTCGACCCGCCGCCGCGAGCGCCAATCGCGCCGACGCCGCGTCAAACGCCGAGCCGAATGGAGACGACGCCACCGACGACGACCAGGACGCGATCGAGTACGTGGAGCAGTCGCCGGACGACGCGCAAGATCCCAGCGACGCTACAGAAGAAGAAAAAAACGAAGCGGAACCAGATTCGACGCCAGAGGAAACGTCCAAGCCGACGTCAACGCGCGCGCCAAGTTCCGCGTCAGGTAAACGCGGTCCGCTCCTGGGTCAAGCGGTCACGCACAAATATCGCGCCGGTATGCAGTTCGCCGCGCGTCCGGGCGGAACCTGCACTAATGTTATTGGAACCGCTCCGGTGCCGATGGAATTCCCGGAGCAGAAGGTCAGAACGCTACAGGAAGATTTCCCGAGAATTGCACGCGTCGACTATCGCGACCTCAAAGAGGGAGGCGCGCGCCAGCTCGTCTTTCACATGCGCGAACTCAAGGAAGGACAAAGCGTTGAAGCGAGCGTGCTCTTTGAAGTCACGCGATATCAAATTTTACCGCCAACCGATACGTCGCTTTATCATATCCCCAAAACCGTTCCGAACGACGTGAAACGCTATTTGCGCAGTGGAACTTATATTGAGTCTGGCTCCAAGACCGTACGCACGCTCGCGCGCAATCTCGTCAAAGACATTGAGTCCGATTGGGACAAGGTCGACGCGTTCTTTAATTACATTCGCGAAAATATACAATACAAGGACCTTCTGATCGAAAAGCCGATGCGCGGGGCTCTTGCGGCGCTCAAGACGAACGACGGCGACTGCGAGGACATGTCGGCGCTCTTTATTGCGCTGTGTCGCGCCAGTGACGTCCCGGCGCGCCTGGTACGCGTGCCAGGACACTGCTGGGCGGAGTTCTACCTCGTCGACGATCAGAAGAACGGCTACTGGTTCCCCGCACAGGTGGCCGGTACCGAACCGCTAGGCTCTATGCAAGACACGCGCGTGATCCTACAAAAGGGCGACGCGTTCAAATTGCCCGAGTCGCCTAAGGAAGAGACGCTCTACGTCAAAGAGCTCTTTATGGGGCGCGTCAAAGAAAACGGTCCCGACCCGATTCATCAGTTTATCCAAGAGACCGACGGTAAATAAAAGAGTCGCCAAACTTTCCGTGCGACTGATAAGACAAAAAGGGAGTTCTCATGCGATGGTTTGAGAACTCCCTTTTATTATCATACGTTACGCGGGATCGTTGTTAATTTTATCGACGTTGAGCGTCGGATTGCGGCGCGGCCATAAGCGCGTCGGGCGAACCCTGTTGTTTCGGGGAAACGACCTGATGGGTGAGATTATCCACGACAGTGGAGCGGTTCACCACGGACGCGTAGAATTCGCCGGCGGCGGTCGCTTCACGCATTTTGCGCAGTTGGGAAACAATCTGATCGCGCACTTGCTCTAGTGTAACGTCTCGCGCGGGAATAATTTCCTGGCAGTAGAGAATCACAAAGGTTGAGCCGTCGACCTGGATAATTTGCGACATTTCCCCGGGCTTGAGGGCAAAGGCTTCTTCTTCCAGTTGGGGATATCCGCCGTTCTTAACAATCGGGGGAATGCGTCCGTGCATTTGTTTGCCGTCGGGCTCAATGGAGTATTCCGCGGCCAAGTCGCCAAAGACGTCCTCGAAGGGACGTTCGGAGCTATTAGCGGCGGCGCGTGCCTTTTGCCAAACTTCGCGCGCGCGACGTTCTTCGTTCAGAACGATTCCCAGGCATTGCACGCTCGGACCGAAATTCGCTTCGAAGCTTTTCTGAACGTCTTCGTCGGTGACCTTAACGAGTCCTTCGGAGAGCTTTTTGAGCGCCACGCCAGGCCAGACGATTGAGTTCTTATAGTACTCTTCTGTCACATTGTATTTCGCCAATTCGGAACGCATGTATTCCTTAACGTTCGGACCTTCGGGGGTCGGCAAGGTTGATTCCGCGGCTCGGATCCAGATATCGGTGGCGACGTCCTGGTCGGACACGGTCACGCCGACTTTTTTACACTCTTGACGAATCAGCGTAATGGAGATGAGCGCGTTCAAATCCTGCTGAGCATAGAGTTTCATCGACATTTCCACGACCGCGTCGAGCCAGATCGGCTTGCCGTCGATCATTGCCGCGACGTTCGGGTACTGCTTGCTCAGTTCCGGATCGCCGATCACGTTCACGACGTTCGCTTCGCGTCCGAGTCTTTCGAAGAGTTCATTTGCGGCGCTCTTGAGCTTTGCGGCGCTCGCTTGAACTTGAATACGATCTTTGACTTCTTCAATACGATCTTCCGGGACAACCGGGTCGTATTTGTTTTCACAACGGAAGAGAACGAACTGATCTTGCGGACCATAGGGGCCAATCACGTCGGTAAGTTGACCGGGTTCCAACGCAAAGAGTATCGTTTCAAGATTAACGTCGGCGAGCGTGCCGTGGAAGATCGGCTGCATACGTCCCTTATTGGAGGCGGTGGCAACGTCGAGGGATTCGTCCTTGGCGATTTGCCCGAAATCTTCGCCCTCTTCGGTCACGCGCTTGTAGATATTATCGGCTTCTTCTTTGGTCTGACAGACGATCATCTGTAGCGCCACGGAGGGACCGTAGGATTTCAAATAGGCGGCTTCGAGCTCTTCGTCTGTGAGTTTAATCTTATCGGCGACGAGCGCTTGCAAGGCCAGACGTGGCCAAACGACCTCTTCGGCATACTCTTGATAGCTCATCGAGGAGTCTTTTTCCACCACGTCCAAATATTGCGAACGCGTCAAACGGAAGGATTTCGCGAGTCGTTCGATTTCAGCGTCGACGTCAGCGCGCGTGATCACGAGGTTCTGACGTTTGCATTCCGCTAAAACCAAAGCACGATTGAGAATACGCGAGAGCACGTCCTGACCGTGCGCGCGCAAGGATTCGGTCTGCAACTGTTGCAACGTGATCTGCTCGCCGTTGACCTCCGCAACGATTTCCGGATAGACGCGCGTGGCGTTCTGACGGATCGGATTCTCCTGCGCAACGTTATGCGCAACACGACTGGCAGCCTGGCGCGCGTCTGGTTTAGCGTTTTGCGCCGCGTTTGCGCACGTGGCGACCATCGCCAGCGTCATAACGGTCGCGCAAGTCAAGCCTTTATACAAAGCGTTCATATTAACGTCTTTCCTATCGCAAAAGTCAACTTATAGCCGAAAACGCCTCGTGCGTTTCCAGGCGTCGGCAGACTATAGCGAGTCCAGGGGGACGACGTCAAGAGCATTTCGCGCGCCGGTCTAGCGCTTGTCGAATCGAAGCAAGCCGGTAGAATAGCACGGAACAAAAGACAGAAGTCATTTTTCCCTACCATCGTCGTGGCGCGCACGTTTTATCACGCGACGCCTCCGGGGGAATGGAGGAACGAATATAATGCCAAAAGAAACCCACACAATCGCGGAACAGAATATTGAAGAATCCTTTGTTCTGTTAAAACCAGACGCGCTGGAGCGCGGTCTTCTCGGAGAAATCCTAGCGCGCCTGGAACGCAAGGGCTTGCGCCTCACGCGTGTCAAACTCCTGCGCGTGTCGCACGAACTGGCGCGCCGACACTATGCACATCTGGTCGACAAGCCGTTCTTTGCCGAACTTCTCGCTTATATCACGCGCGGTCAGGCGCTGGCGACAACCTGGCGCGGTCGCAACGCCGTGAGTGTGATTCGTCAGCTCGTGGGCGCGACAGATCCCAGCGCGGCGTCGCCCGGTTCCATTCGCGGGGACTTCGCGCTCGATCAAACCGAAAACCTCATCCACGCCTCCGATTCAATCGAAAGCGCGAGGAAAGAAATCGAGAATTTCTTCCCCGAGGCATGAGAGGTCGGCTTCGCGACAACGTAGTCGTCCTTATACGCCCAAAACCAAGACGCGCGCCGACTTAACTGTGTCGACGCGCGTCTTGACCTATTTAATGCGCTACAAAGCTTTTAAACAAGCGATTTACAGATGAAAGAACGTCGCGTGTTGTTCGGCGCGCTTATTCATCGTCTCGACCTCTTCGTCGCTGAGCGTACGAATGCGCACGGTCTTAATCCACCCGGAGGAAACCCAACTGGCAAAGCCGAGCGGTTTGCACTTTTCCACTTCGAAACGCGTGCGAAGCGAATGTCCCTCCACGACGTAATCGACGGTGAGTTCGTCGTTAATCCACACGCGCACGGTGCGTAGCGTGACTTGAACGCGGAAACGGTACCAGACGCCGGTGCGGAAGTTAAAGAAGGACGACGTCGAATTTTCCGAGGCGTCCATCTCGTCGATACTGGAAATGCCGGCGACGCATCCTCCCCAGCCGCCGTTGACAAAGGTCACGTAGTCGTCCCCAATCGGAAAGGTGAGCGCGGCAAAGAAATCCATGCCCTGGTCGCGCTTGGCTACGTATTCCACCTCGTAGTTCTCACGCGGAAGTTTGATTTCCGATTTCTCGTCGAAGCGAATGGAGGTGGTCGTTGGTCCCATGCCCAGAACGAGTATGCCGTCTCTAACCTCAACCGCCTCTTCTCCGCCGTCTTGCACGTCGATCCAGTTCTGCAAACTCTTACCGTCGAAGAGATTGATCCAGTCGTATTTATCATCGTCCTCTTGGGACTTCGCAATGGCGTCGTACTCCTCCGCCTTCTTCTTTTTGCTCTCAGCGGAATCTTGTGCGAAGATTTGAGCAGAGGCAAGCAGTAGAACCACGGCGCATACGGTCGCAATAGCCGCTGATTTTTCCGCGAAACGTTTCATTGGAGCGCTCCATTTAAAAAGAGTGTCATGAGTTCATAGCCATGTTGGCAGATCCTTTTAGCCTTAGCGCCGACGCCTTCGTCGTAGGAATCAAATCCGTCCCCTTGCACGTCCGAACCGATAATCGCCCAAGGCACGAACCCACGTGTGTGCGTCTTGAGCGCCACGGGAGTCGGATGGTCGGGCGAGATCAATAATCTCCAATTATCAAAGGTCTGCAACTTATCAAGAATCGGTGGCAAAACAAGCGCGTCGATATTTTCCAAAGAGGCGATCTTTTTCTCGACGCTTCCCTCGTGCCCGGATTCGTCAGGCGCTTCCACGTGGACAACCACAATGTCATATTCGTCGAGCGCCTCCGCCGCCGCTTGACCTTTGCCGACAAAGTTCGTGTCGACGTAACCGGTTGCGCCCGGTACATTGAGCACGTTCCACCCGAGATTGCGCGCGATTCCTCGTAGGAGGTCGACCGCGGTAATCATAACGCCGGGACCCCAGTGGAATTTTTCCGCAAAGCGTTGCAGTCGCGGACGTTTGCCCTGTCCCCAGAGCCAGCAGTCGGTCACCGGCTTTTTGCCCTCGGCGATGCGCTGACGATTCACGTCGAACCCTTGGAGCGCGTCACGACATGCGCGCATGAGCGCGCGCAAAGCGTCTGCGCCAGAACCAGTTGGGAGCGCTTGCGCGATCTCTTGGTCGGTGTAATCGTGCGGCGGGTAGGACTTGGTCGTTTGATCAAAGGGAAAGACCTCGCCGGATGCGCTCGGACGAAAAATCGCTAAATTACGATAGCTCACGCTCGGTAGAAACTCCACCGTTCCGGTAAGACCGGCGGAAATCTCGCGCCATCGTGGCGCGACAGTCTCTTGTATGAGTCTGAGGATCTGTGTCGCTTCCGGCGTGGAGACGTGACCGGCGGTGAAGTCGTTCATTACGCCGTCGACAATCGTAACGAGATTGCAACGGAATGCCCAGTCTTCATCATCCAGCTCGATTCCCTGAGCGGCGACCTCTAGCGGCGCTCGTCCGGTGTAACTGAGCAGTGGGTCGTAACCCAGTAGCGAGAGGGTGGCCACGTCGGAGCCTGGCGCGAGACTCTCGGGCACGTTAAAAGATCGTCCTTGAGCGGCGCGTGGCGCCCAGGAGTCGAGCGTAGCAGTCCTTGCGGCCTGCATTGGAGTACGATTGCCGAGCTCCTTGAGTTGGTCGTCGGCAAAACCGTCTGGAATAACAATGACTCTTTTAGCAACAGAGTCCAATTAAATCACCTAATCCTTGATGTTATAGGCGTTTCGTCGTGACGTCGCCGGTTAGAGCGCGTCATGCGAAATCGCGCGTTGCAATTAAATCGACGCCGGTTCCCAAAATGTTCGGGATGATCGTGTCGCCGCGTTTGATCGGTAGAGTCACGCGTTGTGCGTTTATTTCCGCCATGGCGTCGAAGAGCAACGCCTTGGGAATTGCCCCGGCAGTGCGCACAGGAACCAGTTCCACCGTCTGACCGTTCTGGTCGACCGCGCGCACCGTCGAGGTTAGCGCGCGAGTGGGATTGGTCGCTTCCGCCATACCGTGAGCGTACCCGCGAGGACAGCTATTGCCAACGACCGTTTGCGCTTCCACGTCGACTTCCAACGCACAGCCCTTAGGGCAGACGATACACGTAATATGCTGTAGACTCATTCTTTCTCTCGCTCTGTTTTTTACTTGCGTCGTTTCAGACGTACAACGACGCGCTCAACGTAGCGCGGTTCGTATCTCCTCTATAATTATAACGCGCGCTCAAAAGAATTAAAGGCGCGTTAGTCCCCTTGATAGGTCGCGCAACAGTTATCGGTCTCCCAGAACCTAACGCTGAGCACGTTGAAACCGCAGTTTCGTGCATAGTCGTATATCATTTTGGCGAGAATTTCCGCAGTGGGATTGCCCTGCACGAGGATCGGCTCGTGATCGTAAGCGCGCAACTGCTCTGCCAGCGGATCGTCCTGCGCTAGAAAGACGCGATGGTCCAACGTTTCGTCGATCCAACGTCCAAGCGTCGATTTAATCTGTACAAAGTCCAACGCCATATTCTGCTCATTAAGCGCGTGCGCGCCTAGTTCAATTCTTACGCGCGCGTTATGACCATGCAGACGCTGACACTTCCCTTGATAACGATAGAGACGATGACCATAAGAAAACGAAAAATCACGCGCTACCGCAAACATCTGAGAGTTCTCCTGCACGAGGCGACTACGCCCCATTCTTTTTATACCAATTATAACACATATTGCAATTTTAAAAGCGTCAATCTTTATTTGAATCAAAAGACTCTGATATTTTATTGAATCTAGCGTTTTTAAAAACCGATATATTGGTAAAATAGTCAATATAGGCAATAGAGACGTTTTTAACCAAATAGACAATGCGTCTCTAAGTTTAAACGTCAAAAAAGCGGAATTGGCTTGTGAAAGTCTTAGGCTTTTTGGCGTGAAATAGTCGACTATACCGACGGCGTAACGTTCTTTGCTTCTGTTCGCGCATTGTTTATCGGCTCGCGTCGGTTGCAAGCGCGTTTGTGCGCCGGTGACATGAACATATGCGTTCGATTGAATCCCGAAGTTTGCCGCGCGTCTTATGGCGGCGTCCGTTCTATCGACGTGGTCAGCCGTCGCGTTTCGCGGCGAATTTCCAAGGAGAAACTTTAATGAAAGCCAAATTGAGTCTGGTTTTACTTTCTGCGCTCGCGCTCTTGGGCGCAGTTTCCGTTACCCAAGCGGACGACGGCGCTCTTGGCGCGCCGGCTGCCGCTGTCGATAATGCGATCGCGACGGCGACGCAAAGCGCGCCGGTGGTTGCCAACGGTTGCCCGGAATGCTCCGAATGCGCAGACGCCGGGTTCATCGGTCGTGGCGTTGGTCTTCGCGGCGGTTACGGGGTCGGCTTCCCGGGTCGTGGCGGCTTCGGCGCTCGTCCTGGCTTTGGCGATCGTATTCGTCAGTCGATCGCGGACGATCGTCCTATCGTCGAGGCGTCGCCCTTTGCGAATCCCAACGGTCAGGATTGGGAACGCTTCCGTTACTATCCCTATGGCTACTATCCGCACAACTTCAATAGCGTTCCTAATATGAGCGTTCCGAAGTATCACCCCGGCTACCAGAACTACTACCCGGTTCCGCGTCGCTATCACGAAGGCAAGCACTTCAACTTGGACGTGTTCTAATCGTTCAACGTAACGTTTGAAACTTCCTGAGATTTTGGGTCGAGTCTACGGATTCGACCCGTTTTTTTCGCTTCGCGACGCATATCGCTTCTGGTCTCCAGAAACGTTCGACAAACTTGTTTAAGGTCAAAAAAAAAAACGCGCCTCAGTTGAAGCGCGTTATTCTCTCGTTGTAAATCACACGAGACAGTTAAATGCTAAGCCGCAAGGGTCTGCCACTGATTTTTCCACCATAACCGACGTCGACGAATTCGCTTAGCCATAACATACTCCTTCTGATCTACGTTTAACCTTGCGCTTAACCTGGAAGGCGTAGCGGCAAAGCGCTAAGGATTTTTGCGTCACACAGTTGACGCTTTTTCCTAAAACTGTGTACAATATAACGTCGTCGTAAAAGTCGACAAGGGGTTCGGTTCCACATTTTTTTAAAAATCAAGTCTTTTTTTTGGAAATTTCTCAAGCTTTTTCTCTGTTAGTCGCTCGAATATAAACTCTCTACCTAGTTTAACATTATTACAAAAGTCGAGACCGCCCTTGAGGCTGCTGCCGACCAAACGCTCGTCATAAAAATAGATAAATCTAGGTAGCGCATAGACTTCCAAAAATGGAGTCTCGTCCCAAATTAAACGCTCCCGACTCAATTTTTTCCCCCCCCAAGCGCCAACTGACAAATAATCATACGTTTTGGCGCGACCTTTTTACTTGAAAAATTACCGTTAAAACCGTGGAAAATCCCCTTATAGCCTTGACCCAATTTCCATTTTTAACTAGAATAGGGAAGCGAGGGTGAAAAGGTTGCAAAGCGCCAAAACGTATACGTTTTGGCGCGACCTTTTTACTTGAAAAATTACCGTTAAAACCGTGGAAAATCCCCTTATAGCCTTGACCCAATTTCCATTTTTAACTAGAATAGGGAAGCGAGGGTGAAAAGGTTGCAAAGCGCCAAAACGTATAGGTTTTGACAAGTGTGTGGCGCTCGAAGTCCTTTCGTTCGCGCTTCATAACTTTCATATATGTTTATTCTCAAACAAGTTCAACCTTAACCTCAAAGCGTCGGTCTGACTCGCTGACGTTCCCACTAGTCCTTCTTTAACGTAGAGGTTATTATGTACTCTTCCTTACTTGATTCGAGCAAGCCGAAGTCTCGCGGCTTTACGCTTGTGGAACTGCTCGTGGTTATCGCCATTATCGGTATCTTGATCGGTCTGCTCCTGCCTGCGGTTCAGTCAGCGCGTGAAGCGGCGCGCCGTATGCAGTGTACCAATCATATGAAACAGTACCTTCTGTCAATTCACAACTACGTGGACGCTCACCAGTACGTTCCCGCGTCGCGTTCTACGCTATTCAACTGGACCGTGAACCAAGGCACAGACTCCGCGCACGGCGGTTACATTAACTGCGTCGTCGTACTGCTTCCCTTCATGGAACAATCGGCGCGCTATGACGACATTTGCCAACAGGCGCGAGACGCCGCGGCCGGTTCCTGGCCCTTCACGTCAACCGCGGCGATGCAAGATCGTATCCCCACGATCATCTGCCCGTCCGACGCCAAAGCCAGTATGCCCGGTCCGCACCTGGATATCGCGCGTATCAGCATCTGCACCAGTCTCGGCGACGGTTTGTGGAACAACGCGCGTCCTGACTACGGCGAAGGCGCGTCCTCTAAAATGAACTCTCGCGGCTTCTTCGCGCCTTTGTGCTGGCGTCCCCTCGCGTTCGCAACCGACGGTACAAGCAATACGATCGCGATTAGCGAAATGTGCGGCGACGACCACTACTCCACGAACGTTAAGGGCGGTATCTATCGCACCAGCGCGCTTTACGACGGTAAATCTCGTCCTTCCGCCTGCTTGACCGACTCGCGTAAGGCCGACGATCCGAACCAGCTCAATAGCGGTAGCGACTCCTGGCGCGGTCTGATCTGGGTCGACGGTCGTTGCGCGCACGCTAGCTTCACAACGATTCTTCCTCCGAATTCACCCAGTTGTGCCTACACCTATCCCTCGTTGCCCTACCTTGCTTGGGGCGTCTTCTCCGCGCAAAGCTATCACAGCGGCGGCGTCAACTGCGGTATGGCCGACGGCTCCGTGCGCTTTGTCTCCGAAACGATCGACTGCGGTTCCGCCAGCTCCTACGCCGTCACCTCCGGTAAATCCCCCTACGGCGTCTGGGGCGCCATGGGTTCGCCGTGCGGCGGTGAAACGGTCAGTATGTAATCTGTACAGTTCGCTTCCATCCATGCACGCCGAGGAGATTCTCTCGTGTCTAAAAAATTCATTATCGCACACGCGCTGAGCCTTCTGACTTGCTGTGTCGCCTTCGTCGGTTGTGTCGGCGAAAAAACCCCGCCGGATATGCCAAAGATCTATCCCACGACCATTACCATTACCCAGGCGGGCGCCCCATGCCCTGGCGCTAGCGTACAACTCATGAAGAAGGACGACCTAAACTACAAATGGTTCGCCGGAGGCGTCACCGACGACAACGGCGTGTGCGTCATTCGTACGCTCGGAAAATACCTCGGCGCCCCCGAGGGTGATTTCAACGTCGTGGTCTATAAGACCACTATGCTCGAAAGTGAAACGCGTAAAAACCAACCGACCCCGCCGGAAGACCCGACCGAACTAAGGGAGTGGATGAAAAAAGTCGACGAGGAAGAAAAGGAATTCGAAGAAGTCGATCCGAAATATAAAAGGATCGAAACTAGCGACCTGACGATCTCCATCAAGGCCGGTAAAAACGCGGAGACCTTTGAAGTCGGCGAACACGTTATGATCGAAGTACAACGCGCCTTCCTCTAAGACGCGTCGCAACGCGAACCATACGCGCTAACTCCACTGTTTAGCTAGGTTAGATTTTCATTGTCCGAGCGACGCGCACGCCTCGCTCGGACTTTTTTCTTCTATATGCCGCCCAAGTGTTTAAACGTTCCTATCCAAGTAACGCGTTCACAACTGTTGGCGTCTCGACTCTCGCGCCACGCCACATGCGCTCCCTTTAGCGCCGCGCCGTACGCTCGTAAATATCAGTAAAGCCACGCGTGAGTCAATCGCTCCCAGACACAGCTCAAGAAATAAAAAAGACGACGCGCCAACCACAGTCGTCTCAACGTATCCAAGCGAAATCGCCAAGAAATAAAAAAGCTGGGGTACAGGGATTCGAACCCCGACTAACTGGTTCAGAGCCAGCTGCGCTGCCTTTACGCTATACCCCAGTGAAGGTTCTCTTATTATAGCGCGCGGAATTCCGGCGTCAAGCAGTAAAATATAATTTTAGCAATCTGTCTTACTGCTACAATCGTCGTCATTGTCATTCTCGTTATTTCACATAAAATCTATTTTATTATCAATCTCTGCTATAAAAAATTATCTAATTTATCCATATCGTTCATTATCTTCCTTGAATAATTCTAGTCGTCGTTAAAATGGACGATACTAAAAGATTAGAGACTCTGGATAAACTAGAGAATCTAGTATCATATGCCATTCGCGCCTTTTCAGCGACGTTTGGTAAGAACCCTAAGGAGAGCCTTTGCGCTAAAGAGATGAGAAAATGTTCAAGCTATCAAGTTTTTTCATGTCGGCGCTTTTGGTTGTTATGTGTCTGTGGTTAAACGTTACATGTTTTCCTAACGTTCTCCAGTTGCGGAATGACGCCGACGCTAGTCACACTGAACCCGACGACTCTGGAAGTAAAGCGACGCTCACGCTTCCGTTGGAGTCTGTTGAGGAAGCAGTGAAATCAGTTCAACCGTCTTCCGCAGTCGATAGCGACGATGGCGCGGACGTAACTCCCTCAGACACAGGTCGCGAAGAGTACGATGATCATTTCGCCTACCATGAATCTCGTCCGACGTTTCGCAATGCGAACATGACGTCGGAAGATTCTCGAAAAGTACTCATGACCCCCAGTTCCTTGGAAACGCCCTTGACAGAAGGTCAAGCATTTGAAACCAAACGCGAGCTAAAAAACAGTTCTAAACCGCAGGGCGGTAAGTTTGTTTCCATTCCTTCTCGCGAACTTGACGTTTACCAAACGTACTCGGGTCACACTCGCGCGACCAATCGAGTCATAACGACAACGCGCGCCGACTTCTGACGACGTCGTCTAGTCTAGCAACCACATTTTGGCGTCTGGTCATGTCGTCCCAAGAAACTCTACCTAACGTTCCACGTTCTGTCGCTGGTAACGCCACAACGTGGAACGGTTCTTTTTCTTGCGCGTGCCTCCACCCTTGTGCCAGCTCTAATCTCAGCTTTAATCCAACGTTCTTTACACTGCGTTCCCATGCCCTAAGTCTCGGTCTGGACGCGTTCTCTCTTGCGCCTGTCGCGGACGCGGCGCACTTCCCGATCTTTTGCGAACGAGTCGCCCAAGGTCGTTGCTCTAATATCAGCTATCTCGTCTCAGACGTGGAAGCACGACGCAACCCGCGCTCGGTTCTGCCACAGGCTCAAACACTGATCATCGTCGCGCTCAGTGAAAAGAAGGTCGTCGCGTGTTCACAGGAGCGTCGCAAGCTGCTTGCAAACGCGCCCGAATTACATGCAAACTCGCAGAACGACTCATACGTCGGAAAAATTATCCCCTATGCGTCCTGTCTTGATTATCATGACGTACTTCGTGGTAAACTCCGTGCGCTCATGCAGTTCTATCAAAAACGTTTTCCCGACGGGGTCGCTCGCATTGCGGTCGATACCGCGCCACTGCTAGAAAAATCTTGGGCGGTCGTCTCCGGTCTGGGGCAGTGCGGTCTGCATAGCCTGGCGATTCATCCCACGCTCGGCTCGCGTTTCTTTCTTGGGGAGCTTCTGGTCTCTACGCCCTTTGAAACGCTCAGCGGTTACTCCACGCTTGAAGAGTATCGGCAAGCGTACGCGTCGCTCCAGCATGCGGAAGGAATCGCCTTTAAACCGGGTCAGGAACCCGAAAATTTCTGTAAAAAATGCCGACGCTGTCTTCACGCCTGTCCAACGAACGCGATTCCCGGCGATCGTACGCTCAACGCCACGCGATGCTTGAACTTCTGGACCATTGAGAATCGCGATCCGCTCCCAGAAGATATCTCCGAGGCGCTCCAGGGTCGACTCTTCGGTTGCGATCTGTGTCAACGCGTCTGCCCCTATAACGCGTCACTGACTACGGAAGAGCCGATGGAAATACCTCTGTGTGGCGTAGAGAACCTCGAGGAAGCAAGTTTTCGACGTCTCTTTAAAAAGACGCCGATCTTTCGCGCGCGACTAGAAGGTCTACAGCGTGTCGCGGCGCAGCTACGCCGTCGGCAAGGCGGCAATCTGGGCAAAAAAGAATAAGCGTGCGAACTACGTCGACGTATATCGCACGAGTCAAGCGCCAGACAGATATCTCAAGAAAAAAAAAGTCCGACGACCGAAAAAGCTCGAATCGCCGGACTATTCCCCCCCTGGGAACGTACGCATTAACCGCAACTGAGTTGCGTCCCGGCGCATTCTACACAAAGTCGTATCTCTCTACGCGTCCTGCGTCCGGATTTTCTCAACTTGATCTACAGTTACAAGAGACTTCTCACAAGTTGTACGAGACTTGCTCAAAGGCGTTATAAACAAACTCAACGCAGCTTCCATTCCGCGTTTTTTCTCCTGTACTACAGATATCGTCAGAAGGGTCGCTCCACTTGACAAGAAAATATTATATTTTCCAAAAAGACGTCAAAAAACCTTTTTGCCAATTATACCGACGCGACACATTATCCCGGCGCCTAGTCGTCTGACACGGGGCGTTGCCCCTTTAGGCTAAGTTCCTCGTGCCTCGGGTATGTAAAAAGCCCGGGCTACTCATGACAAGTACCCCGGGCTAAAACTAACCTAACTCAAAACGCTCTGTGCGTCGGCGGAATTAAAACTCGTCGAAACCGAAGAAGTCGTCGTCGAGCACGGCAAATTCAATATCAAGGTTCTCTTCCAGTTCGTCGTAGGAATCGAAGACGTCATCGAGCACGGCTCCTTCGGCAATCGCGTATTCCGGCAGGACGTCGAGGTTACCAGCCGCGGCGTTGACGAACGGCTTAATCGGCGTTTCCGCCGTGCCGACTCGGTTGCCATTCACGTCGTTGTAGAGGGTAATGTTATCGGCGACGTAGCCGACGACATTGTTCTTACTATTGACATAATTGACAACAGACTTGCCCCAAATATCCGCGCCGGCGTTGGCAATGAGTCCGACGTTTTCAGCAACGTAGCTGTTATTGAGCACAGTGCGTCCGAACTCGTTCACAACGCCGCCATAGTACGCCGCGGTATTGCCGCCGATACGGCAGTTAGTAATAGTCAACTCGCTATCGTACGCATAGATCGCGCCGCCGTATTTACTCGCTTCGTTACCGAAGATCTCAAGATTGGTGAGAGAGACGTTGCCCGCGGTGATATTGATCGCGCCGCCGCTGGAATTGTTCTTACCACCGGTGAGCGTCAGATTGCTCAGGTAGACGTTCGGAACGTTCGCATTAATATCGTTGTACGTTTGGTCAATACTGATATTAAAGACCGGCCCGGTACCGTTGGCGTCGAGCGTGATATCGTAACCCGCGCCGTCGAAACGAACGTTTCTGGCGAGAGTGATAGGACTATCGAGCACGATTGTAGTTCCGTCGAGCTCAGCGCTGAATCGCACGGTATTACCGAGCTGGTTGGACGCTTGTTCTGCATAGATGAGCGCTTCACGCAGGGAGATAAGACCGTCGGTAGGATCGACAACGTCGAGTTCGGTGGTAACCGTGGTGGACGGCGTATCGATCACGCCCGCGCGTTCGTAGCACCCCATGTCGACCGCATTGCCAATGATACGGAGGTTACCGTTGGCGTCGACTTCCGCGTCGGCGTGTGTCGGAGCCAAGGTGAGCACGTAGGTATTGTTACCCATATTAGTGCACAAGGAACCGTCGCCTAGTCGGTAGTCGCCGCCAGCGGCGTTGACGAAGAGATCCGCAGGCGTACCGCCGGTAATCGTTCCCGCGTCCGGGGAGAATCTCGCAGTACGACCAGAGTACGTATAGACATAGGAGGTATACGCGTAGCAATAACGATAGCCCGGGTTCGCGTCGGTGTAGTTAATATTAACATTGCCCGTAACGATCGAGTTGTACAAGTAGACCGGACCGCTCACGGAAATGCCGCCGATGATCGTGGAGTTGTAAATGTGCGCCACGCCCGCTTGATCTGAGTCGTTATCGCGCACGGTCACGGCGGTGCGGAAGCCTTCCACCAAGGTATTGCGCAACGAAAGAATACTGTACAGTCCCGCAGAGAAGCAGGTCTGGGTTTGATTACCGACGATCTTAACGTTACGAACGTCGAGCAACCCCGGCCAGTATAAACCGTTAGTGGTATCAGCGCTACCGCCAATGGAGAAGATCGCGCCGCCGCCGAACATGCCTTCGGCTTCCACATTACTCGCGTCGATCGTAATACCGCCAAGTCCGCTAATGGAAGAACCGTCGATCATGTAGTCGAAGATTTGATTGTTCCATCGCCCAGACCAGGTCTGGTTGAAGTTTAACGTGCTGGTCAGTACGATGGTACCTCCCGCCAAACTCGGATCGAACGTGATCGGATGGTAATAGGTTGCGCTATACGCAGATGCGTTATTCATCGCGTTTGTGGCGTTGTAAGCGCTATTGTCGACGCTTCCGATACTAGCGCCGTAGACATTATCGCCCAGTTGCGCCGCGTAAGCGATCGCTTCGCGCAGTGAGATGAGACCGTCGGTGGAGTCGACAACGTCGTCGAGTGTCGTAACGACAGTCGACATCGCTTCGGTACCGATCTGGTAGGCGCCCATGCTAATGAGCGCTGCGCCTGTAAGTAGATTACCGTCCAAGTCTTGCGGATAAGTTCCGTAGATATAGGCGGTAGAACCGGCGTTCTTCGCGGGACTGGAGGTCGCGGAGACGTGGAAGTTGCCATTAGTGGAGTTGACGAAGAGCGGATCAATCGCGTTATCGACTCCGTACCCGATCTTGGAGTTACTGGAGCTGGCGCGCAGTTTCGCCGCGGCGGTCGCCGTACCGGCGCTACCGACCAGTGTGTTATAGAGCGAATAGCTGCCGTTGAGCGAGACGTCTGTGACGGTCTCGCCGATCGTGGAAGAATTGTTCTGCGCGACAATGGTATTGTAAAGCAGGACATTGGAGCCGGTCGCGCCATAGACGCCGGAACCTTCAACCGCGATATTCTTGGCAATCGTGGAGTTGTAGATTCTCAAGACGCCGGTCGACTCGGTGTACACCGCGCCGCTAACGGTCGATTCGCAGTTATAGATCAGGCAGTTCGCCAGAATCAAATCGCCATCGAGGAGTTTAATACCGGATCCCTGAGCCGCCACGCCATTGGTAATAATCAGGTTATTAATCGCCACTTCACCGTCGGTGGAGACAATGAGACCACAGCCGGACTGATCACAGTCGATGGTGGAACCTTCGGCGTAGATCGTCACGGGCGCGTCGACGGTCAAGGAGCCTTGGCTGGAGTCGACGTGAATGGTGTATTTATTGTCGAAGACAATATTGATATTGTTATACCCACGGGAGGCGAGAGTGTTCGCGGTGGCGAGCGCTTCGCGCAGTGAGGTGAACCCGTCGGAGGAATCGACCACGTCGGCGGCGGTCGTGACGGTAATCTGGACGGTGGAGCCGTAGACGCCGGTCACAGGCGAGTCTTTCGCGTTCTGGTTTTCGTACGCGCCCATATCGACGGTGGTGTAGTAGATACGAGGATTACCGAGGATATCGAGCGAGTCGAAGGTGCCGTTGATTGTCCCTTGGTTGAAGTATGTGTTATCGCCAGCGTTGGTCGCGAGGGAGTCGTCGGTGAGGTTATAATCGGCGTTCTCCAGGTCGACGAACATTCTTTCCGTTTCGCCCGAGAGGTCGTTCGTACTCGAACCAATGAAGGAACCGTTACCGGAAGTGAGCGCAGCAAGCGTGTCGGACTTTTCAATATAGGAGTGCAATACCGTCAGACCGCTGCGTGCGCTGAAAGTATAGGACGCAGTGTAGGAGTAGTCGACAGTGTAACCGTCGTTACTGGCAGTAACTTCCGCGGAATATCCGATGATCTCCACGGAGGCGTCCGCGATTTCATAGACGACGTCCACGCCGTTCACCGTCTTGGTGAAGGTCGTTCGGTACTGCAATTGATTCTGCAGATTGGCGAGCGCCATTTGCGCATATTCCACTTGCGCTTCTTGGGAGAGGACGTATTCGCGACGACCGAACCAACCGGTTCTTGCATAGGTCACGTTGACGCGATAGAACGAACCGTCATTGTAGGCGTAGCTTGTGGAGACGTCGACGGTGAGAGAATCGCCTTCGGTGAAGACCACAGCCGTGCCATTGTACGAACCGGTGCGGAACGTGCCGTTATTGTAGTAAACGGTCGTAGTTTCGCCGGTTTCTACGCTGGTCCACAACGCCGTGTCGCCATTGGAGAGCGTCGGTTCGTAAGCGACGCCTTCGGCGAACCAGCCGTTCGTCTGATAGGTCAAAGTGCGTTGCGACGGCAAGTTGACCGTATCGCCGTTAACAAAGTTCGCTTCATACTGGTAGTCAGTTCCGTAATAGAGGTAGAAAGCTCCTTCGCTATAAGTAACGTTGGACCAGTTCCAGTAGAAGGTTTGCCCGTCGGTGAACTGATAGGCTTCCCCGCCATACTGATCAACGCTCAAAGTGACCGAGGAGCGTTCCACAACGTTCTCTTCGATAGTCTGCACCCGACCCTTATAGACGTCTTGCGCAGAATCGCCGTTTTCCAAGTTATTCGAGGCAACGATCGTATTCCACAGATTGACCACGCCGCGTTCGCTATAGATCGCCGCGCCCTGGTTCTCGTCGGAAGACTGACCGACGTTGGCGATAACGGTGCAGTTGCAGAGCGTTACGGTCGCGGAGTCGCTGTCCTCATTGACGTAGATCGCCGAACCGGACTGCGCGGCATTGTCGGTGATCAAGGAGTTATAGATCGATAGTGAACCCGCGCGCACGTAGATCGCGCCGCCCTGCTCGACCGACGTCTCGCCGCCGGCGCGATAGCGCTCGGTGTAACGGTTGGTGATCGTCAGACCGTTGATCACGGAAGAACCGGAGTTGACATAAATGATCGATTGGTCGTCAACGTCGTCGGAGAGCGTTAGAGTCAGTCCTTGCACGCCATTGGTCAAGCCGTCGATCGTGACGTCATTGGAAAGAATCAGCGACGAATCCAGAACGAGCGTTTGACCGGTCAGACGCGGCGCAAAGGTGATCGTACTAGCCAGACCGTAGTTATTGGCATAAGCGACCGCTTCGCGCAGTGAGATAAGACCGTCATATTCGTCGACCACGTCGTTCAGGGTCGTTACTAGAAGACTGGGAATTTCCGTGGGACCGAGCTGGGATTCGTATGCGCCCATATCGACCATACTTCCGATGATACGAAGATTATTGGCCGCGTCGGTGGCGGGAATAGACCCGTCCGGTAGGGTGACGAGGGTATTATCGCCGGCGTTCACCGCAATGGAGACGACGCCGTCGGCGTCGCGACCGAGGGACAGGTCGTTCGTTTCGAGATTCGTAAAGGACGGATCGACCGGTTCGGCGGCGGTTCCCACGAAGTTACCGAAGGATTCGTTGTAGGCGCGCGCGAAACTATTGGTCGCTACGCCGATCAGGGAGGACTGCAACTTCGCGAGATTGCTCACGGAGACGTCCTGTCCGACCTCGCCGTTGACGGTGTTTTTCGCGATAATGGAGTTGATCACGCTCACTGGACCGCCAATACTCCATAGCCCGGCATAACCGCCGGTAGCGTTGTTATTGGCCACGGTGCAGTTAATGAGGTTCAGTGAGTTGGCGTCTTCCTCGGAGCTGGTAACGTCGGCTTGCGCGACGGAAGCAATACCGGCGCCGTAAACGCCCTCATTTGCGTAAACAACGCAGTTAATGAGGTTTACCTTACCATTGACGTGATAGACGCCAGCGCCGTAATCAGCTTCGCCGCCGGTGATACCCAGACCGCAGATGGTAATCGTATCGGAGACGCTGTCCGCTTGACCGTTGATCGTCACGGCGTTGAATCCGTCGCGACCGGCGTCAAGAGTAATGGAGCCGGCGAGGTTAGAGGCGTCAATCGTAACGCACTTAGTGATTTCCAGCGTCTCAGTTAGAGTAATCACGCCATTTGCGAGAGTCGGATCGAAGGTAATCGTACGTCCGACGCGCGTGGTGGCGCCGTTGAGGTAGTAGGAGGAACCGGCGTAATCGATCGCTTCACGCAGGGAAATCTTCCCGTCGAAGGGATCGACAATATCGTCGAGCGTCGTGACGACGACCGCGGGCGCTTCGGTTTCCTCTTGGTACTCATAGGCGCCGATATCGACCGTACCGCCGACCAGACGCGGATTACCGGCGTAGTCGACGTTGACAACCGTGGGATTGGAGACAGTTTGGAGGATCGAGGCGTAGTAACCGGGCATGCCAATGAGACGGTTCGAACCGGCGTTGACCGCGATAGAGTCTTGCAGGAGCGTGAAGTCGTAAGATTGCGGCGCGGTAAAGCCAGCGTCGACAAAGGCTTCGGTGGTTCCAAACGTATTGCCATTGACGCCGTTGAACTGTGCGGCAATGGAATCTTCCGCGCTCCCGACGACGCTCGCGACGGAGGTCATCTTACCGCCAACCGCCAAGTCGTAGTTGTAATCGGAGCCGGAATTTTCCGAAGCGTTTTCCGCAACGACGGAGTTCTGTAGCGTCAAGGAGCCGTTGGTATAAACGCCGGCATAGTTGTTCGCTTCGTTGCCCGCCACCGTCGTATTGAGCATGACGATGGAACCGGCGGTTGCGTAAATCGCGCCGCCTTCGTCGGTTGCGGAGTTATTGTAGATCAAGACGTTCGTCAGATCGAGCGAGCCGCCGTCCATATAGATCGCGGCGCCTCGCGTCGCCATACCTTCGGTGAGCGCGACATTCTTGAGCGTGAGCGCGCCGTCTTCGGTAGTGACCGAGCCGTTCTCTAGAACGGAGCCGGAACGATGGACGTAGAAGATACGGTCGGAATCGCCGTGTATCGTCAACCCCTCGGGCAAGGAGGTAGCGTCAATGACCAGTTTAGAGGTCACGTCGATAGCGCCGAGCGTGGCGTCGAGGTAGATATCGGCGTCGCCTTCGAAATCTTCGCCCAGATCGAAGGTGATCGGCGTACCGAGTTGCTGCGCGTATTCGATCGCTTCACGCAGAGAGACCAGCCCGTCCGTTTGATCTTGCACGTCGTTGAGAGTCGTAACAACGGTGGAGGGAACGTCTTGGAATCCGGACTCGAACGCGCCCATATCGACGACGCCGCCGATAATACGTTCGTTGGAGTTCAGGTCGAACTTGAGTCGTACTCCGTCGGGACCGTAAGCGTAGGAGTTCACGCCGGCGTTAATCGCCAAGGAGCCCGAGGCGAGAGTGAAGTCGCCGTTGGCTACGTCGGTAAAGAGCGGATCAACCGGCGTCAGAGGCGCGCCGACAATATTGCCGTTGAAGCCCGCGACGGAACGCCAGGAGTCCATAACGCCAATGAGATTGGAGGTCGCTTCCAAGTTGGTCGCAAAGACGTCGACGTTCTGCGCGCCACGGTTCTGCGCCACAATGGAGTTCGCCAGTACAACGAGACCGTCGCTGGAGAAGACGCCGCCGTAGACGCCTGCGCCGTTAGAGGCGATCGTCGAGTTGTAGATGTACGATTGACCGCCGAGGACGCAGATCGCGCCGCCGTAGCCGCGGGTAGAACCGGCGTTATTATCGTAGAAGAGCGAGTCGACCGCGAAGAAGACGCCGTCGGTCTGATAGACCGCGCCGCCGTTGCGTTCCGCGGTATTACCGGTGACCACGCAGTCGAGCAGACTGACGGAACCGCCTTCGATAATCATCGCGCCGCCGTTTTGGTTATCGCCGGTCGCCGAACCGTTGGCGAGCGTCATACCGCGGATTTCCACGTCGGCCTTGCTATCGAACTTAAAGAGCGGAACTTTCGCGTCGGAGCCGTCGATGGTAATGTCGTAGTAGCTGGTCTTTCCGAATTCGTCGGTATACTCGGAGGTAATCACGACGTTGGAGCTGATGATAATCGTCTGCAGTTCCTTATCGAGCGTGATTGTGCCCTGGTTGGAAACGGCAAAGAGCGAGGGCGAGAAGACGACGGTGCGATCGGCAACAGTCTTACCATTGGAGGCATAGCGAATCGCTTCGCGTAGCGAGGTCAGACCGTCGTAGGGATCCATCGTGTCATTGAGGGTTGTCACGACATTGGAGCCCGCTTCGGTCGTCACGGTGGAGGAGTACGCGCCGACGTCGACGCCAGACTCGGTCACGCGCGAGTTACCGGCAAAGTCGACGGTCAACGTCGTCTTATTACCGCTCATATTCGTGTACCAGTTGTAGCTGGTCGAACCGCCGCCCACAGCCGGGGAAGAGGTGTTCAGGCGCAGGTTCCAAGCGGTCTGCCAATCGGCGATTTGCGACTTGTCGAAGGAGTAGAAGTTCGGCTCGTAATCGAGGTTCGTGGAACCGAGCGACTGACGCGCACGCTCGACCATGCTGTACTGAGCGTCGACGGTCGAATTGGTATAGTTCAGGTCGTAACCGTTATTATCGCCGACGATCGTATTGAAGAGATTGAGCGAACCAGAGTTGACATAAACGCCAGCCTGGGTATTGCCGACGACGTCGTCGCCGGTGAGCGTAAGTTCGCCGCCCTGGACGTAGACTACGTATTTGCCGGTGGAGTTCGTATTCTGACCGTTGGCAACCAAGAGCGAACTGACAATCGATCCGGAACCAGTCGTATAGACGCCAGAACCATTGGACGCGGCGTCGTTTTCCGCGATCACGGTACGCGTGACAAAGAACTGCGCAGCGTCGTAAATTGCGCCGCCGAACTGCGAGGCAACGTTGCCCATAATCGTGGCGGAAGTCAGCGAGGTCTTACCGGCGGCGTTATAAATACCAGCGCCGTTTGTCGCCGTGCTATTGACCAGGTCGGCGTTCACGACGGTGAATTGACCCGCATTGTAGACCGCGCCGCCGTTTACAGCGGAACCGCTGAGCGAGGACTTCTTTGTGAGACTGAGCGTACCGGAGTTGTAGATCGCGCCGCCGTCGCCAGTAGCGACCGCATTGGCGATCGTAACGCCCGCGAGGGTCGCCACGCCGGTGTTATAGACGCCCGCGCCGTCGGTCGCCTGCACGTCGGAGATCGTCGCAGCGGTGACCGTGAGATTACCGACGTTGTAGATCGCCCCGCCGTAATCGGCGCTGACTGCACTGATCGTGGTCGGCTTATTATTGGATTCGACGACAATACGACCGGCGTTGTAGATCGCGCCGCCCATAGTGGACTTCTGAGCGCCGCTACCGGTCATAGTCGTATCGGACACGCGCACGTTAGACCCGGATTCAACGTAGATGAAACCGCCCTGATCGTCCGCGCCGTTGACGAGCGTAAGACCATTGAGCGTCACGTAGGCGTTGGTATTGGTCTCACGATAGGTATCGATCGTAAAGACGCGACTGGCGTCTTGCGCGTCAATGGTCAGACCGCTGTTGAGCGTGGCGTCGAGGGTAATGGCGCGTTCGACGGAGATATCGCCCTTTTCGAGAACGACGGTACCCGCCTGTAGACCCGGCTTAAAAGTGATCGTGGTTCCAAGGGTAATCTCTTCGTAGAGAGTCAGCCCTTCCTTGTACTGCATTGTCTTACCGGTGGAGTCGGTGAGATTGTCGCCCGCTTGCAGTGAAGCGTTGGAGTAGTTGACGCTCTGGAAGACGACGGTGGCGCCGGTCGGGGAGATAAGTTCCGTGCCCTTGGCAAGCGTAACGACATTGCCGTCGGCGTCGGTAAAGACGCCGCGTTCGAGCGTGAATTGCGCGCCGGTCGCGTAGAGTGTCACGGTCTGACGACCAATGGTTTCGGTGATTGGCGTGACCAAGGAATACTTGCCGTCTTCCAGTTCGACGGTGCGTTGCGTGGCAATAATCCCCTCTTCCGCGACCTGACCGTCGCTATCGAGGAAGTTGAACTTCGTATCGGCGATGAGCTTGAAGTTCGCGTCGAAGGTCGAGGTCGTGGAATTATTGGATTCGTCGGTCGTGGTAACGTTCAACGTGGCGGAGAAAGTACCGTTCTGCTGATAGGTCAGCGTATATGTTCCCGCGTCGAACGTACCTACTGGAGTACTGGGATCGATTATCGCGGCGGTAAGCGCCACTCGGATCTGCTGATTACGCGTGAAGTTAGTGACCGCGCCATAGGACAGCGTGCCAGTCACGCCCTTGGCGGTGGTGATCGTTGCGCCGGCCGCCACCGGAATACCGGAAGCGTACTGAAGCCTCGTTCCCACAACAGTGGCGGAGGAGCCGTTGGCGAGTGTCACGACGTCGCCCTCTTCCAGCAGGGTCGGCTCGCCGTATTCGTCGAGTAGATAGACGCCCTCGATGGCATAGTACTGACCGTTCTGGATGGCGGAGACGCCGTCGAAGGTCATAAGACGTCCGAAGCGCACTTCCACTTCCGTACCGTCGTCGGTCGTGAGAATATCGCCCTCTTCCAGCGTGGTTTCCACTTCGTAAGTGGTTCCGGCGTAAGCAATAGCTTCGCGCAGTGAAATTTCGTCGTCGGTAGCGTCGACGATATCTTCAAGAATCGTCACGACCGTGGAGGGAGTCTCGCGATCGGCAAGCGCAACGGTGTATTCGTAGCAGCCCGCGTCGACCGTACTGGCGATTCCGATACGTTCTTCGCCTGCGAGATCGAGCGTCAATACGACGCCGCTATGTAGTTTCACCGCGGAGTTCTGACCAATATCGATCGCGGCAGAAGTCTTCAGGAGCGTATAGTCGCCATTAGCGGCGTCGGTAAAGCCGATATCGGCAGTGGAGACGACGTTCGTATCGTCGATCGTCAGATTCGCCGTGGCAGCAGTATTGAGCGAGATAATCGTATTGACCACAGAGGTCGTGCCGGAACCTTCGACCAAATTACCGTCGGCGGTGTTATTAACAATAGTCGCATTGACAAAGGACAGATCGCCTTCATTCGCGAAGACGCCGTCGACGCCGCCGGCATTGCCGTAGATCAAGGAGTTAGCGATTTCCAAAGACGCGCCCGATTCGACCACGGCGACCGCGCCCGAGGCGTTAGTAAGTTTCGCGCCGATAATCGTAACGAGATTAGCGCCCGAGGCCTTAATCAAGGAGGAAGCGCCCTGACCGTCGATCAGCAATCCTCCCTTGAGCGAGGTCGCGTCAACGACGCCGCCGTTGGCGAAATCGATCGGTCCGGCGCTCGTATCGAGCTTAAAGACCTTATCAGCCACGGAATCTTCGAAGAGGATCTTCGCCATTTCGACGTTTTGGTCGACGTCAACAGTGGTGGCAATCGTAACGGCAACGCCGTCGAGATACAGCCCGCTGGTGCGCGTGACGACCACGCCGTCCATCACGAGTCTGTAGTTCTGCCCGACCTTGGTAACGATCAGTTCACGCCCGCCGGTTTCCGCGGTGGTCAGCACGTCGCCCTCTTCAAGTTCGACTGAGGTTGTTTCGTAGCCAATCACGACGTTAGCGTCGTCAAGGATCGGGGTAGAAGTTTGCGCGAGCAGGACATAGGTCACGTCTTGCACTTTCACGTCGTTTTCGTCGGCGAGCGTAACGTAACCGTCTTCCCAGACGTCGGAGCTCCAGGAGACGACATTGCCGGCGCGGCTGAAATCCACTGTTCTGGTCGTGGTTTGCAACGAGCAGGCGCCAGCGGTGCGGAAGGAGCCGTTCTGATAAACCAGCTCGACGTCGTCGACCAGTTCCCCGCTGGTCGTGCCGATGGTAATCTGTGAACCGGCGGCGAGCGTAAAGGTCGCGCCGTCTTCTAGACGCGTGGTCTTATTGAGAATCGTGCCGATGAGATTGGCGGCTTCGCGCAGTGAGATCTTACCGTCGTGCGCGTCGACCGTATCGACAGAAGTGGTCACGACGATAGCTCCGGCGTCGAGCCATTTTTGCGCGTAGGCGTCGTCTTCGTTCCATTCGCCGTTCATAATGACGGTATCGCCGTCGGGATCGTTAGAGGTAACCGTAGCGAGCAGATCGAAGGCGACCATACGGTCGTTGGAATTCACAGCGCTGAGGATTTCGGTGAACGTGACGCGACCGTCGGAGATCTCGAGGGTATCGTCTTCTTCTACTTCTTCTTCGGTGACGACGGTACGATAGGTCTCCATGGCGTCGATGAGCGCGCGATTGAAGACCGAGCGACTACCTTGTCCCACGGGCGAAACGACGCCGTCTTCGCATGCTGTCAGAACGGTGGTTTGCGCGACGATATCGGAAGAGCCGTTCACAGTGGAGCCGGTGAGCGCGGTAATGAACGGCGTATAGTTCATTGAGGTCGCTTCGGCCGTGTTGGAAATCTGGCTGCCGTCTAAGATGAACTGCTTGGAACCCGCGGCGATACTTTCCACGGCGCTCAGGAGGTCGACGCTGGAGAGATATTCGCTACGAATACTGCCGTAGGTCTTGAGATAACCGACTTGGCGACCGCCGGTGATCGCAGAGGCGCCAGAACCGGCAAAGTAGAAGACCAGGACGTCATTGTCGTCGGAGACCTGCGCAATCTCTTGTAGCGCATTGAGAACCGCAGCGCGCGTGGCGTTGGTATTGGTGAGGAGCGTGATATTTTCCTCAGCCCATTGCGGATCTTCTAGCAGTTCGTTGTAGAAAGCCTTGGCGTCATTAGCGGCGGCGACCAGGTCGCCAGAGGTACCGGGATAATCGGCGACGCCAACGATAACCGCACGATAGACGACTTCGTTGAGGAAGGTTTCCGTCTGCTTAACAACCGTCGCGGTGAGCGGGTCGTCCTGCACGAAGTAGTTGGAGACGGTCAGACGGAATTCGTATTTGGTATCGGACTGCAGACCAGCAATCTTAACGGTCTTAACCGACGGCTTATACGTACCGGCGGTAGTCCATCCATCCTCGCCAGAGACGCGGTATTGCAACGTGACTTGCGAGACGTAGTCGCTCGAGGGCACGTCAATATTGACGGTCGCGATGGAGTTCAGAATCGTAATAGCGTCGTCGGTGAAGTACGCGCTCGGATCAGACGGCTCGATATCGCCAGACTGCGTGAAGCCGTCGAGAATAAGCGAGTAGCGATTGGAGGAACCGTTGAAGCCGGACACGCAGATGAAGTACGTGCCGTCTTCCATGTTATTATCGGCGAAGTTAATGCGTTCGGTATCGCCAACGCCCTTGCTACTGTCGATCAGAACGATATTGTACGCGCCGGACTCATAGGCTTCCTCGAAGGAGACAGTGGGATCCTTGGGTACGAACTTATAGAGGTAGAGATCCAAGTCGCCGAGGTTTTCGGAATCGTCGAGCGCGGCGTAAGTATCGTCGATATCGATTTCGATATAGGCGTTTTCGTAGTTCGGGGTCTGGTCTTCCTCGCTGGTCTTGAGACTGAACTTAAACCAGTCGGAAATATAGGCGTCGTTGGTATCCTTTTCGCCGGTGATCACAAGATTGTCGATCTGTCGACGGAAGTAGACGCCGCCGTCGTCACCGGTATAACCGGTGAGATTTTCGATGTTAGCGACGCCCAGATCAGGATGAGTGGCGTCGTCATTTTCGTTCTCGAGGATATCGGCGATGCTTCCGTTGGGCGCGAAATCGTCTTCACTGAGGCTATTGACGATAAAGTAGGTCGCCGCCATATTGTTGTCAACGACATATTCCAAAACGCCTTCGACGTCAGGCTTGACCGTGTAGTCGAGATTCACGGCGTATTGGTGTTCCACCACGGAGACGAGCGCGTAGTCGCCGTCGACAAAGGTAAAGGAGGCGCCGTCCTTGTAGCGCACGCCGTTAATCACAGTATTGCCGACAAAGACGTAGTCGTAACCGGTGTTCTTAACAGTAGCAATGAGCGAACCGTTACGATAGACCTCGAACGTCTCGCCTTTGCCAATATTAGTGAGAACGCTACCGTTGTAGAACGCCTTAGAAGCGGCGTCGTATTTCAAAACGATCTGCTTGGTCTCTTGGTGATCTTCCACAACGCCGAACTTCTCGCCCGGGGTATAGTTATCGGGATTGACGACCAGGACAATGGAGTTGGGCGCCTGCGCGGTGGCGTCAAAGTACTTCGCGGCAAAGGAGTCGGTATCGACGATACGACCAAGGTTTAGATTGGAGATAATGAACTTCTCATTGGCGTACATATCGACGCCGTCGCCGCAGAAGAGGTCGTAGAGCTTATCGCGCGTGGTAGCGCTCAGGCTCGTATTAGCGCTAATCATCTCGTCGAGATCGGCGGAATCAACGAGCACGCCGTTGATATACAGACCGAGCTTAACGCCTTTGTAGACGGCGGTCTCACTAGCGCCAGTTTCTTTCGAGGCGCCATAAACGGAGAACCCGAAGTTCAAATAGACGGAAGTGTCAATACCGACAATCGCGTCGTTGACATAGGTTTCGGAGGAGTTGGCGACGTACTTTTCACCGGAGACGACCAACGGCGCTTCCCAGTTATAGGTTGTGGGAACTTCCATACGCACGTCTGGCACGTCGGACACGCCGGGGTTAATTTGCAACTTGTACTCGACGTTACCGGCGGAGTAGTTGCCGACAACCTTAATGTAGTAGACGCCCGCGTCGACGTCGGCCAGGTCGATCGTTTCCACGTCGGTCATTTCCGCATAGCTCTTGGCAACGAGTTTGTAACCGCGCGGATCACTGTCGTCTTCACGATACAGATACAGGTCAAGGTCGGCGTCGTTGACCTGACTGGACGTGGAGTTGTAGTAGAGCTTAATGAAGTTGGCAGAAGAGCCCTTCTCGCTCATTTCGAAACGATACCAGTCGACCTCGTCGATCTTGTCGCTGTACTGACGCAACACCAGATCGGAGATCATGACCTCGCCAAAGAGGACGCCGAAATTAGACGTCGGAGCAGCGTCGGACGTCACCGGCGCAGCCTTGACCTCTTCAAAGGAGTTGTTCGATTCGTAAAGGTCGTCGTAGCCGGCGTTAAAGGTCACGCTATACTTTTGATTAACGCCCGAGACAACGCCGTCGGCGAATTCAACCTTCAGGTAGTATGTACCCGCGGTGAGACCGGCGAGAGTGATCGTCTGGAGATTATAGACCTGCGAATAGATCTTACCGTCGGCGTCGGCGGTGTGCTCAACGATTTGCGAGGCGACGGAATTGAAGTGACCTTCCACAAAGCCATAATCTGCGGCGTCGACCACATAGGGGGTTCCGTCGTCGCCACAGACATAGAGCGTAACCTTCAGCGGGTCGTTCAGATAGCCTTCGGCGTACTTGACGACAATAGAGTCGGAATTCGAGGCGGTCTGTCCGAGTTCAAATTTGTAGTAGTCGACCGGGTCAGCCGCGACGGCGCCGTCTTCGGAGCCTTCGGCGTACAGAGTCAGATTGTCCAGGGTGAAGGTATTGCCATAGACGGTCGCGCCACTGGAAGCGCTGGGCACGATTTCGTCAATTTTTCCGAGATCGGCGATGGTTTCGTTCTCGAAATCGTCGGCGGAGTTATTCGGTTCGTATGCGTCCGGTTCCAGCACGCCGTAGCCCGGCATACGCTGGATGACCGTGAAAGAATAGATGTAAGGACGATAGTTCGTGGTCGGACTGAGCGTCTTAAAGACATAAGCGTTGAGGGAATTGTCCCACTCGATCGGGAGTCTTTCGACCTCGCCGGTATCAGCGTTCGACATATAGACGGCGGTGTAATATTCCTTGTCGGTAGCGTCGTAGGTGGCGTCGTAGTCGTAGCCCCAGTATGCTCCCCAGGTCTTGACTGGAATATTAGTCGTAGCGTTGACGACGTCCTCGTTGAGATTATCGGCAAGGTGGATTTCCATACCGACGCCGTAATTATTGTCGAGGAACATCGTAGAGATACCGTAGAGCGGCGAGGGAATATCGGCGGCGAGGATTTCCGAGGCGTATTCAGTGTACTCGCTCCATTCGCCGGTTCCGGCGGGAAAGAGACCGCCGTTGGTATTGTCAGCGTAGATTTGAGCCCAGTTCGTTTGACCCTGATAGATATATTCGTTCGCGCCGCCCATGAACCAGCCGTAGGCATAGAGCATGGAAGACTGATCGTTGGTGAAGGACTCGGTGAAGTAATCGAAGGTCTGTTCTTCCGGCGACTTGTCGGAGGTAGCGTCGACGATAGAGACCTGACTCCATCCGGTGTAGGCGAGCAGGTCGGCAAGAGTGGCGGCCCAGGCCATCTGGTCGGTCGTTATCGTGAGTTGCGCGGCAAAGTCGGCGACGACCATGTGCGAGGAGGTCGTTGTGGCCACGGCGTTAGAGACGTTCGCGGTGAAGTTCGTCTCTTGCACGAGCGTCATTTCTTCGAAGGACGCCTGATCGACGGTAATCGTTGCGTTCGACGACGCGCTGGTCTGCGCGACAATGGCGGACAAGTCAATCGCTTCGTCATTAACGTTCTGCGACGCAACTTGCGCTTGGGACGCCAGTTGTAGCAAGGAAGGATCGACGGCAAGAAGTTGTCGCTCTTCAAGCGCTTCCATCGTTAAGCGACGCGCGGTGAGTTCATGCTCGCGACGCTTAGAGGTCGCGCGCGACTCGGCGGTGTTATTCTTAACGCGATTCACAAGACCGGCCAAAAAACGCTTACTTGTTAGCGACATAATATTCATTCCTTCGTTAAATTGTATCGAACGCAACGCGAAAACAGCAGGTGGATCCAAACTGCCGGTTCGCGAGCAGTCGCGCAACTGCGCGTGGTTTTCCGACGAACGACAGCAAGTCGCGTCGAAAGTTAAATTCGCAATTTGCCACACGAAAAAGCGTGTTAACGCCCCGGCGAGTGCAAAACCTCAACGGCGCGTTCCGTAACGTAATCGGAAAAAGACGCGTTCCGCGACGTCTCGATCCGACGCGCGCGCGTCGAACCGGCAGGACGACCTTGCGCGTGAATCTTTCAAACGCAAAATCGCCCATTGAGACTTATTTTTAACTAGTTTAACGCAAATTACCAAAAATTGCCATATTTTTTAAAATTTTTTTACCCGCGCAAACGCCCCAAGACTAGTTGATAAGGATATCCCAATTTTGACTGTTTGGCAAAACTGAGAGGATACAAAAAGTGCGTCGTCGACCTCCGATTTGCATGAGGTCGCCACGCTGTCCTTTCGGGGAGACGCGCCAATTAGCTTAGAGCGTCCTCAGGCGCATTTGTTCCAGTTTTTCACGTTATTCTGGCAAGTTGTTAAGCGTCTGCTAAATGAGCGACAATTCTTACTTGTCTATTATCACTATTTTACACAAACTACCAATATATAAAACTCGTTTGAGTTTGCGTGGAAAAACGACGACGGCGCGCTAGGCGCCGATTGTCAAAACGTTCAGACGCTCTAAAATAGAAGAGAAATTCATCATCGTCCGGCGCGCGCGTCGCGAACGGTCGAGTAGCGCGCGTGCGTGCGGTTCGCCTCGCGCCGTCCTTACGCGCTTTCCCAGTCCTTTAGAACAACAGAAAGGTTGGCAATGTCGTCGTTAGCCAGTCCAACTCGTCCTAATACAGACGTCAAAAAAGTAGCGATTCTCTTCTCCGGCGGACCCGCCCCTGCCGCGAACGCAGTCATCGGCGGCGCGTCGACGTGCTTTGCACGCGCTGGCGTTGAGGTCTACGGCATGCTCAACGGTTACACCCACCTGGTGGAATACCAAGACGGTTCCGAACTCAAAGAAGGCGAAGCGTACGTTCGTCTTGACAAAAACCTTCGCGACGGTCTTCGCACCCAACAAGGCATCTGCATCGGCACCGCACGCGCTAACCCGGGTAAATCCCTGAAGACCCCCGAAGACCTGGATAATCCGGAAAAGACCGCGCCTATGGAAACCGTCTATAAGGCCCTGTGCTCCCTGGGTATCGACGCGCTGGTCTCCATCGGCGGCGACGATACGCTCACGACCGCGGCTAAATTCAAACTCTATATGGACCGCAAGCCGGCGGACGCGAAACGCATTAAGGTCGTACACCTGCCCAAGACGATCGACAACGACTACGAAGGCATTCCCTTCACGTTCGGTTACTTCAGCGCGGTTGAAATGCTCGCGAAAGAACTTCGCAATCTTCTTTCCGACAGCTCCGCGGCTGGCGCTGGTTTCGTGTGCCAACTCATGGGTCGCGCCGCGGCGTGGCTCGCCTACGGCGCGGCAATCGCCGGTGAAGCGAGCGCAGTGGTCGGGCTGGAAGATATCGAAGAATCTTGGAAGACGACCGAAGTCACCATCGATCCGGAAACCGGTAAAGAAGTACTCGACGCGCAAGGCAAGCCGGTCATGCGTACGATCGTCGATATGTCCCACGTGGTCAATCACCTGGTCGACGTGTGCATCGCACGCGAAAAAGAAGGTCAAAAGGGCTTCGTCGCGGTTATCTCCGAGGGCGTTGCGGAATTCCTGCCGCAGTCTGAAATCGAAAAATGCGTCTCCCACGACGAATACCTCTCGCTGAAGCCGGACACCTTCGGACACTTCCCGGTCTCCCAGCTGAAGTACTCCTCGCGCCTGGGACGTCTCATGGCGGAAGAATACAAGCGTCGTACCGGTAAGAGCAAGAAGTTCAACGGTCTGCAGTTCGGTTATGAAGTTCGCTGTAATCAACCGACGGCTTACGACGTGTGCGTCGGCAGTCAGATCGGCGTGGGATGCTATCGCGCGCTGTGTGAAAAGAACCTCAACGGCGTTATGATCTCCGTGAACAGCGGTTCCGATCCGATGGGTCTGTCCTTCCCGAAGTTCGAAGAACTCATCAATATGAGCAAACTTCGCGCTTATCCGCGTCCGATCAAGGTCGGTAGCGATATGCACCAGCTCGCGCGCTACCTCGAAGCTTGGAAGTAATCTCATCTGCAGCGCCACGTGCGAGATTATAAGTCTTCACGCAAAGAGGACGCGCGAATTGCCAAAATTATTCGCGCGTCCTCTTGACTTATTATCGACGCGTCTTACAATACGTGACGTCATGTCCAATTGGACGCGCGCCGGGCGCGTAGCTCAGTTTGGTTAGAGCGCAGCCCTGATAAGGCTGAGGTCCATGGTTCGAATCCATGTGCGCCCACTGCGCCTACGAGATCAATGCTCGTAGGCGTTTTTTTTTACCCTTTGAAGATTTCTTACCGCCGGGTCTGTGTGAAAATACGCGCGCCCTACTCTTTTTTCCGCCCAATATAGACGAACCCATTGGAGACATGTCCGTTCATTGTGCGGAAGATCTCGCGCTGATATAGCTCCGTTTGAAAATCGCTCAAGAGCTCGAGAATATACTCTTCGCGATGATGACGCAACGTCGCGCCCTCCGGCAATTCAAAAGCGCCGTAACCAAGTTTTTCCGCAAACTGCTCATACCGCGCTAAATTGCGCTGATCGTCATTGAGTAGAAAGTCGTTGACATAGAGGCGCGCGCTCGGTTTGAGCACGCGTAGAATTTCCTCGATCGTACGTCTTTGCGCGTGGTCGTCGACCAGACAAGTCAACGCGGCAAAAAGTATCGCCGCGTCGAATTGACCGTCGTCATAGGGGAGCGCGGTACAGTCCGCAATGGAAAATTGCGCGCGTACGCCTTCGCGTTGTGCGCGTGCGATGAGTTTGGCGGAAAAATCGACCCCGTACAGACGCGTGTACCCGAGCCCCGAAAGCTCAGTAAGAGTGCGACCGTACCCGCAACAGACGTCTAAAACCGACGCCTCGCGCGGTACATACCTGGCAAACAAATCCGCACGAAAGGGCGTGGTGAACTCTTTCGTCTGAGAGACTGAATCCCAATATTCCACCTGCTCCATCGTCGCGTTCCTCCTTAGAAACAGTCTATTCCTCCGTCAGATCGCCCGCGAGGAACATCGGACCGACATGGCTAATCTTGATCCTGCGAAAACTGCCCGCCATGTCGCGCGAACCATTAAAGACGACAATGCGATCGCAAGGCGTACGCCCTGTCATCTGTACCGTTTGAGCTTGTGTCGACGCGCCCGACACACGAGCGGCGCTTGCGGTCATTTCCTCCAACGACGTGGTTATGTTCGGAACGTGAGCGAGCGCGCCCATTGTGTCGACGGTTTGATCAGCGACCTGTCCCTCCTCGTAAAGGGTTTCCTCCTGCGCTACGCTCTTCATTTCGCGCTTACTGGGACCCTCTACGAGTATCTCGACCGTCTTGCCTAGGAACTGCTGATTGCCCTGATAGCTGACCTGGTTTTGAACCGCGAGTAGCTCGTTATTACGTCGCTTTTTGACCTCTTCGGGAATATCGTCGGGAAACTTGCGCGACGCCTCGTTGCCCGGTCGCTCGGAATATTTGAAGATATAGCTGTTCTTAAAACGCGCAAAGCGCACTAGGTCGACCGTCTGCTGGAATTCTTCCTCGGTTTCTCCGGAGAACCCGACGATAAAATCGCTGGTAATCGACGCGCCGGGAATCGTCGCGTAAATTCGCTCGACTAAGTCTTTGTACTGCTCAACGGTATAATGGCGTCTCATACGCTGTAACATAGAGTTGGCGCCGTGCTGAGCCGGGACGTGCAAATAGGGCGTGGACGTGCGAAGGTCGCGCACCGCTTGCAGGAGGTCGTCTGTCATATCGGTCGGGTAGGCGCTCACAAAACGCACGCGCTTCACCTCGGGGATCTTATCGATTTCCACAAGCAAATCGACCAGTCGAGTAACCTTCTCCCCCTCGACGTAACGGTAACTATTGACCGTCTGCCCTAGTAGAACGATCTCCTTAGCGCCCTGGTCGGCAAGAGTGCGAATTTCGCGCAAAATGTCCTTAGGCGCGCGCGACTGCTCCGGACCGCGCACGCTCGGCACAACGCAATAGGAACAGAACTTATTGCAACCGAACATGATACGCGTCATGGCCTGGAAGACTCTCGGGCGAGTTTGCGCCATGCGTATCGGGTCGTACTGACGAAAGGACTCCTTCATAGCCTTTGGATCGTCGCGACGCTGAAACCGATCGAGCGACACGGCAATTTGTGGGTTATTAGTCGCCGCGGCGCGTTCCACCAGCGCAACCAGTTGATCGATTTGCCCCGGTCCAACGACGACGTCGACACAAGGCGCGCGCCTAAAGATCAACTCCTTGTCCTTCTGCGCCATACACCCCATAACGACAATGAGCGAGCCCGGTTTCTGCGTCTTCCAATGCTTCAGTCGTCCCAAAGCGCTGTAGATCTTCTCTTCGGCATGTTCGCGCACGCTACAGGTGTTAAAGATCGCCAGCTGCGCGTCTTTACGCGATTCAACTTGGGTCCAGCCGGCGTTGATTAGTTCCGCGGCCGCCAGTTCCGAATCGAGCGTATTCATCTGGCAACCGACTGTTTCAATATAAAAGTTCATTTGTCTTTTCTATTTTCGATCGCGAGCGCGCTTGGCGCGTCGTAACATTGTTTGTCTACAGGTCGACTCTCACAGGGGATTATAAAAAATCACTGGAAATTGTCGATACGTACGCGACAATCGGGTAGCGACTTTAAGAATTCTCGACCATACGATTTTCGATGAACGCGTTCGTCGAGCAAAACGACCTGCCCGAAATCGTCCTTTGTTCGTATGAGCCTGCCGACGCCCTGCTTGAACTTAAAGATAGCCGTAGGCAAGAGATAGTCGCGAAAGGCATTGCCCCCCTGTGCGAGAATCTGTTCCGATCTTGCCTCAGTCAACGGCGTGTTCGGGGTCAGAAACGGGAATTTTACAATGATCACATTGCGTAGCGCCTGACCCGGAACGTCAACGCCCTGCCAAAAGGAATCGACGCCAAAGAGCACCCCGTTGTCGCTGCACTTAAAGCGCTCTAGCATCGTTTGGCGCGACTGACCGCTGGACTGAAGAAAGAACGGATAATTCTTGCGCGCGAATAGATCCTGAAGCGCCTCAGACGTCTGACGCATCTGCTTGGCGTTAGTAAACAGTACAAAAGAGCCGCCGTCGGTCTCCTCGATGTAGTCGCTCAACGCGCTGAGGAACCGACGCTCATTGCATTCGAGACGCTCCTGCGTCGTCATCCCGCGACGCGCACACTCCTGCTCGGTCAATTCCAAACCGCGCGGCATAATAAAGAGCATCTGCTCGCGGTAGTTAAAAGGACTGCCAACGGTACGCGCACGCGCGCCCGTCATACCGACGCGTCGACGAAAGAACTCAAACGCCTTGCGCGTGGCGTCGCTCTCCTGACTCGGCTCCACCGTGCGCACGTCCACGCTGGCGTTCCACCGACGCGCCTGCGCTTCTAAGTCCGTAGCGTTCAGAGCCAGGGTCGCGCTAGTCGCAACGACCGTCGGCACAACGTTAAAGAGCTTCTCGCGTAGCATCACAGCGACGTCAATCGGCGCGGCGTTCATAGAGACGCGACGCTTGCCACGACGCTCTGAGACCTCCAGCCAGTACACAAAGCCCTCGGCGCGCTGACCAAGCCAGTCCTCTAGCGCGGACGCCATCGACTCCACACGACTGCGCGCGGCAATATACTCCTGTCGTCTGTCGGGGTCTTCCAAAGCGTCGCACGCGCGGCGCAACGCACGAAAGAGCATAGAAAGCCCTTCCCCTAACGAGTTGGGCACAATATTCTTATCGAAGATCCGCCCATTTGTTCCGGGGTGTTCGTCGATCCAATTAAGCAACGCGTTAAAGAAGTTTTCCGCGCGATATCGGCACTCGTCGGTAAGCTGTTGAGCCTCAACGAATAGCTCGCGATCCTTTGACCAAAGGGTCGCCGTCGTTTCCTCGACAAGCAAGCCTTTATTACTGCGACTGTTATACAGACGCGACAGGAGATAGTCGACGGAATACTGCGTGATCTCCACCCCCATATGCTCGCCGGCGGTCTGCTCGATCATGTGCGCCTCGTCGAAGATCAAGACGTCATAGTTCGGTAGAATCGACCCGCCGGCGCCACGTAGCGCTAAATCGCTGAACAGTAGCGCGTGATTCACAATAATCACATGCGCTTCGTCCAGACGTCGATGCGCCGTCTGATAGAAGCAATCATTGTAATATTTACACTTACGCCCCAGACAATTGCCCTGTTCACAACTGATTTCATTCCAAATCTCGCCGTCAGGCGTCGGGGAGAGGTCAGAGCGCGAACCGTCAACGGTATGCTCCGCCCATTCGGCAATGCGCTGTAGTTCCGACTGCAGAGAATCGTCTAGAAGAGTAGCAGAGGCGCCGCCGCGAATCACGTGCTGGAACCGTCGTAAACACAGATAGTTAGAGCGTCCCTTGGCAAGAGCGACGGTAAATTCAAAGGGTAAGATCGAATTAAGAAAGGGAACGTCTTTCTGAAAGAGCTGTTCCTGCAGGCTAATCGTCTCGGTAGAGACGACCACGCGTCGAGTCGCCTCCTTGTGAGCGTGCGCGTCCTGCTCGTTATCCTGCTCCAGACTCTGTATGAGATCGATAACAAAAAGATCGTCGTAATCTTCTGGCGAGGCGCCGGGAGTCGGCTGGACGTTTGTGGAGTTGCGTTCCCATTTAAACGCGCGCGCCTGATCCTCCACCACGTAGAGAATCGACGGCACAAGATAAGCAAAGCTCTTACCGACCCCGGTGCCGGCTTCAATCGCAAGGTTATATCGCGAGCGAATAGCGGCGTCAACTTCCGCCGCCATAGCAATTTGCGCGTCGCGACGTTCATAATTCGGTCGTCGACGCGCAATTAAACCGTTCGTATCAAGAACGTCGCGAAAATCGAACATAATCTCTTGCGATTGAGCAGGTAACGCGGATAGGAATTATTTATTATCTTTGTCGGGTCGTCCCTGCGCGTCTAGCGACATGGGCGTGAAGTCGGTGGTTAGCATTTGCCATCCGATGAGTTTTTGTCCTTCTTCGTTTTTACCGACTACGCGCTTCATAGCGACCTTTAAAAAGAAGGTCTGTCGCTGAGCGCCTTCCTCGATCGGGTCACAGGTGATCGCGTACACGCTTGAAATTTCGTCCCCTTTTGTATCGAAGTATATCGTGGGATTGGAGTAGAAACTCGCGTGCGCTTTATCGCCAAAGGCGCGCAAAGTGAGCATCGTCGGGTTAGATAGGAACTGGTGCAACGCGTAATGCGGTTCCTCGTCGTCGCCTTTGAGTCTCGCCCAGAAGTCGATCTCGTCGTGATGATCCACGATCGTCGCGCGCTGCCAATGGAAATTATTGAGCTGACGTAGCGCGGTGACGTCGCCTTGCGTCGCGGCGTCGAACCAGACTCGGAAAAACTGATCCGCCTGACGTTCAAAATTATAGCGATAGAGGAAGTAGTTACATGGCGTCGCGACAATCGCCAGGCACGCGATCACAACGCCAAGGTAGGCGAATTTCGCGCCCACAAGTTCGCCGCCGGAACGCTTGATCGTCGCGAGCGCCAAAATCGCGGCGAAAATCGCGAGAACAGCGAAGAAGAGGAATGTGTAATTAAGAAGCGCCAGTAGCGCCGGAAGCGCAATAATCGCAGAGAGAATCGCCCAGACCGAGGGACGCTTAACGGTCGATTCGATCTCCTGTGACTGTGCGAAGCCTTCGCGCAGGTCGTCGCCTTGCGTAGCGAGTGAGTCAAAGAGCGATTGCGACGTTTTTACCAGAGGGGGCGCGGTTTTCTTCATAATAGAACCTACATGTACTTATCGCGCTAAGTGGAGCCAGCGCGAGACTATCGTCTGCCGTTTGACACGGCGCTATCCGATTTATTGAGCGTTGGGCGAATCTCCGTCGAACTTCCAGGTACTGTCCTCGACGGTCGCTTCGTAGACGCCGGCGTTACGCTTTTGCTGATTTTGCACCAGTTGCGTCAGGTCGAAAGAATCTCCGCCAATGAGAGGCTTGAGCGAGCCTTTGCCAATAAAAGTCAACGGTTTAGCAGGCGTAAAGACCGAGGGCGATGACATTGGCTTATCGGGCATTGTCAAAAAGAAAACATACGCGCCGGTACTGCAGAAGGACAGCACGATCAGAACGGCCGCGACCCAACTGGAGATCAGTTCCGTTCGCGGACTAAACCAAAGGTCAATTTTAGTCATTTTACTGGTAATGACCGAGGTAATCACTAGAACCAGAGTAAAGATCAAGAGGAAGCAAAGCATGTCGTTGTAGTACGCCATAACTCCGGCAAACCCGTCGAAAATATTGGCGAGCATTTCAAACAGACCGATCGCAAAGAGCGTGGCAAACATGAGATTGAACCCGACGAGAGTAATACTCCAGGTACGCATCGAGTGCCAGAACGCCAACGCGCCAATCGCCAAAATGCCACAAAGAATATAGTAGACTAACATGGTACGCCTTATTGTCTATTTTCAGTGGCGCGCGTATTACAGACGGCCACGAGTTTTTCATTCGAGCTTCATGAGACAACGCGCCGCGCGCGTAGCGTAGCGCGCGATGACGCGTCTTCTTTACACGGTTATTGTTGCGCGCGCGGTCGCGTCTGAGCGCGTTGTTGCGTCGCTGGCTGAATACTGCGCATAAGTTCCTCATAGGAGGTCGTTCCGGCGCGTACCAGTCTCAAACCGTCGATAAAGTATCCGAACTGCTGTGTGCTATTGGCAAGTCTCTGTAGCGCGACGCGCTTGGCGTCGGGATCGCCGGGCGCGGCAATGACCTGACGCATGTCGTCGGTGATCTCTAGGACGTCAAAGATAGCCACACGACCGCTATATCCGATGTCGCGGCATTGGTCGCACGGGACGTAGTAGTCTTTCTGACCCGGCTCCACCGGCACATGCACGCGCTTACGATAAATGACCGGCTTGGTCTTATCGAGTCCGAGCTTGCGCGCCATGTCGTCGTTCACGCGCACTTCCTCTTTACAGTAGGGACACAAGCGACGAATGAGCTTTTGCGTAATCACCGCGCTGAGGGAGTCGGCGAGCTGTTTGGGATCGACGCCGTACTTGAGCAATTCCACAATCGTGGAGAGCGCGTCGTTGCCGCGGAAGGTCGTAATAATGAGACGATCGTTACGGATTTCCTCGCAACATAGCTTCCAGGAATCCAAATTGACCATATCGCGAATCAAGAGAACCTTCGGTTCGCGGAAGAAGACGTCGGGCAGCACGGTCATTGGGGTTTCCCCCTTGGCGGAATCGTACTTGGAGACGACGATATTTTCGATCACTTCGTAGGGCTGCTGTACGTCTTCCACGCCGACGAAGTCGCGAGTGAAGCGGTCGGCGGTATTAAAGATAACGGTCGTGAGCGTCTTAAGACCTTGGTGAGGCGCGGTCGCCAGTACGACGAGACCTTTGTCGGCGTTAATGAGCTTCTTAATGAGCTCTTGGCGATCTTCACTAGCGCCGATAGCGTCTAATGTCTTGAGCGTCGCGGTTTTGAGAACGAACGCCACGTGCATGGTTTCGCCGTTGGGCACACCCATCGACTCGACGTTCGCCTCGGTAACGAACGGCTTACCCTTGGCGTTCTTGTCGTAAAGCATTTTAAAGAGCCCCTTTTGGTAATTTCGACGATCGTCGGGATTACCGCCGGTGAGCAACTTAACCGCCTTCGCGACGGAATTCGCTTCTTCACGAGTCCAGGGCTTTTTAAAGGCGTCGGTCACCGGATGATAGACGCCGTCGATCTGATATTGAAAGTGAGTCTCTTCCGCGCCGAAATTAATCAAGACGTCGGTAGCGCGCGCGTGAATCGCATGATAGAGCAATTCGCGGAAGTAGTTGTATCCTAAGCTTCCGTCTTCGTTTCTAGCGTCGACCTCACGCACGGTCTTTACCGCGGGGTCGAGCCCCATGCCGGCGGCTTCCAACTGAATGGGCGATCCGCCCTGATAGCTTAGAGCCTTGGGCTTGACCTTCTGTCTGAGTACTTTGGTTCTGAACCAGAAGAACAAGTGCGACGGCGTCATGACCTTATCGGCTTCGGTCGGAACGCTGGCGTTGCGCGCCTTGATATAGATAAAGATCGGCACGAGCCACGAAAGCAACACCAGCGGCATTCCGATCCAGTAGATCGGAATAAAGAGCGCGGCAAGGAAAGTCAGCACAAAGGCGAGGAGGTTAGCGCCGTTCCATGTTGAGCGTCGCGGATCGCCGAGCAGTTCCGCGTCGTTATTGCACCAGCTGGTTGTGGCGACCCAGCAGAAATATAAGAGCAAGAGAATGGCAAGTTTGATCGGACAGATCGTCATGCTCTTACCGGCTCGCCAGCCGTTGGTATTGGCTTCTTTGGCCAGGTCGCTAAAGGCGCCAGCCCAGGCCGGCTCGGTAAATAGTAGCGTTGCTACGGCGACAGACGCCACGCACAACGCTACGATGACATATCGTTTAATCTCTCTGTGATTGCTCATTGTAACACCCAAAGTTGGAAAGACGCGCAACCGCCTAAGGTTCGCTTGAGTAACTCGCGAAAGGACGCGACCTTAGAGAATACCAGGTTCCTTAACCTCGATTCCCTTGAGCGCCATTTTAAGCGACTCAATATTCGGCGCCACTTCAAACGCGGTCGCGCGGTCGATCTTCTTCATTTGCACGAGGGACTTGAGCGACATCGTAAAGTCTTGCATACCCTCTTGAGCCTGAATACGGATCGCGTCGCCAAGTTTTTCGTCTTCGCCTTCCAGGATTAACTTGCGAATAACGTTATTGACGATCATGATTTCGCAGGTCGGCACGCGTTGCACGCCCGGGAGAATGGAGGGAAGCAACTTTTGCGCGACGATTCCCTTCATATTCATCGCGATAGCGGAACGAATCGCCTTGTGCATATTCGCGGGGAACAAGTCGAGAATACGCCCGATCGTAGAAGGCGCCGTGGAAGCGTGAATGGTACCGAAGACCAAGTGGCCGGTTTCCGCAGCGTGAATAGCGGTTTCGAAGGTTTCGCGGTCGCGCATCTCGCCTACGAGCATGACGTCGGGGTCTTCACGTACAGCGTGCTTCATACCGACTTCGAAATCGATGACGTCTTGACCGATTTCACGTTGATTAATGAGGCATTTTTCCTCGGTGAACATGAATTCGATCGGGTCTTCCAGCGTCAAGATATGCTTGTTGTAGTTCTTATTGATCCAGTTAAGCATGGAGGCAATGGTCGTAGACTTACCAGAACCGGTAACACCGGCCAGGAGGATCATGCCTTGACTGTATTTGCAAAGCTCGTAGAGCACCGGGGGAATGTGTAGCTTTTCCAACTCCGGAATGAAGTTGTTAATACGACGCGCCACCAGACCGACGTGTCCCATTTGCGTGAGCACGTTCACGCGGAAACGCCAGGTCACGCCGTCGACAATGCAGGTATGCGCGAAGTCGGCGCCGCCGGTGTCATTGTAGATCTTACGATTGCGCTCGTCCATCATAGGGAAGATCAGACGATTCATTTCTTCGTCGTCAATTGGACCGCGATTGAGCGTGCGCAAAGAACCCTTAACGCGCACATAAGGAGGTCGGTCGACCTTCAGGTGAAGGTCAGAACCGGAAAGTTTGACCAGCGCCTGGAAGAGCACGTCAATTTCAAGTTCCTTTTTACGTTTAAAGATGCGATCCGGCAAATCGGTCGACGACATTAACCACCTCTCGTAACAAAAATATCTTGGCGCGTCGCAATTAACGAGGCGCCGCCGCGCACTGCGCGTTTCGCTTGAACGCTTAGATCAAATCCGCACAGGCACGCCCGCGGCGCGCATGGCCTGTTTGACCTCTGCAATTGAATAAATTCCATAATGAAAGACGCTCGCCGCAAGAACCGCCGAGGCGTTCGCCTTTTTAATTGCGTCGACGAAATGCTGCGGAACGCCGGCGCCGCCCGAGGCGACAACCGGTATGCGCACCGCGTCGACAACTGCCTTTAGAATCGGCAAGTCATATCCGTTCTTTGTACCGTCCCCGTCCATAGACGTCAAGACAATTTCACCGGCGCCGCGCTGTTCCACCTCGCGCGCCCAGGCGACCGCCTCAAGACCCGTGGGAATGCGACCGCCGTTAATAAAGACCTCCCAGAACTCCTTGCCGTCTTTAATAACGCGTTTGGGGTCGATATTAACTACGACGCACTGACTGCCAAAACGTTCTGCCGCGACGTTAATGAGATCGGGATTTTTTACCGCCGCGGAATTAATCGACGCCTTATCCGCGCCGGCGTTGAGAATTTTTCTGAAATCTTCAACCGTACGAATCCCGCCTCCGACTGTTAAAGGCATAAAGACCTCGTCGGCGGTCTTGCGCACCACGTCAACGATAACGTCTCGTTCTTCGTGACTGGCGGTGATATCAAGAAAGACCAGTTCGTCGGCGCCTTCGCGTTCGTATCGTCTTGCGACCTCAACGGGGTCTCCGGCGTCGCGTAAGTTGACAAAGTTAGTGCCTTTAACGACGCGACCGCCACAGACGTCTAAACACGGAATGACCCTTTTTGTTAGCATAATATCGCACAGTCTACCTTAACAAGCGTTTCAGTTGCGTCGCGCAATTGCGCGCTTGTTAAATTCTAAGGAAAAACGTTAAATCGTCAACTGTGGGACGAGGCGACGTAACGTTACTTTTTAGCTTGTTTATAATTCTTCAGTTCGCGCATCATGTAGTTTATCACGCGGAATTCCAGTCTCAACGCTTCGACAAGATTGTTCTGCTGCCGCGCCTTCTGCGCCATAGCTCGCGCGTTCTGCACGCCGTTCCAGTCCGGTTCTACCTCCGCAATTTTGTGCACCGCGTCGCACACGGACTGGCACAACTTCGCGATATCCTGGTCAAAAACCTCCTGTGGCTGAATTCGCACGCTCGTATAGGGCGACTTGCCGAACGTCTTATTCGGCTCCGGCGCCTTGTAGCGCTTTTTAAAGAACCGTTCTCGCGCGGTCGTGAGGAAGGCGACGGAGAACCCAAGAGTTAAAGCGGCGCACAAGCACAGCGCTAACGCGCGTTTGTCAAAGGACAGACACGCGAGAATCGCCAAAAACGCTAGGGAGGTGAGCGCGCCGACCAGGCACAGCCACGACGTCATACTAATGGGCGAACGCTTTTGATAGACTTTATCGGCTTTTTCGCATTCTTTCTCAAGTTCAGGCAGTTCGGGGGTTGCCTTAACGGCCACGACGATCACGGTAATATTATCGGGACCAGAGCGCAGGTTCGCGAGATTAACGAGAGTTTCGGTCGCCTCTTCTGGCGCGAAGAGTTCTAGGATTTGCCCCATTTCCACGTCGGCGACCTGACCAGAGAGACCGTCGCTACACATGAGAAAGACGTCGCCGGGTCGCAGGTCGAACGGTCCTTCGATATCGACCTTTAGATTTTCGGTGGGTCCCAGGGAGCGCGTAATGACATTTTTTGGCAAATGCGACTCACGATATCGCGGGTGAATCGCGGGATTGCGCTGAATTTCCCAGACCAGACTATGGTCAAAGGTCAGTTGCTCGTACACATGCCGCCGCAGACGATACACGCGACTGTCGCCCACGTGACCAATGTACGCGCCAAGACTATTGAGCGCGAGCGCGTCGCAGGTCGTGCCCATACCGTGGAACTGCTCGTCGCTCTCGCCACGCTTGCGAATCGTCTCGTGCGCCTCGATAATCGCGGCGCGCAACGCTTCGCCCGCGTCGTCATGAGAACTACGCAAATACGCCTGTGATACTACGTCTACCGCTAGTTTACTGGCGTATTCGCCCGCCATGTGCGCGCCCATACCGTCGGCTACGATAAAAACATGCCCCTTAGCGCGCCACAGACGCGGCGTACCGGCCGGTAAGACACAGTAAGAATCTTGGTTGTTCGAGCGACGCATGCCGATATTCGACAAGGCGGCGAAAACCAGGGAGTCGCTCCACCAATTGTTATTTCTTTCGTGCATCTGGCGAACCTACGCCGAACTTAAATTGACAAGTAGAACATAACCGCGTCGCGCAATTGGTCAAAATGGCGCGCAAAGACGTAATAGTCCACGCACAAGAGCGTCGCGCCCAAAAAGGCGAAAATAAGCCACGCGCCACGTCGCGACGACGCGTCCTTTTTGAGCGCTATGCGCAACGCGTGCGCGACGCGTCGCCATTCCAGATTCGAGCGCGACACGCCAAAGCAGGATAAGGTCGTCACGCGTCCGAACCGTGAATCTTCCGCGTAAAACTGAATATTCAGACTCGGTAAATTCATAGCCGCGCCGCTCCAGCGCGCGTCGTCGTCTAGTTCAAGCGCAACGGTCGTTAGGGTCTTACGTAGCGTTTCTAGCGTGGCGTTATAGACAATCAGTCGCGGTCGGAGATTGGAAGCGATCAACGCCGTGACGCACACGACCAGCGCGGCGACTAAAATCCAAATTTTAGCGCGCCAGACCGCACAAGCGCCCCACGGCGCCAGGAGTTGTCCCGGTCCAATAAAGAAGAACCCGGAGCACGCAAGCGCAAGCGCGAGGAAATCCCGGCGTCCGTCCACCAAAAAGGGCGTGCGCTGAAAGTGCAAATACGCGAGCATAAGAAAGTACAACGCAAAAGGGAACGTTGCAACGACAAAGTAAAAATACGCCATGAACGCGAACCTCGCCAAGCGCGACCACACGGTTTATCAACAGCGTCGTGGCGTCGCAACGCCCCCGCGCACTGTGCACACAAGGGTAAGACGATTAGAACAGCGTCTGCACGCCTCACTCTTGCTCTTCAATCTCCTTAGGCAAGGGGGCGAGTTCATCTTCCTCAGACTGTGCGTCGACGATTGCCTCGGCGTCAGGCGCCGCGACGTCCGCTACGTCGACGTCCTGAACTTCGGTCCCTTCAGCTTCAGTTTCCTGCGGAAGCTGCTCTTCCTCAGCCGGTAAATCGCTACAGTAGACATGCTCGACCACCTCGGGAGCGCCGACGTTTGACTCCTGCTTCGGACGAAGTTTGTCAATAACGTTCTTCTGAATAGAGATCGCCGAACCGACCACGGAGAAAAGCAATGCAAGAATAAGGAGGAAGTTAAAGATTACGCGCTTATAGCCTTTACCGGTGGCGTCGCCGATGTAGCTCTTCTTATTATTGAGATAAAAGAAGATGAAGTACGCAATCGGCAACATGGTAAAGCACACGGCGGACGCGACGACCGGAAACCACATCGGCAGAGCAATCACAACGCCCAAGACGCCAATGCAGGGGGTGAGCGCAAAGAGTCGGAAACGATTGCGCGTCATTTTGACGCCGAGCATTTCGCCGAGTGTAAAACCGCATGCGACCATATGCGTGCTCACCGCGCCGCCGCACATGCCCATAAGCCCCAGACAGAAGATCGCACGACCGCCAGGAATACCCTTGAACGCTTCCGCCGCCGCCAACGGAGCCAGACCAGTACGCACGCCGTCGACGCCGTCGTAAACGCCAGTCACTGTCATTGAGATGATAATCAAAGAAGTGACAATACAGAACGGCAGGAACATAGTCATTCCCAAGTCCCAGCGCGCCAGCATTTTATGTTCAGCGCCCCACCCCTTGGCCAGTAGCGAGTAAGGGTAGAGAAAGGTCATATTAATACCGACGGCCGCGCCGAGCATACCGAGCACCTGAAGATAGGTCGCGGAGTCGACCATACCCGTCTCGGGATTTTTCGGGAAGCCATAATAGCCGGTAAAGCCACGTAAGATTTCTAACCAGTTGACTTTATTGATATTGCCAACGCAAACAATTAAGAAGAAGACAATCACCAGCGCGATCATTGTGCGCAGGAAACGCTCATAAATCTTAATTCCCGTGCCGCCCTTACCGTAGTTAAAGACAACGATGATATTCATACACAGAATAAAGGCGCCCACGCCAAAGCTCACAAGATATCCGAGCGTTGTAATGCTGGTATTGACGCTAAATCCCAGGGGCGTGAGCAGGTCAGAGAGGCTCTGAATCCACCCGGGCGTTGCTCCTTCGTTGACTATAGACATGCCCGAGAGACTGGCCAGGTCGCGTCCCGCGCCCGCGAGAAGCGCATATTGTGGAAAGTGCCAAATCACAGAGGAAAGAATCGTACCGATCGCCCAAAGCCAGACCAATGGCTTCCAGATTTCTTTGCCAAATGACGAATAAGGGCGCTCGCCTTTTGTGAGCACAACGTTAGAGAGCGCGCCGAGCATGAGCACGCCAAAGAACATCGCCAGTGGCTGTACCCATAGGAGTTTATAGCCAAAAGAAGCGCCCGCGAGAACAGAGGCGGTCGCGCTACCGGCGCCGAGAGTCATAGCGCTTTGCAGCAGTCCCGGACCGGTGCGTTTAATATAGCCCAGAGAACGCCGACCCAACGGCAGAGTCTCTAAGTTCTTTAGTTCCGCTCTTTCCGCCGCTAGACGCTCCGGATCCCATTTCGGACTCATCGGCAGACCAGCGCCGCCTTCCGGTTGCGTTACCTTCTCGTTCTGTGTCGTCATCGGCTCGGTTCCTTACGTTGTACAAGCACACTAGCGTCTCTGTGTCGTTTTTAGAGCGCATATAACGGTATTATAACCGCGCAGCGCCTTGGATTCAAGGAAAACGCCAACAAAAGGACAAAAAAAGAGCGACGCTGTCAAGTTAGTTCAACGGCGTCGTCTGTAGCGTGGCGCCTGCCTATGACGCGCGGCGTCAAGCGCGCTGTAGTCATTCGTAATTTTTAAAACTACGACTTTGCTTTTTCTCGGCTTGGCGACGTTTGTCTTCGAGTCGACGCCGTACCGAACCGCGCGTGGGTCGCGTTGGTATGCGTTCTTTCGGGACAATAGCGGCGCGCGCAATAGCGTCGCGTAGTTTTCGTAGGCAACTTGCTCGATTCTTCGGAGCGTCGCGCGACTGTTGCGCGGTAATAACGACCTCGCCCTGGAGCGTAACCCAGGAGGGATAAAGCGTTTTAAATCGTTCCACCGTCTCGGGCGAAAGTCGCCCGGAGTTGAGATTCCAGCGTAGCCGCGCCTTACTGGATACTTTATTGACATTCTGCCCGCCTGGACCGGAACTGCGCGCGTAGGTGATCTCGATCTCGCTCAGCGGGATTGTCGCCACGCCGGGTACAATCAGAGCATTGACCGTAGCGTCGACGCAGCCGTCAGGACGCGACGACCGCGTCGGTTCGTGCTTATCGTTGCGCGCGACCATGAGTAGACGATTCCCTCCTTAGCGCGTTGCGTCGCGAAAAAAACCTCTTGCGTAAAACGGTTCTTTTGTGAATAATCGCGGCGCTACGCATCGGCGTCGATTCTAACAGATACGCAATTTCGACGCAACCCCGTGCGCTTGTTAGATGTAAACTTAATGTTATAATGACTCATAAGGAGAAGAATATGGCGGAAGAACATGAACAGGCGGCGCGTCCGCAAATCAAACTTGACGAATCCAACGTCGTCGCAATCTACGCCAACTTCTGCCGCGTCACCGGCACGCCGGAAGAACTCATTGTCGATTTCGGTCTTAACCCTCAACCGATGGGCGTTCCCTCCGAACCGATTCCGGTTTCCCAACGCATCGTTGTGAACTTCTACACCGCAAAGAGACTTTATCACGCTCTGGGAATGACGTTGCAACGTCACGAAGCGGCGTTCGGTCAATTGGAAGTCGACGTTAACAAACGCGTGCAACGCCATTAGTCGTTAAATCCGCCACAAGCGCGCGTCACGTGCGGCGCTCAAGCGCGCGTCGCACGTCTTCGCGCTTTTGTTGTTTTTTTCGTTATGATTTTTTGTCCGCTCATAAGTGGCAGTACCGGCAACGCGACATACGTTGCACATAAGACCACGCACATTCTCGTCGATTGCGGCGCCTCCGCGCGCCAAATCGAAAAACTTCTCGATAGTATCGACGTTTCCGCACGCGATCTCACCGCGCTACTGGTAACGCACGCGCACCGTGATCATATCAACGGTCTGGGCGCAATGTCGCGCCGGTATAATCTTCCAATCTACGCGAGCGTGGAGGCTTGGAAGGAGATGAGCCACGGCGATAAAGTCGGTCGCATTGGGCAAGGGAATATCAAGGTCTTTCGTCGCGATCAGCCGTGCACGCTCGACCTTGGCGACCTTGAAGCGGAATTCTTCGCGACTCCGCACGACGCCGCCGGTTCGGTCGGCTACCTCTTTCGGGACGGTTCGAAAGTCGCCGGAATCGCCACTGACTTCGGGATTGTGACCGACGCGATCCTCCGCGCGCTCAAGACCTGCGACGTGGCGCTTGTGGAATCGAACCACGACGTCGACATGTTGCGTAACGGTCCATATCCGCGCGCGCTACAGGATCGCATTCTTTCCATGTACGGTCATCTTTGCAACGAAGACGCCGCGGCGCTAGCGGTTCAGCTGGCTCAAAACGGCGCGCGCGCCATTTACCTCGGACACCTCAGTCAGCATAACAACACGCCGAACCTGGCGCTGGAAACCACGCGCGAAGCCATGATCGCTATGCAGGTCGCTCCACAGAGCGATTGCCGACTTTATGTCGCCTCGCCCGTGAAGCCCTGTGCGCGGTGTGAAATTTAAACGCTTCCTTTGTCACGCGTAGACTTTGTATCATAAGCCGTGCTACTAAATCTGGTCTATTCACTTGCGCTCCTGACGTTGTGGCCCTACTTTCTCTACCACGCGGTTCTTCACGGAAAATACCGTGAACACTGGCGCGAGAAATTCCTAGGAGCCGCGCCCCAAATGCCGACTAGCGCCTGCGGTCGTCCACGCGTCTGGTTCCATGCGGTGAGCGTGGGCGAGGTGAATCTTCTCAAAACGCTCATAGCGCGCCTGAACGCGAATGAATTGCACTGGGACTTCGTCGTTTCGACCACCTCTAAAACCGGCTACGATCTAGCGCGACGCCTCTTTGCTCACAGTTGCGAGGTCTTCTACTGCCCGCTAGACTTCACCTGGGCGGTCAAACGCGCATTGCGACGCGTTAAGCCAGACGCGTTGGTTCTCATAGAGCTAGAACTGTGGCCGAATCTCATTAAATACGCGCACAAACGCAACGTCCCGGTCGTTGTGGTCAATGGTCGCATAAGCGAGCGTTCCTTTCGGTCTTACCATCGCGTGCGCGCGTTGCTAGCGCCGACCTTCGCACGCCTGGCGCTCGTCATTGCCCAAGACGACCTTGCGCGCGACTACTTCCAAAAACTCAGCCCACGACCGGAACGCGTGCTCGTCTCCGGCTCGATTAAATTCGACGGCGCTTCAACCGACCGTAACGCGGAGCCGACCGCGCGCCTACGTGAACTTCTGCGCGTACTGCCCGAGGACGTCGTCTACCTCTGTGGCAGCACCCAAGCGCCGGAAGAAGAAGGCGCTCTGGAGGTCTATCGTCGACTCTATCGCGACTACCCCAACCTGCGACTGTTTATCGTGCCGCGCCATCCAGAACGCTTCGAACAGGTCGCGCAACTACTCAATGCCAGCGGTCTGCCCTGGACGCGCCGCTCGCAATTACAGGCGCCGCTATCGGCGCAAACGCCGAACGTCGACCGAAACGACGACCCAACGCGAATCGTACTGGTCGACGTCATGGGAGAACTCTCCGCCTTGTGGGGCGTCGCGCAACTGGCGTTTGTTGGAGGCAGCTGGGGCTCGCGCGGAGGACAGAATATGCTCGAACCCGCCGGATATGGCGTCGCCGTCTCCTTTGGCGAAAATACGCGCAACTTCCGCACGATCGTCGAATCACTCCTGCGCGCCGACGCCGCCGTTGTCGTACGCGACGTCGAGGAGTCCTTCCGCTTCGTCAAGACGTGCCTTGACCAGCCCGAATACGCGCGACAACTCGGTCAACGCGCCCAAGAGCTCGTCCTCGCCAATCAAGGCGCCGCCGATTTTACGCTCAAGGCGCTCCAAGACCTCCTTGCCCATGGCAATCAATCCTAACCAACCGCGCCCCATGTGGCGCTACCCCCCGGCGCGACGTGCGACTAACTCCACGCCGCGCGCTCCCGCCCCCTGCCAGACGATTCGACGCTCGTCCGCCTCCAACCCACAAACGCTATACGCGCCGACTCTTTTCTCTATCACGCGCTATTTAGACCTAACCTTCGCGTCTACCGCGTCGCTAACTTAGCGATACTCTTCTAGCAACCACGTCGACAGCCCGGTCGTCCTTCTCTTACTTTTCAACAAAACCGTCATAACTTATATTAAAATAGGCAAAACACGGGCAATTTTAAGAAAAAATCCTTTACTATCAGCGACGTATAGCTTAAATTGTTCGATATACTTTACAGATTATGTAAACTTGAGAAGATATGTAGTCGTAGCAATTTCGGCAACTTCTGCCGTGACTGTCGGCTATTACGTCGAACGACCACAGTTGCGCTCGGCGAATATGACCATTCACACGCACGAAACCATCCGCCGCACGGCGCGTAGTCGTTTCGACAATAAGGACTGTTAGTAATGACCCGATTCGAGAAGCAAAGTCACTGGAGCGCGATACACGCGGTTTTCAGCGCTCTACTTGTCGCCATAACGCTACTTGCGTTAGGACAAATGCGCGCGCTCGTTTACGGCGCGCAACAGCCTCCCCAGCCGCCGACGCCACAACCGGAAGCCGCCGCGCCTGAAAAGCCGACGCCGATCGAACCGTCCGATCCCGCCACGGCTACCGACGCCCAGCGTAACGCCGCGCTACAAAAGATCGGCGTTAATAACGCCGATCAGGTTCCTAACCCCGCGGAAGACCCCGCCGGCGCCGCGCAAATGGTCGAAGAATTCAACGACGCGCTCGCTCACCCCGATCCGCCCAAGGAACTACTCTCCGAACCGGTCAAACTCACAGACTACGACCCGCAGAAAAGTTACTCAAGACTACTCTTCCCGGGCGTTGCCGCGCGTATCGGTCTGTCCGCCGCGCAAAGCGAACGTATTAACGAGCTAATGACAGAACGCGCGCAAAAGCTCGCCGCCGCCGATAAGGCTGAATGGCCCGCTATCACCGCTGCTTCGGAAGAGGCGCTCAAAAACGTCCTCACGCCCGAGCAGGACGAACGCTTTCGTCGTGGCACTTCACAAAAGACGATCGTCCTGCGCTTTAATAAAGAGCGCTGGGCTGACGTTCTCAACTGGTTCGCCTCCGAGGTCGGTCTGCAAATGGTCATGACCGCCCCTCCGCAAGGCACCTTTACGTACAGCGATAAAACCGAATACACGCCCAAAGACGCGCTTGATATCCTCAACGGGTATCTGAACTTCAAGGGCTATACGCTCTTCCGTTTTAACGAAATGCTCATTTTGCACGACTTTAGAACCGGAGCGCTCCCTCTGCAATATCTTCCTAAAATTACGCCGGAAGACCTTCCGAACCAAAGTCGCTTCGACTACGTCGCTCTGACGATTCCTCTGGAACAGCGCAATCTCAACGCGGTTCGTCAGACGATCCAACCCTTTATGGGGCCCTACTGCGTCATTCGGACCCAGGCCGGCAATTCGATCATGGTGGTTGACACAGTCAACGCGTTGCGCGAAATCTACGCCGCGGCTATGTCGGTTTATAATCCCGATCCTCCGCGCGGTCAGCGTCCGCAACAGCCTCCGCAAGGTCCGCGTCCCGCCCCCGAAACGCCCGAATGGCGCTCCTATCAGCTCGATGGCGTCGCTTTCCAGACCGTACAAGAGCAAGTCGCCGTCTTTGCGCCCTCGGCTAAGCCGCTGTATAACCCGAAGTCTAACGTGGTAAACTACCTCGCGTTGCCTAGCGTCCATGCGCTCGTTGGCGGTCTGATCGCTCGACTACAAGAAGGCGCCGACCCCGCGAGAGACGCCATTATTAAGACATACTCCCTAGAAAAAATCTCCACCGCGAGCGCCTCTGATATCTGGGTCATGGGACGTCGTATGGGCGGTGGTTTCGGCGGTATGCCGTTCGGTCAATTTGGTCCCAATGGCCCCTCGGAATTTTACACTCAACTCGTCACGGCTCTGAAGAATATCGTGCCGGAAGCGCAACTGGAGCTCAACGCGTCCGCGCGTAAACTCTTTGTCATCGGCACAGAAGCTGACCACGAAAAAATCGCACAAACCCTCAATAATCTCACAGCGTCGACCGAACCCACCGAGGCGCCGGTCGTTAAGTTCTACCGTCTCAAGAAGCCCGGTACGATCGACAACGCCGTCTTCACTATGTTGCGCGTAGTCGCCCCAATGGCGCAAACGCTCACTACTGCCGACGGCGCTCTCATGGTCGTCGCCACGGCCGCTGAACAGGAAGAAATCGCCGCGGCGCTCGATAATTTCCAAGAGCAAACCAATACGCCCGATCAACAATTTGAATTCCGCGCCTATATCATGACGGCGCGTCAGGTTTCGCGTTTCACTCAAATCTACACGCAATTAGCGTCTACTCCTGAAATGATCGGCGCTGTTCGCATTCCCGACCCGGTAATTCCCACGCGCTTTGCTTTTTGGGCTAAACCGTCCCAACACGCGCAAATCGCTAAGATTATCGACCAGGTCGTTAACGCCGAGGCGTACATTGAAGACGTCCAGCCGCAAGGTCTGCCTGAACCTCAAGAGCCAGCCGCCGCGCCAGCGGAAGCCCCTAAACCGGCTGAACCTGCGCCTGCCGCGCCAGCTGAAGCCCCCAAGCCCGCTGAACCCG
>JAUNMR010000051.1 GCA_030537455.1 Planctomycetia bacterium | reverse complement strand
ATTCGCCCGTAAGACGTCGCAAACGGGACGAGATTCAATCGAATATGTCGCCGACGATACCGGTCTAACGATCGACGAAGTGGAACGAATCGCTCAAGACGTCAGGAAAAATGATTAAAACCTATAGGGGCAGGACTTTCTTGCCGAATACCTCGAAGGTTGAGGGCGTGAAGTTGTGGCTATCATGACCTTAATCGTTTGACCCGGACGAGACATTTAGAAAGAGCCTTGCCAAAGTTGTCAGAGAAAGTGGGAGGAAGGGGGGACTCCGTCTTTGGCGTCGTGCGAAAGGCGCTCCAATAAGGGGAAAAAATTCTATCGAGGTCGTTTCCTGTAGACAGAGCGTCGACCGACTGGCGCACGGCGATTACGTTATCGCGATTATCTCACGCGCACGACAAGGTCGCCGAGGGTAGAGTCGCTGAACTGCGCCATGTATTTACATTTGGCTTTGAAGAGAAACGCGATCTTTTTTGGCACGATCGTACCGGGATCGCGTAGTGTTTCATAGTTGGCCATTCCCTTGGCAATAACAAGATCGCTTTGAGTAAATAGTTCGACGAACTCTTGTGAGAGATATTCTTCGATGGTTCCCAAGCCGTCGCCGCCGTTGCCAATGACGCGAACCAATTTGGTCATGCCGACGTCGCGGGCGTCTTCCGGGGTGGCGTCGTTCATAACCGGCAGACCACGGGTGGCTACGACGATTTCCTTCTGGTAGGGCGCAGCCAGGAGCGTGGCGACTAGGAGTTTATCATAGACGATCTCCCCGGCGTTGTCGGTAAGATAGAGGATGGTGCGCGCGTCATTGATCGCCTCGCGCAATTCCTCCATGGAGCCGTTGAGCGTTTGGTCGAGCGCCTGATTGAGCGCAGCGTCGATTATTTCCTCGTTCAGGTCGGCGATGGCGTAGTCGATGGAATTTCCGGCGATGGCAAGTTTGACCGCAGTCTCAAGCGGGTCGTTGGAGTTTTGTACCGCTCTCAGGGAGGCGTCGTAGCGTTCAAGAGCGCGATTATTATAGAGAAGCTTCTGTTTGCGATACGGATCGGGACATTGGGTTGCTTCACGTACGAGCCGGTGGATTTGCGTGCCAATTCGCGGCGCGTCGCAGTGGACGCCGTATTCAAGGATAAGGCGCAAGACGCGTTCGGCGATCTGTTCATGAAGCTCAACGTCTTCCGTGGCGTAGCGAGACGCTTCAAGAGATTGACGCAAGAGGCAAACCAGACAGTCCAAAGACGCGCGCATGACGATTCCTAAATACGTGAGATGTGGCGAGTGTGGCGCGCAGACGCCATAAAATGGTCGCCAAGAGACAAGAAGAGCGTCCGATGGGAGTCGAACCCACAACTGGAGCTTGGGAAGCTACCGTGTTACCGCTACACTACGGACGCAAAACTTACTTATATTATATCGGCAGAATCGCGCGCGTAAAGGGGCGAATTTCAGGAAAGGAGCGAAAAGAAATCACGAGCGCTTCTACGACTTTTTTACGGCGCCGCCAGTTAAACTTATTGCAAAGGGGAAGTATTTGCCTATATTATATAATATAATAATATATTCCGCACTAGAGAGACCGGCGCAACGCCGTGGCGAGGCGAACGACCGAAATCTTAAACGCGAAAGACGCGTCGACTCGCGTGCGCGTTAGAAATAAAGCAGGATTTAATCCATGCCTCCTTATCGACGAAATTTACCGATTCCAAGCGTACAGCGCTTGCCGAGTTATTTGCGCCTACTTACCGAGCTTCGAGCTCGCGGCGAGCAGGTGGTCTCCTGTACGCGTATTGCGGAAGAGTTTGGACAATTGAGCGTTCAGGTGCGTAAAGACCTGGCGATCACGGGCGTTTCGGGTCGTCCGAAGGTTGGATATCGCGTGACCGACCTGATCGACGCGATCGAAGCGTTTTTAGGCTGGAATAAACCGACCCTTGCTTTTCTTGTCGGCGCGGGTAATCTAGGCTCCGCCATTTTAAATTATGCCGGCTTTAGCGCCCATGGTCTTAAGATCATCGACGTGTTTGATTCGAATTCTGCGCTGTACGGGAAGATTATCAATAATCGTCAGGTTCGCTCGTTTAACGAACTGGTGGAACGCGCGCGCTATCTCAAAGAAACCGAAGGAATTCAGATTGATATGGGCGTGATCACGGTGCCGGCGCGCTCAGCTCAAAAGGTCGCCGATCGTCTGGTCGGAATAGGCGTGCGCGCGATTTGGAACTACGCCCCCGTGCTACTGGAACTGCCGCAGAACGTGGTGTGTGAAAACGTCAAACTCTCTGAATCATTTGCCGTGCTCACCAATCGTATGAAGAATCGCGAGGAGCATTTGGCGCAAGAGGAGAAACTCGCCGACTGATTTTGAACTTGACGCTAACGCACTTTTTTGACAAGATGGGGCTGATTCTCCTGATGTTAAGTGGACGCCTCTATGAACAAGTACAAATCAGCGTTAGCGAGCGCGGCTATTATGATAGCGGTGACGGTAGTGTATGCGCGGTTGTTCACGCCCACGCAACTGCGAGAGTCCCGCTCCTTTGCTCCCGTACAAGCGCTCAGTCAGGACGACGGCTCTTTTGAGCAAGTCGACGACGCACAGCAGAACGAGCGCAATACACGCAACGCCGACGCGCTTTTACGCGTGGCGCCGGAGTTAGCGTATTTATTTCCAGACCCGAACGATTGGCGTCGTTCCTCGGGCAATATTATCACGTCGAATTCTCGCGAGCAGTTTTTTCTCTTCAAGGGCGAGCCAGTTATTGGCGCGGATAACCAGAGCGTGAGTCTCAATGCGTGCGCGTTTGTGCTCTTGCCGCATGACGCGGAGGATTTGACGCATGAGGAACGCGCGCAGCGCGCGTGGGTCTTTGAGTCGCAAGACAAACTGGTGATTACTCTTACGCGTCAAATACCCAGTTTGACGAAGCTTAAGGACGCATTTGATTTTGACATGATAACCTCTGGCTTTATGCACGGGTCGGTGGTCATACGTTCGGGCATGGCGTCGCCTGGCGCGGAGGACGATATCTGTCTGCGCACGCGCGAGGTGGCGTTTAACGCCAAGCAGATCAGTACGCGTGCGGAAGTGTCGTTTGAAATTGGGCGCAATACCGGTTCCGGTCGCGGGTTGAATATCGACTTTTCTATTCCCGCGCATATGGACGCAGTCGCGCCGAACCTTGGCGAGGCCGAGAAGATCGTGACGTTGGCGACGCGTGGCGAGATCGACCCCGCTATGGAAATGATCGACGAGTTACTCGACGACGGCAATCTCGGGGGCGGGTTTTCTTTACGTAAGATCGAACTAATTGAACTGACGGATTATTTTCGCATCTACTATGACCAGAAGTCGTTAGAGTCTTTTGGCGTTAAGAACAAAAACGGTCAAGTCGCGTCGGCGTCAGAGCGCGACGTTCACGAGCAGGCGTGGCAGGAGGAACCATCGGATTTCATTGAAGCGCGCAGTAAACAGGGGCTGACCTTTTCCTTCAATCCCAACCAGTTGGGAGGATGGTGCGTGCGGTTTAATAAAGACGTGGAGCTAATTTCATATCGTGGCGGCGAGCGCACGGAGCAGTTACTGTGTGATTCGCTCATACTCTACGCGGTCGATCCTCTTGCGCAAGCGCTGGCGCAGTCAAACGAAATGGTTTACGCCTCAATGAAGCGCAAGGGTTTGACCGGTCGTGTGCGCTATCTTGACCCGACAATTCTCTATGCTAGCGCCACAGCAGAGGAGCCGTTGAGCTTTAAGTTCTTTAACCAGAACGTCGTCATGACGGCTGAGTCGGTACAATATCGATTAGGCGAGCGCAAGATCATTCTTGGGTCGCAGACGAGCGAACGACCGGTGAGGATTACCCATCGCGTCGATCAGAACCACATGCAGGGCGCTACGCTGACCGAGCCGTGGGACGACGTCGACTTTGCCGCCCAGGAGATCTTTGTCAACCTTGCTAACGATAATACCGTCGAGTCGATCTGTGCGCGTTCCAACGGTTCAGTCAAACTCAAGTCTCTCGCTAAAGACGGACGATTCACCGACTTCCAGGGGTTCTGGCAGGACGAGTTTTATATCCAGCCCAGTGATAATCCAAACCTCATTAAGTTGTCGTCAAAGGGGCCGATCGATTTTAGTGTGGAAAATCTCGGCTCCTTCCATGCGGAGCGCGCCGATTTCTTCTGTCGCTACGACGATCCAAAGTCAGGCGCAAACGCTAATGCCACAGTAAGACGTTCCATTCCCATTGGCAAAGACGCGCTCATTGAGCCACACAGCGCCTTTTTCTATGACAACGTCACCCTCTCCAGCGAGCGTGGCGTCGCCACGATTACCGACGAGGCGCAGATTTTCTTTGAGGAATATGACCCGACTGACGCGCGAATTGCCACGACTGAAAATAACAACGTTTTAAGTCAGTCACAAGCGACCCTACTGAACTCCGACGGCGCAGAACAAAGCCAGAGCGTCTATGAGATCAAAGCGCGCAAATTGACGATCAAATGCGCCTTTAAGGAACCGTTCTCTTCACAAAAGCCGAACAATGAGCTGATTCTCACGGAATTAACGTTGCGCGACGGTATGCGATTCCTCGTGCGCAATCGCCTCGATCAGACGGTCGTGACTAATATTCAGGCGCGCGACGCGAAGTTTATACGTCCCTATGAGCTTGACGCCAGCGTAAGACTAATAGGGGATCAAAACGCGCCGGCACGATTCGAAACGAAGAACCTCAGACTGGTCGGTTACGACGTGTCGATCGACCGCGCCACGAACTATTTCAAAGCGGCAGGGCGCGGTGAACTTGATATTTATCTTACCGAAGATATTGTCAAGAAGATCGGTTCTAACTCTCAGAAGATTAATACGAGCGAACCGATTCATATTTTCTGGACAAAAGAGACGTCCTTTAACGGTCAGACCTTGTCCTTCGTGGCGTCTGATCAACGTGACGAGGAGGTGCAAATCACTCAGGGGTCTAACGCTTTGTACTGTCTCACCGCACAACTGACGCTCACTAATCCGGTAGATCTCTTTGAGTTGACGCCGAACCGAGAGAATCGACTCGACGTCGAATTTATCGATTGCTACGGCACGTACGAGCGACCGATCGAGTTTGTTGCGCGTACCCTGGCACAGTCCAAGAGCGGCGCGAGCACGGAGGAAGACGTCGACGGATATTATTACGGTAAGTTATATAATCACTTGCGATACAGTAGTCGTACGGGTCAGGCGTACGCGCAAGACGGCGGCGAATTTGCCTGCGCGCTCAAACGCAACCTCAAGAGCGCCGAGAAGACTCAGGGGCAGACCAACGACGCGCAACGCGCCACGGCTTTGGGCGCGCTACGCACTGGCGTCGACTCCGATTTGGAATGGATCGCCGTTAATATGAAGTTTAACGACATACTGGAGTTGGACTTCAACGTGAACGAAGCGCGCGTCGCCAAGGGCGCGCGCGTGGTGGCGGCGCAGACAAACGAGCCGCGTAAACGCTTGGACGTCGACGACGAGCAGACTTATCCGGCGAACGCCGTTAAGATAACCGGAGTGAACGCGTACCTCAAGGGCGTGCCGATAACCTCGCCCGGGGCAAATGGTCAACCACGAGAGCAGACAGCGCTCGAGGTCAAGGTGGCGGAGAATGTAAACTTTCGCAAAGACGATATTTACGGCGCGTGCGACTCGCTCAGTTATTCCTCGCAGAAGAACCTCGTGACGCTCAATGGTACGGAATCGTCCAAGGCGCTGGTCTATCGTCAGCGCGGCAGCGGTCAGCCACGCGAGGGTGAGTGCGAATATTCGCGCGTTACGCTCAATCTCACCAGCGGGGTATTTCGTGGCGAGGACGTTTCGTTTGGCATGTAGACGCCGTATTGCATACGTGTGACGGTTGTGAAAAAACGCGCGGCTTGTGGAAAGTCGCGCGTTTTTTTAACGTGGTAGTCAGACGCGTTAGGACGTTGCGTCATTAAGAGAAGATTAGGTTCGATTAGCGCCTGGGCGTCGTCGTTGTATTAGAAGACGTCGATTTCCGCGCGTGTTGGCAGGGACGGTTGCGCGCCGAGTTTCTGCACGCTCAAGGACGCGGCCTTGGTGGCGAAATCGACGGCGTCTTTGAGCGATTTATTTTCCGCGAGCGCAACGGCCAGCGCGCCGGTATAGGCGTCGCCAGCGGCGGTAGCGTCGACCGCGTCGACCAGGCGAGCGGGAACGTAAAGTCGTTCGCCGCTTTTACTTGCGACATAGGATCCAGCGGAGCCGAGGGTAACAATAGCGATTTGCGCGCCGAGTTCCAGGAGTTTTTCCGCGGCGACTTGTGCGCTGGTCTGGTCGGTTACTTTAACGCCGGTGAGTTTTTCCGCTTCGTTTTCATTTGGCTTAATGATATCGACATATTGCAGTAGAGATGGAGGCAGCGGGTCGCTAGGCGCCGGCGCGGGGTCGAGTAGAACCTTGACGTTCGCATCGTGTGCGAGTTTTGCGGCGTATTCGACCGTTTCCAGGGGGGATTCTAGTTGCAACACCATGATTTGCGCCGAGGCGATTTCATCTTTGGCGGCTTGAACGTCGTCGACGCTTAGCGCGAAGTTCGCGCCCGAGGCGACGGAGATTGAGTTATTACCGGTGGAGTCGACCATAATGAGCGCCACGCCGGTCGCAAGTTCGCAATCGCGCTGGATATAGGAGACGTTAATCGCCTCTTTGGCGTAACCGTCGACCGCCTGGGCGCCGAGCATATCGTTGCCAACGCGCGCCACAAAGACGACGGCGCCGCCGGCGCGTGCGGCCGCAACCGCTTGGTTAGCGCCTTTTCCACCAGCGGCAGAGGTAAAGGAGCCGCCAACGATGGTTTCACCAGGCGCGGGAATACGCGCCGCCTTGACGATCATATCGGTGTTCGAACTACCGACGACGACGATTTTCGGTTGAGACATGAGCGTTCCTATCTATATAAAGTTTGACAGTTAAGGATATGCGTGGGAATGAATTAAAGGGATTATTCAAGAGCGGACACGGCGGTCGCAACGTTTGCGCGCGGTTGTGCGTCGTTGGGACGGTACCAGAGCGATTCCCAATAGATCCGATCGAGCTGATAGGGATCGTACGTCGCATTGGGGTCGCAGTCGACGGGCAGTAGTCCGTAGCGAATCATCTCGCGCAGATAAGCCCAGCGCGGCACATAGCGCTGGGGACAGTCGGGACCGTTATTTTCACTGGGGACGAGCATTTCCGGACGATTGTCTTCTTCGATGATATAGCGTCGGCCGCGTTGCAACGCACTGAGAATCGTCTGGTAGTCGGGGTCATTGACGTCGGCAAAGACGACCTGACCGGACGCGGCTTGGCATTTGCCGAGACCTCCGGCGTCACGCGCGAGCGGGGCGCGCAGAACCTTCGACATTTCCGGGTAAGACAGATCGAAGATTTCAAAGCGACTGTACCGACCGTTCGCTTGTGCTAAGTCGTGTGGAATAAAGCTATCGGTAGCTTCGTGCGGATTTCGCGGGGAGTAGTTATCGGTATAGAGGTCGTATCTGCCGAAGCCCTTTTCCTGATCGATGGGAGTGTGGCAGGTATCGCACCGGCGTGTGATTGCCTCGTGCATAGCCTTTGTTTCTGGCCAGGCCTGCTCGTTGTGCACTGGGGTGTTTTCCAGGTAATATCCGATCCCGCCGGAAAGTTCCGCGGCGTAAGTACCGGCGTAATTAGCGCCGGCGTCGATCCAGTAGGAGAGGATCTTATAGTCTTTGGGATCCATCTGTACCCCGGCGTGACCTTCGCGGATCATTTGTAGCAGTCGACTGGAACCGCTGCCGATTTCGTATGGCTCGAAGTTGCTCTGCGCACGATTGCGATTATCGCCAAAAAGTTGCAACCACGACATTTGTGCGTAGCCGATTGTATACATGGGGGACCAGTGCCCGGAGATATTGAATCCGCCCTCTTCACGGTCGGGATTGTGGCATTCCAGACAGTATCGGTCGAGGATCGGCTGGACGTCGCGCGTAAAGCTATAGACGTCTGGCACGTCGTCAATAGGTTCGATTTCCGCCGGGGCGCGCTCCATGAGTTTGAGCAGGCGATTGTGTTCGTCGTCGGCGACTGTTTCGGTGCGGTTTTCATGACAGCCGACGCAGGAGAGACGTTCGCCCGGCATGACGGAGGTAAAGGAGTGCATACGTTTAACGCACCGGTCGTTTTCGTCCATTGCCAGAAAGAAGATCGGACGATTGGCAGGCACACGGAAGTAGGCGGCGCCCTCGGGCGTTACCGGGACGGAGCCGAGTAGGCGTTCCAGGGTAAAGGTGCCGTAGAAGCTCATAAGATCCATACCGCCGGAATAGTGGATCGGCTTGGGGAGCGTCTCATAGACGAGTAACTTTTTGATCGTTCCGACCGGCACGTCCGCCATTTTACGCCCGTGGTAGACGTTCGCCATGGCAATTGTGCCCATAGGGTCGTTGTAGTTTGTGGAGTCGGAGAGCAGAGGCTCGCGTTCTCGCGGCGCGAGCGGCTGCGGTTCATTAACCCAGAATCCGGCTTCGCGTTGTTCTTCTGGCAGTTGAAAGAGCGTGGATTCGCGTCCGCGGTCGTCCATGAGCACGAGTCGGTCGTAATTACACGCCATAAAGAGGCGTTCGTCGAACGCGTATGGGTCGGAATAATGACGCTTTTTGGAGACGCGCTTAGCGCCCTCGGGGGCGTCGGGGCCCAGGCGTGGATCGACCACAGTGACGTAACCGTAGTGTTCCGGGAAACCGTGCCATGGCGAGAAGGTGCAGACAATCTTGCCACCGTCGGCATTGGGAATAGGTTTCGGCTCGAGCATAGACGTGCCGGGGTTGAGATTGCCATAGAAGACCATCTGTCGCGTACCGTCCTGTCCCATTGTCCACAGATGATGATAGTTTACCTGCGAGCGGTCGACGTATTCCCAACGCATATAGATAATTTGCCCATTGGGTAGGACTCTGGGGGTATTATCCTGCTCGATATTGCATGAGAGGGCGCGTAGGGTTCCGTCGGGGTAGAGGCGATAGAGCGTGCCGACTTGGGTAAGCCAGCACTGCACGTAGCGTTTGGCGCGCGTGGAACAGAAGACAATGGAGTCGTCGGGCAACCACGTTGGTTCGTAGTCGTCCCAGCCTGGGGGCGCGAAATCACGATGATAGCCCAGTGGCGCGGCGGAGGCACGCGCGGCGCTATCGGTAGAGGGTTCGACTCCCTCGGGCAATTGCAACGGGGCGTCCTCCCCAATGCCGGTAAGCTGGCGCAGTCCGGAACCGTCGGAGTTAATCACAAAGAGACTGAAGTGGTATTTGCCCGCGGGGAGATAGGAAAAGAGGATCTGTTTACCGTCGTAGTGCACTTGTGGGTCGCGGATATTCCCTTGAGGATCTTCGAAGATCGTTCGGGTCTGTCCGGTCTTGACGTTATAGGCGTACAGACCGCCGCCGGAGCCGAGGGGAAAGGGGTATCGGCACGAGTTATCGGCGTAGTAACCGTAATTAGCGTACCAGTGCGGATCTGTCGCGGGCTTACGAGTGCAGTAGACGATTTCCTCGGCGGGATCGTCGAGTTCGAAATAGTCATTGCGCAGATCGACGACGCCTTGCGCTTGTTCCGGGGTAACGCGTTCGTTGAGTTCTTCAATAGAGGGTCGTGTTTTAAAGACGGCGATTTCCGAGGCGCCCCAGTTCAGACCGCCGTGGTAACCGCTGAGGAATTGCAAACGGATTTCAGATACTTTTTGCTCTGGGAAATCGATAAACTGCGGTCCGTGAACCAGTTCGAATTCTCCTTTGGCAACTGGCTCGGCGGCGTCGTTGAGATAGAGTTCATAATTGCGAAATGTTTCCTCGAGCATAGCGGAGCCGGTGCGACCGTAATAGACGAGGCATGAGGCGTCGACCGGTTCGTTCCAGCGTAGCGTAAAACTAGCTTTGTCGCCGACTTGCTCGCCGCGAACGCACCATGCGTGGTCGGAGTCGCTGTGGCTTTTCGGCTCCGGGACGTAGCCGTCAACGGCGGCCATAGCGCTGTAGCTATCGCTGTACTCAGAACTAGCCTCAACGTCGGCGGTAAAGGCAAGGTTCGCATTGACGAGCTGGTCGTCGGCGCAGGCACAACGTACGCAGACAAATGCGAGCGTGCACATGATCGCGAGTCGTGTGATCGTACGTGGAGTCAACATGACAGAATCTCCGGCGTTGGCGGTTGAGGTTTAGTAGTTAGGGGTCGGCGCGCGATAATCGTCGAGATTAATGGTTTTGAACCATTCGATCGTTTTGGCAAGTCCTTCGCGCAGTTGTACTCGCGGTTGCCAGTTGAGCTTTTCTTTGGCCAAAGAGATATCGGGCTGACGGCGCGTCGGGTCGTCGGTGGGAAGATCCTTATAGACGTATTTTGGGGTTTTCCCGAGCAGTTCCCAGACCAGTTCCGCCAGCTCAAAGACGGTAAATTCATTGGGATTGCCGAGATTGACCGGACCGATAAAGGACTGCTCGTTCTCCATGAGGCGTACCAGACCGTCGATGAGATCGGAGTAGTAGCAGAAGGAGCGGGTTTGTGAGCCGTTGCCGAAGATTGTGATCGGCTCGTCGGCGAGCGCTTGGCGAATGAAGTTTGAGACGACGCGACCGTCGAACGGGTGGGTTTTGGGACCGTACGTATTAAAGATTCGCGCGATACGGACTTGCGTGCCGTACATTCGGTTGAAATCCATAAAGAGGGTTTCCGCGACGCGTTTGCCTTCATCGTAGCAAGCGCGCGGACCGATCGGACTGACGGCGCCGCGATAATCTTCCTTTTGCGGGTGAATTTCCGGATCGCCGTAGACCTCGCTTGTGGACGCCTGGAGAATTGTGGCGTGGCATTCCTTTGCCAGCTCCAGGAGGTTAATAGCGCCGAGCGCGGAGGTCTTGACGGTTTTGATCGGATTGTACTGGTAATGGCCGGGCGCGGCGGGACAAGCGAGGTTATAGATTTCGTCGACTTCCAGAGAGATCGGCAAAGTGACGTCGTGACGAATCAGTTCAAAGTTAGGGCGCGTCAGGAGTTGTGAGACGTTCGACTTCTGACTGGTGAAGAAGTTGTCAACGCAGATAACGTCGTGACCGCGATTGACAAGTAATTCACATAGATGCGACCCGAGGAAACCCGCGCCCCCGGCGACTAAGATGCGTTTGATGCGCGACATAAGCGTACTCCCTACGCGCGCTACGTTCGGAGTGAACGCCAACGCGCGGTGTGACAAGTCCCAGGCGCGCCGACACGCGCGTCATGACATAAGGATAACGAGCAAGGTCGCCAAAAACAAGCGCGAACGACTAAAAGGACGCGTCTTTTTGAAAATATGCTCTTACGGCATGTTCCATCGTTTGCGTAGGAGCCAGTCGAGACACGCGATTGTGACAAAGAGCGCCAGGCAGATCCAGGTATCGTAGAGCGTGCGTTTGACAGTGCGATAATCGGCGATTTTTTCCCGTTCTTGCAGTAGTTCCTCGATGTATTGCGGTAGCTCTTGCGGCTGGATGACGCGTCCGTTAGCGGCGTCGGCAAGGCGCTGTAGCGCTTCGTGATTCGCCTGCGGTTGTTCCAGTTCAAGATTGCGCTGGAAAGCGAGGAACTGTGCTTGTGCGGTCTGGGCGGGCTGGTCGTTTTCCAGTAAGGTCGCTTCGAGTTTATAATCGCCCAGTTCCTTAAGCGCTGCAGTTGCGCCGCGCCATGACCCGTTCTCTTCGGTAAGGGAAAGTTCTTCACGACGACCAGACGGCGTTAGGAGCGAGGCGCGCACGCGCAGCGCGTCGACCGTTTGACCCGGCTTTGGACGATAGACTATCTGAAAGGACGCCGATTCCGGCGCTTCGAAGCGGGAGCGATCCATTTCAATTGCCAGTTCGCCCTCGAGAAGTTCGTCCGCTTTAGCGAGCCATTGTAGGAGCTGACGCCAGAATTTTGCGTGCTCTTGTTCTTTTCCGCGCATACGCCATCGCCAGGTGGAGTCTGTTGCGAGGGTAGCGACGCGGCCCTGACCGTAGGTCTGTGCGACCAGTAGCGGGTAGACGGTTCCTCCGGCAGTGGCGCGCGCATTCAAAAGCGTCTGAGCGTTCGGTTTGATCGCGCCGAGACGATAGAGCGTGGAGAGCGTGGGCATTGCGCGCCATAGCTCTGCGTTTTTGGCGTGGTCAAGGCTCAGAGCGACGGCAAAGGGTTCCACGGGCGCGCGCGCGTCGACTAATTCTGGCTGGAACTGACCCAGTAAACGTAGCTGTTGGTTCGGCTCGGCGTTGGCGTCAAAGGAGGCCAGGTCGACGTCGAGGGGCAGGCGGTCGCCGGAAGAGATTTGCGTCGGTAGTAGCGGCTCCAGGGGGGATTGCGCATATCCTCCGGCGCCGAGGGAACGTTCGCCCACGAGGATTGCAAGGCCCGCGCCCTGCTCCACGCGTTGCGCCAGCGCTTTGAGTTCGTTCGGCTGAAACGCGCTCACGTCGACGTCCCCGAGAATATAGACGCCGTAACGCTCCGGGGAGAAGAACTGCTCCACGAGGGACTGACGCGAGGAGGTTAGCGTAGCGACCATCTGCGCCTCTGTGGCGTTGGGATGTTTGCTCACAAGCGAGGAGGTGGGGGGACGCCAGTATCGCACGCGCAGGTCGGCGGAGGCGTCGAGCGCCGCGCGCAGGAAATTCTGCTCATAGCGACGCGTGCCCTCGATATAGAGGATCTCTACGCCACGGTCGAGCGCTTCGACAAAAGCGCCGAGTTCGTTATTGGTCTGAGTTAGTTCGTTCTCCATGATCGGAGCGCTCACGCGTAGCTTCCATGTGCCCGGCTCCTGGGGTCGGCATGTGAACTGATAGAGCGCGCCGTAGTCGTCCGACGTCGGGGTAAAGGTCGCCTGGTCAACGACTTGCATTTGCCCCTGTGGGTCTTCTAGCTCCAGCTGTAGCGGGATATTCATGCCCTGACAGCCGCGAATTTGGATTTGCCCGGCGACGGTCAGATCATTACCGACAAAGACTCGTTCATTAGCGCGCAGGTCAGCCACGGCGACGTCACGCAGCCCTGGGACGTTCTCCGTGGCGCCAAAGGGCACGGCCACGAGCGTGCGCTCCGCCTCGTGCAGACGCTCGCCCATCTCCTGGAGCGTGAGCGCGTCGCGTTCGCGCGTGCGTTGAGAGCCGTCGGAGAGTAGAACGACGCTCAGTAGACGCGTGCCGGCGGTTTCATGCAGCGCGTCGCTAAGCGCTTGCCCAATGAGGGTTTCTTCGCCGGTCGGTTCAGGGGGCAGTTCGATCTGACCGTCGTGGAACGGTAGTTCTTCCATACTTTCGGCAAAGGCGAGCACGCGCGCGTCGAATTTCTCACCGAGCGCGCGAAGTTGCGGCTGCGCCTCTTCGAGCGCTTGACGTAGCGCGTCGTAACGCGTGCGCGCGCCGGGCTGATCGCGAATCGACATACTTTCGGACACGTCGCACAGTATCATGACCGAAACGGGCAATTCTTCCTTTTCCACGCGATTAATCGCCGGACGTGCAAAGAGAACCGCTAGGACAGCGACGAGCGCGAGTCTCAACGCCAGGTCGAGCGACGCCTGTGCGCGCGTAACGCCACGCTGACGCCGACGACTCGGCATATAGACGCCGAGCGTGAGCGCAAGCAGTAGAATAGCGACCAGCGTCCAGCTGTCGCCAAGCGGTTGAAAGCAGAGGCGTGGCATACTTTGGTCTCGAGCCTAGTGGAGCAACCGTTCGCACACGGGGCGCAAACGACTTGTCCATTATAATGAAAAGGGCTTGCTCTGACCAGAGAGAATTAGCTTTTCACGCCGACGGCGAGGGAATTAACCACAGTTTGACGGAAAATATGATTCTGTGAAATATGGCATATTATCGATATTGTTGGACAGTTTGGTTTTGTATTTGTAATCTGTGAAATAAAAACATCAGATAATTAAATATTTATAATAAAAAGAGTGAACTTTCGATTGACAAAACGATCAGAGTGATTAGACTATCGCTAGGTATAAGAGAAGAGAATAAAGCGCCGCGCGTGTGGCGCGTGTTTCGTAGCGTCGCCGACGGGAAACGGTCGAGGCTTACGGAACGTATGGTAATAAGGACGCGTTGTTATGACGCAATTAACAAGAGGTGAAAAGATGGCTATGTACATGGAGGACGACGTCTACGTGCCCGTGGGCGCTTGTTTCAGCTTGCTTGAAACCAGCGCCAATGCGGTCGTTCACGCTCATGATTCCTCGCGCGCTCCAGTCGCCGACCAAAACGCCAAGC
>JAUNMR010000081.1 GCA_030537455.1 Planctomycetia bacterium | reverse complement strand
ACGCAATACTTAAAAAGGTTCAAAGCGTTGTCTTTGCCACGCGGTCTATGGATAAGATCGTTATCGAGTACCGTCCCAACGACGCCAGAGCCGAAAGAACCCCCCCTCAAGAGGCGCGCGTTACACGCGTGGAGGAACCGTCGAGTCGTCGAGTTCCATCGCACCAGGGGCAAAATCGTCTCGATAAAGTCGCTTGGATACAGTGGATGACGCAGAGCTTGGACATAACGGAATCGACCGCGAAACGTTGCCAAACTGAACTCACGCGTACAGCGAGCTTTGCAGAAGCTAACGGTCTATTCGCCGCCGACTTGTTTTCCAACGACCTAACGCGTACCAAGGAGATTGTTGAGCAAATTAAGGCGCTACCGAAATTTAAATTATTCAATATCGAAGGTCATCATCGATCAAGCGCGGCTCTAAATTACCTCATACAATACCTCGAATCGGGTATTAACGGCACATACGCCGCGACGTCGCAAACGCCTACACAGCAAGACTTCACCGGCGACTACTTCCCCGAGACGCCCGACCTGCCCGAGGGCGCAAGGCGCGTGGACTTCAAAAACCTCAATATTGGCAACGGAACGAAGCTGATTCAGGCGTTCCTCTTCGGGTACCTCTTTAAAGTCAAGTATTGGCGCGACTTGTACGCTTTGGCGATTAACGAAATCTGGAAACAGACCGCTATGGATCTGCACGAGTACGCCAATATCGTGCGACGCTTCACTCGCTTGACGCCCGCGGGCGAGCAGAATCGCTACCCGAAACCACAATTGATCCTCGACGATGAATACTCTCTCGACGTTAATTATACCGTCGTTAATATGTTAGAACGTCTACGCGATATTCTAGACGCCTTTAACCTTCCCTTTGGCAACGTGGCGATTGACTATACATATTGGGGAACGGGCGCGCAGTCGAACGACGCCACGGCGTCGGAATACGACGTCGCGCCGACAGTTGCGCCAACGCCTGTAGCGTCGCGCCTCACCGACTCCGGCGTACCGGTGGAAGAGTTCGTAAACTCGCAACGTCGGCTCGACGCAGTGCGCGAGGTCATGCGCAGCCGCTATTCCACCGGGGGTCTACGCGTCTTTGGCAACGCCTTTGAGAGCTTTAAGGACATGTACGCCGAGCTTACGGGGGAAAGCGTCACCGAAGACGACGCTAAGCTCCTTTTGGACAAGGTTTGCGTCTATAACGACGATTATTATTACTACGTGTCGGAGGACATGCGCCAGGAACTCAGCCAGACGGTGCGCGACGCTTTCGCATTCTGCGGGGTAGTCTACTTCGTACCGCTATTTAATAAGCATTTCATGCACGAGAGCAAGTGGAACTTCCTCACGCAAGAGCTCATGGTTCAGTTAATTCGGGAGCAGTTCCCGCTGTTACGCTATGAAGAGCGCTTTATGACAAACGACCCGGAGCGTACCGTTAGCGAGTTGATCCACGAGAAGCTCGAAGAGCTCTTCAGTAACGAACCCTACCAAAAGGTCGACCAGCTCGCGACTGACCTGCCCTATATTCCGAAGCTAACGATTCAAACGAGCTGTTCAACTTTCCAGAAGGTTGTCGCGGACAATAAGGGCACATACATCTGGCTCGACGTTTTGCAATTTGACATGGACGAGGTGGAGCGTACGCGACGCAATTTGGCGCAGTGGTTGCAGAACCATGAGGCGGCGTCGGTGCGTCACATTATTGCGGAGCGAACCGCTGAGCTCAACATGGTAGGCCCCCTCATTGCCCAGAACGCGATTTATTTAAAGTTTTTGTCAGATGAATATGACAAGAGCAACGGTCTAATTTTCCACGCTGGGGCAAAGATTAAACCCGACAATCTGGTCAAGAGCTACTGCGAAGAGATTGAGGAGACGGTCGAAGTCGACACGCTCGAAGCATTCCGTGAAGAAATGGCTATTCCAAAAGATCGCTTCGATTCGAACATACACGAATGGCTCTTTAAGCTCAGTGAAAAACTCTTTGCGCCCGTGTGGATGATACAATTCTCCCCGCAGGTCGTTCAGCGCGTCGACGAGATTATCGCCGCCTTTACGCAAAACAGCGTCATCGCGCTTAAAGACGTCAGTAGTTTTACCTCGTTCCCATACGTGGAGAATCTCACATGGAACAGGTATTCCCTCGGTAGCTATGTGTATCGTGCCAGTAAGGCGTTCAAACTTCTGACGCCAAGCCAGGGCACAAGCAAACAGGATCGTGGCGTTATTGTATCGCGAAGTAATACGGAACTGGCCTACGACGACGCGCTAGCTCACATGCTCCTGCGCGCCGGGGTCGAACTGACAGACGACGCGGTCAATGAATACCTGGTGGAACACGGGCTGAGACTGCGCCGTGGCGGCTCGCAAGAGGACCTGATACGGCGTGTGCAAAACCTCAAGGCGCAACGGGAGAACAAGCGGGAGTAAACGCCGGTTCCCTACCGCAGGCGTTAGCCTCCGGATGAAAAACAAGCCGCCTCTGCCTCAGAGCGCTATGTTACGCCCAGCTGAACCGCCAACCAAAACAACCAACCCGCCATCCCGACCGCCCTGCGTTTTTTTACGACGCGCGCAAAGCGCGCGTCGCCCCGCCCAAAGGGCGGGGCAAGCCGGAGGCTTTAGCCTCCGGATAAAACGAA
>JAUNMR010000050.1 GCA_030537455.1 Planctomycetia bacterium | reverse complement strand
TGGCGTCGTCAGCAATTTGACAGACGTCGGACTCTGTAAGCGTCGGCAAGGGAATAACGCCAGGCGGTACGCTGTTTAGTTCGTCCTTACAGCAACCAGCGTCTGGGAAGATTCCGTCGTCCAAAATCACGAATTCTAAACACGAGTCATCCCACGCAGTCGCGTCTAGCATTCGTCGTTCGTCGAGACTTTCAAAACGCAACTTCCGACTATGCGGGCGTGACTCACTGGAAGAGCTTTCACGACGGTTAGTACGTAGGAGCGCGGTAAGGATACGTGAAAAACGACTGGTCATTGCTTTTCCTATAACTAGCTGGACAATTTTTCATCAACCTATCATTCACACGACAGGCACACAAATGAAGTATAATGGCTGTCTATGAGGTTGTCAATAGCAATTACGTAATTAAAAAGTATTTTTTTAATTACGGTAATATTTTCGTTCATAGCAGTGATAAGAATCCCGAGATACGCATAATCACAGTGATGAAGACGCCGCGTACGCCAGTGTTTGGCGTACGTGGCGCAGTTGCAGGAATATTATTCTGTAACCGTCGGTACAATCGGCATAACAGCTGTCATGTCATGCAGAGTATGAACCGTCTTGAGTTGCGGTTCGGCTTTGTCGATATGGCGAAAACCTTGAATGATCGGCTGAGTCTGGAGAAACGCGCGTGCCATACGCGTTTCAAAGTAACGTTCCTTGTCGGAGAGTTGCGCTTCGTCGTCTTGTATTTGCGCTTCCTCTTGTGTTACCACGACCTCGTCGGCGGGCAAGCGCTTATGTTTTTGATTAACTAGAATCAACTACTAAGACTTGTTGGCTAATCGCTTAATCCGTTTCGTGTATGTTATAACTATAATGAACAAAATCTTCTAACGACTAGAATCACGATTGCCAATCTATGTGGAATGCGTTAGATGAAAACAATACGTTTTTTAAACGTATTGTTTTCATACTTGAAAAATAATTGCGAATGTAATTACTAGGCTCTAATGACAATAAACGTGTTATATACGTTTGGTTATGTGGCGCGCGTTTTTTTTTATAATCGCTCGAACTTACAGGCGCGCACGAAGAACCTATGCTCAGTGGTCGCGCGGCACAAACGGCAACATAACGAACTCGAAATCTCTGGAATAGGTCGAGCCGTCGTTGAATTCCATGACAACAGTGAAATTCCACATGATTTCGTTGTGCTCAGCGCGAAAGGACGGCGCCGCTCCCACCGGGGCCATTGCGATAAATTTCTCCTGTTGTTGCGCCTTTGCGTCGACGTCGACGTCGTAAATCGTGTGTACCTTACGACTGTACGCCTCGTGCCGGTGGACAATAGAGTTCGTCCCCTGCAGGAATCGCGCAACTTCTTCACAGCGTAGGTACACGTCCAAGCGCTTGACCTTAATTCTCCCCTTTAGAATTAAACACAGTTTGATCTTGCGACCCGGCGTGACCGTGGAATGGGACGCCTCCAGCGCCATTGATCCGACCGCGCGCTCGATACGATACTGACCATATTGTCGGCATGCAAAGAGTAGCCCGGCGCCGCAGAAGATCACGCAGAATCCAGCCGCGAGCCAGGCGTCCATCGTCGTGTGGGAACGACTTGCCACAAAGATAAATCCACCCCAGGACGCAAGGTTCCACAACACAGCGCCGACCGTTGCCGCGCCAAAGGCTACGCGCGATTTCGCGTCGCTGGCTAGGCGTTTCTCATAGACCACGCCGCGCGTGTCCGTCGTGGTCGGTACTGTCGGATAGACCGTTGCGGTTCTTCGTGCGTTCGCGCGCGCCTCCTTGGAAAAGACGCGTCGCGCTATACTCTCCAGGCACAAATACCCGCCAAAGCCAATGAGCATCGCGGGTATGGTTAAAAAGAGCCAGCCCTGCCATGAGGCATTGCGCACGAGCACCGCTTGCGTAGGATCGTCCGCACGCACCCAGCATCTGGTCGTACTACCGGTCGGGTAGGGCTGTAGTAACTTTAAGACTGTCGGATAATCGTAGACGTAACCTCCGTCGTCGGAAAGGGTTTGACGATCGTAGGTCGTCGTGGCATAACTCTGACCGTTTACGCTATATAGAATCGTGATTTCCGGTCGATAGTACAGCGCGCCGTTCTCGTCGCGTCGCGCGCGCGCCTGACGTTTCTCCACCTGACAGGTCGTCGGCGTTAAGAGCTTCGCGTCGCGGCGTGTTTGCACGCCCCAGGTCGAAAGGTGTATGACAAGAATGACCAGTCCGATCGCCGCCACTCCGCCGAACGTGAGACTCTCCGACTGTCGCCAGCGCGTTAGCACGGCAAATCGTCGCCGCCCTTGTCTGCGATTATCTGCGTTTGTTTCTGGCATTGCGCCACCGTATGTTAGGTTCGAGCGCTAAGAGAACTGAGCGACTACTGTTTATTCGCGTGGGATTTAGCTTGTTTTTCTTCCTCAAGCTTAGCGACCTTCGCCGGGTCGTAAGCGGGTCCGGCGCCACGCTTCTCTTCTCGCAAAAATCCGAGCTTCTCAAGGGCGTTGAGCACCTCGTCGAGCGTCTTCTCGCCAAAGTTCGGAATGCCCAAGAGCTCTTCGCGCGAGCAACGTAGTAGGTCGGCGACCGTCGCAACGCCGTGCTCGTCCAAACAGTTGGTCGTACGCACCGACAGCCCGATCTCCGCCAAGCTCATCTCCATCTTCTCCATGCGTTCCTGTTGCAAACGAACGGTTGGATCAAGCGGTATACGTGTTCCCATATTAAATCCCTTTACCTTAACAATCCATATGACGTCGTCTAGCGCTCGGAGTCGTCTTCCTCGCGCTCTTGCGTCGTTGCGACGCTTGTTCGATCATTCACACGCGCGACAATAGCCTCGCGCGCGATAGAATAATCGGGTAAAAATCTACAATCTAAGGACGCCGGCGAGTTGTCGCCCAGGGTAAAGACGCGGTCGTCGGCGAGCTGAATTTCGCGTCCTAGCGGCGTATCCATTGTTTGTACGCGCGCGTCGTCTTTATGGTTGTACGCAACGCTTTCCAGCTGCCATAGGCTATAATGCAAGTCGCGATAGACCACCGGTCTTCCCACTCTTTCGGGCGCGCCCAAAATCGCAAAGGGCTCGGTAATACCCACCGCGACGTTCGAACGCGCGTCTGGCAATTCCACACGCGCAAGCTCCTGCTGGTCAACGCGCAGAATCAACAGACCGTCGATGAGCGCCAGTTCGAAGCCCAGCGTCTGACGCGTTGCGTCATATTCCGGAAGCGCTACGTCATAAAGGATTGTAGCGTCGGCGCTCTGAAAGTCTGCGCGTTCCAAGCGTTCAAAGCGCTTTGCCTTTATCGTCTGACCATTGTAAAGCGTTAGCGCGCTGATCGTTAGCCGCCGACGAGATTGGTCGTAATCGATCAAATAGGCGGCGTCGGGTCGACGCGCGAGGATTGCAAGTTTAACGGCGCGAGCGTCTTGTGCGAGCCATTCGAACGTTAGAATGAAGTCTCGAACAAACTCCACTTGCGCAACGTTGTTTCCATTAGCGCATGGCGTGGCGGATTCGTTTGAAATGGCCACGCGCTTTCCTTGTCCCCTCCTTACGGTCTGGGGGTAGACGACGTTGACAAAGTCTAACCGTTGCCAGGACACGTATGGCTCGATTGAGTCCAGGCGTGAGGCCGTTGCGAGCATGGCGTCAAGGTCTCGCGCGGCGCGCTCGCCGTTGACAAAGACGTCGCCGTTGAGGATCGAAACGCGTTCATTTGGCAGTCCCACGACGCGTTTGAGCGTTAGGCGCCCACTGGGTTCGCGACAAATCACGGCGTCCCAACGATTTAACGTCGAGTCAGTCGTCAAGGGCTGTGCGTCGATTAACTCGCCTAGCTCTACGCGCGCGTCTTGTGACGACGCGTTTTCACCACAGTAGGGACAGGTCGCCACGCGCACGCGTTCGAACAAGCGTAATAAACGCGCGTGGTCGTCCTGTGATTGTGAGCAGGTCAGTTCGTGCGCGTCGGTCAAGTCGACCGAGGTCGTAAAATGGCGAGCGCAGTTCCGACATGTCCAGACCGCACGCGGACCGATATAATTCGGCTCCATTGAGCGACTCTGCACACGATACAACGTCTCAGTATCGTCGTGGCGCGCATTGTTTTGCCATGGGAGCCACGCCTGCCAAATGAGCGTGAGCGCGCCGAGCGCGGCGACCAGACTCGCGACGAACGCGATTCTAAGCGCCGTACTGGAACCTCCCTTGACTGGAGCGACGCGAGACTGCTCCATTTTACACGCTCCTGCTATAAAAACAATGTCGTCAGCGTTGCGGAACTTTTCCTAAGCCCGCGATTACTACAGACCGCGACTACTGCATGAGGTCGAGAATCTGTTCAATGTCGTTAGCGACCTGTACCGGATTATTGGCATAAGGGGCGTTTTGCACGCCACGCGCGCCCAATTTCGCGGCGAATTCCTCCGCGGAACCGCTGTGGTACGCCACCGTGACGTTCGGGTCTTTCAGCTGATGACCGGTGAGAATACAGACCACGCGCGCGTCTTTGTCAATCACGCCTTCTTCAACCAGTTTCTTTGTGCCCGCGACGCTCGCAGCCGACGCCGGCTCGCATCCGAAACCGTTCGCGGCGATTTGCGCCTTCGCGTCGACGATCTCTTGTTCGGTGACCTTTGTCACGACGCCGTTGCAGAAGTCAAGCGCGCGCAAGCATTTCGTGAGGTTGACCGGACGATTGATCTCAATTGCGCTCGCCAATGTATTAGCGCGGCGATTCTCCTTGTCCATCTGTGTATAGAACGCGTCAATGACGGTCTGGTCGATTTGCCCCTGGTTCCAACGCAACCCCTCTTGATTGTACAGGCGATAGAGCGTATCGGCGCCAGCGGCGTTCACCACCGCCAGTCGCGGAATCTTTTGCAAAAGACCGAGTTTGTGTAGCTCAATAAACGCCTTGCCAAAGGAGCTAGAGTTGCCCAAATTACCGCCCGGCACGACAATCCAGTCGGGCGCTTGCCAGCGCAACGCCTCCAGCACGCGCAGCATGATCGTCTTCTGCCCCTCAAGACGGAACGGGTTGAGACTATTGAGGAGGTAAATCCCCTTGCGTTGCGACGCCTCTTGCACGCGCGCCATGGCGTCGTCGAAGTCGCCGGCGATCTGGATCGTGCGCGCGCCGTAATCGAGCGCTTGCGAGAGCTTGCCAAAGGCGATCTTGCCGGAACCGACAAAGACGACCGCTTTCATAAGTTGCGTCGCGCCGCAATACATCGCCAACGACGCGCTGGTATTGCCGGTGGAAGCACACGCCGCCTGGCGCGCGCCCACGAGTCGCCCGTGCGTTGTGCCCGCGGCCATGCCGTTGTCTTTAAAGGAACCCGATGGATTCAAGCCCTCATATTGAAGGTACAGCGTTCCAGCGCTCTTACCGACGTAATTTGCAACGCACGGCGATTCGCGTAGAATCGTTTGACCCTCGCCGACCGTTACGCATTCTTCCAGCGGCGCAAAGGGCAGTAGTTCGTGGAAACGCCACACGCCGCTGAAGCGCTGCGGAATGTAACGCTCCGTCCAGAATTTCTCAAAGTACGACAGCTTCGACGGCGTCTCCAGTTTGTCCCATTCGTAATCGACGTCTAAGAGCGAACCGCAACGCTCGCATCGACATAGAACCTGTCGTACGTCGTAAGTCGCCTGACAATTTGGATTTATACACCGTTGAAAAGCGTGTGTCATTGTGAATGCTCTCCTTAAGCTGTTGTGCGTTCGCGCCGTTTTCTCTGCGCGACCGCTCAATTATACAAGTTCGTTTATTCTAGCGCTACACGCTCTTTTTTAAACCCCTAAACGGTTGATTTCACGGCGAACTTCTGGATTTAACTAACAATTGTTTTACCTATCTTTAATTTGTTTCCTATTTTAAACCAGTTCGTGAAAATGCGTTTGACTTTCTGTCCAATAGTCGCTACGATGACGTCGCGTTCTCGGCGATCTGGTCGTTGAGTCGCACCGCGATCCCCCTTTAGTTCGTTGCAATTTGACTAACATGAAACGTAGCCAAACGCGCGCCGTACGCGTCGTCCTTTTCCTAATCGTCACCCTAAGTTGTTTAGCGCTTGACCTTGCGACTAAACATTGGGCGTTTTCCTCGTTTGGTCTTCCCGGCGAGAAGCCGCCCTATTGGGTCATATCGAAGGTTCTCGCGTGGCAAACGTCTCTTAATCAGGGCGCTCTTTTCGGTATCGGTCAGGGTCAAATTCCCTTGTTCGTAGCGCTCTCTTGTGTCGCGGCGATTGGAATCTTCGCCTGGGTCTGGTACGATACTCAGCGTAGCGTCTTTCTGGCGTGTACTCTCGGTCTTGTCGGCGGGGGCGCGCTCGGTAATCTCTGGGATCGCCTCGGATTGCACGGCATGGTCTGGACGCAGTTCGACGTCGACGTGTGGAGCTGTCCCCAGGAAATGGTCGGTCAACCGGTCTACGCCGTACGCGACTGGATTCTCGTCATGCTCGGCTCTTACCCCTGGCCGAACTTCAATATTGCCGACACGTGCCTGGTGTGTGGCGCTATCCTCATTGGTCTGTATGCTTTTTTCGGACCTACGCCCGCAAAAGCGCTCGAAAACCAAATCGCTCAAACCCTTGAAAATAGCGCAGTTAAGGACGATACGGCGACTCAATCGAAGTAATCGTGTCTCGCGCTTGTCTTTATCTTGCCGTTGCGTTAGTATTCTAACTCAAACAAGGGCGTTTCCGGCTCGTTAAAGTCATACTCAAAGGCGTCGGCGTCTTCTGCGACGACCTTTCCGCTATACGCTTCGGTGACGTGCTTTACGCGTTGCGGTAGTTGTACGCGTTTAACGCCCCCCTTGGCGCTGTGGATTGTCAAAAGTCGTTGCGTCGCATAGACCGGCGACTGATCTGTAACGTAAAGGTTCACGCCCGAGTCGCGCGCGATTTGACGTAAGATTTCCGAGTTCAACGATTTAGGATTGCTCAAGGAATACGACCGCCACGGCTCCTGACCCTGGCCAAAGAAGCCGACTGTCGCCTTCTCTGAGAGTCCCTCGTGACCATACGGCGCGCCTGTCGTCGTCTCAACTCGCGCTATATCAAGGGATTGACCGTCGTCGATTCCGCTAGCGCCCAGCCAGAGAATCGAACGATTGTCTCGTAACAGCTTCTCGCGCAAGAGTTCGCGACGCTCTTGCGTGAGGTAATAACTTCCCGGGAGAATCGCAATTTTAATGCGCGAAAGGTCATAACGCTCTAGGTCGTTGAAACTACACGCGTCAAATGGCGCGCCGCAATGATTAAGCGCGTTTCTTACGCCTAAATACGTATAGGGCGAGTCCTCATGCCGACCGTTCACGCGCATTGCGCTTTGAGGATCGACCACCAGAAGGATTTGAGCCGCCGAATCGCCCTGTCGACCGCTCCAGCGATCCCATACCTCCTTGATGGCGCCTATATTGTCGATCGACGCCTGTGTGGTAAAGTTGCCGCCCCACATGTCAAAAAACCATATCGACGCATGGTCGGTCAGCGCCAGCGCCGCTTCACGTCTCATGCCCGCGACGTCCTCCGCTTCTGAATTCCATCTGTGAATCGATAAGCTGACATATTCATTTAGCTTCTCGTTGTAACCCGTGGTGCGTTGGTCATTTTCGTGAAGTCGACGCTTGCCCGAGAGAAGATAGCTCGCATTCGGTCCCATTGAGCCGCTACCGCCGCCCATGTGGCGTTCCGAATAGGTTCCCGGCGAAATGAAAAAGTCCACCGCGTCACTGGCAAGCACGCGCTCGTAATCCAAATGACCACACCCGACCGCGCGCCAGTTCGTGAGTTCGATGATATATCCAAAGAAGACGCCAACTTCTTTTTTACCGCCTGTTAGTTCCTTGGTAAGCTCCGCAAATTCCAAGATATTCTTCGCCACAAGCTCTTGCAGGAAACGTTGCGCGTTCAAGACGTTACTCTCTGTCTGTGGATCGTGGATTAGATTCTGAAAGGACGCCGTGTCGAATTCTTCAAAGCGCGGCCAGGCTTCTTTCGGTAGTCCTTCTGTCTGTAACCAGCTCTGATACGCGCTTACTTTTGCACGACTGGAACGTTCAGCGCTGTAGTCCATCCACTCGTCTGTCTGACCGCACGCGAGAACATACGCTATGATTCGATCGCCGTACCGCTCTTCCGTTTGCGTTAAAAAATCTGTTAAATACTTGCGCGTGTGACGTTTCCATTCCGGATTTGAGAGACAGTTCGACAAATCAATAAACGTGTCAAATGACCCGTCGCCCGGATGACACAAACTGCGCGTGAGCCAGATCGGCGTGTTTAAATCGACCATGCACAGAAATTGCGCCTGTGGATCGACCGCGATGTATTCGTCAAATTGACGGTACAGCGACTGCCAGTCGTAGGTATTGGGAAAACGCCAGATCGATGGAAACTTGCCATAAGGCTCGCCCAGTGAGTTAGTTGTGTTCGATAGAAAAATACAATACTGATGCACTCCGACCGACGCAAACCGTTTCACCGTCTCATATTCCGGCCAGAACGAACGGTATGCAAAGTAGACGCGACTTTGCGACGCAGAAACGTCAGTCTTAACCTGTGATATATCAGATCTTTGCTTGACGTCGTCGTTCTCTTGTGACACGACGGCGCTTGTGATAAGTAATATCGCTATATAACTTAACAGCGTTAGCGCTTTATGTTTCATTTTTATTAATCCATTATTTAGAATATAGCCATTGTTATGCCAAGTAAATCACGTTTTAACAAACTAATCGCGCTTGATTTAAGAAGATCAAACGCGACTGATGAGAGAAAACGACTGATGAGATTGAACTCTATATATTATAATTTCTTATAGACGATCAGCTCGAAGGAGCGTGCTTCTGGGAGATTCACGCGCCACTGAGCCAGTTCGGCGCCGTCGACCTCTTGACGCTCGCCGTTGTACTTTTCCACCATATACTTTGCGTTCGGATCGATCGCTGGAAGTTCAAATGTCATTTGGGCGTCTTTTGCCTCAGCACGTCGGAATGCAATGGCAAAGCCGTCGTTCTCTTGTGGGCGATGTAAAGACCAGGCGCACCAGCAGTCGTCGCGCGCATATGTCTCTTCGGTCAGTTGGTAGAAGTCGCCAAAGTAATAATCCTTGAGTCGCTCCGCCCAGGTGAAGTTCTTTTGGAACCACGCGGTCTCCTCGTCGGTGAACTCGCGCTTGACGATTCCCCCGTCGAAGTCCGATGGCGTAAAGACCGTGCCGGCCGCCGTGACGCTCATAAAGCCGTAATCGTCTCCAACCGCCACGCAGTTGGTCTCGCCCCCTTGAAAGGGCAGGTACGGCGTGAGGTTTAGCGTCATGTCCTGACCGAGCGTAAAGCACGTGTCGCCTGGCTTTGGACCAATGTAATAGTCGCTACGGCAGTACGAATACGCGCGTTTGACCATCTCTAGGTCGATTCGCCGTCCGCCGCCGGCGCAGTTTTCCTGTTCAATCCAGGGGAATCTTGCGCGCAAATCGTCCAAAAAGCGATAGAGTCCCTCAATGTGCTTCGCCTCCGCAACGCCAACGCGCTCCTGACCCTGATCCGACTCGATATTCTGCCACGACCCGGTCGGCTCCATATTGAAGTCCTGACGGTATATGTCAATGTGATGCTTCTCAATGACGCCGAAGATCGTCTCTTCTATCCAGTTGAAGGTCGTCTCGTCCCCGTAATAGCACATTCCATGCCACTTATTGAACGGCTCCGTCGCCGCGATCGGGGACTTCGGGTGAATTCTTTCCGGTTCGAACCACAATAGGAACTTTTTACCGGCGTCGTGGATCGCGTTGGCGATCGGTAGTAGGTCTCCTGTCGGGTGGCGCGTGGTATTGACTCTCCAGTCCCCGACATATTCATACCAGAACGGACCACAGTTCGGGTAGGGGTCGTCCTCGTGAGGGGCGCCGTACCAGCCCGCGTCGATCCAGTAGACGTCGAACGGAATCGACTTGCTCAGACCATAATTCAAAATGTCTAACATCATTTGGGGCGATTTATTACCACCGCCCGCGGTCAGCGCTACGTAAGGCGAGCAGATTTTGCCCTCGCTGTCACGCGGACTATTGTGCGCCAGCATGAAGCGGTGTACCTCGGTCTTGAACGCGCGACGCGTCTTGTCGCGACGCGTCATAAACAGAACCGAGGGCTGTAGCAGCGATTCGCCCGGCTCCAAACGGAAATGACAACGCAACATTCCCAACTCGACGTCCAACGCGTTGCCGTTGTTGGTAAAATTCGCGCGCCAGCATCCGGTCCAGCCCAGCGCGAAGAGCCAGCCGTTCTGCTCGTCCACGCTCGCCTCAATAAAAGGCGAGACCTCGCTAGAGGAACGCCCGCTCGGCGTGGAATATTCCTTCTGCTCCCCCTTGGCAAGCTCTGTAACCATTGGTTCGTAGTCCTGCGGAATACACAATGAACCGACCAGCGCGTTGATCGTACAACGTTCCGCGCCACTCAAGGGCAAGCTCGGGGAAAAGACCCTCAGATTGTCCACAACGCCCGTGCGCTCGGTCGTGGATAGATTCAAAACGCGCGACGTCATACGAACCGCATTGGGAAAGTCCGGAAATTCCTCCACCGTGACGTCCAATGCCAATTTGCCGTCTTCTGTGGTATAGCGCCACGTCGTCTTGCCATCGGTCGAATCGAGTCGACTCGCCTTTAATTGCGCCGCTGCGCCGTTGTAGTCCAGACTGACAGACGGCTCGAACCCGCGCGTTTGACTCGCTGAAAGCGCTACCAGCGCCAGCGTAGCCAGTACGCGCATAATGAGTCTGTGGTGTTTCATGTTTCTTTTCCTCGCTAATTCCGGGCGAGGCGCCGACTGCGCCCCACGCTGTTTGAAGATACCACGCCGCCGCCACGACGTCAATTTTTTTCCCCCTTTTTTGCTTAGACTCGTTAATCTCCCGATTCTTTTTCGCAAAAAACGGCGCGCGTTCCGGTTTCCTATTTGACGCGACGGGCTTTCATGTGTAAAATAGGGACGTGGTATTGTCGGCGCAAATTAGCGTGGAACATTTTGCGAGCTTTTTGCGTCTAAAACAATGCTCACGACTTTCGACGAAGCGCCGTAGCGCTCGGCGGGCAAGCGTCGAAAGGTCGTTTCGCGTTCATTGGCGAAGCGGACGAAGTCGGCCGTCCTTTCGCCGAACGCCGGTAAAGGAGTTTGCTCATGACGCTACCCCCACTGACACGCCAAGGTCGCGCGAACCGCCTCGGGTTCACGATGATCGAAATCCTCACCTCCGTGACGCTCGCGCTCATGCTCATGTATGCCGTGGCGCGGATCTTCAGTCGCGTTGGCAATACCATGAACGAAACCACTAGCGTCATGCAGACCGCGTCGGAGTTGAGAAATGCACGCGATCGTCTGCGCTCCGACCTGCAAGGTCTTTCTCTGCCGATTCAGCCCCCTCAAACCTCCGCAAAAAATCGCGGATACTTCTGCTACGTCGAAGGTCTCGGCGCGCCGTTCGATAACCCCAATCTCTACAACGGTTCTAAAATTATGCCGTTCTCTGTCTCTGATATCGCGCTCGATACCGAACGCTACCTCCGCGATGGCGTTGGAGAAACGGACGACGTCGATCTGCCGACCTTTGTCGATAATACCGTCGGCGACCTCGACGATATCCTCTCCTTTACCGCAAAAGCGCCCGAGGAAAAGCCCTTCCGCGGGCGGTACGTCGAACCGATCTACGACGAGAACCTCAATATCATTGGCGGTAAACAGGGCGTCTATGAATCCCAATATGCGGAAATTATCTGGTTTGTGCGCGGTACGACCCTGTATCGTCGCGTGTTGCCCATTATTCCCGACTCCCTCCTGCAGGATAGCTTGAAAGCGCTCGACTACGAGATACGTGTGAATAATGGCTCTAACGACTCGACCCTAAGCGGTTCGTCTGGGATTTCCGCTACGTTCTATGCCGGTCTCGGCTTCTACCGCCTCTACGACGCCTCGGTTCACCTTAACTCCTACGGTCGTGTCGTCGCTAATACGCTTGGCGATCTTTCCAATCGTAAAAATCGATACTTCTACTGGAATTCCGTCGTCCCACGCCTCGATCAAGCCGAAACCGTGCACATTGCTCCGAACGGTCCGAACGGTCAACCTGCAACTCTCCCGCTTTCTATTCACGGTCAGTATGGCGCGTGGTATTGGCTACGTATGCCGACGCTCAAGGAAAGCGCCGCCGCTAATTTCCGCGCTGGCGCCCCGTTTGGTTCCGCGGCAAGTCTGGCTGGTTCCGCATCCACAAACTACACGTTAAAATATGCCGGTGAAGATCATGCCTACTATGCTCTGAACAATTGGCCTGGCTATGACCAAGATCTAACCTTTGTTTCCGATGGCTCCGCTCTACTTGGCAACGTCAGCTATTTGGCAAGACAATTGCCCGAGTCTAATTCCAATAGTTACGGCGTGTCCAATGCGAAGCCTTTTATCGACTTCTGGTTTAATCCCAATATTTGGGAAGAAGTGGATTTTGAAACCGGTAATCTGAACGTTTCCTCCACCGACCTGAGTCCCCTCGACAAGGAAGAGCAGATCTTTAATCAGGACGTTATTCTCACCAATGTTCTGAGCTTTAACGTGCGCGCCTGGGATCCCAACGTCAAGGCCTTTGTCGACCTCGGGCATAAGTTGCGCGATTACGCCAACGACGACGATATTACCAACTCCACCGATCTTGGTTCCGGCGGGTATTATGCCACAGCGCGCTATTTCTCCCCGATTGCCCCATGTGTGTATGATACCTGGACCGAAGAGTATCAGCGCGACTTCGAAGAATTCTGTAATGTCACCGGATACCCCAGTAATAGCTCGCTCACCGGCGCCGACCCCAATAGTACGATAACCGCCGCGCAACTCGCCGATTATCCCCCGCCGCCGTATGACGTCGCGCTCAAAGCGCTGCAAGTAGAACTGCGCGTGTTTGACCCGCGAAGCCGTACCGTGCGTAGCTCCACCTTTACAATTAACCTCGAAGACGTCGGTATGTGACCCCAAATTGACGTCGACTGACGCGTCGTCTCCACGCGACTGCGTTTCTCATCTCTTCACCCCGGAGCCGGTTCACAAGACTAGCCCCGGGGCGCTTTTTTCTATACTCCGCCTCGCGGGACGTTGCTCTCTTTCGGGGGGACGCCCTCTTAGCGCTATGATTCTGTTGGGATACCTTGGCTACTGCCACGAGGCGGAGGATCGCACCTGGTTCGAAGTTTTTTTACCACGGAGGGCTGTTAATCTCAATAGCGCGGCGTTCTAACTTGCTTCTGCTTCTAAACTTTCTGGTTTAAGAGCGACTCAACCTTTGTTCCGAACACGCTGTCAATACATTGAATCTCCCGTGGCGACCAGGATAGGACGGCAATAAAAAAGACGCCGCGTATACCCCTGCATACGCGGCGCCCTTGCTTTTTCAGTGCGAAAACGCGCTAGTTTCACGTGTAATTATTCCGCTTTCTCCTCGGGAAATTCCTTCTCCAGGAGTTCCTTCAGATGTTCGCCACGCGCGTGAGTGTCAATGACTTTACCGTCACGACCAACTAGCACCATCGTCGGAATCGCGTTCACGCCGTAGTAGCTCGTCAGATCGGTATATGCGCTGTCGTCGCTCTTCTTCTCTTCCAAAGAGAGCTTGCGCGAAGCGGTTTTCCAAGGAAGTTGACGCTTTTCTTCGAATTGTTCAAGCGCGTCCAGGTCGTCGTCAAGGCTGTAGCCGAGAACGTCGAAACCGGCTTCGTGGTACTTTTGATAAAGCGCCAAAACATTCGGGATCTCGCCTAAGCACGGACCGCACCAAGTTGCCCAGAAGTCAACCAAGACGACCTTGCCACGATAGGCTTTCCAATCGATTGGGGTCTTGTCCAAATAGACGCCTTCCACGAGCATCTCATTGCCGACCAGTTTGGCAAAACGCGCTTTGCCTTCCATTCTTTTAGCAAGTTGTTGATAGTACGGTTTGTCCGAATTTTTCAGGATTCCCAACGTCATATCGGTGTATTCGGCGCTCAGTTTATCGTTGACCATCGACACAAGTTGCAGATATTCCTCGATGTGCGCGGCGACCTGTTCGTCATCGGGTAATTTCGCTACGATCGCGTCTAGTTGCTCCTTGATTGCGCCTTCGTCGCCCGCTTGGCACGCTAGGTCTAACGAAACAACCGTGATGAGATATTCCATCCAGACAACGCGCTTCTGGTTATTCTCTTTGCTCGACTCTTGGGCGTAAATCGTCTTGAGTTCCTCAAGTTTCCCATCGCGCGCTTGCATGAGTGTGAACGATTGGAAGCTTGACATTCTAAGGTTTTCATCCGCGTCCTCGGCATAAGCCAACGCCTTCGTGATCTTGACGACCGCTGCGTTGTATTTTTCAAGAATTTCACCAAGCTTCGGATTGTTCTGATCCTGCGTGTATATCGCCGATACCGCTTCTCGGAGCTTCTGAAGACGATCTTGATAGAAAGACGCTGTCTGACCCTCGGGAATATCGAAAAGGGTCGCGTCAATTTCTGACGTCGCTTGCGCTTGAGCCGGCGCTTCCGAATCTTGACCGTTCGCCTGCGGTAAAACGCTTGCTTGACCTATCAGGAGCGCCGCCGCACACATAATAATGACTCTGATTTTCATGCTCGTTTCCTATGGATTAGTTGCTCTGTGGCGTTCGCATTTACGCAACGACGCCGCCTCTGCCTACAATATATTTCTTTTCACTGATAAATCAATTAGTCCCTTTTTTTTCAGAGGTTCATTTTCAGAATATGACGCCCCCGTTACGTGCCTGGAAAGGAACCCAATAATACACAAAAGGCTACAATGGAAATCTCCTTGCAACCTTTTGTGTATTACGC
>JAUNMR010000080.1 GCA_030537455.1 Planctomycetia bacterium | reverse complement strand
CTGAATCAGTCTAAGATGTTCCTGGTTAAAGACTAACATCTCGTTAAGTGTCTGATTTGTCTCTGAATTCTGTCGATATGTGTAGTAAGGCTCAATGATATATCCCGACATGACGGTTCCGTTTACATGAGCGTCCATATGCAAAAGCAAGTGTCCAAGCTCATGACACGTTATCGAGTCTTGCAAGTCGTCGATAGTGACGTTGAGATCAGTAAGCCACGACTCGTTATTTGCCCAAGTAAGACGGATATCGCCGTCGAACAGGAAAATAGTAGTATTTACGTCTGCTGCAGCAAGACCAGCTAAATCCTGTATCACCTCATTTTCATCAAGACACCAATTCGCGCCAATCGCATGAACAACCCAGTACGAATCACTGGTAACGCAAGAATCGCGACTTGCGATACATTGCTCTCGTTCCGTATTATTCATATAATGACAACCGCTTTCGTCCAAATAATAGTGGACGTCAAAAGCTGGCATTGTCACCGTTGCGTCATCATCCTGTTCATAAACCTGAACAGAGATACAGGCTTGCGCAAAAGCGTTTGTGGTAACGCTTCCAATAATCGGACTCAACGCTTCGGAATCGTCGTCCAAGATCATACGATCGATTTCAACCCAAAGGGTTCGCCAAACGGTCAGAATAGGCGACTGTAAGCTCTCTGACAAAAGGCTATAACCATCTTCTGACGTGGAGTCTTTTCTCTGTAGGACTGAACTCTGAACGGACGAGCTCACGTCGTCTGTGATCTTATAGCTCTGCGTAACGACATTGTTCGGATGCGCTACTGCGATATAATTATCGCCGGCATACGCCTGATTGATCGTTAGAGTAGTGTGAAGCGTCAGCTCACTGGCGTCGGTTACGCTCAACGTAGTAGCGCTAAGAGTTCCCGTTCCATGGTTATCACGTTTCCCAGTGGAGCTTAAAGGAACGTCGTCTTCATCCGTTGGGATACCTTCCTGTGTGCCTAATGGATTTACAGGATCGAAGTAACCAACGTAGACGGTTCCACTCATACCATTGGGAATCCCTGCAAAGAGAGTTACCGTGGCATATACCTGATTAGCAACCTCCGCGTTTTCCGAAGGTCGCTCGGGGAAACAGCGCATCTGTGATGAATTCGCTTGGTATGTTTCCAAACGAATGTTCGCGTCTGGCGCAGTCCAAGTTACGCTCTGAATTCTATTAACGCCAATTCTTGGCGCGACGCTCGTCGGGCGTGTTTTATCCAACGTCAAGACCACGTTGTTAGTACCAAGAAAAACTTCGGTACTTGAACTCGGATGATACCCCTGTATGGAGACAGAAAGACTGACGTCGCATTCGCAACACAGCGAAGGCACGCCAATGACATAAGGCCAAGCAGGTTCAGGAGCAACGTAGCTGCCGCCAGACTCTGAACTGTACATGGAGTATGAGTTCGAGGCGAATGTCCCATAAGAGCCTGTGCTGTTCAGAATGCGCGACGACGCACGAACGTTTTGTATCTTATACGAAGGAGGAGCCTGATTCGATTCAAAGATTGGCGTCCAGCGGTATTCGTTCTCTTGCCAAAGTAGATCCCAAGAACCGTCTGCGGCGCTATCGTCAACTGCGCCCCAATCTCCACCGTAAGCGCGTTCTTCCAACGAATAACCGATCACACGACCGCAATAGACGCTTACAAAAACCGAACGACTACCTACGTCGTTAGTCGCCGTCACCGTAAAGGAACCGATTCCTACCGTACCCGTGGGAGTGATGGATAGCAATCCGGTAACGGAATTAATCGACACGTTAACGATACTCAAAGAACTTTGAACTGAATAGGTCAAAGAACCTGAATTGGGGGGATTAATAAACCACGTAGCGGAACTTTCAAAAGTCGAGCCGTCGGCAGAAAAGACATAATCGGCGTAACCGATCGCGTCCGCGCCGCCGCTTACCAACAGTGGCGCGAGACCTTGATTCCCCCCGCCACTGTTGGTTTGCGCGCCAGGTTGCAGGGAACCGTCTAGTTCGTCGGGAAGCTCTTGCAGGTCAATCAACTCGGCGTCGGCAAACAGGAGTTCCAACGGTAATTCGTCGGCGTCAGACAAGTCCAAGACAGTGGACGCCGTATCGTCTGCATCAAACGCCGATAATTCTTCGAACGTGGTTAGAGGCTCTAGCCCAGCGAGGAGTTCCTCAACGTTGTCCGCTTGCAACGACGACTCGAGCAAACCAGGGCAGGAAACAAACGAATTAAACTCCAACTGTGACGCCTGAAATAGGATCGTATTGGGGATAGTAACGACGTCGCGCTCACACGACGTTTCGGCAATCTCAGAGGTTTGCGACGCCTGCGGACTCAAATACGCCGCTAAATTCGGAGGTTCACAAGGAACCTCGAGCCACGGAGCTGCGTCGAGCATTTGACGCTCTTCGAGCGCTTCCATCCGCAACTTCCGCGGGGGCGCGTGAGACGCTTCTTGTAGCAAACGTTTCAATTTAACCATTTTACCATTTCTTCTTATTTTACACAAAAATAAACCCACGTATAATACGCCTGCACGGCTGGCGCGTGTAAACAGGTCGTCGTAAACATTCGAAGCAATGCCCGCACCCTGGTTACACGGTCAAACTCCACCCTGGAAGACCAGCGTCCAAGCTCTACGCTGCCATTACAACGAGTTTACGCCATCCGACTCCTCACATGAGCTGGCGCGTCGA
>JAUNMR010000021.1:45729-66218 GCA_030537455.1 Planctomycetia bacterium | reverse complement strand
GAACGTGGCGCCACGACGCCGTTATTATACGCTGTTTTCCAAGGAAAAGCAAGATTGAGCGGGCGCCCATTTTATTTCACAACGTTTTTACGCGCCTCGCGAGAACGGAAGTCGCCATCGCCTTCCAGATAGCCTGAAAACGCTATGTCGTCAGTATCTATAAGCCCAGAGTCGTCTGTGTTATGAGTTAGTATGAACAGCTTTCCGCGCGTGCCATGCTTTTTTTTATCGTAAAGCGGTGAATTCAGTTCAAAGATTGTCGTCTGTCTGTTGCCAGCGCCTTGTGCGTATGTCGTAGAAATAATTTTTTTCAAACCAAAGCGTTGGAAGTTCGCGGCAAAATACTTCGTGAAATATGACCACTCTGGATCGTCACAAGGAAGAAGAATCGTCTTGCCACGAAAGACGTCAGGATTGAACTCTACATAGGCGTTCATCTCTGCCTCAATATCGCTATACTGAGTGTAAAATTAATCGTTTTTGGCGTTCTTTGCAGAACTAAGATTCGATTTACCACTCATGGCTTACAACTTTCTGCTTTGACGGACGCTTCTCCAATAAGAATGAGGAGACGCTATTGTCACGCGTCGCTAACTTTCTTAATACCTCTTGTACTGCGCGATTGCCACGAAAACATGACGGCATTTTATATCGCTCGACCTTCTTCGTTAATTTGCCGTTTCAGTTGGCGAAACGCTTCTTTCGTTTCTTCTGGACTACGTGAGGATTTCGGTTGAATGGCAAAAAAAACGGAAGCGAGTCCATCACCGCTTCCGTTTACTTGAAAGAAAATCTCACGCGCTTTAGGCGCAGCGCGCGCAAGGGTGTAGAAATTGACGTGCGTTAGAGATTAATGGTGAGTTTATCGCCTTCTTCGGTTTCGCGCGCGTTTTTCGCTTCTAGGCGACGCATAGCTTCACGCTGTAGGGTAGCGATAGCGGCGGATTTTTCAACGTTCTCGTTAGTGAGTTGCTCAATAGCGTCTTCACACGCCTTGACGCCTTCCTGAGCTTGGGCGAGCGCGTCTTTAACAACGTCGCAGTAGTCGAGCATTGTGGCGAGCTGTTGGTCGGCGTCTTCTTTGAGAGCTTTATAGCTCTTGAGACTCGCCTGATTCTTTTTCGCGGCGGCGTAGGCAAGATCCCAATCTTCCAGATCGAGCACGTCCTGGTCGGTCGGATCTTCCCCGAGCATGGCGTATTGATCCGCGATGACTTTGGTGAGATTGCTGACTGCGAGTTTCGCACGCTCGATATTAGCGCGCTCACAATCGCGCGCGAACCATCTCATATCGAATAGTCCTTGGTAGTTGACGCCCCAGCGTAGACCGGCGTGCGAGTCAGTCAGTTCGTCGTCGTCGATCAGCGCGCCATCGCCTCCAACGACGTCGTACGGTTCATAGGAGCCTAGTACGAAGTAATTTCGCGCTTCGTCTGCAAAGCTGTCTGCAATCGCAGGGATATTTTCCACGATATCGGCGATATCAGCGGGGGAGTCGATCGGCAGACGGTCGACTACGGCGACCCACGCGTTCTTATTGCGCGCGGACTCGGTCACCGCTTGCTGTTCCGCTTCACTGGGATTGCCAATCACTGTCAGTTTGACTTGCATAGCAGTGACGCCGCCGACTTGGTAGACTCCCAGGAAACGATAGGGCGCCGCAACGGTCTGGTCTTCGTCGCCGAGTTCGTCTTCTTCGGCGTCAACGGGCGCGGCGGTTTGAGCGTCTCCGTCTGTGCCCTTAGCGCCCTTAACCGGTTTGCCAGAGTCAAAGAGGTAGACGAGCGTCTTCGCACGGAAGGGGGAGATCTGATAGTTCTGATCGACGGTAAAGCTCACCGTCGGGATAGCGTCGTCCATACGCGCTTCCACCGGTTTGCAGTTGGCGAAAAATTCACCGTTTTGCAACGCGCGCAGGTGTTTGAGCTGAGTATCGAGACCGCCGTCGCGCCACGTCGTATAGGTCTTGTTGGGATCGCCGTAAATCTCGTACTTGAGCGCTTCGACGTCGTTCTGTGCGGCAAGGACGTCATTCCGAAGTTTCTCCAGAGCCTGTTCGCGCTCTTTCGTTAAGTTGTACTTATTGGCGGCAAAAATTGCGAAGACGACGCACATTATCGTCACTAACGCCATTAAAACCTTGTTCCAAACGTTCATTTTATCGCCTCTGCGCCTAATTCGAGGTTTATCGCTGGAATGAGCGCCACATAAGCTGCGCGCAGCAGCTAATCGCTACGTCTACTTATCGACGTTTTAAACGACGCTCTTGATTGTCTTAATTGTGTAAATATCCTATTTTAACAGTCGGGTACGTGCATTGAGACTGTTAAACTAAAATTCTACCTTATCAATACTAACGTCAAAGCAGGTTTTTGTCAAGTTTTTTAGCTTATTTACCTATCTTTTTTTGCTTTCTTTTCTTGAGATAATTTGTTTTATCGTTACATCCTGTTTTTTTGTTTGAACGTCTACGATTCCAACATTTAACAGTTTCACTTAGGCGCCCTGTTATCTGCGTAGTCCTTAGACGCAACTGCTCCTAACATAAGCGCTACGCTTCTGTCCTGGCAGAGTAAAAGTTGAAGATTTTAATCGTTACAGCCGCTGTAAGCGTTAAATCTGTTGAAAAGGTTTTAAAAAGAAAAATAGTCTCAATTATTACAAGCGCGTCTTCCGATAAACTGACAAGCAGATCCCGGAAGCGTTGACACGGACGTTGACGCCTCGGGGTTCCTCCAGTTTTTTGGCGCAACGCTCGTGACGCCCGAGCGAGCGTTGCGTTCTGGAATAACGCTGACTCGTATGGCGAAACGAATCAGTGAACGTGAAAGCGCTTGGCACGCGCGCTCGCGTTATGTGGCGTCACACGCGTACGACATGGAGGTCGTGCGCCGACGTCTCTTGTTTCTGACGTCGTTGCGGACTCTAGGCAAATAGTCTGCGATGGCGGATGTTTCATTTACGTTAATGAGCCAACTTGGCGTATAAATGTTGTGCGTCTGTTGGCGGAAGAGTTTGTACAATGACAAAAGATAAGAAAAGAGTGCGGGCGCGATTATCTCGCGTCTGCTCGCCACGACGACCTTTCATGACCGATACGGGCGTTAGGCGCGTAATGTTCGCTCTCTTGGGCGCTTCATTACTCGCTTCTGGCGCCGGTTGCACGCGCCAGCATTACCGTCACGACGCGGACAATGAAGTCTATGGTCTTTTGAACACGGTCGATAAGACCGCGTCTGAAAAGTATTGGGAACTTGAAGGCTTTACGCTTGAAGAGTCCTGTGGTTCTCGTTACGCGAACCTTTATGACCTGGACGCACAGCCTTCGCCGATCGACGACGGCGTCGCTGGTCGTCTCCTCGACGACGTCGAAGGAGTTAAAGGGCGCGAGAAATGGTCCAAAAACGGTTTTATTGCCTCCGTGGAAAATGAAAACTGGCGCAGTACCCTGCCTGCTCCGAATGAAAACGGCGAGATTATTCTCGACCAAAAGGTAGCGTTCGACCTAGCGCTTATGCATTCTCCCGATTATCGCAACGCGCTGGAAAGCGTTTACATTGCGGCGCTCAACGTTACGGCGCAGCGTTACGCGTTCGATACGAAATTCTACGGCGGCAGCTCGCTCTTCTATCGCAATAACGGCGGTTTCAAGTCGGGCGAGAGTTCTTCAACGCTGGAAGTCGACTCTCTCAACGCCGGCGCGCGTCGCAAATTAGCTACCGGCGCTGACGTTGTGGTCAGCTTGGCAAACTCCATGGTCTGGAACTTTGGACCTGGCGGTGAAACTCATGTTCCGACCACGGCGTTGAGCTATAGTATCACGCAGCCTTTTCTGCGCGGAGCCGGTCGCGCCATCGTACTGGAAGACCTCACGCGTAGCGAACGTCGACTCCTTGCGAACGTGCGTCAGCTTGCGTTCTATCAACAGGGTTTCTATGTCGGCGTGCTCACCGGTTCTTCCCCGATCCCCATGCCCAGTAGCGGCGGATACCCCGGCACAGGCGTAGGCGGCGCGCAAATCGGCGGATTCTATGGTCTGCTCTCCAACCAGATTCAAATCCGCAACCAAGAGGCGAACGTCGCGTCTTCCGCCGACAACTATCAACGTTACGAAGAATACTTTGCAACCAGCCGCATTACCGACCGTACTGACGTCGACCGTATGCGCCAGAACTGGTTGTCCTCTCAGAAAAACCTCATTGAACTCAAAGACAGCTATCGCGATTCGGTCGAATCCTACCTGATCGATCTTGGTTTGCCGCCGAACGTGGAGAATATCGTGGTGCGCGACCCCTTGTTGGATCAGTTCAATCTCATGCCGACGACTCTGGAGTCCTTCCAGAACGACGTCTCCACGCTCCTAGGCTGGCTCCGCAATCGTAGTAACGAAATCGTCGGCGAAAACTCCAGACGCTATATCCAATCGATCGCGGATCTGCGTCGCACTGGCGCGGACGCTCCCACGCGTATCTCCGTTGCCGACCTTCGCGCGCTCTTTACGGAATTCGACGCTCAGTTTGCGGTCGGTCTGAAAGAAACCGACGACGACGTCGTCAACCTTGAACAGAACGTCAAACCGCGTCGTGAAGCGGCCTTGGAAGCGATTCGTGTGCGATTCGAACGCGATAACCCGGAACTGGACAGCTCCTTCGCCGATTATCGTCTCTTCGACGAACGCGTCGAGGCGATTCGCGACGACCTCGACCGCGTGCAAGAGGAATACAGCGACTACGGCGTGCTCCTTAAATCACGCGGCGCGAAATATGACGTCGCCAAGATGTTCGAGCTGATTCGTCAGACCGTGCTGTCCTACTCGCCAGAAGATCTCGCTACGATGATCCTGACGCAACGTCAGACCCCCTCGAACTCGCCGTTTGCCTCTAATGTTTTACAACTTGTGAGCGACCTGCACATGGAGTCTGACCTGAACGACCCGATTCAGTTCAGTTCCGATGAAATCGAACGCGAAATCGCCGAACTCGACGCGATGGCGACCAATCTTACCGCGGACAATCTCGAGGAGTACCAAACTCGGCGTGCCGCGTTGCAACGCACGCTCAGTAATCTTCAGGCGGGTCTGCTCGCTCGCGACGACGTCTATCGCTCCTGGTTCAGCTCCTGCTTGACCAAGTTGTCGGAACAGCTCATGACGCTACGACTTATTCAGGCGCGCGCAAGACTGGAAACGATCGAATTGGCGATCGTCGACGTCGACTCCGACGCCGCCTTCCAAGTGGCGCGAGAACGACGACTCGACTGGATGAACGCGCGCTCCAACCTTGTCGACCAATGGCGCAATATCGAAATAGTCGCGGATAATCTTCGCGGCGACCTTAGCGTGAGCGTCGGCGGTTCGGTTTCTAACGACGGCTCCAACCCAGTGAATTTCAGTCGTAAAAACTCGCAATTCACCGCCAGCGTACAGTTCGACGCGCCCTTGGATCGATACCTTGAACGCAATAGCTATCGTCAAGCGCTCATCTCCTACGACCAGTCGCGCCGCTCCTACTACGCCTATGTCGACAATGTTCATCAGCAGATCCGTAGCTCCGTACGCGCAATTGAGTTGGCTCAAATCAGTTTCGAACTGCAACGCGACAGCGTCTTGACGTCCATCAAACGCGTTCACTCCGCGCAGTTAAACCTTACCAAACCGCCTACCGGTTCCTCTCGTGTTGGTTCGGTAAACACTAGCGCCGAAGCGTTGACCAACGCGCTGGAATCGCTCCTGAGCTCGCAAAACGAAATCATGCGCACCTGGTTGCAGTATCAGTCGCGTCGTATGAATCTCATGCTCATGCTCGGCGTCTTCAATCTTGACGAAACCGGTCGTTGGATCGATCCAGGCAATATTGACGCGAATCTTCTGCGCGAGTATCTCTCCGACGTGACCGCTTCGCAAGACTCCCTCGCCGGCGTCGATCGTCTCCCGACTTTCGAACAACTCTCCGGCGGTCGTTCGGTCGACGAAGTGCAGCAGATGAGCGGCGACTCCTCTAACGCTACGACGCTCGAACCGCAAGAGGAAATGCCCGCTACACCGTTCTCTAGCGAACTGGAAGCGAACGCCAGCGGTACGACCGCCGCTATGACGCGACAGCCGAGAATAGCGCCCGTGGCGCCGTCCTACGCCTCAAACGCGAACAACCGCACAAGCTCTGAGAATCGCTTTGCCCAATCTCGCGAGCTCCTCGACCAAATCGAGGAAGAATACGCCGAACCTCAAACGCGTAGCGCTCAACCCGCGCTGTCCCTCTACGATGTGGACGACGACGGACTTAATCCCAACGTTGACGTCAGCGCGATTGCCGCGCCTAATGTTCGCTCCGTCTCTTACGACCGACTCGAACGCGTCGCGAGTCCCTACGACCCTCGTCGTTAATAGCACATTGTCGCGCTCGACGCGACGAAACGACTCAAACCCGAGCGCGCCACGCTCGGATTTGAACGCGAGTCCCCTCGCGATCTCCTCTCTTCTCTTAACGTAAATGCCATTTGCCTAACGGTTCGCTCGGTTACCCCTGCGAACCGTTTTTTAGTTTGACGCGTTGCGCTACGCTTTTTTGCCAATTGCGCTTGCGCTCTTTTCTGCGATTGGTTATCGTTGCGATGATTATGACTCTCATGGACGTAGGTCTGGTTGCGTCGACGCCTCGAGCGCAAACCACGCGACCGCTCAACGTTTGGCAACGAAGGAGCGCAAAAGTATGTTGCGACGACATTTGTCTGTTTTATTCTCCAAGACGCGTAGCGCTACGCTGCTCATAGCGTGTCTTAGCGCCTGCGCCTTGACTTCCGCACGCGCGGACGACGCCGTGAAATCTAGCTACGCCGCCGACGCTCGCCCTAGCGCGCACGCTCAGGGCGCCTCTGAATTCGCCGAAAGATTACTATTACTGGAATTCTCCGATAAACACGACGCAAAATGCGTTGCCTCGGATAATCTCCTTAATCTCATGCGTCGCAAAAACTATCCAATCCAACGCGTCGAACGCGCCAATGGCGGTCAGCCTCTTTTTGAACAGTACAATATCAAGACGGTTCCGACTCACGTGCTCCTGTTCGACGGTAAAGAGATTGGACGCGTCGTTGTTAAACGCGATTCGATTGAAACGACGCGCGATCGCCTCCTGAAGCTCTTTCAACAGGGTCGCGATCAAGTCGCCGCGCAACCTCGCGCGCGTATGAAGGAGCCTCAATATATCGCTCAAAACCGTCCTAAGTTTGGTTTCCTCTTTCCCAAGTCGATGGCGCAGTACGCGACCGCACGCGGTCAAGATTCTACCTTCGAACTGCTTGCTTCCGACGCGCAAACCAGCGGTTCTTCCGACGTATTGTCGATTCTCGACTCTCGCACCGAAGAGATCTCTAATCTCATAGGCGAAGCGCGCGTGGAAGAGGCGTGTGCGCGCGTGGAAGTTGCCGACCCGTTCGGCGGTCCGACACGTCTGGGCGCCGCGGTGGTGATCCATTACAACGCGCAGTACAAGGAGATCCTGTCGGTCGTCCCCTCGAGCCTCTTCCTCGGTTATGACAACCCGATCGTGCAGGCTAACGTCGGCGCGACTGTTATGCATGCGGATAACCAAGAGGAAACGGTCGGCGCGCAGTGCGTCTACTGCGACTTCGAAACCGGCGTCGCCTTTGTGGCCGCCCCGGTGGAAAAGCCGACGCTACCCGCGGTCTTCCTGCCCAAAAAACTGCCGCTGGAACTGGGCGAACGCGCTCAAATGGTCGCTCGTGACTCAAAAGGCTATCATGCGACGACCGCCGACGTCCTGGCCGTGGATCAGCGACAGTTCTATCACAAAGACTCCGCTGTGGAGAGCGCGTCCTTTATGACGTCGCTGGTCTCCGGCGCGAGTCCGGAAGTGGACGGCGGCGCGCTCTTTGTCGTGCGAAACGGTCGCTATTACTTCGCCGGGCTTCGCGTGATGAGCGACGCGCAAAACCAATCGGTCGTCGCTTCGATCTCCACGCTTTGCCAAGCGCTCCTGACCAATCGTAATCTCGCCGCAGTCTATCGCGATCAGATCGCCAGTAAGTTCGACCTACCCGCGACCGATTCGGAAATCGACGCCGCGATCGCCAAACTCGCGATTCTCGACAAGAACCGTCCCGCCACGACGACCGCGCCGGAACAAACCGCTACGTCGACCGACAATAGCGTGGCGCTCTCCGAACCGCAAACGACCGCTGAACCCTCCGCGCCGCTTGTTCTGGGCGCCTCGTCGGAGCCGAACGCAAACGTCGAATCGGTTCTCTCCGCTAATCTTGGCGATACCCCCGATCCGAGCGTTTTCCCGTCCACCGCAAACGACGCCTTTGCCCAGGTCGACGTTCTCGCGCAAGCGCTCAACGCCTCCGCCGCGACGCCTGCCGCTTCACAAGAGGCTCTTGCCAATAATTCGCAATTCATCGTCAATCATACGGCTGCCGAATCTGCCGCGTCGGCTTCTACCCCTAACGCTAGCGCGCTACTAGCGCAGGCAGACGCCGCCGCTGTTCCCGCGCCGGTCGCCGCGCCTGAGGCTGTCGTTGCGCCCACTCAAGTCGACGCGCTCGCGCAAGCACAACCGGTAAACGCCCCCGCGCCCGTCGCCGACCTTGTGCCGATTACCCCGACCGCTGAACTCTACGGGCAAGTCGCCCCGCAAGTCGCCGCCAACGCCGCGCCTGAGCCGACCGTTGTTTCTACCCCCGCGGAAATACTCGCGCAACCCGCTCCCGCGCAGACTACGATTGCAAATCAGTCCGTCGCTACGCCCGCCGCGCAAGTCGCGCTCGTTGCACAAGCGCCAGTGAACCAAGAGCACGTCGCGAATGCGACCGCGCTACAGGGACTTGAGACGCCGCAAACGGTCGCACAACAGCCCGTTGCGCAACAGCCCGTCGCGCCAGTTGCGCCCGTGAATAACCAGCTCCTAGTCGCCGACGCGGCGCAAGCCGCCGCCGCGCCCGCGATTCAGAACGTTGCTCAACCTGTCGCAGAATCTGCGGTTCAACCCGTCGCGCCACAAGTCGTCGCGCAGCAGCCCGTCGTTGTGCCAATGACCGACCAGGTCGCTAGCGCCCCCGTTGCCGCATCCAATGCCATTCGTTCCACGACCTTCAACGCCGCTCCCGACCCGAAACAGGTCGAAGCCTTTGAGCGGGAAGAAGAGCAGTTCGAGGCGGGAATAGACGCGCTACGTCGACGCAGTATGGAAGGGGCCGAGATCATCTGCATTGTAAACTGGAACTCCGACCCGAATTCCAATGCCCCGCGTGAGACCGAGGTCGTGAGACTGCCTCGACGCTCCGTTCTGGTCAATCCCGCCGCGCCTCGCACTGGGATTGAACTGGCCGAAACGCCGACCGTCAGCGACGCCAATCATAGCGCCGCCTACGCTCCGGAAATGAACCCGACCCCCGCGCCCGCCTATAATGCCAGTCTGCCTCCAAACGACCCCAACGTCAACGCGCGTATTCTCAAATAATACGCCCTAGACGCTCCACTTGCCAAAGTACGCGACTCTCTTTCCTCTGACTTACGTCTCGAAAAGGGAGTCGCCTTTTTTTAACGCTAAATTCCACGCTCAGGCGCGCCCCTTTTGTTAATTAAAAAAATCGTTATAATGACCGCATATTAACCTCGCTTGGCGCCCACTGTGGCATGTGACTTTTTGTCGCGCGTCGAGGTTATTCCACCTGACGGATTTCCACAACGATGACAAGCGACCAGAGCGCCACGCGCTCAAAAGACCAGGAGCGCGTGCTCGTAACGCCCACGGCGCTCTTTCATGAGCTTGGTAGCTTTCAGGGACTGTGTTGCGATTCGCTCCAACGTTACGACGCCCTGTTTTCGGACGCAGCCACGCGCTTTCTTGTTCGCGGTGAAGCGGAAAATAACGCTGATTATAAACAGCTCATTCCCTATGTGATCTTCTCCTATGTCCATGAGGGCAGGCGCAGTCTCTTCACGTATTGTCGCGGCTCTCACGCGGGCGAGAGTCGCCTGCGTTCCAAACTCAGTATTGGGGTAGGGGGGCATATCAACGAATCCGACTCTCACAATGCTCATAGCGGCTCTGATCTCTTTAACGCTTGTGTGCGACGCGAAATCTCCGAAGAAACGACGATAACCGCCGATATTCTCAGTTTCCGCCGTGTCGCCCTAGTTAATGACGACTCCACGCCAGTGGGACGCGTACATCTTGGCGTGATCTGCCTGGCGGAGTTGAGCGCCCCCGAGATGACCGCCAATGAGCCAGACCTTGTCGACGCGCGTTTTCGCCCACTCTCGGAACTGCGCGAGATTTTACTTGCTCATCCCGACGCCTTTGAATCCTGGTCGACCCTCGCGTTACAAGGAATCTTCAACGACTAATTCGCCGGAAGGAGACTCGTTTACATGGCTTACCAACGTCCCGACGCTCGCGCGCTCGATCAATTACGCGACGTGACGATTCAACGCCGCTTTACCTCCGCGCCCGGCAGCGTTCTTATTCAAGCCGGCAATACCATGGCTCTTTGCGCCGCGACGATCGTGGAAGACGTCCCGGATTGGATGAAACGCAATGGTCAGAACCCCACAAAAGGCTGGATCACTGCGGAGTATCGTATGCTCCCGGAGTCGACGCTCACGCGTAAACCGCGCATGGATCGTCCAGACGGTCGCTCCACAGAAATCCAACGTATGATCGGTCGCGCGCTACGCGCCGTCTTCGACCCCGAAGCGCTCGGTCCGCGCACCGTCTACCTCGATTGCGATATTCTTCAGGCCGACGGCGGTACTCGAACGCTATGTATCACCGGCGCTTGCGTTGCGCTCATTGACGCGCTCAACTCCGTTCGCGATAAATTGCCCGAGCCGGAACGCTACCCCCTGAAAGATTCCGTGAGCGCCGTGAGCGTCGGGCTTATCCAAGACGAACCGATTCTCGACTTGGCGTACGTGGAAGACTCAGCCGCGCAAGTCGATATGAACGTGGTACTTACGCGTAGCGGCGATTTCGTCGAACTTCAGGGCGCGGGTGAAAAGAGCGTCTTTAACCAATCGCAACTCTCGACGATGATTGCTTTTGCGCAAACCGGCTGCGCGCGACTTGCGCAACTTCAACAGGCTTCCCTAGGCGAGGCGTGGCCCTTTAGTTGACGCCCTTGTCGTACGCGCCCTTTTGTAATTCTAAATGTTATGAACGAAACGGAAATTAAAGTCGTCATTATTAACGCACGCGTGATTCAGGCGGTTTGCGGCTCCAGCGACGAATATCTTCGCGCGATACGCAAAGCGTTCGGCGTGCGTATTGTCGTCGACGCGGAGTCGGCGCAGTTGATTGTGCGCGGCTCTAATGCCAAGCAAGTGCAACGCGCCGCTAATCTTCTGGAACAATTGCAACGCTGGGTTGAGCGCGACGGTCAGCCCCTGGTCGCTGACGACGTTAAACGCGCGATCGATCAAGCGTTACAGGATCAAGACGTCACGACGACTCGGCCCTTTGTCGTCTACTGCGGTAAAACAATTCGCGCGAAGACGGCCGGTCAGGCGAAGTTTTGCGAAGCGCTTCGAAAATATGACGTGGTCTTCTGTAGCGGTCCGGCCGGCGTCGGCAAAACCTATCTTGCCGCCGCTTGCGCCGTTGAGGCGTTGCGCCTGGGCGAGGTTCGACGCATTATTCTTGTTCGTCCCGCCGTTGAAGCTGGTGAAAACCTCGGCTTTCTGCCGGGCGACTTTGCGGAGAAGATCAACCCGTACCTTCGTCCGCTCTTCGACGCGCTCGCCGATATGACCGAAGCTGATATGCTGCGCCAGTTTATCGAAAGTTCGCGCGTTGAAATCGCCCCTCTGGCTTATATGCGCGGTCGTACCCTCAACGACGCATATATCATCCTTGACGAAGCGCAAAATACCACGGTCAGTCAAATGAAAATGTTCCTCACGCGCATGGGATATAACTCTCGTGTGGTCGTGTGTGGCGACGCTTCGCAATCTGACCTTGCACGCGGCGTAACCAATGGTTTCGTAGACGCTTATGAACGTCTCAAAAACGTTAAAGAAATTGCACGCCTCGCGTTAGGTCGCGCCGACGTCGTGCGACATAGCCTTGTGCAAAAGATTGTCGACGCGTACGAACACGCTCAGGACAGCGAGTCGGCGTCTTTGAACGCCTCGCGCTGTGCGCAGTAAGCGCTTGCCGCGCCCCTTAGGAGCTTATGGTATGTCATTTTCCTCTCCCTCAGAACGTATTCGCACGCGCGCTCAGCGTATCGCCTCGCGCGTGCATTACGACGGTCTGCAGCAGAAAGCGCAACGCGTCTTTTACGAGAATCACGGTCTTACCAAAATCGCGATTATTCTACTGGTCGCGCTACTGACTAGTATAATATGCGGCTCGTGGAACCCACCGTTGCGATATCGACTCTTTACTCGCCCCGATCGGGACGTAATCTGTAATACGCCTTTTAGCGCCTTTAACTCCGCGCAAACCAAGGCGGCTAGGGAAGAAGCGCGCCAGAACGCTTTGCACTATTACGCGCACGACGTCGAGAAACTCGAAGCCTATAAGCGTAATTTCGTGCGCGAAGTGCATACGCTCATGGGCGTTAACGACCTGCGCCAGATCAGTCCGGACGTGCGCGTGGTTCTGCGTCGTTACCTTCCTCCCGGCGCAAAACAGGCCGACGAAGTCAAAACGCTTCAGAAATTTCAGGAGTATTTCGAAGAAGATATCGACCTGGCGAACTTTAGAATGTCGCTTGATAAAGTCTTTCGTAGCTACGAAGAAAACGGTATTGTTTCTAAAATTCATCCCGTCTACGAAGGAAACCAGTTTCAAATCTTCGTTTACAACGTCGCCGGTTCGACCGTATCGGAATATGACGATTTCTCTGATTCAAAGTCGGAACAAGAGTTTGTCGACACACTCGTGAATCCCAGAAAGGTCGCGGCACAGGACGTGCTCATTGGGAACGCCTTCCTGATTAAAGACCAGCTAAACACTGTGTTTAACAACGATCACGAACTGGTCGATCTGCTTTTTCAACGCATTAGAAGCTTGCCCCCCTCGACGCTGTCGGAAGATCTCGCGCGTACGAAAGTATCACAAGCGTTTGCCGCTAAACAAGTCGCGCCCATTCGTCAGAATTACGTGATCGGCGAGCCTATTATTCGCGCGCACCGTAAAATCGGTTCCGACGAATTTAACTGCCTACTGGCGGAACACAAAGCTTATCTGCATAATTTCCGTACGCCTTTTGAAAAAGTCGTACGATTTATCGCGTTCTTTCTGATCGCCGCGACGATTCTCATGAGCGTCTATGCGCTCTTTTATACCAAACTTCTAACGCTAAGTCGCGGAAATCAGCATGAATACAGTCTGCGTGAGTTCATTCGTTTCTTCTGCATCTTTCTGGCATTCCTCCTTATAGGACGCATTCTTCAACAGTCCTTTATGCAGGCGGGCACACTGCCGGAACTTGTTCCGTTGCTGATTTTTGTGCAGTTCGTAACCTTTGCGTCCTCTTGGGTTGTGGCGGTTGTTTTTGGTTTAATCCTTGGGTTTGCCTACACTCTTTCCGGCGGCGGTGGCGTCGATTCGCTCCTGGTCTTTACCGGGACCACCTCTTTTACCGCGCTCGCCTCGCGTAATATTCGCTCGCGCCTGCAGTTAGTCACCGTGACCTTTGCCGTGGGGCTGTGCGCCTTTACTCTCACGCTCGCCGCTGAGTATATTACCCACGACTATGCTCGCGTCCTGCTCGACCCTGTGGAACGTCGCGCTATGACGGTCTCCGACCTGCGCCACGACGTCTACGACGCCTTGGTTTGCGGTATCCTGGGACTACTCGCCGGAAGCGTTACCGCCGGTCTTCTGCCACTGGCGGAGCGGTTCTATGGCGTGCTCACTCCCATGCAGTTGCTCGAATATTGCAATCCCTCCTTCCCGCTACTGCTCGACCTAAATAAACGCGCGCCCGCGACTTATAGCCATTCGATCCAGACCGCTGTGATTGCCGAAGCCGCCGCGGAAGCGATCGGCGCGCGCTCCTACCTCATTCGTGTCGGAGGATATTTCCACGACGTTGGTAAAATACTCAAACCGGAATATTTTACCGAGAACCAAACCGACGGTAATATTCACGATAAGCTCGAGCCACGCCTGAGCGCTCTTGTGATCGTTTCTCACGTGAAAGACGGAGTCGACCTTGCGCGTCGTTACCATTTGCCTCAAGCGGTCATTGATCTAATCGAGCAGCACCACGGGGCGATGCTTGCCGGCTATTTCTACAAGCGCGCTCTGGACGCTCTTAGAGCCAATGACCCAGACGCGAAACTCGACGAAGCGCCTTTCCGCTATCCCGGTCCGATCCCGCAGTCGAAAGAGGCGGCGATCCTCATGCTCGCTGACGCCTCTGAAAGCGCCAGCCGCTCACTCTCCGACTGGTCCCCGCGTCGCGTCGAAAGCTTGGTTCATAAACTCGCTGAAATGCGTATCGAAGACGGTCAGTTCAATGATTCCGGTTTGACCCTCGGCGAAATTCAGCGCATTGAACAGAGTATCGTTAATACCTTACTGGCCAGCGCTCATAGTCGTATTAAATACGACGACGACAAGGATAAACAACAGCCGACTGTCAAAGAGGAAAAAGAACCGGCTAAGTCCCAGCCTGCGGCGCCTGCTGAAAATAAAGACGCGTCTGCCGCGAAACCGTCCAAAGGCGCCAACGACGTCGCCTCTGATTCCTCCGCCACAATTGACTTTAATAATTCCGGCGTCTTTATTCGTCGTCCCAACGACTCCTTCAGTCGTTACGACGGACGCGATACGGAGGAATAGCGCGTTATGACCGGGTCGACTTTCACCTTTATCGACGACGATCGCCAGAGCGCGCTGGTCTTAGATTTCGCGCGAATTGAAGCGCTGGTAAGCTATGTCTTTGAGCAGGGCGGGTTTGAATGCGGCACGATTGAACTGGTTGCGCTGGAGCCAGAACCGATGCATCGCGTGAACGTTGAGTTCCTCGGACACGATTATCCTACCGACGTGCTCGCGTTCGCGCTCGATGAAGATCGCGCCGCCAAACGTCTCGACGCCTCGATTATTATTTGCACGCAAGTTGCGATCGATATGGCTAAGGAGTATAATTGGTCAGCGCAGAATGAAGCGGCTCTCTACTTCGTACACGGCGCGCTCCATCTGGTTGGTTACGACGACCATACCCCCGAGAATGCGCCGCTCATGCACGCCAAAGAGGTCGAAGCGCTCGCTACCGTTGGTATCGACGCCTCGCGCTCGCGTCTGGGCGAATAGTCGCGCTCTTCTGCCGCTCCATGCTACTGCTACACGTTCTAGGTTGATATCCCATGTTCTGACGCCGTATGCCATTGCTATAATACCGCGCGTTGTACGACGTCAAATCAGGAGCCTACTATGCCTCGTACTCGCCTTAACTTCTTATGCATCACGGCGCTCTGTGCGCTTGCCACGACGCTCTTGACCGGTATCGCGTCACGCGTCGACGCTCAGACGCTTACGCAGTCCCCCAAGACGGTCTATTTGGAAGCGGAGTCCTTTGCCGACCTCGGCGGCTGGGGACTCGATACACAGTCAGTCGACCTTGTCGGCTCGCCCTATTTGATCGCGCACGGCTGGGGTACGCCGGTCGCCGACGCCACGACAAAAGTCGAGTTTCCCGTAGAGGGGCAATACCGCGTTTTCGTTCGCACGCGCAACTGGGTCACCCCTTGGACGAGCGATTACGCGCCCGGCGTCTTTGAACTGCGCGTCGGTAAAGTCACGCTGAACAATAAGTTCGGCGAAGAAGGACGCGATTGGGCATGGCACGAAGGGCAGACCGTTAATATTAAGTCGGTCGCCAAGCCGATCGAGGTGGCGCTCCACGACTTGACCGGGTTTGACGGTCGCGTCGACGCTATAATCTTCACAGCGGACGAGGATTTCACGCCCCCCGATACCGTGGAAGAACTTGACGCCGTGCGTCGTGACGCGCTCAAAACGCCCGAAACTGCGCCTTTTGCCGCCGATGGTAAGGTCTATGACCTCGTCGTGGTTGGCGGCGGTATTGCCGGAACTTGCGCCGCGATTGCCGCCGCGCGTCTGGGCGCCGACGTCGCACTGATACAGGATCGTCCTGTTCTGGGCGGCAACGGTAGTACCGAAGTTCGCGTGCATCTCAATGGCGGGGTCAATCTTCCTCCTTATCCGAACCTTGGCAATCTTACGTATCTCATGGGACCACACGGCGGCGGTAACGCGCGCGAGGCGGCGCATTACAAGGATCAAACGCGTCTGGAATTGGTCGACGCGGAAAAGTCGATCGACCTGTATTTGGAATATCGCGTTGACGCCGCGGAAACCTCCCAAGACGGCGAAAACTTACATATCGACGCCATAGGCGCCACGCATGTTCGCACGGGCGGCAAACTGCGCTTCAAGGGTCATTGCTTTGCCGACTGTACCGGAGACGCCGCGCTGGGCTTCCTCGCCGGCGCCGACTGGAGTATGGGACGCGAATGCAAGACCGATTACGACGAACCGAGCGCGCCGGAGCAGCCCGATACGCTCACAATGGGTTCCTCTGTACAGTGGAACACCGTTGAAACCAATGAGAAGACGAGTTTTCCCGAACTTCCTTGGGCGATTCAGTTTAACGACAAGACGATTCGTCCCTCTACGCACGGCGATTGGGACTGGGAAGCGGGCATGAATCGCGACCAGGTTTACGATATGGAGCGTATTCGCGACGTCGGTCTGCGCGCCGCTTACGGTCACTGGTCCTATATGAAGAATCACACGACCGGCGACTGGGCGCAAAAGGTCGAAAAGCGTAAGTTAAACTGGGTCGCGTACGTTGCCGGTAAGCGCGAATCCCGCCGTCTGCTCGGTCCGGTCGTACTGCGTGAGCAAGACATAGTGGAGGCGCGCGAGTTCGACGATGCGTCTGTCACGACGACCTGGTCGATCGACCTTCATTATCCCGAGCCTAGCAACTCCGCGGCTTTTCCGGGCGAGGAGTTCCGCGCGATTTGCAAACAGGTCGGGATCAAGCCTTATGCGATTCCTTACCGTTGCTTCTACTCTCGCAACGTTGACAACCTCTTTATGGCGGGCCGCGATATCAGCGTGACGCACATCGCGCTCGGTACGATCCGCGTTATGCGTACCGGCGGTATGATGGGCGAGGTTGTCGGTATGGCGGCGTCTGTGTGTAAAGCGCACGATTGTCTGCCGAACGACGTCTATACGGAATACCTGGACGAACTCAAAGAGCTTATGACCAAAGGGGTTGCGCCTTCTCCTAATGCGAAGTACGAAGCTGAACTGCCCGAGTTCCTCAAAGGCGCCAAGAACCTTGCAGGAGACGCTAAGGTCACGGTCTCTAGCAATTACAAAAAAGGACCGGTCTATCCGAAAGAGAATATCAATAACGGAACCTACGACGTTAATGACAACGCCGGACGCTGGGTGAGCGACTATGACGACGGTCACTGGGTCGACCTGACCTTCGATAAGCCCGTCACGGTCAACGCTACGCTCATTGTCTCGGGGCAGGCGAATGGTAGAACGCCGATCCGCGATTTCCAACTGCAGTACGAAAAGGATGGAAAACTCGTCGATTTACCGAAGACTTTCGTGACCGATAACGATTCTCCGATCGTCGGGATGCGCTTCCCCGAGGCGACGTCGAAACGTTTCCGCTTGGAAATCTCCCAGTCGCCAGAAGGTCTTGCACGAATCTGGGAATGGCAACTCTATCAGATTAAATAATAATAACTTACGTCGCGTCTGGAACTCCTGGTTCGACGCATTTTCATCCCAACGCGTCGCCGAATCCAATAAGGCGACGCGTTCGTGTTTATCTGCGCTTTGGCACGTGACGCGCCCACGTCAAATTGTTCGCCTGCGTGTGACTTTGCTCTGCTATAACTCTTTATTCCACTGGAGGTTGCTATGTCGACCAGTCCCGACGCCGCTGTTCAAATCCCCCCCGCGCCGAAAGAACGACTTGTCTCCCTCGACGTCCTCAGAGGTCTCGACCTGCTCTTGCTCCTGAGTCTGTCCTTTATGGGGTCTTTAGGCAATACGCTTGCGGAAAAATACCCCGATATGTCCGAAAGCGTGACGAAATTCTTTGAGCAATTTCAACACGTTCCCTGGGAAGGTTTTTCCCTGTGCGACCTGGCAATGCCGCTGTTCCTCTTTATGGCGGGCGCGGCGATTCCATTTTCCATGGCGCGTTATCGACGCGACGACGGCGGCATGCGTCGTTGGCGCGCATGGGTGCGCGTCTTGCGTCGTGTTGTGGTTCTGTGGATCTTCGGTATGATGGTTCAGGGTAATCTGCTCTCACTGACGCCAAGTCGCTTTAAGATTTTCTCCAATACGTTACAAGCGATCGCGGTTGGGTATTTCTTTTCCTGCCTTATCTATCTGTATTTTCCGCGTGTAACGCACTGGGTAATCTTTGCGGGACTACTCATAGCGTTCTGGGCGGCGAATAAGTATATAACCCTCGGCGAATACGGCGGCGGTAGTTACGGCGAAACGACTAATCTTGCCTATGGAATTGACCTTAAGGTCTTTGGACAGTATCGAGACGGCGTGACCTTTAACGACGACGGCTCCTTTACGTTTAATCCTGGGTATACCTATACTTGGATTCTAAGTTCTCTGACTTTTGTCGCAACGTCTCTCTCGGGAATGATAGCGGGCGACGCGCTGTATCGTACGCGTGCAAAGCTCGCCAATGGCGCGGGCGTTTCCGTGAAATGGCGCGCGTTTGCCACGATAGCCGTCGCCGCAGTGATCTGTCTTGTACTCGGACGCGTCTGGGGACGTCTGCCGGAGACTTTCTACGCCTATTGCCCCATTGTTAAGCATATCTGGACGCCGACTATGACGCTCTGGAGCTCCGGTATTAGCCTGGCGCTACTGGCGGCGTGCTATCTGCTCTTTGATATTATTAAAGCGCCGAAATTCCTGAGTTTCTTCTTCGTCGTACTGGGCGCTAATTCGATCGTCGCCTATATGACGCCTCATATTTTCAAAGTGGATCAAATCTCCAGTTGCCTGGTTTACGGTCTGGAACAGTACGTTGGAATCTGGTACAATCCGACGCTCAAGTTTGTTTCCTTCCTGCTCACGTGGCTACTGCTCTTTGACCTGTGGCGTTATAAGCGATTCTTCCGAATCTAAGGCGTCGTCGTCCTTTACGCGACCTCTACCATAAACGTCCCTATAAAAAGAACGCGCGTACAATCGAAGAGACAATTGCACGCGCGTTCTTTTAGCCTAATGAAGATTTAATGCCGTTAAGTGTAGCGCTGACGCGATTTAGTTGTAGATAAATTCCGCGGAGAGGGTCGCGTCTTTATCGCAGACGCAACGCAGCCAGAAGGCGCCAAAATCGTCGTGTAGAACCAAAGTCTCTTGACTATTCGCCTTGACTTTCACGACTTTATACGCGCGCCAATGTTCGTACCCCGTGGCGTCCGCTTGGAGCGTGACCTCTACGTCCTCGTCGCAATGGTTGGTTAATACCAGACTCTTTCGGTCAAACCCGGTCGCAAGAAACGGATCGCTTGGCTCGCCCTTAGCGACCTTCGTTTCACGCCAGACGTACCCGTGACCGACCGGCTTGCCAAGGCTCCATAGGTCGTCGATAGCGCCAAGCCACAGCGCGCATTGACCGTCTTCTGAACGAACAATGTGGTCGCTGTCGCGCGCGGAATCGCTTGCCACGCCCGAAAGAACGAGCAGACCGCGGTAAGACGCGTAATCGGTGATCACAAAGTTGTGCGTCGCGATAGGACGTATCATCGGCAGTCCCCCGGCATTTTCCGCGGGCAATTCGTAAAAGATTCCTGCATAATGGAATAGGTCGCGTTCGGTCGCCACTTCGCGGTCAATACGACGCGTCACCGCCGTTTCCAGTTTTGCAGTGGCGTCGGAGCCAATGGGCAGGCGCCATTTTCGTTCGCCGTAAGTTAGACAGACGCTTAGGTCGTCGATTGTCGCAATGGCGCTGTCGAGCGGTTGCGCGTCGACCTTGGCCTTAACTCGCGAAATCGTGCCCGCCTCGCCCCCCTCGTAAACACAGGGTACGCGCTCAAGTTCTGCGTTTTCGCTAAGTTCATAGTAGCGCTCCTCTTGCAACTTGTCGTTCTTAATGATTTGCGAGACGACCGCCAGTCGGTCGTTATCGGCTCTGACCCAGGCGCGCGCGCTCAGAAAATTCGCGGCGTCCTCAACCGTCGCCAGACCGTTAAAGATCGGCGACGGCGCGTCTGTGCGCGTGTCGTTATTGCGATATTGGAAGAAGCACGTTGCGTTTTTGAGCGAGGCGTTGCAACGCACGCGAATCCATTCCGCGTCGACGTTACGATCAAAATGCACCCAAACGCCGGTTCCGCCGCGACTTGGCGCTTCTATTTCGCGTTCGATTGTCCATTCGCCATTACCGAGTCGGTCGACTTCAAAGGTCAG
>JAUNMR010000021.1:43542-45629 GCA_030537455.1 Planctomycetia bacterium | reverse complement strand
TTTCGCGTTCGATTGTCCATTCGCCATTACCGAGTCGGTCGACTTCAAAGGTCAGGCGCACGAATTCCGGCTCGTCTCGCTTGACGTTAAACTCAGCTTTGTCAAAGGTAACAAACGCCATGCGTTTGTCGTAACCTGCGAAAAGATAGGGCGCGGACGGCTCGTCGGCGTCGACGTCGTCGTTGAGCCACAGCGCTCCGCGACCCAGCGCTGGTCCGAGTTGATCCAATTTCTCAGGGGCAATAAACCACAGGTTCGAGTTCGAACGCCCCGGTCCAGACAACGTGTTTTTAAACGGGGACTTATTGAGAAACTCACTTTTGGCGGAGTCGTCGCAGCCGAGCACGACGCGGTCGTTCCAGTAGCAAAAGTCGCCGACAACCTTGAGATAGGTCGAGCGTGGGCGCAGTCCTTTCGCGTTTTCGGCGCTGAACGTCTTGGGGAAGCGCCAGAATTGACCGTGCATGGTCGCGAGGTAGTCGTTTGTGTCGTTGATTTGACGTATGCGCGGCCATTCGGTATTCCAGCCGTGTGCGCCGTCGTACGCGCGCGAGGCCTTGGGTAGGCGATATTCGCGCCACACGCCGTTGTCGAGAATCTCCAAAATGACGGAACGCACGTCCCATCCGAGAGTCCATAGTACGTCGTCGTCCTCTTTGGCGCCGTAAATACCGTTTGGACCGGTCGCCTCGGTGAATTGATTGCGACGCACGAGGTTCCATCCACGATTCTCAGAGGATAGGTCGCCGTTCCATTGCGCCAGCGCGCCCGAGGGGATGGTCGGGTCGCGTCGCGCCGCCTCGGAGTTTTCGCCGTTGTTGGTATAGACAACGCGACCTTGCGCAGTGTAGCCGCCCTTGCCGTGATAGCCGGGCAAGAGGTCGTCTTGCGCCGCGCGAGGTCGGTTGGAATCCTTAAAGATCTCTATCGGCTCGAGGGTATGTACGTCGACTTCGTAGAGTCCTTCCTCCATGGTGAGCATATAGACCTTATTTTCCGGGTCTGTTAGATGCCGCGCGGTAGCGGTGAGTCGTCCGTACATGGCGTCGTGAGGGATAGTGCGCACATTTCCCTGCGCGTCAATGGCATGATTGCCAATAAAGAGCTGCTGTGATTCGCGGTGAATGAGACGATTAGCGTTTGTGCCTCCCACGCTTTCTGGACGTACGATTCGGTTGAGCGCGGAGTCGATTTCATAGAGCCGGTCGGACGAGTCGCCTGGACAGTGTGGACCATAGGTAACGACCCAGAGTCGGTCTGCCCAGGGAACGACCGCTCCGGTACCGCATTCGTTCTCATTATTGAAGTACGCCAGACTCGGGTAGATTCCGCTGAACTGCCGTGGCGTGTCCTCTTGCGCGTTTGCAACGGCTCCGGCGATGACAACGGCGACGCAAAGGAGTCGTGGAAAGATTCGTTGGAATAACATAACGCGTCTTTCTGTACTTTTATTTTTAAGGGGGGAAGGGGGTTGTTATGCAATTAGCATACGACGCTTATTTGACAGGATTGTAAGCAATTCGACTGACGCCGAATCACTTGTATTCACAAGTGATTCTCTGATGAAGCGCCTAGGAGCGGACTATACGTCGGCGAGACTCATTCTACCGGGGTCGAGTCACGACGTCAAATCAAACTAGTTGAGAACGTCAAATTGAATACATTGCAAAAAAAAACTTAAGATATTTTCCAAAATTCATAGGTTGGATTTATTTACGACTAAAAAAGGCTTCATTAGCCCGTTATAATGAAAGCGGGTCTTGGTCAGAGCAAAGTCACAACACAGATTAGACGCCCCAGAGAAGTCGCTGAGTCGGACTTTTACGCTCGGTCCGACCCGTGCCTTCTAGCGTCGTTTTTAGGTTGGTAAACCCATGTGTTATAATATGTTGCATGGCGCCAATTGCGACGCTCTGACCGATTGTTTGCTCCTGTTTTAACGAGTCTTGACGCCAAGTTAATGCTCGTCGTCGTACCTAGTAATAATATCCCATTTATACCATCCGTTGAGGTTGCTATGATTCCTAAAAAAACCGAACGCGGCTTTACCCTGGTTGAGCTTCTGGTTGTCATTGCGATTATTGGTA
>JAUNMR010000021.1:0-43442 GCA_030537455.1 Planctomycetia bacterium | reverse complement strand
ACCGAACGCGGCTTTACCCTGGTTGAGCTTCTGGTTGTCATTGCGATTATTGGTATTCTCATTGGTCTGCTCTTGCCGGCGGTTCAGGCGGCGCGCGAGGCGGCGCGACGTATGGAATGTTCCAATAAGATGCGTCAATTAGCGATTGCGACCCAAAACTACGCCGACGTTAACAAAGTTCTCCCTGCCGGGGCTGTCATGCGCAATACCAGTAACAGCACGGCCTGCTTGTGGCGTTGGTTCTCGATGTGGGGCGTGTCGCTACTGCCCTTCCTTGAACAAGAGAACGCGTTCTCGATGTATTTCGGCGCCGCGTCGCTTGAAAACGCCACGAAAGGCGCGGTGAACGCCAGTAACCAGGGTCGTAATCGCGAACTTGCGCAATTGAGAATGACGATCTACGAATGTCCCAGCGACCCCGGGATCGGGCAGCAAATGAAGCCCTCGACCGACGACGGTCATTCGAGCTATACGAAATTCGATATTTGGACCAGCTCCTATCGCGCTGTTGGCGGTACGAATACCGGCGGCACCTGGTGGTGGGACGACAATGGCGCGTCGAATCGCCAGATACTCCGTGGCGCGGTTCACACCGTTCATCTTGGCACGGTGACCGGCGCGGACGGCGCTAAGTACAGTTTGCATTTCGACTCGCTTGCCTCAGTGACCGACGGAACTTCTAATACGGCGATCTTTACCGAACACCATCAGCCTCGTGAAATGCCGGGTCGTGGCACCTTCTGGTCTGGCGTGGCGGCTAACCACATCTACACCTGCTCGCCGAAAGCCGCGACGCTCTATTCTCACAACTGGACGCTGTGTATTAACACCTGCGGTCTCAGTTCGCCCCAAAGCACGTATTTCTGTGGTCGTTCCGCCGGCGCGTATCATGCCAACGGTCACAACGCCGCCTTCCTGGACGGCTCCGTGCATTTCATCTCCCAGACGATCAATGTCGGAACCGGTTGGAAAGGCTCGGGCAACCCCCCGTATGATATCGGCGTTTGGGGACGTCTGTGCGCTATCGCTGACGGTGAAACCACACAAGTCCCGTGATCATTTGAGTTAATAACAGCGTAAAGGTTAAACATGTATAATCGTTTCAACTTCAGCGCCGTGCGCGTTCTACTCATGAGCGTCGTGTCGTTCGCTTTGTTCGCTCTTCCGGGCTGTGGACCGCATACTGTGCCGGTCTCCGGTAAAATCGTCGTTGACGGCGTCCCGGCGCAGGATATCCGCGTCGTCTTTCAGTCTGCCGCAAATACCGCGACAGTGCCCCCCGTCGCCATTGGAATGACCGACCAGGACGGAGAATATTCCCTGAAGCTGGCGGAATCCAATAAGAAAGGCGTTGTGCCCGGTCCCTATGTGGTCTTTTTAGCATGGCAAGATCCCGAGGCGGACGAAAATCCCGTCGAAGGCGTCACCGAAGAGCACGTTTCTCCCTATAAGTTGCCTCCGCGCGCCAATAGCGGCGAACTGCGATTTGACGTTCCCGACAAGGGCACGAGCGAAGCGAACTTCGAGTTCGATTCCTCCTCTGAGCCAACTAACGTCACCCCGGGGGTGTAGTCCGAGAGGACGATGAACAACGCTAGGGCGCGCTCCCACGAGCGACTCCTCTTATGCCAACTAACCGCACGCGCGTTTGTCCATGAGGCACGCGCGTGCTTTATTTTTCCGGAGCAAACGCGTCAAAAGCGCGCTTGCGGAAACGGTGGGAATTTGTTATAGAAATAGCGACGTCGCGTCGCGTTGGCGCGACCGCGATTTATAACGCTTGTCCTAACTTATCGACGACTACTATGCAGACGTTACTCCTGGCGTCCACGCTTGCGACAGCCCTTGGCGGCTCTTTGGCTCTGGGTGCTTTATCCTTTCACTTTAACGGCGCACGAGGCGAAGGTCGCGACGTTCATCGCGCGCTTGAGGAGTTACAGCGTCGTGAACGCGCATTCAAAGAGAATTGCGCACATGCACAGCGTGAAATGGAGGCGAAACGCGCGGAACTGGAGCGACTGTCGCAAAGCGCCGCGCGTGCTGCTCACGCGCTCAACGCCGCGTTCAATTCTTTGGACGTGGACGCTCGCGCGCGTAGCGGTTCGGCGCAACGTTATGAATTTCACTCCTTTGAAGAGCCGCGTTCCAGCGGTTCGCGACGCAAACGCGCCTAACGCGCTAGCGGCGTTTTACACGTGGAAAGGACTCGACGATGTTTGCCGTGAAATTAGACGCGTTCAGTGGACCGCTCGACCTCTTGCTCTATCTGATACGTAAACGCGAACTTGACGTTTTCGATATCCCAATTGCCGAGATTACCGAGCAGTTCCTTCTGTTTATCGACGCACTGGAGGCCTTGAATCTCGATACGATCGGCGAGTTTCTTTGTCTTGCGAGCGTTTTAATTGAGATTAAGTCGTTCCAGGCGCTTCCGACCGAAGAAGAGAAGACGGTGGAGGAAATCGAAGAACCGCGTAAAGACTTAGTCGTACAGCTCTTAGCGTATCGGAAATTCTGCGAAAACGCCGGTCTTCTCGAAGAGCGCGGTCGACGATGGCAACGTCGCTACCCGCGATTGGCTAATGATATTCCCGCAAAGACGCGCAATTTAGCGCAGGAGCCGATTCAAGAGGTCGAACTTTGGGATCTGGTCGGCGCTTTCGGTAAGATTTTGCGTGAGAAATCCCCGGTCTTTCGTCACGCCATGAAGCGCGAGGACACGCCCCTATCGGTTCATATCCAGCGCGTGTATTGTCGCGTGCGACAAGAGAGCGTAGTCAATTTCACACAGCTCTTTGACAACGCGAGCGATAAGGCGACGCTCATTGGTATTTTCCTGGCGATTCTTGAACTGACGCGACACGGCTATCTTCATGTGGAACAACCGCTAGCGTTTGGCGATATAACGGTGAGCTATCGTGAGAACTCCGCGCCGCTCGACGCGCTTAATCTCAAAGAACTCCCGCTGGGGCTGGCTCAGGCCGGCTAAGTCCGTTCGCATTTTTTTTAAAGCGACGCCTTGCACGATGGTAAAATACCATTAAAATAGTAGGGAAGTGTGGCGTGTTCCCTTATTGGAGCGCGCTGTGCCGAATCTTGGACGTTTTGTGCGTTCCTGACGCGCCTGTGGCTCAATTGGATAGCGCATCGGTCTTCGGAACCGAGGGTTGGGGGTTCGAATCCCTTCAGGCGTGCTAATAGTTCCGTCTTTGTGCGGACGATCAATCTCAACGACTCTGTACTGCTGTAGGAGACGTCGCCAGTCAAACCTCTGGGGCTTGCGTCGTTTCGTCTATTGGCAGTCTTTTTTTTTCTTGTCGTCGCGTCTTTTTCGCGCGAGCGCTCATAAAGAACGCGACGTCGCTACTTTTGCGTAGCGACGTCGCGTTGTATTTTTGTGAAAACTTTGGCGTTAAGCCATGTAAACTTTGTGTTACTGCAGTTTAGCGCGCGTACGTTTGGCGGCTTCCACAAGGTTGGAGAGGCTCGCGACGGTTTCGGGCACATCGCGCGTCTTCAGACCGCAGTCGGGGTTGACCCAGAGTTTCTTCTGTTCGACCTTTTCCAGTTCCTTCTGGAGCGTAGCTTCGATTTCTTCCACACTCGGCACGCGCGGAGAGTGAATATCGTAGACGCCCGGACCGACTTGCGTTTTGAAGTTGTTTTCCTTGAGGGAGTCGAGGATTTGCAACTGTGAGCGGGACGCTTCAAAGGTGATAACGTCGGCGTCCATAGCGTCGATCCACGGGATGATATCGGTGAATTCGCTATAGCACATATGGGTGTGGATTTGGGTTTCCGGCTTGGTCTTACTGTGAGTGAGACGGAAGGCGGGAATGGCCCACACGAGGTATTCGCTTTCCCAGTCGGAGCGACGAAGCGGGAGCTTCTCACGTAGCGCGGCTTCGTCGATTTGCACCACGCGAATGCCGTTCTTTTCCAGATCGAGGACTTCGTCTTGGATCGCGAGCGCCAGTTGCAACGCTTGTTCCTTCAGCGAGACGTCTTCGCGCGGGAAGGACCAGTTCAGAATCGTGACCGGACCGGTGAGCATGCCCTTGACCGGCTTGCTCGTGAGAGATTGCGTGTAGACGGACCACTTTACGGTCATGGCGTTGGGGCGCGAGACGTCGCCGAAGACGATCGGCGGCTTAACGCAACGCGTGCCATAAGACTGCACCCAGCCGTTGACGGTGAAGAGGAAACCAGCGAGGTTTTCTCCGAAGTACTCGACCATGTCGTTGCGTTCGAATTCGCCGTGGACAAGCACGTCCAGACCGAGTTCCTCTTGCAGACGCACGCAACCGGCGATTTGTTCCTTAACGAAGGTTTCGTATTCTTCCTTGGAGATTTGCCCCTTACGGAAGGCGGAACGGGTCGATTTGACCTGTGCGGTTTGCGGGAAGGAGCCGATCGTTGTGGTCGGCAGGAGCGGAAGTTTGAAGGCGTCGCGCTGGATCGCCATACGTTCCTCGAAAGCGGGCAGACGCGTGTAGTCGGCGTCTTTAATGGCGGCGACGCGCGCTTGAACTGCCGGGTCGTTGTGCGTTTGCAAGGCGTTCGCAACGCCATTGGCGATGTAAGCGGCGTTTTGCTGGTAGTTAGCGTCTTCGATAAGAACGCTCAGTTCATGGAGTTCGCCGAGTTTCTCTTGCGCGAAAGCCAGACGCGCTTTGGCGGTCTCTTCCAGTTTCGTTTCGTACTGCAGCGAGTAGGGCGAGTGCAGGAGCGAGCAGGAGGTACCCACGACCAAATTGGCGGCGAGCGTGCGCAGTTCGGTCAGTAGTTCCAGGGTTTTCGCGTAGTTATTGCGCCAGATATTTTTACCGTTGACCACGCCGGCGAACAGTACTTTGTCTTGCGGGAACTTATGGTTACGCACCAGTTCCAGGGTCTGACGACCTTCCACGAAGTCCAGCCCGATACCGTCGACCTTCAGCGCCACGAGGTCTTCATAGCAGTCTCGCACGTCGCCGAAGTAGGTTTGGATCAGGAGTTTCGTCGCGCCCTTAACGCTTGCGAGCGCGTCGTAGAAGGCGACCAGACGTTTGCGATCCGCTTCGGTCAGGTCGCGCACCAGGGAGGGCTCTTCCAATTGCAACCATTGCACGCCAAGTTCTGCGGCGCGCGCAACGATTGCCTTATACGCGGCGATAAGTTCCGCTTCGTAGCTTTCTTTCGCACGCGTTCCGACCACGCGACACTGTTGTAGGAAGGTGAACGGTCCGATAATGGTCGGCTTCGTCTCGATTCCAAGTTCTTTCGCCTGACGATAACCGTCGAAGAAGGAGTCGTCGACCACGCGGATTTCCGTCGTATCTTCCAGTTCCGGAACGATATAGTGGTAATTGGTATTGAACCACTTCTTCATGGCGAGCGCTTTGACGTCGCCCTGAACGCCCTGGGTACCGCGCGCCATGGCGAAGTAGACGTCGATCGGATCTTGAACCTTAAGTTCGCGATACCGCGCGGGTATCACATTCAGGAGCGCAGCGACGTCGAGGGTGGAGTCATAGAAGGAGAAATCGCCGCTGGGAATGTAGTCGACGCCCTTGTCGCGTTGCGTCGTCCAGTGAAGTTTACGAAGCTCACTGGCGGTCGCGCGAAGTTCAGACGCGCTAATTTCACCACGGAAATATTTTTCAGACGCGAACTTTAATTCGCGATGCGCGCCTATGCGCGGATAACCGATGACTGATGATTGCATATGATAAAACGCTCCTATTGACGCGTAATGCGCGTCGTGACGATCGATGATTACAAGAGGCGCGTGGACGCGCGCACTCCATATCTGTGCTATTCTAATACTCTATCGCAAATTGTGAATTCGTCAAATACAAAATAACTATGGGAGGTCATAGATTAAAACTATAACCACGGTATAATCAAAAATAAAAAATTATGGAGACGTCATGACGCTTCGTCAGTTGGAACAGCTTATAGAGACGGCGCGTCTCGGTTCGATCACCGAGGCGGCTAGTTCGCTCTTTATTTCTCAGCCGAGTCTTTCCTTTACGATTCGATCTCTTGAGAAGGAATTTAATATCGATATTTTCAAGCGCACGAACAAGGGCGTGTCTCTCACGCGCGAGGGGGAGGAGTTTGTCGGCTACGCTCGCCAGGTGGTGGAGCAGGCCAGAATGATGGAGCAACGCTATCGCCGGGGTAACAACGCGCGCAAGCGTAACTTCTGCGTGTCGGCACAGCATTATTCTTTTGTGGTGGAAGCGTTTGTGGCGCTTTTACGCGAGCAGGGCGGGGACAAGTATAAATTTCACTTGCGCGAGACCACGACCTTTGACGTCATTGAGGACGTGGCGCGACTACGCAGTCAGGTCGGCGTGCTTTACCTCAATAAGTTTAACGAGGAGGCGCTCACGCGTACGCTTAATGAAGAAGACCTGAGCTTTGAGACGCTCTTTATAGCAAAGCCTCACGTATTTCTCGGGAAGGAAAGTCCGCTGGCGAAATTGGACGTGGCGACTATGGAAGACCTGCGTCCCTACCCACGCTTGGCGTATGAGCAGGGCGCGCATAATTCATTTTATTTTTCCGAAGAGATTATGAGCGCGGTTGATTGCGATAAGGAGATCGTGGTATGCGATCGAGCGACGCTTTTTAATATGCTCGTGGGCATGCACGGCTATACGATCTGTTCCGGCGTGATTAGCGAGCAGCTCAACGGTTCAAATATCGTGGCGCGTCCGCTTGCGGTGGAGGACTATATGCGCATAGGATATATTCTTCCCAGGAGCGTGCGTCCCTCGGGATTGACGCTACGCTATCTTGAGCTGCTCAAAGAGGTTGTGGCGCACGCGACGCAGCCGGAGACGGATTAGTCGCGCACGTCGTAAATCGTTAGAAAATTTCCACTTCGCACAGTACCGGTCGATGATCCGAGGTGGTGGAATCGTCAATAACGCTCGCTTCGAGCAGATTGAACTTTTTGACGTTCTTAAGGAAGATGTAGTCGATCTGCACTTTCGGGTCATCGGCGGGGAAGGTTGGCGCGTTGGGCGAGATTTGCGTCCAGGTCTCTTGAAGTTTTTTAATCTCGGGCGAGTCTGGCTCGGCATTGAGGTCTCCCAGCAGGATGATCGGCTTGTCGAGGCGTTTGGCGGCTTCCGCATTGATAATATCGACCGCGGCAACGCGTAGCTCTTCTGTCAGCGGTAGGTGCGTATTGAAGAAGTAATAGCGCTGGAATTCACAGATTTCCAGGACGCGACGGTGCGCCGAGCCCTTAATAAAGGCGTGAGCGACCGACACGGGCTTCTCCTTCGACAGAACGCCGACGCCATAGACGCCGCCGTTTTGTTCTTTTTTGGCGACAAAGGTTGGAATGAAGCCGGTAAGTTCCGCGATCACGCCAAGCTGGTCGACGTCGGTTCCACTGCGTCCGGTCTTATTGTCGACCTCTTGTAGCCCGACCACGTCAGGCTTGGCGTCGGCGATTCTCGCCGCGGTGCGATCCAAATGCGCCTGCGTCGGGTCGGAGTAGCTTCCGCCCGGTCCGCGACCGATTTGAATATTATAGGACAAGATGCGTAATTTCAACGGCGCGTGCGTTTCTGCCAGCGCATACGGCGTAGCCGTTACGACCAGCGCGCCCAAACCGTAGAGACCTTTAATAGCGTCGCGTCGATTCATAACGTTGCTCCTCATACTCGTGACGTCACGCTGCGACGGTGCGCGTGGCGTGAAATTTAAAGTGAACGACGTAATTCTATCGCGCTCCAGTCGCAATTGCAAGCGCGCAACTTCTGATTACCAGGGACGCGCTTTATGACCTGTTTAAGAGCAGACATGACGTTCACGAGCCATTCGCCTCGTTTTTACGCAAGGATATCCGGTAGCTTTCGTGCGGAGCCGCCGTGCAGAATTTCAATATTTTGTTCGGCTTCGAGGAGACCACCGCGCTACTGTAACTGCCGATGGTTCTACCCCCGGATAGAACCCTGTAACGACACATGCGGGACGCTATACGAGCAGGAGTATAGCGTCCCTTTTTTGCGCTCGTTGCCGAAGTGCGACGCCTCGGCTTCACGCCTATTGGGGATAATTTGTCAATTAGTCGCAGATTTTTATAATGTCAATTTTGATAGCTGTAAATATTTCTCTATTATCGAAAGTTTCCAAAATCTATAATTTTTGGCGCTGGACACGCCAACGCACACAGTTTGCGATTATAACACAGATTGTATACTCTGTCAAGGTTATTAAAGGCGCTTTGGAATGACTTATCCTGACGTCATCGCAATATCTATTCAAGCCGTTGAATAACATAAACGTATACGTTTTGACAAGTATGTAAATGTTGTTATGACAAGAGTTGGATCGATAAAGATTTCGGTCTGTATTCCTCATCCTTAATTTACAATATTCCAACTTTTGTGATTGCAATATTTTGTTACGTCAGACATTTGAATACTGTTTTCCTAACCGCGAAACAGTGGCGCTTTTTTAACTTTTCGAGGGTGTTTATGAACCTTAAATCCCGTAATACAAGCCGTGGTTTCACGCTTGTTGAACTCCTTGTTGTTATCGCAATCATCGGTATTCTCATTGGCTTGTTGCTTCCCGCAGTTCAGGCGGCTCGTGAAGCGGCGCGTCGTATGCAGTGCACGAACCACCTGAAGCAACTTGGCTTGAGCGTGCACAACTTCGAATCCGCTACCGGCAAGCTCCCTCCGCTCGACGTCTCCATGGGTCACGCAATGATTATCCCGTTGCTGTGGCCCTATATGGAGCAGGCGTCGCTTTACGAAATCCTGAAGAATTGGCGCGGCGCCAACGATAAGACCAGCGGTTTCGGTCAAGACCTTTGCCGTTCCGGCAGCGGCGCTGGCGACCAGTTCTGGCGTAGTTCCGAAATGACGGATCAGATGCGTATTGATTTCTGCTCCGTTCCTTTTGTGAAGTGTCCTTCTCGCCGTGCCGGCGTTGCGGGCGCCCCACTGACCAATACGGAACTTTCAGCGAACTCCGTGACGATTAAAGGTTGCGCCTCGATCGCCTCCTACGGACCTTTCGCCGACTATGCGCCGGTGCTCTACACTACCTATAACTCGCCCGACTGCACTAACTTCCAATGGGTCGGCGCCGAAGATACCTATGCGCTGAGCGCCGGTAACTTAAGCCCGTTCCGTCGCGCGCTACTGAAAACATCCGGTGATCCTAGAAGTTGGACGCCGCGCGATCCTATGGCGCGTTGGGCAGACGGAACCTCCAATCAGATTATCTTTGGCGAAAAGCACATTCCGATCGGCGTTCTGGGCACGGAAACGACCGCGTTCCGTCATGACCAAAACTACCTGGCGGCGACCAACTCCAACGCGCGTGACTGGGCGATCGGTCGCGCCGTTTGCGAACAGTATCCTCTGGCGAACGCTTATGATACCTCTAATCCGCAGCGTTATTTCGGCTCCTGGCACGGGGGCGTTGTGAACTTCCTCATGGGCGACGGTTCCGTGCGCGCGTTCTCCAATACCACTGCCGGTAAGACCCTTGGCTATTTGGCCAATGTCAGCGACGGTAATACCACTTCGCTCTAATTCTCGTTTACCATTTCGCCTACAGTGGAGAACCCCTTGATGTTGAAACGATTTTGTCTATTACTCGCGCTCATTCTGCCTATGACGTTACTGGTTGGTTGCGGCGGTAAAGTCAAGCTAACCGGTACGGTTCTTTATTCCGACGATAATGAACCGGTCGCCGACGGCATGGTCTATTTCGTCAATGGCGACTTCAGCGCGCATGGCGTGATTCAAAACGGTCATTTTAGCGTCTCGAGCGTTAAAGAGAACGACGGCTTGCCCGCGGGGGACTACGAAGTCTACTTTGCCGGGATCGAAAAGGTCGTCAAAGAAGCTTCGACCAACGACCAGGGCGAAACGACAGAACCGGTTACCGTCAATGCGATCGACGTCAAATACCTGAGCGCCTCGACCTCTGGTATTCGTCAGAAGGTCGATCGTTCGACCAAGACCGTTGAATTTAAACTCGACCGCGCTCCATAGTGGAGAATCGCCCTAGCGTAACTAAGGCGTTGAAAGACTCTTGGAGTCTCGATTAGGTTTTTCCTTGTCGAGACTCCTTTTTACTGTCGCCTGAGAGCGAGCGTTGGGAAAGATAGAAATAAAGAACGTTCGCTACTAAACTTGTCGCCGAACGCGCGCTGGGGTGAAACGCAAGTTCGGTTGTTGACACGGTCTGGTAACGAACGTCCCTTTTTAATTAGTCGACAATGAGTCAGGCTCGGCGTACGATTGCTTTGAGGCTTGTCGAGTCTAATATTCCGGATATTATTGGCGACAGGAACTCATGACCTTAGCGGGCGCAAGGCGCAGTCGTTTCATGCGACCTTGTTATTTTATCAATGCCAATATATCTTTCAAGGATAAAATTTGACAAATAGTGAAAAAAGTTAGAGTGAAATAACAGACGTTAAGTTTGAGTTTTTTTAATGGATTAGACGCGGTTACTTTTCTTATTAGACGATGTATTGACGTTATTGCTATTCTTTTCGCTGAGGTATTTCTTGGCGCGATTTCGGAAGGTCGACAGTGGGAGCTGACAAGCTTTTGCCGCGGCGACCCCGGTAATGCGTTTGGCGTGCCACAGCGCGACATACAGATGAAATTGACGCGGAAGCTCGCGCATTGGTCGACCGAACTTAACGCCCCTGGCCTTCGCCGCGGCAATTCCTTCGCGCTGGCGCTGGATGATATTCTCACGCTCGTTCTGTGCGACAAAGGAGAGGATCTGCAGCACGACGTCGGAAATAAAGGCGCCCAAAAGGTTCTTCTGCTGACGCGTGTCCAGTAGCGGCATATCGAGTACGACCACGTCGACGCATCGTTCCTTTGTCAGCGCGCGCCATTGCTCGAGAACCTCGCGGTAATTACGTCCCAAACGATCGATACTTTTAATCACCAGGACGTCGTTGGGCTGTAAGACTTTCATGAGCTCTTGGTATTCGGTACGATCGAAATCTTTCCCCGATTGTTTGTCAATGTAGACATTTTTCGGGTTGATCTTCATTTCGCGCCAAGCCAATAATTGGCGCGCTTCATTCTGTTGACGCGTACTGACTCTGGCGTACGCATAGACGCGGTTTTTCGACATAAATGTAACTCCCGTATAACGAATTCACAATGTTAATCAAAAACGTAAGGGAATTATCTTGCATAGACGTCCTAGAGCGTAAAGAGTTTGAGTCGCGCTTAACGTCGTCAGAACGCGACGGCGATAGCCCAAGAAAACGCGCGACGCGACACAGCGTTTAGGAGTCCTGTGTCGCGTCGTAAAGGAAGAAAAACTAGATAGTTATCAAGAGGTTAAAACGACTAATCTTAGTCAGCGTCGCTTGGCTTGGCAAAAGTTGCGCTTTTGGGAAGCGCATTGGGCGACATTTGTGGCAAAGCTTTTTGCGCGTTATTGGTCGTAGAGTCGTTGGAACGGAAGGTTGCAATCGGCGTAGACGCTTCGCCGTCGCTAGTGGTTGTAGGCGGGACGTAGCGTCGCGTCTGCATTTTTTCGGCGACCTGTGTGAAGTCGTCGTCGAGCGGTAGGAACGCAACCTTGGCGGTTTGGCGCGTTTGCGCCTCATCAGAGCCGTTTGGGGATTTAGCGCTGGTTTTGAACCCGGGCGCGACACGCGGCGTCGACGTCGGGACGCTATTGGTTCGCTTGCCATTTGGCGCGTAAGCGGCGCGCGTCCATCCGGAACCGATTTGAGCGTCGGTTTGGTTTTTGGCGGCGCTCTGGTCGGTCGTCGCGTCATTTTCCGTGGCGAGACGGAAGGCATTGGCGCCGCGGGAATTGTCGTCGGCGCTTGTGGAGTCTTGTTCGGACGCGAGAGCGGGTTCTTCGTTCGTATTCTGAGTTTTAACAGGCGTTTGAATGCGACTGATCACCGGCGGAAGGATCGGGGCGCGCATAGGCATACCGGACTTCCACGGCGTTGCGACAGGCGTTGTTTTGACGTTATCCTCAGAAGATTCCTCGTCGAGCGTTAGGAAGAGCTCGTCGTCGCCGACGTCGTCTCCGGAGGTATCAGATGAGTTCACCGGCGCGTTAAGCGCTTGCGCGCGCATATTTTGCGCGTCGTTGTCGCTGGGTCGGCTCGTCAGGGGCATAGCCAACGGGGCGGGACGATTGGTAGCGTTCGTTGTGCTTGTGGCGAAGGGACTGGCGACTGTACCGGAGTCGACTGAATCGTCGTCAAGCGTGAGCGCGACGTCGTCGTCCTCTAGCGCCATAGCGGGAATCGCGGGCGCGCCGATGGCAAGCGAGGCGGAATCGTCGGTTGCCAGCGGTTTAGAGGAGTCGTAACGATAGCTAGGAACCGGTTGACGCTCTTGCGATTCGAGCATATCGAGCGCGCGCTGATTCGTGGAGGGCTTCGCGCTAATTGCGGCCAGAGAATCTTTCGGCGCGACTTTTACCGAACTCAATGGCGTGTTATCGTGACCTTGGGAGGCGAGGTAATCTTCCCCGGTGAGCATGAGTTCTTCGTCGTCCCATTGTTCCTCTTCGTCGTCGCTAAGCGCGAATTCCGAACTGCCGTTGAGATCCATTATTAGACTGTTAGCACGCACGCTAGGGGCAACGGCAAAGGACTCGGCGCTTGTCGCAGCGGGATAATTCGAAACGCGCGTCCCAAATGCGGTCGACTCAGACGCGTCGCTACCGGCGAACGCGTTGGGCGAGAGGCTATTAGGCGTCGACGCGTTGGCGTACTGACTATTGTTCGGAAGACTACTGGGACCGAGACCGTTACGCTCGCGCGAAAGAACGCGCGCGAATTTCGCCGAGGGCTCGTTGAGTTTCGGAAGGAGCTGGTAATTTACTAAGACGCCAGCGCGACGCTCTTGCGCCTGACGCGCTACGTTCATAGTCTTTTGCGCCAGGAGTTGACGCGCTTGTGGCGACAGACCGTTCAAACTTGCGGCGACCTGTCGGAATTCATAGGGTCGCGCTTCCGCGTTTTGCGAGACGCTGTCGATAAAAGCGAGTGTTTGAGTGAAGTTGGCGTCTGCGATCTTACCGACGGCGACGCTAAAGGTACGTGCAAAGAAGTCAGCGCCCGGATTTTTGATAGAGACAAAGGCGTCGAGTCGACAGATCACCAAGGGATTGAGCTCGGGGTCTTCAGTGTATCTGGTTTGTAGCAGTAGAATCATTTCACCGTCGACGGGTCGCCAGAAAGCCGAACCGCGATATGCGCCGACACAGTACGCCAGGGTAAGTTCAGAATCCTGATAGAGGATCTGAAGTTTGGCGTTCGTACCGCTCTTTTCGGTGATCTCAAACGTTCTCGCGTCGATTTGTGACATAGCGACCTCGTCGTAGCCCATCTGCCGCCATAGTTCGACGACTGCGTTGGGGTAGGAGAGGAAGAAGTCAAAGAGTTCCGGATTACATCTTCCGCCGGCCATGGGTAGACGACGATAAATCGTCGGGGCGGTCGCGATTTGCTGGATCTTTTCTCGCGCAGAATTAGATAGCGAGTCCCATGGAATCTTACCCAACGCCTCTCGCGCGTCTTCCTGACTAGAAGAGGCTTGTTCAAGCGCGGCGACCGACATAGCGCGAGGCTGTGAACCGGCGTTGACAGAAGCGTGGGAATAACCGTCGTGCCCGCCCATGATTCCGGACATAACGCCGGAGCCTTGCTGGAAACGACCCGCGCTAGGTTGGGGGGCTGCGGCGGGACGTTGTGAAACGGATCCGGCGCGCGCATTGACGTTCCCTGCCTCGGTGGACGCCGCGGTATTCTGACCGAAAAGCCCGGACAGGAAGGGACGCGACTGCGACGCTGTCCTTTGCGTATTGTACGACGCGCCCTGGCGTGCGCTTTGTACGCTTGGACTCGAGTTGGGATTACGCGTGGCGGCAACGCTCTGTGCGTTCACTGTAGCGCCGGTACCGCCGGAGCGATACTGCGCGCCATAACTTGCCACGGGCGACGTGAGCAAGAGCGCCAGTATCGTGACGACGCCAAGCGCGCCGACGCGTGCCATTCCATGGGGAATAGCGCGGAAACTCGAGTTGTCGAAACGTGTCATTTTCAATCCTTTGAAGACGTTCGCCCCACGCTCAACGCGCCAAACGAACATTGACATACCGCGCGCCGATCCATAGCGCGTGTGTTGATAAAAACAACCGTATAGTTTTTATCGGTTATTCCCAGGCTGAAATATAGAAATTATTTGCGTTTTTTAACGCTTGTTTGTTTCCTGTTTTGCACATCTTGCTCAACTTGTTGATAATACGTCGGTTGCGTTGTTCTTTACATTCTCCCTGTGAGCGCGTACAATGTCGTGGCGTGGCGTGCGGTCGATCCTCTGGTCTCCACGACGCCTTTGTTATGAGTTTGGAGCTTGAAAATGCGAGTTATATCGTTAATTCTTATAACGTTCGTAGCGCTGTGCAGCGGCGCGAGTTTATTCGGCGCGGAACCACAGCATGACGCCGCCAAGGACGCGGTCGTCGCGCGTGAGACGGTCTGTCAGTATATGCGCGACGCCGCCGCGATTGAGTGGACGCCCGCGGAGGATATTAAATATTGGACGACCGGCGAGCCCTTTACCTTTAAGTCGGGCGAAACCTACTTCGGTATTCCCTATACCCAAAACGCTCGCGACCATGACCTGGCGTCCTTTAAGACGAAATTGGAGTCGCGCGACGGGCGTCTGACCTACTTCGGACCGAATACCCCTCAACTGTATTGGGGGAACGATTGCTCCTCCTGCGTGTCCCACGCCTGGCGCAGGGTCGATCCCGAGTTCCCGACCCTCGATACCCTGACTATGTTGCCGAATCGTCAGGAGCGTATTGCGACCGTTGGGGATTATCAGGTCGGTCAGGCGAATACGACCCAAGAGATCGTCGAGAGTAACGGCGCGGAGCGAATTGCGCGCGCTTACGCGCAATTACAACCCGGCGACGCGGTCTTGCGTCGTCTCTCCTCCGGGCACGTGATGCTGGTTCTTAAGAACGATCCAGAGAATCGTCGCGTCTTTATCGCAGATCAGACCGGTTGCGACCAGGGCGTTCCCATGGGTCGCGACGGTCGTTCGACTATGCGCGTGGATCATGAACAGAGTTACGATCGACTCCTTAAGAATTTTTACATTCCAATTCGTCTCAAGGCGATCGCCGACCTCGAAGCTCAAGCGTGTCAGGAATAGTCGTACAAGGGATCTTATGCGCATGGAGCAGGTAGAATTACAACGAGTCCCACGCGACGCGTGCGATTCCGAACGTCCGATTAGTTCCTCTCTGGAATCCTTGCGACGCCAAGCGTTGGGGCGCGCGTGGCGCGGCGAGCGCGCACGACTAGAGACGCTCCTGGCGTTTCTGGGCGCGCTGGCGTCGTTGGCGTCTCATTTTCACGGCGCTTGGGTAAAATACGCCATTGCGCTATGCCTCGTGTGCGCCGTCGCTATAGTTATTGTGACAATACTTCGCTGGCGCCTAGGTCGTCCGAGCCTGGAGCAGGTAGCCGCGCGTTTGCAACGTCGTTACGAGTCGTTCGACGGTCTGCTCGTCGCGGCGTTGGAATTTGAAATCGATTGCGTCTGTGGCGTCAGCGATTCCCAAGAGCTTCGCGACGCCACGCGCTCACGGGTCGTACGAGCAATTCGCGGGTTTTTGGCACATCCTCCCTCAGCAAATGAGATTGTTGAGGTTGTTTTGCAACGCGGACTTTCTGACCATACGCTTAAGTTCTGGCGAACGGCGCGCTATGTGGCGATCGTTGCGTTTGTCGCGACCCTTTATGACCCGGAAAGGTGGAAGGGTACGACTGATGAACATGACGCGAGTGCGACCACAACGCAGGTTCTTGCGCCCCCGGAGCAGAACGCGCCGACGGAACTAACGCCACAGGAAACTCCACAGCAGGAGCCGCCAGCGCCAACGTCTTCCAACGAGGGGGCGAGCGCGACGCAGGAGGATCGCTATCTTCAGGCGTTACGTGTCTTTCGCGAGGATCTAGCACGTGCGCGCGCGCTTCTTAGCGCGCTGAACGTTCCCTCTGAACAAGCCCAATCCTCTTTGGCGTCGTTACGTGTGGCGGCGGAATTCGATTCTGCGCTCTGGGATTCTTCGCGTAGTCTCGCTTTGCAAGGCGCGCAGATTCTCGAGGATTCGCGCGCGCGGTTGACGTCGCGTTCTCACGCCGCGCGCGTGACCGGTCAGGACGCGTCGACCTATCTTGTGGCGTGTTGTGTGTCGCGGTTTCTCACAGAGGAGGAGGCGCTACGAGTGAGTCACGGCGCTTTGGCTTCGCGCTATGCCGACTTGACGCGCGCGGAAACCACCGAGGCGTCGGTTCTGGGGCATGTTCTCGCCACGCAACGTACAACGCTTGCGCAAGTGGACGCAACGCTGGAGCTTCTCATTGACGCGCTTGAAATTGCAGATGATTTTCAAACCCTTCTGGGCGAGCTAACAAATCTCTTTGAGACTTCGCGCTCGAATCTTCAGTCTTACGCGGGGCGCTTTGCCGGTACGAACGACGCTCGATCGGGTTCGACACAACGTTTTCTCGACGCGCTTCAAGCGCAGGAACGCGCTTGTAGCGCTATGACCGCGCGGATCGAAACGCTCGCGCAGAAGACGTCCGATTCGCCGGAATTGGAAACTTTTATTCAAGAGGCGCTGGCCAACGCGCAGTTCGACGCGACGGAGCGTGTCGACGCGACCCTTGTGCCGGAACTGTCGAACCTCGAAAATTCCCTGCAGGCGTTGCGCCATGACGCGTCGTTACAACGCTGGGGACGCGTAACGACCCGACTCGCTGAGCCCTGGACGCTACTGACCGCCCTGGGGAACGACTTGACGCGAAGCGCCGCGCAATGCTATTTGTCTTTCTTAACGCTTGGTCTGTTCCCCGTCACAGCGACCTCCACGGACGGTACGCAGGACGGAATCTTTGACGTCGCGTCAGACGCAGATGACGTAACAACTGACGAACTCACAGCGATCGCGAGCGCGCAGACGCAGAACGACCACGCCGCGTCGGAACCCTCGCTTATGACGCGTTTAGCGCAACGCGCGCAGCACGCGCTTACCGTAACGCTAGGATCTGGCGATGACGCCGATATAAGCGTTTCAGACGCTCCCCGGGCGAGTGTTGACGCCCCAGGCGACGCTAGCGAGCGTCTCAACGCCCAGGGCGGTTCGCCAGAGGAAAGTTTCGTCGGCGCGTATGACCAAGGACGCGACCTCAAGGGCGTTCAGAGCGCTAACGAAACGAGTTTTCTTGCAGAACTGCCACCTTATGCGCGCAAAAGTCTACAGGAGGCGCAAAAATGGCGCGCGCCACAGGAAACGCTAGAACATGCTCGGGAGTTTCGTAGCGCGCTCACGCGGTATGAACAAGCGCGCTATAGCGCTGCGGAATAAACAAAGCGTCGAATATGATTATATAATAGACAAAATAGGAATAGTGGGTATTGTGGTAAAGATAAGAACGTTCTATTAACAAAAGTGGCGATAGAATAATATTTAAACTTTTTCCTGTGCAGGGTCGATTTTTTCCGAAACATTTGCGTATAAATAGCGTCTAAGTCTGGGCTCGCTTCGGTTCGGCACAGAGGCGACGCTTATCATTAGTCGCCATTGCGCGTTTGGCGTTATCGGATAAGATTAGTAAGACCTTTGGGTCGATTCGCAATAGAACGGTATTATTAGGAGTTTGTTAGATGAAAAATACAAAGCGAGGTTTCACGCTGGTGGAACTGCTTGTTGTTATCGCGATCATCGGTATTCTCATTGGCTTGTTGCTTCCCGCTGTTCAGGCCGCACGTGAGGCCGCGCGTCGTATGCAATGTACGAACAATCTGAAGCAGCTTGGTCTTGCTCTTCATAACTATCACGACGTTTGTGGCGCTCTTCCCGCCGCACGCGCTCTGCTAGGTAATAGCACGACGATCGAAAACGCGAACGCTGGAAAACACGCGGCTGGTCGTTTTTCAACCTTCTGCTTCCTGCTTCCCTATATGGAACAGCAGACGATTTGGGATCAACTGGTTTCCTATACGGACTCCACCGCTAATCCGAGAATGACGACGCCTGTTGTGTCGTCTACGAACTTCCCGGCGCTTGGAACTCGTATCAACGGGTTCATTTGCCCCTCCGACGGTAACGCGACCCAAGAGTCGACCGACGGTAATGCTCTGGCGCGTTTGAACTACGTCTCTTGCCGTGGCGACGGTCTCTGGAACATCAACCGTAACCCGAAAGACGAATCCAGCGCGGCTGCGAAGATCGCGCACCGCGGTATCTTCTGGGTTGGCGAATTCCCGACCCTCTCCGTGATTACCGACGGTACCTCTAATACCGTTGCGTTCTCCGAAACGATCACCTTTACCACCGCTGGCTCTCAACTCAAGGGCGGAATCATTTACTCTGTCGGCGCAATGTACAACGGCAATAGCGCTCCGCTCAATTGCTTGGCATATAAGAACGGCACACAAGTCACCAAAGACACCGCCTCCGACGGTTACCGTGGTCAACGCTGGGCCGACGGTTACTTCTTTATGTCCGGTTTCAATACCTGCGCTCCGCCGAACTCCCCGAGTTGCTCCTATAGTAACGCCACGACCTGGGGCGTTGCCGCGGCTCAATCGAACCACAGCGGCGGCGTGAACGCCGCGATGGGCGACGGTTCCGTGCGTTTCATCTCTGATACCGTTGACTGTGGCGATTCCTCCGCGTACTGCGTGTCCTCCGGTAAGAGCCCCTACGGCGTTTGGGGCGCGCTCGGTTCTGCGCAGGGCGGCGAAACGGTCTCCCTCTAATATTTCGCTCAAAGCTTTGGACGCGTTACTTGCGTCAAAGTTTGCCACGCGTGTCCTTTGACGCGCAGTTGACACACAAGAACGCCGACTCGTTCGGCGTTTTTTTTAATCGCGTTGCTTGCGGTATAATCCCCTAAGACACACAAGGACTACAAGTCATTATGAAACAACACATAGCGCTTTCGCTCGTACTGGCGCTCCTCACGCTCGCGACCGTCGGTTGTGGCGGCGAAAAGAAGCCCAGCGATCTTCCGAAACTTTACCCGACGACCATTACCGTGACTTATGACGACGGAACGCCTGTGGACGGCGCGAACGTTGCGCTCATGTCGGCGCAAAAGACCAGCGGTCGTACCTGGAACCTTGCCGGCGTGACCGATGCTTCCGGCGTGATTATCCTTATGACAGACGGTAAATGGAACGGCGCCCCGGCTGGCGAATATAACGCCATGGTTATTAAAGAGGTCGCCGAAGACGCTAGCGAAGACGGAACTCCCGGTCCCACTACCGTTTACGTCGATCGTAAATTCAATAATCCCAAAACCTCCGGGCTTACCGTCACTGTTACCGAAGGGAAAAACGAAGTTACCCTCAAGGTTGGCGATAAGATCGAAGAATTGGTCAAGGGCGTGATGTAGTCGCTCGTACCTGGTATAATCATTCGCCGCGCCACGTTGGTCTGACGTAGCGCGGCGCTAAAAGATAGCGCGCGCGGTTTACACAATGTAATCGCGCGCGCTTGTTTTTTGGGGGAGAAAAACAGTTGTTCCAATTCCCAAGTTTGAAAGAGAACGGCGTCGGCAGAGGTAACGCCGCGTCACGGAACTTCATCTGCGTTGTTCGACTCATTGGCGTTTTATCAGCTCCCGACCAGGTTTGTCGAGACCTGATCATGCCGTTAGAACTATCGACGTCCTTTAAACTTACCGCGACCGTGTAGCGCCGCGTCCTTTCTAGGACGATCGTTACGCGTAACGCTATTATTCGTAAGATCTTGTGTGTTTTTGGTCGTCTTATGCATCGCACGATAGGCGCGTCGCGTAAGGGTATATCGCACACACGCTAGAAGCGCATAGATAAGATTAGCGGCGACAAGTAGATAAAGAACCGCCACTTTGTTCGATTCGCCCGCGGCATAGGAATGACGACCGCCGCCCCCCATGACAAAGCTCAGACCGTACCATGTCATAATAATCGCCAGCGCGCCAAGAACCGCGCCGAGATTGAGTACGAAGCGATTTTGACCGCTACGACGATACAAATGCAACGCGGAGGCGTAAATGAGTAGCGTTACAAGGGCCCAGACCTCTTTGGGATCCCAGCTCCAGAAACGTCCCCAGCTGTAATCTGCCCAGCGCGCGCCCAGTAGAATACCAGCGGCGAGGAAGAGAATCGCGCTGCGCGTCATGGTCGCGACCAACGGCGTAAGTTTACAAGCGTACGGCGGATCAAATGGCAAGTCGTGACAGTTTGGATCTTTCTTTACGCCGTAAGTTCCGCCGATATAGGACGCTAGCGCGCACACAGAGACAACCCAGGCGATAGCGCCGAGCGCGTAGCTGATAATAATCGCCAAGACGTGGATCGTGAGCCAGAAGTTGCTCCTCAAAACGGCCATGAGCGGACGAATGTGCGGGTTAAATTCCGCTGAGTTAAAGTACGCGCTCGCCGCGACTAAGAGCGCAACGATAGCGCTTGCGGCGAGTACTCCGCGACGTTGTAAGGTTTCTTCCCGCCGTGCTTTGACAATCTCGCGCGGCGCGCGCCAGAAGACTCCAGGGAAGAGCATGAGCGCGACAATCGTAGCGCAGAATCTCGGCGCTAGCCACAGTAACGCCACTAAAACCATGAGCACAACGCAGAAGTCTAAGACGCCATGCATTGCCAAGGCGTTTTGCATTGCGTGCGCGAGCGCGACCGCGACGCCGTCGTCGAACTGTCGACCGGAACGCCATAACCAGAGCGCTAGTAGGCAGGCGCCGAGCGTGAGCGCTACGCGTATGATCGCCAGAACGCTGTAGTTGCGCAAGACGCCACTGGTTGAACTCTTACGCGTGAAATCACATGCGCGCCACGCCGTAAGGTAGGCGTTTGCCCACAGAGGCGCGGTAGCGTAACTTATCGCGATGAAAGCAATGAGAAACGCCAGTAGCACAACGGTTTCGAACATATTAGCGACCGGAGCCCAACCGGTAATATAGGCGCGAATGGCGCCGCCGACAAACGCGACGGCGCAAGAGGCGCACAGAGAGAGTAAGCCCAGGAAGAAGAAGAATCGCTCGTTCGTACCTTTTCGCGAGCGTTTCAGTAGCGCGCCGCGAACATAGGACATTAGGAACGCCAGGGTAGAAACCAGGCAGGCGATCCAGTTCCAGAAGAACGGGTTGAGCTTGTAGTAAAACGTCTCAGCACGGAGTTTAGAGTCGACGCAAAAGGCGGTTTTCGCCAGAATAGCCTCGGCGTTTTGAGCGCTCAAGCCAGCTTCTTTCGCGAGCGCCTCTCGTTGCGGTAAGGACGCCTCAGCCGCGTCTTGTAGCGCGGTAACGAACTGCTGTAGCGCGTCGGAGATTTCACCGTTGCGTTCAGGGTACGCTTGATGGTCGCGATAAGCGATCGCCGCCTTGGCAAAAGCGACCGCGGGCGCTCTGGGGTTCGGATCGTCGAGAATACCCTGTAGCGCATGAGCCCAATTGCCTAACGACGCGAAGGTTGGCTCCTGGTTTTGTTCGACGTTATTTTCGGTCGGTTGTGGGAACGAAGGGTCGATGAATCTTCGATATGCCTGGGGCGTTTGCCACAGTACGGTCTGTAAGGTCGCCCAGGGCGCGTCTTGACTGGCGGTGACGTCGAAGATCTTCGCTCTCACTAGCGGCACAACGCGCAGCGCCTTGCCCGGCGCGGCGGTTTCCGCAAGATAGGCGCGCTCGAGCGTGTCGGAGACCTCCGCCAGCGCGTCGTAAGCGCGTTGCACGTTCAGACGGTAATCGTTGGAGTAGGTTTGATTTGCGAGGATTTCACAACGATGACTGTCTAGCTTTTGGCGCGCTTGTAGTAGCGCCGCGGCAAGTTCCTCGAATTTCGGACCGACGGCGTCGACCGGTTCGCGCGCGGATCGGTCACTGAGCGTGAGAATTTCACGCGCGATTTTCAGCGGTTCGGACTGCGTGTGAGAGTCAAGCGCCACGCGTTGACGCAGAAGGAACTCCTTGTCGTTCCAAGGAGACGCCTGTCGTAACGACGGTTCCTCCTCGGGTAGTAGTCGTTCTAGCTCTTGTGAGGCGAGTTCTAACTTCATGAGCGCGCCGTAAGAGGGCGCGCCAACGATTCCGGCGTGGGCAGAGGGGGCGCCGTAAATGAGCGTGCGCAAATAGGTTTGAGGCGCTTCGCTGGCGTGCGCCATCGGAAGAAAAGTGAGCGAGTCGAAATTCGCAAGTCGTTCTTCCACTGCGTTTAACGCCTTTATTGTCTTGGGATCAGCGGCGGCGCCTTTGGCGCGATATAGGTCAATGAGTCGATCCGAAGAATGGGGCGCATAGGCTGTTATATCGTTAGGCGACAGTCGTCCGCGGCGCGCGGCAATTTGTTCAGGCGTAAGCTTTAGAACGTTCTTCGCCACTAAATTGTCATTGTCGGCAATAAAGGGAATGAAATTCCACAGTTCCGGTTCTACAAGCCATGCAAAGAGCAGTTCGTAAGCGGCGTACTTACGCGTGACAGGAAAGTTCGCAGAGCTGATCGGATAGAGCGCGTTGAGTCTTTCGGCGACGTCCTGGCGCGCTTGAATAAAGGCTTCACGTTCCTTGTCGTATGCGGCGTGCAGCATTTGGTCGAGCGCGGCTTTTTGCGCGTCGTTGAGCTGCGACTGGTCGCGACCGCGCAGGGTAGACTCTTTGTAATCCTCGTAGGTAAGGTATTGGGGATTATCGTTTTGCAGCTCGTTGATGATCTCCCGCGGCATGTAGATTGTCGGGACGTTGGAGCCGGTTATATCGCGCACGAGGATTTCCGCAAAGGTATTGAGCGGCTGGCGACGTCCCCCGTCGAAGACCGGCGTTTCACGCCAGGGCGTCCAATCGACGTCAGTTGCGTAAGCGTTTCGCATACCGAAAGATAGCGCGAGCGTCAATATCGACGCAAGACTCAGCGCGAGCGTGAGAATAATTGCGGAACGACCGGAACGGGTCGAGTCGGCGCTTTTATCGGAGGTAGACGCCGGCGTATCCTCATGAGCGCTCTGCTCTTGCGCGTTTTCGACGCGTTCAGACGTCGCGTTATTTAGGCGCTTCATAAAGACTTTACGCAGCGTAATCTTCAGTATCAAGGCGATCAGTACGACGAGCCCTAAAACCACGTAGTTCTTGCAACGATTGGAAGGATCTAAGCGCGGCGGAACAATGGCGTCGGCGCGCGCCATAGCAGGATATATAGCGAAGGCGAACGTCGTACACAGACAGGAGACGACCAGGAATGACAACGTACAGCGACCGCTATGGTTAGGGTCGTCGACGTTACAGGAATCGTTCTGTTCGTCGACGTTATCCATATTACGCACAGAGGTTTGCGACCATTTTTTGAATTTCTCACGATAGCAAATTCTAATTGCAAATCCTGTAATGACAATAAGTCCCATGATAGTCGCAGGGAGAATATGCCTTGACTCGTTGTGAAAGAATAACTCCGAAGGCATGATGTGATCCGCGCGTACAACGACGGGACACAGCGTAAAGATTGCGCCGACGACCAGTAGCGCGATTAGAATAGTTAAGTTCACGCGACCGTTACGGTTAGCGGCGTCGGGGTCGGTTTGCGAGACTTGACGCGCGTCCATGGCGTCGAACGCCGGCGTCTGGAGCGCTTTTAACGCGTTTTTCTTAAAGACTTTAGGAAGGTAAAACCGTAGTAAAAACGCAACGAGCGCAATCGCCGCGAGCGCCGCGACGGGCACGAGACTGGACGTGTTAACCTCTTGGCTATTAACCTCTTGGTTGTTAACTTCTTGATTCACAACCTCTGGTTCCGGCCAGATTTCGTCGGCGCGGATCGCATTGGGACACAATGTAAAGCACAGGCACGCCGCGAGAAAGAGCGCGAGGAGGGGAATTGTTTCTTTCGCATTAGGCGTAGTTTTTGTGGTCGCGTTCGGTTCTGTGGTCTTTTTGCGACGATAGATCAAGAGCGCGGTTCCCCAAAGCAGCAGTAGCGCTCCTAGGTATTTCAACCCTCTTCCAGGATCGTTATTGAGCGAGATAACGGTGTGATAGAGCGCGTCTCGCGGGACGTCTTCGGTCGGTAGGATTTTACCGCCGGCGACCTGATCGAACTGCTCATCGCCGGGACGATAGGGGCCGGAGAAGGACTCCTGGTAAGCCCAAAAAGTCGAGGAGGAGTCGGGCGAGCGCAGTACACCGGGGCGATTCATCTGAATGAGCGCGTCGCGTTCGCTATGTTCTTTGATTTCGGCGATAATCTCCTCTTCGGTCAGATTAGCGGGCAGTACGCGCACCAGACTTGAGAAGGACGCGGCGGTAGCGGAACCGGGTTCATAGACCGGCGTAAATCGCTTGACATAAAGAATTGCGCCCAGATCGACGCTATGGTCAGACAGTGCGATTTGAGCGACGCGCTCTGCGCTGACAATTCGACGCGTAAATTGCGCGCGCTGACGCAGGTCGACGCTCTCTAGCGGGATCGTACGCAACCAGAATTCTTCGGTGACGTCGTCGAGGGTCGCGCGTACTTTTGCAACGCCGTAGAAGGGGTTAGCGCGCTCTTTGTCAAAGTTCGTGGCGCATAACCTAGCGCCAAATTCGTCGTGAAACGCGAAGGACTTTAATGTAAACTCTGTGATTTGTGGGGTTAATGTATTATCAGGCGTTGTCAGCGCCACCGATTTTGCGCTGTAGAGTCGCTCGGCGTCCTCGAGCGACTGGAGCTCTAATTGCCCGCACTGCACATGGTTAGCGCCGTCGTTATAGCGATAATAGACTCCAGGCTGAGGCGATTGCATGATTTCCAATTTTGCCTTGCCGAGATCTTTGTGCCAGGCGCGCCCGTAGAGATTATCGGAACCGCTTTGAGCTTCGAAATAGACGGAACCGAACACGCGCTTAGACGCGGGGTAGGAGTTGCGTTCGGTTAAGTCAGAATTGAGCGTGATCTTTTCCTGAACGTTTTCCGGCGAGCGCAGCGTCATTCTCACGGTCCAACCTAGTAGTTCCTGTACGTTCGACAGAACCGTGGGGTCGATTTCACAAAATTCAACGCGCCAGCCGGTCTGACCGAGCGTCGACATGGTCTCTAACTGCGTAATTTGCTCCAGTTGCGTTTGGCATTGCTTCTGCATGGATTGGAGGCGATCGCAGAAGTCCTGGGCGTTGGACGTGTTCTTCTCCAGGGTTGACCAAGTATGATACAGTCGTATTAGGACGGTCTGTTCGTCGCGTGCCTGGCGCGCTTGTTCGAACGCGAGCTTAGTCTTTTCGTCCTCTGGGTTTAGTTGATAGGCGTCAGCCAGGGACGCGAATTGTGCGTCGAGTTCGCGAAGCTTTTGACCGATGGCGTTTAATTTCTCCTCAGTTGTGTCTTGTAAGGGGGCGACGTCAGAGAGACTATTGTCGCCGAGATCCTGACGGTTTGTTTCTAAGTTGAGTCGTCGCTGTACTTCCGTTAGTTGCGAGGTAATATTAAAACGTTGTGACGCTAGGTCGCCGTATCGTTGCGAAAGTAACGACAGGTCAGCCAAGGGTTTACAGACGCGTTGACCGTCGACCACGAGCACGACGCGACCGTCAAGGTTGAGCATAGAGGATTGATCGAGCAGGATTTGTGGCTTGACCTGTTCGTCCTGATCTTGTGGCGCGGAGAGTAGAAGCGCGTTGGCCTCTTGCGCGCTATCGGCGACGACATACACGACTCTCACGCCATTGTCGAGCGTGACGCGTCGCGATCGCCATGAGTATGCGACCGCGTCGCGCGCGGCGGTTGTTTCAAATGGAAAGTCGAGGGTAAGTTCTTTGTTAGCTGTCGTTCCGTCTTTGTCGCGCACGGTGACAGTTCCCTGAAGCTCAGGAACCGGCTGGTAGTCGTAACAGGTCATATAGTCGAGAACTTCCAGCTTTAGACCGTCTTGGTTGAAGATTTCGCGCGGTTTGGCGTTGATGGCGGCGCAGGCGGCAAGTTTAGCGCAGAAATGACTGGCGCGCGTGGCGCCCTTGGCTAGACGTTGGAAGAAGTTAGCCTCTGAACGCGCGCTCAGTAGCGGGGCGTCGAGCGTTTCTTTCCAGACGTTCGCTTGGCGTAGCGCGGACCAGTTGAGCGGACCGCCGTCGAAGTTTTTTTCTATTTTTTTGGCTTTTTCTCCAGGCTCGAGAAGCGGCGCCGTTGCGTCGTCGTGGCAAGAGGCGAAGTCGTTGAAACCGCCGTACGCCAGGTCGAAGAGACGATGGTCGCAGTCGATCGCGGTTTGTGTCCAACTTCCCTCGCTGATTGTGGCGCGCGCTTTGACGCCGTGGCGCGCGGTAAAGACGCAACCCAGGAGTAGAATAATGATTCCTAAGTGCGTGATAACAAATGGGATGGAGTGGCACGCGGCGCGTTTGCTCTGCTTAAACGCGCAATCCGGCGCCAACGCGCGAGTATGGGACATGCCGTGTAGAATATTGAGTACGCGCGTAAGTATCGAGCACAGGACGTTTACGACCAATAGACCAATAAGCGCATAGAACCAATTGGCGGCGTAAATCAAGCTTTGAGCGACGTTAGAGCCCATTTCGCGTTCGATAAAGGTCGCCCAGCCCATAACGATCGCTAGAATGATCATGAGCGCGACGCCGAGCCACATTGCGCCGAGGTAGTCGACCAGCGACTCTAAAACCCCTTTGTTACGTAATTGATTCATATTGCGTACCTTATAGTTCCAGCGAGTCGACGCATGTGACGTGAGATACACAGCGCGTCGCGACCGGCGAGGCACGCGACGCGACCGAATGACGTTAGACGAGCCAGCGCAAGGCAATGGCGACGAGAATCAGAAAGATTAAGAGCCAAGCGAGCACGCGTAACGCGCGTTTGATAATGACTTTAGGCTCTTCTGCGCGCGTGCCGGCATAGGTTAATGAGAACGCCAGAACCAGTGGAATGGCGAGCCAAATTTGCGGAAAGGGCAGTAGCGCAAATAGCGTTAAATCTGACATGGAAGGGAGTAGTCTGATCAGAGCAGGCGCGGTAGGCGTCGACGTGACTCGACGTCTACCGCGCGACTTAGACGTTAGCGTTTGGGTTGAATTGTGACGAAATCGACGTACGGACGCAACGCCTTAGGCACAACGATCGTACCGTCTTCCTGCTGACCTAGTTCCAGAACGGCCAGTAGCGCGCGACTGATCGCCACGGCGGTGCCGTTGAGGGTACAGAGGTAGTGCGAACCCTTTTCACCTTTGACCTTATAGCGCGCGTTGAGGCGTCGAGCTTGATAGTCGGTGCAGTTGGAGGTACTGGTGACTTCGCCGTAGGCGTTACGTCCAGGCATCCAGGCTTCCAGGTCGTATTTACGATAGGCCGGACCGCCCAGGTCGCCGGTGGCGGTGTCAACGATTTGATAGGGAATCTCGAGATCGTCGAAGATTTCACATTCCATTTCCAGTAGTCGCTGGTGGAAGTCTTCGCATTCTTCTGGCTTACAGAAGACGAACATTTCAACCTTAGAGAACTGGTGGACGCGATACAGACCGCGAGAAGCGCGACCGGCGGCGCCCGCCTCGGTACGGAAGCAGTGGCTCAGACCGCAGAGCTTCAGTGGGAGTCGTTCCGAATCGATCGTTTCATTCGCCAGTAGGCCGCCGAGAGTGATTTCTGCGGTCGCAATGAGGCTCAGGTCGGTATTTTCAATCGAGTAGATCTGCGAAGAGTTGCCGCGAGGAATATAGCCGACGCCGTTGAGAACGTCATTGCGCGCAAGGTCAGGCGTCGTCATAGGAATGAAGCCGTTCTTAACGAGCTTATTGATCGCAAACTGCTCCAGGGCCAGTTCCAGGAGAACCGCTTCGTTTTTGAGGAAGTAGAACCCAGCGCCGGCGACGCGCGCGCCCGATTCGAAGTCGATGAGGTCGAGTTTTTCGCCCAGTTCGACGTGGTCGAGCGGTTTAAAACCTTCGCTCCATTTAGGCAACGGGGTTTTGCCGTATCCGATCGGCTTATTGGCGGCGTCGTCGACTCCGATCGGCGCGTCCGGGTGCGTCATATTGGGAATGCAGATCTGAATGGCGAGCGCTTGCGTTTCAAGGTCTTTGATCTCTTGGGTGAGCGCGGTGATTTTTTCGCGACAGAGTCGTCCTTCCTCTTTTTTAGCGTCGCGTTCCTCGGGCGTTGCACATTTGCCGATCGCTTTGGCCAGGATGTTAGACTCTTGGTTGAGTTTTTCTAGTTCGCGTTGTTTTTCGCGTCGCACGTTCTCTAGTTCAACGAGTTGGTCGACGTCGACTTCGACGTTGCGATTGACGCAGTTTTCTTTAACAGCGGTGAGGTTTTCGAGGATAAATTTACGATCTAGCATGACGACGTCCTGTGTGTATCAGACGTAAAGCGTAAAGTTCGGCGGCGCGTGGCGTCGTCGAGGGAATTCTAGCGATTTATAATCGCGTCGTAATCAGACCAGCGACGTGGCGATTATTATTCCAAGATTATAAGCGTTAAAGCTAAAAAGAAAAGCCTACACGACTATTTCGGGGTTATTTCGGGGCGTTGATTATTCTGTTCCATCGCTCCTTTCTTTCGGGGTCAGACGGATCCTGGTGCGTGAGCCATAACGCACGGGCGCGTTTGCTCGCGTCGGCGGATTGTCCCAGTCGTATTTCCAGTTTGATACATTCTTCCTGAGCGTCCCACCATTGTGGTGAGTCGACGATTTCTTTGGCGACGATTTGCTCCCAGAATTTGAGCGCCATTTGCGCTTCTTTTTGACCCGATCTGGCGGCGAGTAGTCTTGCGAGTCCACGCACAGCGCGTAGACTGACGTCCTCTTGCGCGTCGTTGCGCAGTTTTGCGTAAAGATTCAGCGCGTCTTGATCTTGACCGAGCAGGCGCAAGGCGTCGGCGCGCGCGAGTTGAAGGCGCGTGGAGTCTGGCAAGTCGTTTAGCGCGTCGTTGACGAATTCTCCGATATTTCGGCGCGTTTTCTCGGGTGCGTTTTCGGCGAAGTCGATCAGCGCCGCGAGCGTTTGGAGGTCGAGCGCGCCGGACTGATTGTGGAAGCGCTGCAGTAGCGCGTCAAGGGTATCGGGTTCGTCAAGTTCCAGCGCGATTGCCAGCGCATAGGAGACGAGCGTCGTACGCGTTTGCAGCGACGTATCGGGTTGGTCGTAGAGCGCTAAGAGAGCGTCGAGGATTGAGTTGAATAGGGTTCTGGGCAGGTCGCCGTCGAGCGCGAGGGTTGCAACTGCTTGTAACGCATAGAATTGCGTTTGAGGTTGTGCGGTCGCGTTCTCTTGCAAGAGGCGTTGCAACGCGTCTTGAATCGCCGCGGTAAGCGCTTGGACGTTAGCGTTGTGGTCGTCGGGCAGGACGGATTTGTCGAGCAGGCGCACAGCGGTAAGTAGCGCGAACGCTTGGCGTTGCGCGTGCGACGGTAGCGACGCCGTGCGTGATTTAAAGATTGCAAGTTCAAGTTGCGTTTGATTTTGCGGCTTATAGTTTGGATCGCCGAGCAGGTCGAGCGCCTCTTGTGCGTAGTCGTAAGCGCTTTGCTCACAGGCGTAACGCGCTAGTTCGATCGCTAACTCTGGACGCTGTGGCGCGTTAGGAAAGAGCTTGAGGAACTCGATTCGCCGCTGATAGTCAAGCGCGCCGTCTTCTTCGAGATACAGTAGCGCGAGCCGATAGAAGTTCGGCGCGTTTTCCTTTTGAGGAAAGAGTTTAGCGAGTTGTTCGAGTCGTTCGGCGGTCTGTTCGCGGAATTCGGACGCGTCGGGAGCGTCTGCGATCTTTGCGTTTTGTAAATAATTGTCGCGACAAATTTTATCGGCCAGACCGGCGGCGAGGGAGCGCAAGCGATAGGCGTCGTCTTCGGCGTTTTGAGTCTGCGCGAGGTTCCAAGCGCGATCGTAACTCTGTAGCGCCAGCCAGAGTTCGCCGTTGCGATAGGCTTGTTCGGCAACGGTTTGTAAAGACTTCCAATCTTCCGCGCTTGCGGCGACGTCGAGCGCTAGCATAGCGGCGCGCGCTTTCCATAGTTGCGAGTGGAGATTATCCAGGGCGCTACGCGCGTCTTGACGCATGGCGTCGCGTTGTGCCTCGTCGAGTGAGTCGTCTTCTAAGGCGCGTCGCCATAGTATTTTAGCGCGCATGAAGTAGAGCGCTTCAAAGGGATCGTAGAAGAGATTAGCGAATCGACGCTCTTGCGGAGGGAGCTGTGCGTCGAGCAGGTCGACGTCGCTCACGACCTGACGCGAGGCGTCGGCGAGTTTGCCCTCGAGTTGGAGAAGATTGGCCTCTTGCGCCACGAGCGCGACGGCGATTTCTCGCGGTGGATTCTGAGTCTGAGCCTGTTCCAGCGCCTTTAGCGTCGCGTCGATCCGTTTGCTGACCAGAGTTAAATCGCCGTTTTCCAGGGCGACGTCAACCATGAGCAGTAGCGCAAAGAAGTAGAACTGATCGGCGCGTTCTTTTGAGGCGTTCGCAAGAGCCTTTGCCAGGCGTTCGGCGACGTCGCAGCGCTGTGCGTCGGAACGTTTGGCCAGCGCGGCGCGCGCGCTCCAGTAGAGGAAGATTCGCGCGTCGTCTTGCGCAAGCGTTTGCGCGAGCGCTTTGGAGAGATTAAAGGCGGCGTCGAGCCAAGCGTCGGCGACGTCCGCGCGCGATTGTTGCGCTTCGTATTCCAGGGCGCCGAGCGTGTAATAGTCGCGTGTGAGTTGTAGCGCCAAGAGTCTCGCGTAGGCTGAGGTCGCGGCGAGCGTGGCGAGGGTTTGGGGATTTTGGTCTTTTGCGACCAAGCTCAGCAGTTCGCCTAGACGTTGCGCACAGGCGTCGCGCTGGTCGCTTGTTGCGAGATTGGCGTTATGCATAGCGCAACGAGCGGCCACGCGCGCGAAGACCAAGACTTCATCAGAGTTAGGCGCGGGCGATTGACGTAGCGCGTTCTCCAGCGGCGCTAGCTCCTCAGTCGCCAGGGGCGTTAGACCGCGGTCGAGTAGCGCGTCGACGAGCGCATATGGGCGCGCGACGTCGGTATGAGGCAGGTCGGCGCGCCATTGCGCACGCGTGGTCGCGTCCTGTTGTGCGAACGTCGGCAAGAAATTAAACGCCGCGTACAGCAGTAGTAACGCGATAGCGAGCGCGACGCGGCGCGCGGTTTGTGACGTGACGTGTGTCATGGTCGTTGAGGTAAGCTTCTGGAGCGTTATCGTACGAGCGAATCCTTAAAGGCGGCGAATTTAACGCTCGCCAGACCGACGCGTCGTGCGCAGTCGTAGACGTCGAGAACCGCTTCTAGGGGGACGTCGCGTTCCGGCGCAATAACGACGCAGGTTTCCGAGTCGATTTCTCTCAAGGCGTTAAAGAGCGCCTCGAGTTCTTCGAGGGATTCGGCGCGTTTGGAGTCGACAAGATAGGTCGTTTGTCGTTCTCGCGTGGTTGCGATGCGTGTGATCACGCGCGTGCGCTGTTCCTGTCGCTGGGTCTGTTCCGAGGAGATCGCTCCGCTCATCGCTAGGTTAGTCGGTAGGATCTTTTCCGGCTCATTGAAGTTGGCGGTGAGCGCGAAGAAGATCAAGAGGAGAAAAACCACGTCGATCATTGAGGTGAGGTTCAGCTCCATGTGGGAACTGTCGTTTAAATTTCGTGGCGATCTCATATCGCAAACCTGTGTAGCGCACGGCGCGTTGTGGCGGTGGAAGCGTGGGGGGAAACGGCGCGTGTATTGTCGCGAAATAAGCCGCAGACGTCAAGCGCGCTTGCTGTTAGTCGCGTTCCTCTTGCACGAGACGTTGCGAGCGCCATGAACCAATGCAGAACCGAACCAAAAAGGTCGACGCCAGTAGCATGACATAGGCGAAGAGCATGGTCCAGCAGAAGCTCAGACCGTAGCCGAAACGGAAGACTCCCAGAAAGAGCGCGCCCAGCATGGGGAGCGCGATTGATAGCGTTCCTATCATAATGAAACGCGCGTCTCCGGCGCCTCGTAACGCCGAGGCCATAACGACATTAACGCCGTCGGCGACGAGGTAGAGCGAAATAAATCTTAGGGCATTGACCGCCAGCGGTCTAATTGACATGAACTTTTCCGGGTCGTTTAGCGCGTAGAAATCCAGGAAGAAGTTCGGCGCGAGTATATAGGCGACGGCAAAGAATCCCAGACAGGCGACGGTCAGCGTCAGCGCGGTAAACACGCTGCGTTGTGCGAGTCGAAAACGCTTGGCGCCCACGTAATTACCGACGCTCGTGGAGGTCGCCACGCCAATACCGACGATCGGCATGAACGCGAGGAAGTCGAGATTAAAGGCGATGGCCGCCGCGCCGCTAGCGTCTTCTCCGAACCATGCCATGAGTAGAATAAAGAGTTCGAAGACTCCGGCGTCGAAAGTGAATTGTAGCGCGCTCATGGCGCCGAGCTTGACCAGTCTGGTCATTTCGGCGATATCGAGTCGTATGCGATCGCGTAGACCGCATTGCCACGTTTTATCGCGATGTAACGCCAAGGCTAGGTAGACAAAGAATTTAAAGAAGAGCGCTATCGTGGAGGCGATCGCGGCGCCGACTACGCCCCAGCGCATATGTCCGTTAATTCCGAAGATAAGGATCGGGTCGAGTACGGCGTTTACAATAATGGCGCTCACTCCTACCCACATGACGGTCTTTGTATCGCGCCGACCGCTGAAGTAAGCGGTGAGCGGTTCATGCGCGATATTAACGCCGGCGCCAATTGACAGATAGAACCAGTACTGCTCTTCGAGCTTTATGAGCTGGGAGTCTCCGGCAATCATCCGAAAGAAGGGCGCGACCAAGGGCGTGAGCGCGACAAAGATCAGCCCGGCAAGTAGACCGAAAAACACGCCTTGCCAGACCACTGTGCCGATACGCTTGTACTGACGAGCGCCGTTGTATTGAGAAACGAACGTATTGGTAAAGCACGCGATTCCAACAGGGAAATTCAGAAGCGTCCACAGAAGACACCCTGCCTGAAACGCCGCGCTCATACTGCTCTGATCGTACCACGTAAGATAGAGCCGGTCGGCAAAGTTCATGAGCGCTAGCGAGGCGCTGGAAATCACAATAGGTCCGGCCAGTCTTATCATTTCACGACCGCCGGCACGACGACGATACCAATAGGTAAGGTTAAACAATTTCGAAGTTTCCAGAGTGGGACATAAAGCGCGTAGACAAAGAGCGCCAGCGCGCGTGAATATTACGTTTGTTGAGATTAGTCGAGATGGGTCAGTAGCGCGGCGGCGACAATCGCGGCGGTTTCTACACGATAGACCTGCTTTCCGAGATCCAGTGGCGCCCAGCCCTGTCGTACGGCGTCGGCGACTTCCGCGTCGCTAAATCCACCGACCGGTCCGATGAGTATGAGCGCGCCACGTGGAATTTGCCCGTGCTGACGAATGAGCGTGGAGAAGGAGGTCTGCCCGAACTGACCGTCGCAGATCGGGTGCGCGACGATACGTAAGACGTCGTCCCCGGGGCGGAATTCATGAAAGAGGTCGTCAGCGTTGAGCCGTGCGTAGAGCGCTTGCGCTTGAGTCGACAGGGGACGCTCCTGGTCGTGGAGTCGACGCTGTAGGATTTCCACCAGCGCCGGCAACTCCTTGGGCGCCACAGCAGGCAGGATCTGCATGAGTCGCAGTCGTCGGCACTGCTTAGAGGCTTCGAGGGTTTGACGTCGCAGGCGTTCACAGGTATCGGCGTCGCATTGCACGTCGGCGCGCTCGGCCTGTAGCGGGATAAATCGAGTAACGCCAAGTTCCGTGAGCTTTTCAATAGCCCACTTCTGTCGGTCTCCTTTGGGTAGCGCGACTATCGCCGTGACCGCCACGTTCGGCTCGCGGTTCTCTTCGATTGTATCGAGAACGTCAAGTTCGACGCGATCGCGCGCCACGGCGGTGATTTCACAGTGATAGAGGACGCCGGAGCCGTCGAAGAGGTCGACCTGATCGCCAACTTTTTTACGCATAACGCGCGTGAGGTGGCGCGCCTCCGCGTCGAGGAGCGTTGCGACGCCGTCTTTGAGACGCGCGCGTTCTGACGGTTGAATATAGAATAATTCGCTCATTGTATAAGTTTGAAATCTAGTAAAGGGGCGCGCGACGCGTTACGACGCCGACGCCCACGGGAGGTTTTATTGCGCCTTTTGACCGACGATATAGATCGACTTGACGCGTTCAAGGGTAACGTGCGCCGTGGTGGTTTGGGCGTTTTCGTCGCGCGTTAGCTGATCTTGCGGAATCGCTTCGCATTCGCCGGCGAGGGGATCCCAGAACTCCAAGGAATCAAACAGACCGCGTAGCGTAACGTTGAAGTCGGCGGTGGAATTGGAAGAGTTCGCCAGGAGGTAGACGTCCAGACCGTTTTTGACTTTGTGGAGGTATTGGAACATACCGTCGTGTGGATAAGCCCAGCGCGGAACAACCGTCAGCTTCGGCATAACGGTTCCTTCGACCGGGTCGACCTTTACGTCGGGCTGGTAGTCGAGGTAGTCGAGCGCGCGTTGTAGATTTTCCGTGGTCGGTCGTGGAACAAAGACGGCGCGTTCGCGTTCAATCGATTCTTCGTAACAGACGACGTCGTGTCGTGGCGGGAGGTATTCGCCGGGACGATTGATTTCACGACATTTAGCAAGGTTTGACGCCAGTACAATGTCTTCTTCGCCTGAGAGAATGGCGTCGCGCGGCTCTTGCGTTCGTGGGTCGACGCCGAAGAGCTCTTCAATAATACGGCAGACTTCGTCGTTTTTCTGCGGACCTTCCGCCGCCATGGACGGCAGTCTTGTAGTAGCAATGAGTTTTCCCCCTGCGGCGTGGAATTGGGCGATTTTTTCCAGGTTCGCCAGTGAGATTACGTCCATGCCTGGAATGAGGAAGACGCGGTATTCTTCGGCGTTACTGGCGTTGTCGAGCGTGAGGCGGTCGCCGCGCACGGTACATTTCTGGTCGAGGACGTCGGGGTGAATAAAGGTGAAGTCACGCCATAACTCGGTGGAGAGTAGACTTCCAACCGCGAGGTAATCGGTTTCGTTGGGAATGAGCACGCCATAGGCATGGTCGCCGGTAATAAAACCGAAAGCGAAATGGAAGTACGCCTTGATGTTATCGACGGGGTACAGCACGGCGATATCAGCGACGTGCTTTCCTCCTTGCAGTAGTAGTTCGTTGCGCGAAACAAACTGCCCGAATTGCGGCAGCGAGTCCTTAAGTACGGGGTTATGCCATGACAGATCCGGAGGAATGTACATTGTTTCGGGGTCGGACCATATCCCGTGCGGTAGCAGTACGTTTCCGCCGCGTGCGAAGATTTCCATGGCGGAACGCTGCATGAGTTCGGGGGTAAAGGAACCGTCGTCGCGGTAGTTGCCGTAGATTTCCACGAAGCACAGCGGCATATCGAAGTTGTACGCGGCGGACGTGGGGATTTTGAACCCGTCGCGACCGTGACCGTAGTAGTGGATGGAGTCGAAGAGTACGGCGTCGGAACCGCGGTGGGTCGCCATGCCGTCGCCGCACATGTCGATCGGCTCCACGACGTAGGGGCCCTGTGGGTGACCGGTGGAGACCATATCGACGTTATGGTCGATACGCCACTGTCGCGTCATACTGGGATAGCCCTCTTCGAAGAGACGGTTGCGCGTTGTCCAGAGTCGATACCGCGCCGAAGGCGTTTCCTCCCCGATGGGGTAGAACAGCGCGGGGTAGTCCAGGTCGGGTTCCTTACCCCAGAGCTCGCGATATTTATCGTTGAATCCGAGCGTCCAGTTGCGCCCGCCCTCGGTCTGGTTATTGGTGATATCGTCGAAGAAAGAAGCGACGATCGTGGTTCCGAAGTGGTCTTTGAATTCTTCGTAGAACCTGTCGTAAGTGAGTGAGAAGAAGTTTTTAACGGCGCTAGGCGACATATAGTCGACCAGCGCGTGCTTGTCGGCGCGGCAGAAGAAGAGCATGACCTTCCACTTGCCTTCTGGCGCGAACCATTTGACATTGCCCTTTTCGTCGACGCAATCGCGGATATTGATTCTTTCGAATGTTTCCGTGTTCATAGCGACCGCGGCTTGCAGTACGCCCTCGGGGTGATTATAGAGAGTATTTTCCGCGCGTGGGATCGGACTGCTTTCCACAAAGTCACAGGGACCTTCGACGTCCCACTCGACTTTGTCGAGGCGTTTTATGGTCGATTGGGGGAATTGGTCGCGAAGTCTCCAACCGGCGCTCCCACTGGGGAAGTCGAGGTCGTCGTAGTAGACAACCTTCATTCCGAGCTGATCGGCGAGGTCGAGCGCTTTGCCGTACTGTTTGAGATACTCTTCGCTGAGGTACTTTGGCGTGGTCTTGGTCAGCGGTAGGAAGGTGATTCCGCCGTACCCGTTCGCTTGACCTTGTTCGAAGAACTCGCGAATGATTTCATCGGTGAGTTCGCCGTTCGTGTGCCACAGCGGCATTCCTTTGAGGGGTACTTTTCCCTCGGGCAGAATATCGGGCGCGACCTTGAACCATTCTCGTAGTTGATTGACGTCGGCGCTTGCGGCGGTTTTACCGAGGAAGCGGACGTCTGGTTCGGTCGCGCGCGCATTGTTGAGAACGCCAAGCCAGGCGCATAGGCACGCGAATACCGCGCGTAGGTAGAAGTTGTGTAAAAGGCGTCTGGACATGGCGTAGACCTTTCTTGGAATAAAGCGCGCGACGCGTCATGGCGTCGGCGCGCTCGCGTACGATTTTAACGCGTCTTTTGACCGACGATGTAGATCGATTGAACGCGCTCAAGCGTAACGTGCACCGTGGTGGTTTTGGCGTTTTCGTCGCGCTTTAGCTGATCTTGCGGAATTGCTTCGCACAGACCGGTGAGAGGGTTCCAGAATTCCAGAGAGTCAAACAGACCGCGTAGCGTAACGTTGAAGTCGGCGGTGGAATTGGAAGAGTTCGCCAGGAGGTAGACGTCCAGACCGTTTTTGACTTTGTGGAGATATTGGAACATACCGTCGTGCGGATAAGCCCAGCGCGGCACGACCGTTAGCTTCGGCATAACAGTTCCTTCGACCGGGGCGACCTTTACGTCGGGCTGGTAGTCGAGGTAGTCAAGCGCGCGTTGTAGATTTTCCGCGGTTGGTCGTGGAACAAAGACGGCGCGTTCGCGTTCGATCGATTCTTCGTAGCAGACGACGTCATGACGCGGCGGGAGGTATTCGCCGGGACGATTGATTTCACGGCACTGTGCGAAACTTTCCGGTAGGACAATGTCCTCCTGACCGGTGCGAATGGCGTCGCGCGGCTCTTGCGTTCTAGGATCGACGCCGAAGATCTCTTCAATAATGCGGCAGACTTCGTCGTTTTTCTGCGGACCTTCCGCCGCCATTGACGGCAGTCTTGTGGTGGCGATGAGTTTTCCCCCGGCGGCGTGGAATCGGGCGATTTTTTCTAGGTTCGCCAGTGAGATTACGTCCATGCCTGGAATGAGGAAGACGCGGTATTCTTCGGCGTTACAGACGTTGTCGAGCGTGAGTCGCGCCTCGCGTACGGAGCATTTTTGGTCGAGAATATCCGGGTGAATAAAGGTGAAATCACGCCAAAGTTCGGTGGAGAGAATACTTCCGACCGCGAGGTAATCGGTTTCGTTGGGCAGTAGAACTCCGTAGGGGTAGTCTCCGGTAATAAAACCGAAAGCGAAGTGGAAGTACGCCTTGATGTTATCGACGGGGTATAGCACGGCGATATCGGCGACGTGCTTTCCTCCTTGCAGTAGTAGTTCGTTACGTGAAACAAACTGGCCGAATTGTGGCAGCGAGTCCTTTAGTACGGGGTTATGCCATGACAGATCCGGTGGAATATACATCGTTTCGGGGTCGGACCAAATCCCGTGGGGCAGCAGTACGTTGCCTCCGCGCGCGAAGATTTCCATGGCGGAACGCTGCATGAGTTCGGGGGTAAAGGAACCGTCGTCGCGGTAGTTGCCGTAGATTTCCACGAAGCACAGCGGCATATCGAAGTTGTACGCGGCGGACGTAGGGATTTTGAACCCGTCGCGACCGTGACCGTAGTAGTGAATGGAGTCGAAGAGTACGGCGTCGGAACCACGATGAGAGGTCATGGCGTCGCCGCTCATATCGATCGGTTCAATAACATAGGGACCTTGCGGGTGACCGGTAGAGACCATATCGATATTATGGTCAATGCGCCACTGTCGCGTCATACTGGGATATCCTTCCTCGAAGAGACGATTGCGCGTCGTCCAGAGTCGATATCGAGCCGAAGGCGTCTCCTCCCCGATGGGGTAGAACAGCGCGGGGTAGTCCAGATCGGCGTCTTTTCCCCAAAGTTCGCGATATTTGTCGTTGAACCCGAGCGTCCAGTTGCGCCCCCCTTCCGTTTGGGTATTGGTGAGGTCGTCGAAGAAAGAGGCGACGATTGTGGTTCCGAAGTGGTCTTTGAATTCTTTATAGAACTGATCGTAAGTGAGTGAGAAGAAGTCCTTTACCGCGCTGGGCGACATATAGTCGACAATGCCCTTTTTGTCGGCGATGCAGAAGAAGAGCATGACCTTCCATTTACCATCGGGTGCGGACCATTTGACATTGCCCTTTTCGTCGACACAATCTCGGATATTGATTCTTTCGAATGTTTCCGTGTTCATAGCGACCGCGGCTTGCAGTACGCCCTCGGGGTGATTATAGAGAGTATTTTCCGCGCGTGGGATCGGACTGCTTTCCACAAAGTCACAGGGACCTTCGACGTCCCACTCGACTTTGTCGAGGCGTTTTATGGTCGATTGGGGGAATTGGTCGCGAAGTCTCCAACCGGCGCTCCCACTGGGGAAGTCGAGGTCGTCGTAGTAGACAACCTTCATTCCGAGCTGATCGGCGAGGTCGAGCGCTTTGCCGTACTGTTTGAGATACTCTTCGCTGAGGTACTTTGGCGTGGTCTTGGTCAGCGGTAGGAAGGTGATTCCTCCGTACCCGTTCGCTTGACCTTGTTCGAAAAATTCGTGAATGATTTCATCGGTGAGTTCGCCGTTAGTGTGCCATAGCGGCAGACCTTTGAGCGGTACTTTCCCTTCGGGCAGAATATCGGGCGCGGTCTTGAACCATTCTCGTAGTTGATTAACGTCGGCGCTTGCGGCGGCTTTACCGAACTGTTCGACTTCCGGTTCAGTCGCGCGCGCGCAGTTGCAAAGAGCGAGGTCGACGCTCAGACACGTCAACGCGACGTATAGGCATAAGCGTAGTAAGAGACGACTAGACATGGCAATCTTTCATTTAGTAAAGGACAATGACGGCGCAACCTTCTGGTCATGACGCGTCGTGGTATTACGCGTCATTGTATCGTGCGCGCGTTATCGGATCAATTCTTGGCGTCGTTTTGGCGCATTGCGTCGAGACCTAGTTTATACGCGAGTACTCGTCCGAGCCATGCCACGGGCACGACGGTAAAGGTTAGGAGCGTGATTTTGATCCACTGGTCTAATTCTAGCGGCGTGGTGCGAAAGAACGCGCCGAGCGGCTGGAATTGCACCATTGCGATCTGTAACGCGGTAATCGAGACGACAATAACCAGGAAGAGCGTATTGCGTCGTAGTAGCGTAAAGGAAGATTCATCGAGGGTTAGCGCGCGGCAATTGAACTTATGCCAGAACTGGAACATGACCAGGATCGTAAAAAAGACCGTGAGTGATTCCAGGTTCTGAGCGTCAGTGTGCGTTGCGTCAAATGGCGCGCCATTGACGAACCATCCGCGGAAGAGCGCCAGGAAGAGGATTGTCGTCTGGAAGATTCCGACCAGGAGTATCGAGACGCCCATTCCTGCGGTAATGAGATTGGCGTTGCGCGGGATCGGTTTGTACAGCATCGTCTTAGGTCGCGGCGGGTCAGTGGAGAGCGCCAGCGCCGCAAACGTGTCCATGATGATATTGATCCACAGTAGCTGCGTGACCGTTAGCGGCATTGCCACGCCCATGAGCGGTCCGAGGGTGGAGCAAAGCAACGCCACGAAATTAACAGAGAGCTGGAATTGCAGGAAACGCCGGATATTCAAAAAGAGTGTGCGTCCCCACCAAATACCGGTGACAACGCTCTTGAAGTTGTCGTCCACGAGCGCCATATCGCACGCCTCTTTGGCGACCTCCGTGCCCGACATTCCCATAGCGATTCCGACGTCGGCGGCTTTAAGCGCCGGCGCGTCGTTCACGCCGTCTCCTGTCATAACGACGACTTCACCGTCACGGTGTAAGGCTTGTACGAGTCGTAGTTTATCGGTCGGCGTGGAGCGCGCGAGTACGCGAATGCGCTCGGCAACCTCCGGTAGTTCTTCGTCGTTGAGCTTCGCGAATTCCTCGGAGGTGAGCGCGAGTTGGTCGCTCGCGTCTTCCGTGATAATACCAACTTGGCGTGCAATAGCCACGGCGGCGTCTTTGGCGTCGCCGGTGATCATTTTGACCTGTACTCCAGCGTTGTGGCATGCTCTCACGGCGTCGTAGACTTCCGGTCGCGGGGGATCGGAAATGCCGATGAATCCGAGGAAGACGTAGTCTTGACGGTTCGCGAGTTCTTCTGGTTCGTAGAGCGTCTGCGCGTCGGCGTCGGGCAGGTCGACTTCGCAGAACGCTAAGATTCTCAGAGCGTCTTGCGCGGCGTGTGCGAGCGCGTGGTTAATCTCCTCACGATACGGTTCCAATGGTACGATTTGATCGTCGAAACGCGCCATTGCGCACTTTGCCAAGACTCGTTCGGGGGCGCCCTTGATTAACGCGCGGCGTTTGCCGTCGACGTCCTGATACGCAAGAAGCGAGAATTTACGCTCGGAAGAATGCTCTAGTTCGCAAAGCCTTTGTGTGATCGCGTCGCGTTGCTTTTGGTAATCGACGTTGGCGTCGTAAAGAAAGCGCAGTAGCGCGCCCTCGGTCGGATTGCCGACGGTTGATACGACGGTCTTGCCGTCTTCCTCTTCGATGTGGAGGTTCGCCTGACTATTGAGCGCGATTGCGTCGACAAGCCTTTCCCAAAGGGCGGTCTGACGCAATCGCTCGAATTCCTTTGGACGATAGTTTTGGCGATTGGCGTAGACCAGCGCGGGCGAGGTTTTGTTCTCGGTAATGGTTCCGGTTTTATCAGAGCATACGACGGTGACCGAGCCGATGGTTTCCGAGGCAATGAGACGTCGCACGAGGCAGTTCTGGCGCGCCATTTTGCGCACGTTGAACGCTAGACTAATCGTGGTCATCATTGGCAGACCCTCGGGTACGGCCACGACGATGATCGCCACCGCAATGACAAATGCCTGAAGCATATAGCGTAGCGTTTCGAGCGCAAGAGAATTCAGACTTTGTGTGAGCGCCCAGAGCACGAGCGCGAGCGTCCATGCGGTTAGCGCGCAGGGTAGAAAGGCGCAGAAGTTCGCCGCGCGCGAGGTCAAAGGGGTTCCGAGACTCTTGAAGAAGGGGCGCGCGAGATATCGCGTCATAAGCGCTCCCAGGACGCACGCGGCGAGCAGTATTATCGTAAACGTGGTATGAGCTTGCCATAAGAGGGACGGCAGTGGCGAAGAGAATAGACTTCGCGCCGTCATAATGGCGAAGACGAGGGTTGCGACGGAGGCGCCCACGACGCTGATTTGACTTGCGAGTTTCGATAGCTTTTCAGTTAGCGGGGTATCGGAGTCGTCGAGCGCGGCGGCTGTCATAGCGGAGGCAATTTTGCCGAGTTCTGTGCGATCTCCTACGTGCGTGGTCAGTAGAAGAGCGTGACCCTGTAGGATCATTGAACCGCGCGCAATGAAGTCGACGTCGTGCACGCTTGAGCCGTCGATGAGATTGTTGACACATAACTCCTTGGCGGTCGCGCGCTTGCTCTGCGCCGTCGATTCGCCCGTGAAGCTCGATTGATCCACGTAGAGGTTCGACGCCTCCAAGAGTATGCCGTCGACTGGGGCGCGATCGCCTGCGCTCAGGTAGATCAGATCGCCTACCACAAGGTCGGTCATATTCAGTTGCGTCGCCTGCCCGTCGCGAAGGACGCGCGTCGGCATATCGTCATTGAGTTTATTGAGCGCTTCAAATTCTTTCGCGCTCTTACGTTCGCTGAAATACCCGACGAGGGTTGCGAGCGCCACGGCGATAAAGACGCCGATTGTGTCGATAAAGTTTGCGTCGCGATTACCCAGCGCATAGCGTTCCAGCGCGGTAACGACGAGCGAGAGCGCGGCGGAGAAGAGTAAAATTTTAATCGTCGGGTCGTCGAATTTTTTGAGAAATTCTTTCCATGCGGATTTCTTAGGGGGCGGCGTGAGTTCGTTCCTACCAAAGAACTCCGCGCTTGTACGCGCTTGGACGCTGGAGAGACCTTGGGATGCGGTGTATTCGACCCGTTGGTCAGAAAGATTGAGCGTTATTTTGTGGGCGAGCATGAAAGTCGAAGGGCGCTACGTGAGCGACGCTAGAAGGTGGGGACGAGTCGACGTCACGCGTTGGCGCCGACTGCACGATATTGTATAGCGTAGGGAAGAATTATCAAGGCGACCGTGACGAGTGATAAAGCGGCGAGTGAAACCAAGATAGCTTGTTGTAATAATGACATATATCTATGCGACGCGGGACATGGGAGAAACTTTTGATATTTATTTTTAAAAAAAGAGATCTTTGTATTGACATGTTTCGATAGCTGGTTATAATCCGTCGAAATATTCTGCCATAATTAACGTTTAATGGAAAACGTAGCTAGCAGGAAGGAGAAGATATTATGGCGCCAAGCAAACTATAGTAGGCATATACTATTCTGTATGCCTGTCGTGATTTCTTTTTGTCTCAGACTTTGAGGCTCTTGTCGTATTGGTTTAATTATTGAAATCGCATACACGAAAATAATCGGGAGTTGCGTTCCGATCACGGTGATGTGGGCTTAAAGGGCTGCAGTGTATGCTATTGAAAGTGAATATAGGAACGTTTGCAAGGTTGGAAGCGTTCTTTTAGTTCTATGCGTGTCGTAGGCAAGGCGACGCGGCTCTGAAAATTTCGGAATTATTAACTGCATCATAACGCCGAGGCGTGTTCATTTCCCCACAGTTTAGGGCGGAGGCTATGTGTCAGAATCTGCCACGAGCGCTACGGGTCTATTCGTATGCGTTTAGGGGGGATTCCATATCAAAACGGCTCTGGTGACATGCGTGGATCGGCGTGTAACCGCTCGAACATTGTCGTGGCGTCATACGAATCGACGTGCGTGCAGAAGAACAATAAATTCGAGACGGATGGAGTAATCGCGCGGACGGGATCGCTTTATTACTCGGTATAAAAAGCCTGGCTCAACGATATTCAAGAGCCGTCAGGCTATGGCGAAGGGGACGCAAGACGGGTGAAACGCGATTAGTTCCCTTGGCGTTGTCGGCGTCAGGGGGCAAGCGAACACAACAGGCGAGTAGGGGCAGGCGGGCTATGGCGAAGGGGACG